>CACIKV010000001.1 GCA_902587325.1 uncultured Bacteroidota bacterium
GAAGAAATCTACAATAAAAGATATTTCCGTCGCTTCTGGTTTTTCTAATTCTACTGTTTCTAAAGCATTAAATAATAATAAAGAAATAAGTAAAAGAACAAGGGACAAAATTAAAGCAATTGCTATTAAATTAAATTACACTCCAAATTTCTTTGCCAGTCGATTAAGAAATAATGTTGTAAAAAATATTGGAATTATTATCCCAGACATACTAAATTATTTTTTTGCAAAAGTTATCAAGGGTGTTCAACAAGAATTGTATAAGTCTGGATATAATTTAACGTGTTTTTTCAGTGAAGAATCTGCAACAAATGAAAAAAAAATTATTAAAAAATTAAGAGATGGTAGTATTGCTGGATTAATGATATCATTAGCTAAAGACAAGTATAATGAAAATACTGTTAATACACTAAAAGATTTAAAATCATATAATATACCTGTTCTGATGTTTGATAGAATTTCATATGATTACCAATGTGACAAAGTTTATATGGATAACTTTAAAGCAACTTTTGATTGTGTTAATCACTTATCAAATAAAGGAAAGAGTAAAATAGCTTTTATCTCACCAATTCATGATACAACTATTGGGAAAGAAAGATATCGCGGATATATAGAAGGATTAAAATCTAATAATATTGACTATAAAAGTGAATTATATCTCGCATCAAATAATGGTGCTAATATTGAAAGTGAAATAATAAAGTTAACATCAGATAATAAAATAGATGCCCTCATTTGTATGGAACCACAAAGTACTGTCTCAATTCATAGTCTATTACTAAATTTAGGATATAAAATCCCCAGTGATATTGCTATTTTAGGTTTTACCGATGGTCCAATGTATGAATTTATTAAACCGAGTATAACATGTGTTAATCAGCATGGCGAGTACTTGGGAAAATATTCCGCAAAGATTTTACTAGATAGGATAAATAATAAATTAGGAAATGAATTTATTGATGAGAAAATTCCAACATCATTAATTATTAGAGACTCTACTTAATCAAAATACACATATGAAGTATTCTTATTTTTTAACGTATTTTTGAGAAATTCAACAGCTTTTTTTGGCTTTAAGTTTGAGTCATAAATATATTTAAACTCATGATCAGATACTGAGTTTTTATCATATACTCCCCAGGTATTGAAAGTAACAACACCATTTTCTCGTCTTGAGATTAGAGTTTTTAAAATATTTGAATATCCATTAGCTTGTCTTTCATAAGCATTTGATGAAGGATTAGTTCCAACCAATCTATAATCTATTTCAGTTACATGAAAGTCTAAATCATTTTGATGAGCCCAATCAATAATTGAAAGTAAATAATCAATTTTTTCTTTATTTAAAGATAAAATTACATTGTCTCTTAAGTGACCTTGCCATCCAAGTCCATCAACTTTATGACCTTTGCTTTTGAGATATAAAATAGTCTCTTTAACTTTATCCCACATTTCTGGCTGCATACCTGCGTGTTGATTAAAAACTAAGCTTATATTTGGAGCATATTGTTTTGCAATCTCGAAAGCTTTAACAATGTATAAAGGTATACCATCATCATTCTTGCCAATTTGAGTCCATGGATTTTCCCATAAATTAGTACCATCTTTTTTGTCAGTCCATTGACCATTTGATAAAATAGTTTCATTTACAACATCCATCCATAATACATTAGAGTTATTATTGATTTTTTTACACAACTCTATCATATATTCTTGATAAAGAGAAGATAATTCCTCCGCGGTTCTGGAATCCTCTTTTGCCCAGGTTGAAGACTGTGGTCCAATGGGGCCATGTACACGCATTTTTATATTATTTTTTGAAGCAAAATCTAAAAAAGCGTCTACTCTAGTCCAATCCCAAACACCGGGTTCAGGATGAACAATGGTTTGTTTAAAAGAGTTTTCTGGTGTTGTATAATTAAATTCATCAAGAAAAAGTTGTTCAACATTGGTATTAAGTTGATGGTAATTTAAAGTGGCTCCAAAAACAAAAGTCTCGTTATTGTAATTATCAGATACTATTTTTTTAAAAGGTTCTTGAATAACTATTTCAGGTTCATCATTTTCAATAATTAATTGACTTGTATCATCTCCACTCGAACATGACATTAATAAAAAAAATATAATCAGATACTTATACATATAGCTTATTCTTTAGGCAGACGAATTAAAGTGTTTTTCTCAATTAAAGATTTTTTAATAGAATAAAAAGCCTGAGCAGGTTTTAAATCTTTATCATAAATACTTAATATATTTTTTGGATAATTACCAGGACCTTTTTTGTTTTTTATACCCCAAAGATTTAAAGTTACTAATCCATTATTTCTTTTTGCAATTAGTGTATTTACGATATTACTGTAAGAAATTGATTGTCTGTTTAATACATCAATTGAATTTGGACTTTCGTCTCTCAGCCAATAATTTAATTCAGTAACGTGAAAACCCATTTGCTTTGAGTGACACCAATCGATGAGGTAAGATAAATAGTCTAAATCTTTCTTTACAAGACCAACACCTCTAACATCTCTGAGGTGCGCTTGCCAACCTAAACCATCAACTCTTAATCCTTTATTTTTAAGATAGCTAATCGTACTTAAAACTTTTTGCCACATTTTTCTTTCCATTCCTCCATTATGGTTATAGACTAATTTTACGTTTGGAGCATATTTTTGGGCAATTTCAAAAGCTTTAACTATATATATGGGATAACCATCAGAGTTAAGACCAATTTGTGTCCATGGATTTTCCCAACTTGAATCACCTGGTTTTTCAGAGAACCAATCGCCATTTCTCAAAATAGTCTCATTCACTACATCCATCCATTTAACATTAGGTTCCTCATTTATCCTTTTACAAAGCTCAATAAAGTACTCTTCTAAATTTAACAATAACTCCTCCTTGGTTCTATCATCATTTTTTGCCCATTTAGACGCTTGCGGACTTATGGGACCGTGAATTCTTACAGTTAAATTATTTTTTTTTGCAAAATCAATCCAATCATTGTGTTTTTTCCAATTCCAAACACCAGGTCTTGGGTGAATCGCAGTTTGTTTTGAAGCATTTTCAGGCGTTAAATAATTAAATTCTTTAAGAAATATTTTTTCAAGTTTAGAATTTGAATTTAATGCAGAATATTTAAAAGTAGCTCCAACATAAAATGAGTCTAATGAATAACCTGAATCTTTCAATATGTTTTTTACAGAATACTTATCCTGAGCTGTAGAATTAAAAAATACTAGTAATATAATTATTAAATATCTCAAATTTTAAAATACAACAGGTGAAAAGAACAATAGAATTCCAACTACAATTAAAACTAAAACGACAGATAAAACAATATCAATTGTTGAATATGAGTTTTCGGCACTAATTCTATCTTCTTTCGATAAAGTACCATAAGATAAACCTTGAATTTTTTGATAATCAGGTTGCGATGTTAATAATGAAACTGAAATACATAAAATAACTGAAAATAAGAACATCCAAATAGCCATATATGAAAAATTAATTGAGGCAAATTCAAATAAAAATCCACTATTAATTACACCCTCATTAGTAGCAATTTCGGATCCTAATCTTAAAATAAGTAAGAAGAGTCCACTAAATAATGTTACAATAGCTGCTTGGGCATTAACTCTTTTCCATATAATACCCAAAAGAAAAACAGTAGTTACTGGTGGAGCTATGTAGGCTTGTACATTTTGTAAATATTGATACATCACTCCTCCACCAATTTTTTCCATAATAGGAATCCATGCAATTCCTAATACAACGATTACAATTGTAGCAATTTTTCCAACATTAACTAAATATTGTTCAGATTTTTTTGGACTTATTTTTTTATAAATATCAATAGTAAAAATTGTTGAACATGAATTAAAAACAGATGCTAGTGAACTCATCAAAGCAGCCATTAAACCTCCAGCTACTAAACCTTTTAAACCTACTGGAAGTAATGTGGTTACTAGCATAGGAAAAGCTCTATCTGCTCTTTCTACTCCTGTTTCAGGGTCAATAACACTAAATACTTCAGGGTTTTGAATGGTTAGAGCATAAGCAATAATACCAGGTACTAAAAAAATTAAAATTGGTAATAGCTTCAGATATGCTCCAAAAATAGCACCTCTTCTTCCAATTGTTATATTATTTGCAGCTAATGTTCTTTGGACAATATATTGATCGGTACACCAATACCAAATACCTACAATTGTTCCTCCAAATAGTAAGCCTGCCCAAGGAAATTCAGGGTCATCCCAAGGTCTCCACATATTAAAATGATCAGGACTAACAGCAATTACAGTCTCGGTAAGTTGATTCCATCCTCCTACTTCTTGAAAACCCAAGTAAGTAATTATTACTGATCCAACAATTAAAACAACTGTCTGCAGAGTTTCAGTATACACAACAGCTTTTAAACCTCCAATTATGGTATATATGCCAGTGAAGACAACAATTCCAATTGCTCCAACCCAAAAATCAAGATTTAAAAGTTCACTAACAACAATTCCACCTGCATAAATAGTAACAGAAACTTTAGTTAAAACATAAGCAAATAGTGAAAAAACCGATAAAAACCATCTTGATCTACTATCAAATCTTTTCTCCAAAAACTCTGGCATTGTAAAAGCCCCACTTCTTATGTAAAAAGGTAAAAATAACCAACCCAAAAGTAATACTATCCATGCATGAAGTTCGTAGTGTGCTAATGGAGTTCCAGAGGAAAAACCTGTTCCAGCAAGACCAACTACATGTTCAGAACCTATATTAGATGCAAAAATTGAGGCACCAATTACAAACCATCCAACATTTCTACCAGCAAGAAAATAATCTTCAGTATTTTTATTCCTTTGTAAAGCTACCCATACAGCTACACCTATGAGAATAGCAAAATATAAACCGAGAACTACCCAATCTAATCCTTCAAAAATAGTTTTTGTTACTTCCATAATCTATTTGATATAGTTAAATATTATATTTTCAATTAATTCCTGTTTACCACTTCTCAAAGGTAATTCCCCATTATTTTTCGCAAAATTATATAAGTCATCTAAATTTAATTTTCCATCCTCAAATTTTTTTCCATTTCCAGAATCAAAACTTTCATATCTTTTTCTAAGCATTTCACTAATTGGAGAATCTGTAAGTAATTTATCTGCAATTATTAGAGCTCTAGCAAAAGTATCAGCTCCACCAATATGAGCTAAAAATAAATCTTCTAAATCGGTTGAGTTTCTTCTTAGCTTTGCATCAAAATTTATTCCGCCCCCCTGCAGCCCTCCAGCTTTTAAAAAAACTAACATAGCTTCAGTTGTTTCTTGTATGTTAATTGGAAATTGATCCGTGTCCCACCCATTTTGGTAATCACCTCTGTTTGCATCAATACTTCCAAGCATACCTGCTTTTGCAGCAACTGTTAACTCATGTTGAAAAGTGTGTTGAGCTAATGTTGCGTGATTAACTTCAATATTTATTTTAAAATCTTTTTCAAGCCCATATTCTCTTAAAAAACCTATTGATGTAGCAGTGTCAAAATCATATTGATGCTTTGAAGGTTCCATTGGTTTTGGCTCAATAAAAAAAGTGCCATTAAAACCTTTTGATCTTGCATAATCTCTACACATTTTTAAAAACTGAGCCATGTGATCAAGTTCTCTAGACATATCAGTATTTAGTAGAGACATATAGCCCTCTCTTCCACCCCAGAAAACATAATTTTCGCCATCTAAAGCAATAGTAGCATCTAATGCAAGTTTAATTTGACCACCTGCTCTTGAAACAACATCAAAGTCAGGATTAGTTGCTGCTCCATTCATATAATGTGGATTTGAAAAACAATTTGCAGTTCCCCACAATAATTTGATACCTGAATCCTGTTTTTTCTTTTTAATATAGTCAGTAATATGTAGCAACCTTTCCTCAGACTCAGAAAAACTATTTGCTTCTTGAATCAAATCATAATCATGAAAACAAAAATAATCAAATCCCATTTTAGAAATAAATTCAAATGCCGCATCAGCCTTATCTTTAGCTGATTCCAAGGGATTATTTGAATTATCCCAGGGAAAATTTTGTGTACCAGCACCAAAAGGATCAGCTCCCTGGCCGCAAAAGGAATGCCAATAGGCAACGGCAAACTTAAAATGTTCTTTCATTGATTTACCTGCAACAATTTGTTCTGGATTATAATACTTAAATGCAAATGGGTTTTTTGAATCAGACCCTTCATAAACTATTTTATTAATTCCTTTAAAATACTCTCTACTTCCAATTGTTATCATTTTATTTATTTAATATTAAAGTTAATTTTTCTTTCCATCTATTATAAGAATCGTAGTATATATTTTTATCAATTGATGGAGTTATTATTTTTAATAAATCATTTTTATTTATATCTGTAATTTCCTTACCAAATCCAGCAGCTCTAGCTGCTCCATATGCACCTGTCACATCATAAATCTCTATTTCATTATTAGAAAGTGTTGAAAATGTTTTAGAAAAAATATCAGATTGAAATAAATTGTCATTTCCAGCTCTTATAATGGATGGACTTACATTGTCGTTGATTAAAATTTCTAAACCATATATCATGGAAAAAACTATTCCCTCCAAACTGGAACGTATTAAATGATTTCTATTATGTTTATTCAGATTAATATTATTAATATTAGATCCAAAATCTTTATTTTCAAATATTCTCTCAGGTCCATTTCCAAAAGGGAATGTAAATAAACCTTCAGAACCAACTTCAATTTCAGATGCTAAATAATTCATTTTCTGATAACTATCTACATTTAAAATATTTTTTAACCATCTGTATTTAATACCTACACCATTAATGCATAATAATTTTCCTAAAATGCTGTTTTCTTTACTATAATTAATGTGGGCAAAATTATTGATTCTTAAGGGTTCTTTAGATTTTAGCTTATCAGATATTGCATAAATTACACCAGATGTGCCAGCAGTAACAGCAACTTCACCGGGATTAAGAATATTCAATGAAAGAGCATTGTTCGGCTGATCCCCACCTCTATATCTGATTGGAATATTAAACGGTAAGCCAGTTTCATCGTGAGCTTTTTTGTTGGTATAAGACTGCTCTTTAAAGTTGTCTACAATATTTGGACATAAAGATTGATCAATTCCATAATACTCAAATAAATGTTCTGCTATACTATTTTTTTCAAAATCCCAAAAAATTCCCTCAGAAAGACCAGAAATTGTTGTAGAAACTTCGCCTGATAATTTATAGGCTAAATAATCTCCCGGCAGCATAAACTTATATACTTTATTGTATATATTTGGAAGGTTTTGTTTAACCCACGCAAGCTTAGAAGCAGTAAAATTACCAGGTGAATTAAGTAATGTATTCATACATTTTTCACTTCCTAACTCATTAAATGCTTTATTACCAATATCAACAGCTCTACCATCACACCATATTATGGAATTATATAGTAGATTTCCTAACTTATCGATTAATACAAGCCCATGCATTTGATAAGAAATACCAATTGATTTTATATCTGATGGTTTTACTTTTGATTCTACAATTATTCTTTTTGTTCCCTTGCAAAAACATTCCCACCAAAAATTTGGATCTTGTTCAGCCCAGTTATTTTGTTTGGAAATAATATCCATTTCATTATTTGGTTCTTGAACAAGAAAAACTTTTTCGCCCGAGTTTGCATCAGTTAAAGCAATCTTAAGCGATGAGCTTCCTAAATCGTAACCAATATTGTACATACTTAATTGATAATTGTATTAATAGTTTTGATTGTACCATCATCATTATGAAACATTTTTGAATATTTAACATTTCTTAAATGATCCTGTCCGGATATTTGGGTATCGTGATAAAATAGGTACCACTGTTCACCAACCTTTAGTGTTGAATGATGATTTGTCCAACCATCAACGGGATTATTAATAACACCCTGGTAAACAAAAGGACCATATGGGTTACTACTTGTTGCATAAACAATAAAATGTGTATTTCCTGTGCTATAACTCAAGTAATATGTTTCATCAATTTTATGAACCCATGCTGCTTCAAAAAATCTTCTTTCGTGATCTTTGGTCAATATTGGATTCCCGTTTTTATCAATAATTCTAACTGGCTTTGGATCTTCAGCAAAACTAATCATATCATCAGACATTTTTGCAATTCTTGGTGAAATTGCAGGCCCATCAGGAATACCACTATCCAACAATTCCTTTCCGCATATTCCGGGTGAATATTTATTATTCTCATCCCATCGTTGTAATTGACCACCCCAAATACCACCAAAGTACATGTAATATGAACCGTCATCATCTTTAAAAACACTTGGATCCATACTATAACTTCCTACTATAGGTTTTTTTTGTGGAATAAAAGGACCTTCAGGTTTATCCGAAACTGCAGCTCCAATTTTAAAAATATCCTGACTATCTTTAGCTGGGAAGTATAAATAAAACTTACCATCTTTTTCAGCAGCATCAGGTGCCCAAAATTGTCTTTTGGCCCATGGAACATCATCTAGATCTAATGCAACATCATGAATGGTTACAGGTCCACCAATGTAGTCCATGGATAGTACTCTGTAATCTCTCATAGCGTATTTTCCACCACAATCATCAATTGGCGGATTTTCTAAAAAAATATCATGAGAGGGATATATATAGATTTTCCCATTAAAAATATGTGCTGAAGGATCAGCAGTAAATATTTCACTGACAAGTGGTTGGTCTTTAAATTTTTTTTGACTGTAAATAACAGTTGTAAAAAGAAGAGTTAAAAAAATAATTTTTTTCATTTTATTACTATTGGTTTGTTAGAGAAATCTCTCATTTTTTTTAATTTTTTTGAATATAAATCAACTAAGTTTTTGAATTCAGGTTTTTTTGAAATATTATAATACTGTTTTTTATCATTTTCCATATCAAACAACATATTGTATAACACTTTCCCTGTTTCATGCTGTAAAACCTCATGATATGAAAACTTGTTGTCTTGTACAACCTCTAAAGTTTGATATCTACTATAAATTTCTTTTTTATGTTCCAAATTAGGATTTCTTAAAACAGGCACAAAACTTTTACCGTGAATATAATTTGGTGGTTTTATTCCAGCAATTTCACAAATTGTTGGATATAAATCTACATATTCGACCATTGTATTAGTTTGAAACCCTTGTTCCATATTTGGTGATGAAACAAGTAATGGAACATGTATTGCTTCTTGAAAAGTGTGGTGTTTACACCAAAAACCATGTTCACCTAGAAAAAAACCATGATCACTCCAAAATACAATTGTAGTATTTTTTCTTAAGTCTAGATCATCAAGAGATTTTAAAAGTTTTCCAATTAATGTGTCTAAATAAGTAATTGTTGCATAATATGATTTGATTAAATCTTCTTCCATTTTTAAACTAACAGGACCAGATTGAGGGATATCTATATACCAATTCCTAAGTTCAAGCCAATCGTGAGCTATAGCTCTTTTTGGTGAATTAACTGGGACGGTTTTTTGTTTAGAAAAAACTAAATCGTCGAACTCATATAAATCACCATATTTTTTTGGTTGAATAAAGGGAAGATGAGGTAAAATATAACCTACAGCTAGAAAAAAAGGATCCTTTGATTTCTTGTATTTTTTTAATTGATTTATAGCAACATTAGTTAATTTTCCATCATTATAATCATCATCGGAAACATCAGAATATTCAAAAGGTGGACCAGCAAACTTTCCATCAGGTCTTAATTTTTTGATTTCTTTTTGCCTTTTTACAGATATTGGATTTTTATAATCTGAACCATTTCTAAAATTGTAAAAATCATCCCAATCACTTTTTGAATCATCAGCAAAATGAGATATTTTTCCTATTGATGCGGTTTTGTAACCATTCTTTTTAAAAATTTGTGCTAATGTAGTTGCTTGTGGAACATCCTTATCAGCTCTTGAAGTATAAGAGTCAAATCTCGTAAAACTTCCTCTTATACCAGTTAAAATGCTCGCCCTACTAGCACCACACACAGCTATGTTAACGTAAGCTTGATTAAATTGTATACTTTCCGAAGCTAATTTATCTAAGTTAGGAGTATGCATCTGTTTGTGACCATATGAATTTAATAATGGTCTTAAATCGTCAACACCAATGAATAAAATATTTTGCTTTTGTTCTTGAGAAAAATTTGAAAATAATAGAAAATTAACTGAGAAAAACAATAAATACTTAAATCTCATATTTATCATAAATTAAAATTTATAGATGTATTAAAGAAAAAAAAGGAGGAAATAATCCTCCTTTTTTCTAAAGTTTATAAACTATTTATTTCTTGCTTCATTTGAAGCTTTTAAAATTAATTGAGCTTTTTTATTTCCAAACTTTTTTACCAACTTATTTCTAATACTTTCGTATCCCTTTCTGTATATCAATCTTTTCTCTTCTGCTGTTGAGGCATTGCTCTCACGAACATTAATTGCATTATCAACAATTTGAGCTAAGTGAACTTTTTTGTAAAATTTAGCATCTTCATCACTCAGCTCTAATTTATCAATAACATAACTGGTTATCATATCAGAACGTTTTTCTTGAGATTTTGTCGCATTTTGTGAAAACGCAATAAAAGGAATTAAGAAGGTTGTTACTAATAAAAACTTTTTCATTTAATTAATCAATTCATTAGTATTTACTTCGCTTATTGGAATAGGCATTTGCATTATTTGATTAGGATCTGTAGAAAACTCAACTTCTAAGTTTTTAGCATACCTTTTCCAACCAACACCAACTCTTTTTCCGAATGAATTATTATGTGGACTAAGTGTTTTATCAATAAAATACTGTACTCCTCTCCTTCTTACATGCCATGAATCATGACCCTCACCAATAAGTTCAAATTTATATTCATCCATAATTGCATCCCTAAATGCAGATTGACCTTGTGAAAATTGTGGTCTAGCAGTCACACCTGCTCTATCTAAAACAGGTTGTAAATAAGTCATCTGTTGACCATTACCTAGCTCATTAGATATTTCTGCAAGCATCAACAACAATTCAGCATATCTATATACTACAATATTTTGACTATTGAATTGGTTATTATGAGTTTTGTCTTTTTCTGCCCATTTAAATAAGTATGGATGTGCAATAGCAAATCTTCCTCTAGTTGGATTATGTGGGTAAACCCTAACAAGTCCAGCTGGAGGTGTTCTATCAGCTCTTTGATATTGAGACAAATAAGTTGCTTTGTAACGACTATCAGGGTATGTACTTAAATTATTAGCATTCCAAGTTGTATTCCCACCATAAGCTTTTAAATGCTTATCGTGCTGAAAAGCACTCACTCTAAACCATCCAAAATGCATACCTGCCTTATATTTCCATGGTGTAAAATTTCTACCCATTTGCGAATTAGTTGCATCCTGTGAAATTTGTAATTCAAACATGGATTCAGTGGAGTTTTCACCCTGCACTGTAAATAAACTTCCAAAGTCATTAACTAATGAATAGTGACCGTAAGCTGATTGTGCTGCTTGGTTGGCCAAGTTCCAATAATCCATCGAACTTCCATCTACTTGTAAATCATTATTGGTAGCTATTGTCATGTAGACTTTTGCTAAAAGCATATTTGCTGCATGAGCTTTTGGATAACCAATACCAGCATTGCCATTAAGCATTGAAGCAGCAGTTGATGCATCTGAAATTATTTGTTGAACAACATCAGATTTTGAAGAAAGTGCTTTATTAGTGTTATCGGAGGAAGGTAAATCTAACCAAAGAGGGACATCTCCAAATAAATTAACTAACTCAAAATAACTCCAAGCTCTTACAAAATATGCGTGTCCAGCTACATCATTAAAAACTACCTCATCATTACTTGATGGAGAAGCAGTAGTATTAATATTGGAAATTGCTCCATTACATCTAGCAATAGTTTGATATAATCCTGTCCATAGCCAATCTGCGTCCATATGATATCCAGGTTTTAGAGAAACCAATGTTGACATATCACGTGTATTTACTCTATTTCCACCTTTTCCAGTAAACATTAGGCCAGAGTATAGGTTAGTGATAAACAACCTTCTTTCCTGAGTATTATAAGTTGTTAGTGATTGATAAATACCATCTCTAGCTGCCTGAGCACTTTGTGCGTTAGTGTAAATAGTTTCATCTAAAAAAGGTGGTTCCTCATCTAGATCGCAACCCATTATAAATAAAATAGGCAACGCTAATATTAAATATTTAAAATATTTCATTATTTCTTTTTTATTAATTAAATTTTTCATGTTTTATTAGAAATTTAAATTTATACCGACTAAAAACGACTGTGAATTTGGTTTGTTATTCCAGTCTGTTCCTTGAATTAAACCATCGTACAAAAATGTAGTAATTTCTGGATCATATCCTGAATAGTCAGTCCATGTAAATAAATTTTGTCCAGTAACATACACATTAGCTGATTCAATAAAACTTACTGAGTCTGTTGGAACATCGTAACTTACAGTAATATTATTTAACCTAAGATATGTCCCGTCTTCAATAACTCTATCCATCAAAGCTCCAAATAAATTTGATGAATAACCAAGTCTAGGATAGTCATTAGTGGGATTACTTTCTGTCCATCTATTATGATAAGCTTCACTTAAAACATTTCTGTAAGTACCTTCAGCCCATCCCATTCTATATAAATTTCCATTTACAATTTCATTACCACTTACCCCATTGAATAAAGCACTTATAGATAACGCTTTATATGAAAAATCTAAATTAATTCCATATATAAAATCAGGGTTTGGATTACCAATAACAGTTCTGTCATCTAAATTAACTTGACCATCGCCATTTAAATCTAAAACTTTAATATCACCTGGTTGAGACATAGCACCATTTATGGTGTACATTTGATCTCCGGTCTGAAAAATACCATCAGTTTTCCATCCATAAAATAAAGCAACCTCTTCTCCTTCCATAAATATGTTAACAGGGAACTTTATACTATTTCCTCTACTTGGTTGTCTACCAAAGTAATGAGCTCTTTTTTCAGTCGAATAAGTACCATCTCCATTGTCTACTAGAACATTGCCTGGTGATAAACCTAAATTTTGAATTTCAGTCTTATTAAATGCAATATTACCTCCAATATTTAATGTAAAATCACCGCTATCAACTAAAGCTAAATCTAGTCCAATTTCCAAACCTTTATTTTCCAAAGATCCTCTGTTTATAAGAATACTACTGAATCCTGATGATGTAGGAATTGGACTTTGCTGTAAAAGATCTTTAGTTGTTTTTTCATAAAGATCTATTGTTCCTGAAACTCTACCATTACTAAATCCGAAATCAATACCAAAATTCAATTGTTCTGTTGACTCCCAGGTGAGGTCAGGATTTGCGATGTTGGCAAGTATTAATGGTACTGTTGTTCCATTAGTACTTGTACCATATAAACTAGACGAAGCACCATAATTAGATAAGGTACCGTAAGGACCAATTCCATGATTACCAATTGCACCCCAACCAGCTCTCACTTTTAAACTTGAAAAAAGATCTAGATCCCTTATAAACTTTTCACTTCCAGCTCTCCAAGCAAATGCGAAAGAAGGAAATACACCGTATTTGTTATCCTCCGCAAATTTAGAAACACCATCTCTTCTAAAACTAGTTGTTAAGGTATATTTATTTTTAAATGTATAATTTACTCTACCTAGAACAGAAAAAAGTTGTTGATCTGAAGCTCTTAAAAGTAGCGGAGTTGATATAACTTGACCTAAAAAAGGTTGAGCAGTTCCAAGCTGTGCTGTTACAAAATCTTCTACTGCATAAACACTGCTTTCAACGTCTCTAACATCATATGTCACACCAAATGCAGCATTTACTCTATGATTCTTATTTATATTTCTATTGTATCTCAAGAAGTTATTCACTTGATAAGTTAGAGCATTTAATTTCATTTTTTGTAACATACCATTTGCATTAGCTCCTTGCCATGTTGTTAATCCATAAAACCTACTTCTATCTTTATCTCTTAGATTACCTCCAACTTTAAACTCATATTGTAAACCAGGTGTATTAAATTTATATTTAATTGCAAGTGAAGCTATCAATCTATTTTCTCTGGATTCATCAGTAAAATCGTTTATCCACGAATAAGGGTTTGAGATTGTTTGACCATCAACAAAATCCTCAATATTATCAGCATCATTTGGTATGATTGGATTATATGTTAATGTTTGCTGAGTAAAACTTTGATCTCCACCAATTAAATCTCCACCTTCAGCAAAATTTGATTTACTAAAAAAAGAACTAAGTCGAGCCTCAATTCTCACTCTATCATTTAAGTCATAATTAAGATTTAATCTTATATCTTGTGTCTTAAAGCTTGAACTTTCAATTAACCCATTTAAGTCATTGAATCCAGCCGAAAGATAATAATCACCTTTTTCATTTCCACCAGAAAATGAAACACCAAAATTAGTACTAACACCTGTGTCATAAATTTCATCTTGCCAATCGTGAACTTGATTTGGTGTTGAATCTACTGTGGCAGTTTGATTACCAGACTGATCGTAAATAAATGAAAAAACCTGATCACCATTGATTACATAACGGTCAGATTCACCAGCACTTGCTCTAATAGAGTTTTGATACATAGCATATCCAGGTCCATCCAACATGTCATAAGTATTAGTGATATCTCTAACTGTCGTAGTTACATATGCATTAATTTTACCTTTTTCCTCATCACCACCGCTCTTTGTTGTGATTAGAACAACACCATTAGCCCCTCTAGATCCATAAATTGCAGTAGCTGAAGCATCTTTAAGAACCTCGATTCTTTCTATATCTCTAGGGTTTAAACCATTTAAACCACTTTGCGCTTCTTGGCCAGTATTTCCAGATCCAGTAGGAATTACATCCTCACCAGCTGATGAAATAATTACACCATCGATGACATATAATGGTTCATTATTACCTCTCAAACTATTTGTTCCCCTTATACGTACACTAACTCCAGAATTTGGGTTTGCAGAATTTTGGGTTACTTGAACTCCAGCTGCTCTACCTTGTAAAAGCTGATCAACTGTTGCAGATTGTCTTGAAACTTTATCATCTACTACAACTGAGCTAACAGCGCCAGTTAAATCTCGTTTTAAAACAGTACCATAGCCAACTACAACTACTTCTTCTAAAGCCTCAGTGTCTGGTTGAAGGTTAACATTAATTGAAAGTTGATTACTTACATCAACTTCCAAATTTACATATCCAATATATGATATTACAAGTATGTTAGATGAATCATTAGCTATCGATAGAGAAAAATTTCCATCAAAATCTGTAATAGCACCAACTGAACCAGAGCCTTTAAGCTGAACGGTTGCGCCAGGTAAAGGTGTACCATTTTCATCACTTACAGTACCACTTATGTTTTTTGACTGAGAATGTATGAAGAATGGAAATATTAAAAAAATAAATAAAATTTTCCTCATTTTTTAATTAGTTATTGTTATTAATTTCTCAATATATGAATAAATAATTGATAATTTATAAATTTAAAACCTTTTCGCATGAGGATTCAACAATTAAAAAAGAAATTATATTTAAATTGATAAACATCCAAAAATATTCGAAAACATTTTCGCTTCAATAGTGAGAAGTCAAATAATCTTTTTTTGTAAGTTTATTTATCAAGTTACTTGGAACTTTAGTCCATTGAGATTCTTTATCTAGTGGATGTAGTGTTGGTTTTAGAAATGGAATTTCAGTTTCAAGGAGAAAATCACTTTGAGAAGTCATCCATTTTTTCAACTGTTTTTTTAATTTATTTATCTGGTTTTTATATTTTTTATTATGAATTAAATTTTTCATTTCATAAGGATCGTTTTGTAAATCATAAAATTCCTCAAATGGAACATTTCTAAAAGCCTCTGCTCCCATTCTAATAAACTGGTTTTTTATAGAGTTTTCTGTGAAATTATTCTTGTAAACATCAATTGAGTTATAATTAATAATATATTTAAATCTTTCATTTCTTACAGATCTGGATGGGAATACTTTTGCATTTCTCACATTTTGTCGCGTAGAAATCCCATAAGTAAATTTTCTTTTACCTTTTTCACCTTTCAAATTATTTAAAAAACTGTAGCCATCTAAATTTTTTGGAATTTTATTTCCAGTTGATTCAATAATTGTTGGTAAAATATCAACAAGATTAATTAAATCATTACTCGTAGTTCCAGGTTTTACGACATTAGGCCATCTAACTATCAAAGGAATTTTTAAACCAGACTCTTTTACTGACCATTTCCCTCTTAAACCACCATCAGAGGCATAAATAAAAATTGTATTATCACTTAGATTGGTTTCATCTAAAAAGTTTATAACTTCTTCAAGCTGATTATTGTCATATAAAATATTTTGATAGTAACCTTTTTCGTTTGGTAATCGTGACCTATTTAAATATGGGTTTTGATAAATATCCTCATCACTAAATTGAGTATTTGTCGGAAATGGACCGTGTGGATAGTCTGATGTAATGAACATACAGAATGGTTTTTTTGCATTTTTTATGTAGTGCTTAATTTTATCCATTGGTAATAATTTGCCTTCATTTTTGAAATAATGAGTCCAGTTAAAAACTGAACTAGGCTTAACATGGCTTTTACCAGCTAAAACAACTTCATATCCAACAGATTGTAAATAATCATTAACATCAATAATATCTTTTTTTACGGGTAAGTGATTAGCGTAACAACCGTTTTTTATAGGATACAAACCAGTGAATATTTGAGAACGACTTGGAGAACATATTGCTTGAGAAGTGTACGCATTATTGAATTTCATTCCCTGACTTGCTAGTCTATTTATAGGGTCAGATGGAACTAAACTATTTCCATATATATTATGATCTATTTGGTCTTTATCATCGGATATATAATAAATGATATTAGGTTGATTTTTTAAATCGATTTCATTTAAAAATAATGATGAAATTATATAAATAAAAAAATTTAAAAGAGTGCTGTGCATAATCAAACTTAGCTTAATTCAACATACTAATCAAAAAAAATTGTGAAGAACTTATATTTAATTAAATTTGCCAACTGTAAATGGTCGCGTAGCTCAGCTGGATAGAGCATCTGCCTTCTAAGCAGACGGTCGCACGTTCGAATCGTGCCGCGATCACTAAAACCTCAGCGACTTGTTGGGGTTTTTTTATCTGTATATCGGGGCACTCAACATTTAAAAACTGTGACTATTAAGATTTTAGTCAATTTATAAAAAATACTCAATAGTATCAATAATTTAATAATAATTGGCAGTTATATGGCAGTTATTTAATTAGTAAGAAAAAGAAATATAAACTCAAAATTTTACAAAATGTAACACTATAAAAAAAGGGACAATTTCATATATTAGGTTGATAAATAACTAATTATGAAAAAACTATATAGGTATCCTAACAAAGGTTATATCGCTGGTGTTTGTCACGGGCTAGGAGTACACACTAATATTGACCCTCTTATTTTTAGAATATTAACAGTTTTTGGAGGACTTGGATTTGTTTATTTAGTTTTCTGGATTATTTTAAAAAAAGAAACTGATTACCCATTCTCCCAATAGGAAAAAACTATGAAAAAACTAATTCTACTATTACTATTTATTCCACTTGTTTCTTTTGCTCAAGAAGAAGTTATAGTTATCGTGGAATTAATAAAAAATGAAAATAAATCTGAAAAAGATTTAAAAGATTTCACTGAAAAATATAGTAATTATGTAAAAAGTACTGAACCCAACACATTAGGATGGTCATATAATGATGCTGGAGATAAAATAATTTTAATTGAAAGATATAAAAATGAAGATGCTAATATTATAACAGCAAAAAATATTTCTCCAAATGGGAATCGATATAAACTGCTACAAGAATCTTTTGATTTTTACACCTTAAAAAAAGTAACCGTAACTGGCGGTTTTACTGAAAAACTAATAAATTTTAATAAAATAACTGCAGAAAAAGTAGGATTTTCAGTTCCATTTGAATATTATCCTCTGATTAGCGGATACAGTAAAAATTAAGAATGAAAAAACTAATTCTACTATTACTATTTATTCCACTTGTTTCTTTAGGACAAGATGTAAATATTAATGAGTATTATGATGATGGAAAAAAGATAACAGAGAAAACCTGGCAAGATGGAAAGCAATTAAATACACTAGTTGAGATAGTAGATGGAGAAGTTACAAGTTATAGATATTACATAAGTCAAGATGATGTTGAGGTAGGTGCAAACTTCTACTATGTTAAAGATTATGGAAAGTATTTCAAAGTTGATATTTCAATTTTAAATAATTCAGACAACAGATATAATTTTAATCCAAGTGATATTTATGTAAATGTAAATGGTGATGTAAAAAAGAAAGAAAAGTATTATGCAATTTCTTTTGATGAGTATAGTAAGAAAGTTAAGAGAAGGCAAAATTCAAATGCATTCTGGTTAGCATTTGCTCAAGGAATGGGAAATACAGGCACAACATATTCTCAAAGCAACACTACATATACTGATGGATATAATTATGGATATGCCACAACAAATACAACTACATATTCACCAGCATTACAACAAATGCAAGCTAGACAAAATGCACAGGATATATCAAGGTTTCAAAACGAACAACAAGAAAGAAAGAACTTCATTAATGAGGGGTATTTAAAAAATCATACTTTATTTCCTAATACTCAATTAGAGGGTTACTTCTTAATTCCTTATCACAAAAAGGTTACAGATATTGATATGATTATAAAACTAGGGAATATGGAGTTTGATTATAGTAATGATAAGTGGGGTCAATAAAATCCGATAAATCCGACACTATAAAAAAGACACTTTCGGACACTATAAAAAAAGAATGTTATTCATCTTGATTAATCAAGTTTTTTCAAGTTACTTTATAGGGTAAATAGTTAGATATATTAAGTTTATGTTAAGAAAAAAAATCTGTTCATTTTTTTTTGTAATTTCAAATGCAAACCAAAAAATTATTATTAATGAAAAAATTATTAGTAAGTGTAGCGCTTTTTGCTACTCTATGTTTAACTGCTCAAACACAGGCTTTTACTGCTGTTGAGTTTAAAGCAAAAGATTTCACTCAAAAAGACATTGCAGAAGCATTTGACAAAGTGTTCGAAGGCGTTAAAATGAATCAAGCTGGTGTCACATTAGAACGTTTATGGATGGGTTCAACTGAAGGGATGACTCATAGAATTGTATGGATGAGCACTCTTGGTGTTGATATGGTTGATGAAGGAGCTATAAGTCCTGATAAAAATGAAGCTTTTTGGTCTAAAATGAATAATTATATTGAGGAATGGGGCACAGGAACATCAGGAAGAATTTTAAGTTGGCAAGAAGCTGATGTAAAAGAAACTCCATATGTTCACATTTGGGATATAAAAGTTCAAGACCAAAATCAATTTAAAAAAGGTCACGATAATATCGTTAAGTCTTTCAAAGAAGATTTTAACGGTAGATTTGTTGGATTTGGTACATATGATATCGCAAAACCAAATGGTGCATCGCATTGGGTGATTGTTTCAGGAAAAAACAGGAATGACAACTTAATGTTGTACGACAAGCTTCAGAAATCAAATAAGTTTATAAAACTAATTCAGGAGAGAGGTGATTTTGAAAATGTAAGAGATTTTGAAATAGAAGTTTTAAAAAGAAAACTATAATAAACAATTCAATATTTAAAAACAATGAAAAAAATATTTATACTAATAACAGTTCTATTTTTCAATTTTTCATTCTCACAATATGCTTCAGGAAGTTTTATTGTGTTAAATGAGGGTATGGAAGAAGATTATCTTATGACTGAGAAACTTTGGCAAGTTTATCATCAAAAGTCAGTAAAAGATGGTCATAAAAATCATTGGAGTATTTGGAAAGTAGATGTAACAAATTATGAGGATAAAATTGAAGAAGATAGATTTCCAGATTATTTTATTCTTGAAGGATATAACACTCTAGAAGATTTAACGGCTGAATCAGAAAGATTTTCACCTGAGGGATTCGAAGAAATATCAAACTACATTAAATCAAAAATGAAAGGTAAAATGTCATCAAGGGCAATTGATAAAATTTTATCTAAATCTGTTAGAAAGGAAACGAGAATGTATCACCATCAATTTCTTGCTGCTACACCTTTTACTGGTGGAGGATTGAAAGTTGGTGATAAGATGACTATTGCTCCAATGCAACAGTTGCAGGATGACTATGAAGATTTTGAAACAAATTTCTATAAAGATTTATTTAACGAGAGAGTAATGAATGGAGACCACAGATGGTGGGGATTTTCTAAAGTAATCAATAGGAATGATAATGCACTTACAATTAGCACTCATACTGCTTGGAATATGTTTATCGATGGAAAAGAATTGAAGTGGCCAGAAGATTTTACATCAAGAAAGATAATGGAGATTACTCCTCAAGCGAGGAAAATGTATAATCCTATACAATTAACTCTTGTATATGTAGCAGATTAACTCAAAAAACAATAACAATTCAAATATGAAAAAAATAACAACTTTAATTATGATGTTGTTTATTACAGCATCATTTAGAATAATGCAACATCTTCATCATTCATTCAATGAAAACGGAGATATTGTAAGAGAAGATTATTACTTTAATCCTGCTTCACTTCCAAAATAATTAATTATGAAAAATATTACCCTACTTAAAAACCTCAGCGACTTGTTGGGGTTTTTTAATTTATAGTCTATGGGTTTAATAAAAATTCAAAAATTTGATCTAGTCTTTTATTCCAGGATACTGCATTATGTTTTTCTCCACGGAATCTAATATTCCTGAAGTTTTTATTACTATATCCTCTATCAATAAAAATGGTATCAACATAAGCAGCATAATCTACATAATAGCTATCTAAATCTCCTTTTGCGTCACCATAATCAAACCAAATACGATGATTTTTAGGGCTAGGAACATTATTTTTCATATAATCAAAAATAGAAAATGGAATACGCTTATCGTACTCACCATTTTTATTTCTGCCAATACCTACCCAATGAGTTGATATGCAGGCTGCCCTTGAAAAAATTTCAGGATATTCAAATATTGCATACATTGAAATTAGCCCTCCCATACTTGAGCCTGAAATATAAGTTTCTTTAGCTTCCACATTTACACTAAAATTTTTATCAATAAATGGTTTGAGCTCATAAACGATAAATTTTAGATAGTCATCTGCGATTAGACTAGTAATATCATTTCGGTTTTCATAATATTTTACTAATGAATCTTTAAAACTTTTTTCTAAATAATTAAATGATTTTGCTGGAAAATATTCATTCCATCGTGTCATAGCCGTATTATAAATTCCAACTATAATAAAATCTTTTACTTTATTTTGATCTAATAATTGAGCAGCTACTTGATCAGCTTTCCATTTTGAACCCCAACCTGTACTTTTTTTTCCAAAAAGCGAACCACCATCATGCATAAATATAACAGAGTATTTTTTTTTATTATTATAATCTTGAGGAACCCAAATATCAACATTTCTTGATTTTACATGTTTAGATTGAAATTCATTTACTCTAAAAAGATGTCCAGAGTACAATTCAGCATCACTTTGATCAAGTTTAATAATTTCTTGACCAAAAATAGGGTTGATTAACAACAATGTAAAAATACACTTAAAGACTTTTTTCATTTTTTTTATTTAATTACTTTCTAAAATAATCATTATACTTTAAACATAAATTCACATTTTATTTTATTTGAATATTTACTAACTTTTAAAGATCAATAACTAATGAAGCAAATAATTAATGTAATTGCTATTTTATTTATTTTTAGTTCGTGTAAAGATCTAAAAATTTCAGAAAAATTTGTTTTACTTCCCACGGTTAAACACATTAACTATAATGGTAAATCATCGAATTTTAATCACAACTCTAAATTTGTATTTTTCTCTAAAACTAATCACAAACTACCTGTTTTAATTGACAAATCAATAAACTTAACTGAGGGAACAGAGAAAAATCATAACGTTTCTTTTATAATAAACTCAGATTTAGATATTCAAAATGAAGGTTATTTTTTAAATATCCATAAAGAAAATATTGAAATTATTGCAAAAGATTATGCAGGTCTATTTTATTCATTTAATACATTAAGGCAGCTAATTAAAGATTCAAAAGACCAGTCAATCGGATTACCAATTGTTTCAATAAAAGACTACCCATCCTTAAGCTATAGATCAATTCATCTTGATGTTAAACATCACACTGAAAAAAAGGATTACTATTTTAAATTAATTGATCAATTATCATCAATAAAAATTAATGGAATTATCATAGAATTTGAAGACAAACTTGGCTATCAAAGAAGACCTTCTATTGCTGCACCAGATAGTTATTCAATATCTTGGTGGAGAAGCTTAAGTGAATATGCAAATGAAAGGAATATTAAGATTAGTCCTTTAATTCAAGGGCTGGGGCATGCATCTTTTATTTTAAAACATGATAAATACAAAAAATTAAGAGATGTAAATGATGATGATTGGGCTTTTAATCCAACTGAATCAGAAACATATGAAATTCAATTTGATCTTTATAAAGATGCAATGGAGGCAACACCTTTTGGACAATTCTTACATGTCGGTGGTGATGAAGTTAAAGTTATTGATAGAGATGGAAAAAAAGGTTTTGAATTAAACTTACTTTGGCTAAATAAAGTTTCAGAATTTGCAAAACAAAATAATAGAATACCAATTTTTTGGGATGACATGTATTTAAAGCACGGGGGAGTATGGATGGTTACAAGAAATACTAAACTTAATAAGCAAGAAGTTGATAGCATTTGGATAAGCAAGGAGGATAAATTAACAGAGTTCCTTGATGATTTTCCAAAAAACTGCATTTACATGAGATGGAATTATTTTTCACCATGGGCTGAGGGAAATCTTAAAACCATTGACTGGTATAAAGAAAATAATTTAAAAGTGATGGGTGCAACAGCTGGTCAAACCAGATGGATATTAATGCCTCAGGATTACAGTAATATAGAATCTATCAAGTCTTTTGCTTTAAATTCAGTAGATAAAAATTTAGATGGATTATTACTAACATTGTGGGATGATGACTCACCTCATTTTGAATTATATAAAAGGGGTATATACGCTTTTGCTAATTATACATGGAGTGGAGACGATTTAAAAACAGAAAAATTAAAAAGCAAATTTAACCATAGATTTTTCTCACCATTTATTAAAAAAAATAATTTCATAGATAAACTTGATAATCCAGTTCGTGATTGGGCTAATTTATTTGTTAGAGAGGAGAAACATAGAAATCAAATTAGCAAAAATAAAAATTCGATTAATTCGCATATAATTTCACTTCCAACGAATAAAAATAAAGGCGAGTGGTCAAAGAAATATTCAAAAAAAATTCAGATTGCTAAAAAACATTCATCAAACTTGAATAGCATATTAAAACAAATTAGTAAACTAAAAACAAAAACCTTGAGAAATAAATATACTCTTGATATTTATGAACAAGTAGCTAAACTGTCCAAGTTTAGTTATGATGCTTTTTTAACATTTGATGATTTTGATAAAGGGATGGTTTCATCATCTAAATTACTAAAATTGGAAGATAAATTTTCTGAGTTAAGATTTGAATTTGAAAACACGTATTCAAAAACAAGAAATATAAACAAACCAAATTCATATTATTTAGATCAGGATCACCACAACCACACAGCAAATCAATCATTAAATATGGATTGGCAGTTTATAGCTGAATTGAAATTGTTTGAAAAAATAAAACTTACTTATGAACAGAATGATTAACATTATCAAATTTTTTATAATTATAATTTTTATTGGTTGTAACTCATCAAAAGATTCTGAATGGATTTATATATTTGATGGAAAAACAACCGATGGTTGGAGAGGATATAATAAAAAGACACTGCCAAAAAAATGGGAAGTAATTAATGGTGAATTAACTTTTAATACAGAATTAAAACTTGAAAAAGATTGGGATGGAGGAAATGATATAATCTATTATAAAGAACAATTTGAAAATTTTGAATTATACCTAGAATGGAAACTTCCGAAAGGAGGAAATAGTGGAGTTTTTTACCATGTTCAAGAAGGATATAATGCACCTCACAATATCTCTCCAGAATATCAAATTCTTGATGATGATGGATGGGAAGAGATTAACAATGCTAAACTCAAAAATTGGCAAAAAGCGGGGGCTAATTATGGAATGCATGAACCTAATATTTCAAAAAAATTAAATCCCTCAGGTCAATGGAATAGCTCTAGAATTGTACACGATAATAATAAGGTTGAGCATTGGTTAAATGGAAAAATTATTTTATCTTTTTTTAAAGATTCAGATGATTGGAATAAAAAAAGAAATTCTGAAATATTTCGAGACAAAACTGACTATGGAAAGTTTAAAAAAGGATACATTGCTTTACAGGATCATGATACACCAATTTGGTTTAGAAACATAAGAATAAAAAAATTATAGTATGTTAGATAGAAGAAAATTTATAAAAAATTCATCTGTGCTGAGTACCTTGCCTTTTTTACCAAATTTTAATTTTTTTAAAACTACTAAAAAATTTATTAGAACAGCACATATAGGCGTTGGTGGTATGGGTAAATCTGATTTAAAGGATACAGCAAGTCATAAAAATGTTCAAGTAGTAGCGCTATGTGATGTGGACTCAAATGCACTTGAAGAAGCTGGAAAACTTTTTCCTGATGCAAAAAAATATAAGGACTACAGAGTCTTAATTAAAGAAATGTCTGAAGATATAGATGCTGTGATTGTTTCAGCACCTGATCATACACATGCTCCAGCTTCAATTCTTGCAATGGAAAACAACAAACATGTTTATTGTCAAAAGCCTCTTACTAATTATGTTTCAGAGTCTAGGGAGATGAGAAGATTAGCGGAAGAAAAAAACTTAATAACTCAAATGGGCATTCAAGTTCACTCATTTTATGATTATAAATTAGCTACGCTACTGATTCAATCTGGTTTAATAGGTAAGGTCAGTAAAGTAAGAGCATGGTCTCCAAAGAATTGGGGCTATGATGGACCCAAACATACTGGTGCTGATGATATTCCCCAAAATCTTGATTGGAACTTGTGGCTTGGGACAGCACAGTCAAGACCGTACAAAGAAAAAATTTATCATCCTGCAATGTGGAGAAAAATAGAAGATTTTGGATGTGGTACATTGGGAGATATGGGAGTTCATATCTTTGACACACCCTACAATGCCTTACAATTAGATGTTCCACTGACCATAAAAAATAAGTGCAGAAAGTACAACAGCTATGCTTTTCCTGAAAAAAATTTCGTTGAATATGATTTTCCTGGAACTAAATTTACAACTGAAAAATTAAAGTGGATATGGGAAGATGGAAAAGGAGCTCCTAGGAGACATAAAGATTTAAAATTACCTAATAACGATAAGCTTCCTCTTCAAGGGGCAATGTTTATAGGTGAAAATGGTAAAAAGCTTCTTTTACCACACTTTATGGAATTACCCAGGTTTATAGAAAATGATGAATATAAAGATTTTGATGTGTCAACTTTTGTAACAAATAATCAGCTTAGCAAAGTCCCTGTAAGAGATTACGATGGGGAATCACATTTACATTATCATCAATTTATAGATGCATGCTTAGGTAAAGATAAATGTACAGCACCTTTTTCTTACTCTGCAAAACTAACAGAGACAATTCTTTTAGGTGTAATTGCTGGGAGATTTCCTGGAAAAACTTTAAATTGGGATAGTTCAAATGCTAAATTTAGAGAGACTGAGGCAAATAAATATTTGAGTTCAACATATAGAAATTTTTAAATAATGAATAATTTTAATAGAAGAAGTTTTTTAAAGTCTTCATCAATTCTTGCTGGAGCAACATTAGTTACACCAAGCTTAATAAGTTGTCAGAATACTAATAGTAAATTAAATATTGCTGCAATTGGTATAGGTGGTCGTGGAAGAGCAAACTGGAATCCAGCTCTTGAGACTGAAAATCTGGTAGCTATGTGTGATGTTGATGATATGACTGCAAAAAAAGGTTATGGGCTAATAAAAGAGGCTAATCCTGAAGTTAAAAAATTCACAGACTTTAGAGTTATGTTTGATGAAATGCATAAAGAAATTGATGCTGTAATTATAAGCACACCAGATCACACACATTTTGCGCCAGCGATGATAGCCATGGAACTTGGAAAACATGTTTACATTGAGAAACCATTAGCTAATAATGTTTGGGAATGTAGAACATTAAAAAAAGCTGCTAATTATTATAATATAGTTTCTCAAATGGGTAATCAAGGTCATACAACTAATGGTATTCGTCAGATTAAAGAATGGTATGAAGCAGGTTTACTTGGTGAAGTTAAAGAAATTCATGCATGGATTGGTGGTTATAATTTTGGTAAAGGCCATTATTTTGATATGCCTGAAAATTTTCCTCCTGCAAAGAACGAAATTCCATCTCATTTAAACTGGGA
Organism: uncultured Bacteroidota bacterium; assembly: GCA_902587325.1. GTDB lineage: Bacteria > Bacteroidota > Bacteroidia > Flavobacteriales > Flavobacteriaceae > Eutrophosalina. The sequence goes on from CACIKV010000001.1 coordinate 26,572, forward strand.
TTTGTGGCTAGGACCAAGAAAAAGCAGAGATTATAACCCTATTTTTGCACCCAGATCTTGGAGAGGTTTTTTTGATTTTGGTGGTGGAAAACTGGGCGATTGGTCATGTCACACTTTAGATGGTCCTTTTTGGGCGCTTGATTTAGGCATGCCAAGTGAAGTTGATTCTTATGTTCATAACCGATTTAATAAACATCATTTCGTTTCTGAAAAATCAATTGTTACATATAAATTTCCTAAAAATGAAAAAAGAGGTGAAGTAATTATGAAGTGGCATGAGGGAATCGACCCATCTAGTGATCCTTCATGGCCTTCAAAAGAGTTTGAAGTATGGGGTAAAGAATTAGCAACATGGGGAGGTATGGTTATGATTGGATCCAAAAACTCACTTTATACAAGTGGAAGACCTAACAACCCTGAGTTATTAATTTCAGAAAAAGATTGGATGGAATTTCAAGAAAATATGCCAGAACAGTCAATTCCTAGATTAAAATGGGGAGATGAAACTCCAGTACAAGAATGGATTGATGCGATTAAAAATGATTATTTACCCGAATCAAATTTTAATTATGCTGCAGATCTCACTGAGATGGCATTAATAGGTACTTTATCTCAAAGATTTGATGCTAAAATTTTATATGATTCAAAGAATATGAAAATTACTAATAATCCTGAGGTTGATGCATATATAAAGGGATATATGAGAGAGGGTTGGGAATACGGAAATTCAATTCTGTAAATTTTTAAAATAATTCTGTACTCTTTTAATAGAGTTTAATCTGATATCTTCCCAAAAAAGATTAATATCCCCCTTGTGATAGTCTTTTAAAAATGAAACTAAGATTGATTTCGGAAAGCCCATCTTAGGTGTTTTAATGTTAAGTGCTTCATCAATAGATTCAATAATTACAGCATTCGAATAAACTTTTTGATTAAGCCATAGAAATCCTTTATGATCATTAATATCTTTGCTTATATATTCATTCCATGTTATTGGATTTGAAACCTGTGCATTATTTAGATATATCCTTTCAATTGTTAAATTATATTTTTCTTCATTTTTTAAAACCTTAAAAGTATTCCAAGTCAGATATCCTCCAGTCTCGTCTTCTGAACTCATTAATTCTAAATCAAAAAAATCACTTTCTGTAATTATTGTTCCAGGTAAATACGCTGCTATTAATTTTTTTTTGAGATTTTTTCCATCAAAAAATTCTTTCAATAATGTAACAAGATGAGCAGAACCCTGACTATGACCTGCAATTATTATAGGTTTTCCATTGTTATATTTTTTTAAATACACTTCAAATGATCTTTTTATATCTTGATATGCTAAATCATATGCTTTTTTACCGCCATTTTCCCTAAACCTTTCATCAAAAACTCTGAAATGTGCTTGTCTGTAATTAGGGGAATACAAGTTACCAGCATCCATCCAAGCTGTTGCTTGATATTTTATCGATGATTCAATTAAAATTTTTGAAAATTTGGTATCATATACGTCCGAATTCCAAGCGATATTTTTTTTATCTGCAAATAATGTTGGAACAACAAAAAAAACATCTGCCTTCAATAGGTTATTATTTTTTTCTAAAAATGAGTATTCATTTTGATCTTTATCGGGATGTACTAGCCAGTCATCAACTGAATCATATGATGGAGCTTTGGGTGGAGTATAATTATTAAAATCAATAGTTCTGTAATTTATACTTCTATTATCTTCTTTTAATAAACCACAAGAATTAATAAGAAGAAAATATAAAAAAATGAAGTATATTTTATTAAATTTAAACATCGTTAATTATAAAATTAGTCTATAAATGTTAAAGTCTTTTAAAAAATTTATCAATTTATTTTTTGTTTACCTTTTAATAACCTCATGTACAAATTATAATAAGATAACAATAACAAAATTAGAAAACTCACCACCTTTTGAAAACGCAAGTCTTTCGCTCCAAGAAATGAAAATTGAAAATAATGAACATTTTTTCTTATTTGAGTCTGAAAATTATAACCTTGGAGATCAAACTGAGATAATTACTGATTATAAATTAGCAAATTCTAATTTAGGACAACATATCCATTTAATTGTGAATAATGGTCCATATTCTGCTCATTATGATGAAGAATTCTCTAAAATTCTACAAAATGAGTCGAATGTTATTTTAGCTTTTCTTTCCAGATCATATCACGAATCTGTAAAAAATAAAAATGCTTTTATTTTAACACAAACTGGTAATAATAATACTAATTTAAATAATGAGTTCTTGTTTTACAGTAGACCAAAAGGTACATATAAAAATGATGAAACAGAAAAAATATTGCTCGACTTTTACCTTGTTAATACTGAGATTTCTAAAAATGGCAATAGTGTGAGAGTAACAATAAATGACTCTGAATTTTATATTTATGAATGGTCACCATACGTTATTTCAGGTCTTCCAAAGGGTGAAACAAACATCAAATTAGAATTATTAAATAAAGAAAATCAACTAATTCAAACTAAGTTTAACCCTTCATCAAGGACTATAATTCTTGAATGATAATTACTTTTTAAGTATAAAGAACTAAAACTTTCTCTTGTAATTATTTTTTTCGTAATCCTCCAGCTCTTCTTTTGAAATTACTTTTAAAAATGAAGAATGTTGTTCAATTGCATATTCAATTTTCTCAATAATTGATTCAAATGACTCGTTTTCGTAATCAATTTTCAATGGTTGTTTAATTTCCATTGATTGCAGAATATCCTTCTTCTTAATTCTAATACCCTTTTTGTCGAATGATCTCCTAAAGCCATCTATAACTATAGGTACCACAATAGGTTTAAATGTTTTGATAATATGAGCCGTTCCTCTTCTTATTGGTTTAAATGGTGTTGTAGTACCTTGTGGGAAAGTAATTACCCATCCATCATCTAATGCAGTCCCAATATTTGAAACATCACTAAATTTAACCTGTCTGCTAATCTCTTTACCTTTTTCTCTCCATGTTCTTTGAATTGAAATTGAACCAGCATAAGCCAAAACTTTTGCAAGAATACTCGACTTCATGGTGTCGCGAGCAGCAATGTAGTAGATATTTAATTTTGGATTCCAAAGATATCCTACATTTTTAATTGAATCATCTCTACCACTTAAGCTAGCATTAAAAACATGAAGCATTGCCACAACGTCAGCAAAATACGTTTGATGATTAGAAACAAATAAAACTTTATTTTGAGGTAAATTATTTAAAATTTTCGAACCCTCAATTTTTAACTGGTTAAATCCTTTGAATCTTCTATGTGTCAACCACCCAAAAATTCTTATTAACCATTTTTTAATATATAGATTATGTCCGAAAGGATTTTTTTTAAACAGAGACACTCTTAATAAATTCGCAGCAAAGATATTATTATTTATCATTTTATATAACTACACGAGATCATTTAAAATGATAATTGAAGCTTAATACCAGCATATAGTAACTCAGCTAAAATTTTATTTTTAAATTTAAAATGATTTTAAATATGACCTTATTTCAAAAAATATTTGTTTTTACTTTGGTTTGCATATTCTTTTCATGTGACAACAAAAAAAAATATAAAAACAAAGAAATTAATATTACTAAAAAAAATAGTGTAAAACCAAACCAAAAAAAAGAAAATAAAATTTTTGTTTTAGATGATAAGAATGCTATTCCCTTTTTTTATGAATATGCTAAAGTTAATAAAGAAAATAAAATAAGAATTGAGACCAAATTTGGGAATATTGATGTCAGGCTGTTTGATGAAACACCATACCACAGATCTAATTTTATTTATTTAACAAAAAAGAAATATTTTGATGGAACTTTTTTCCACAGAGTTGTTAAAGATTTTATCATTCAAGGTGGGAACTCAGACTCATACGAAATTTCAAAAAGAAGAAGAAATATAGGTAGATATCTCTTACCGCCGGATACTAATAAAGGTTTTAAGCATCACAGAGGTGTTATTTCTATGCCAAGCAGCAACATTGATAACCCTTATAAATTAGCATCACCATATGAGTTTTTTATTGTTCAGAGTAAAAATGGCGCATATCATCTTGATAAAAATTATACGGTTTTCGGTGAGGTGATAAATGGTTTAAGTGTGGTTGATAGAATTAGCAATTTAGAGACTGATAAAAGAGAATGGCCAATGGAAAATATTAAAATGAAAGTTTATATAATTGATTAGATAACTCCGATCAAATGCGGATGTTTAGTTATATAATTCTCTACCCACAATCTCAATTCATTGTATTCATGCGGTAAAAGCACTTTTGAAGCTTTTTTAAGTTCTTTTTTGAATAAAGAAACACTGAAACTGACCTTAATTAATACACTTTTTGTATACTCAAAAACTCTTCGAGGCATTTGTTAAAATTATATATTTTGTAACTAAAAACATTTAAAAAAAAGTTAAAATTTTCTTTTGAAACTCCACTCAAATTTAAAATCTGATACAACATCCCCTACTTCATCAATTCCTTTTGAAAACATTATAATTTTGTTAGTGGGGTTCTTTTCATCAAGGTTGTCAAAAATATTTTTTAATTCACCACCTTGAACACAATTAAATTTTATCCTGCCAACTGCTTTTTTATAAAAATTCGATGAACTTGATATTACTAACATTGAAACATTAATTTTTCTATCATTAATTTGTTTTGAAACTAACATACCTGTTGACAATTCAGCAGCCATTCCTTGTACTGCCCAAAATATAGATTTAAATGGATTTTTATTAAACCAGTTAAGTTTTACGCTAACAACACATTCATTATTATTAATAGACTTAACTCTGACTCCTGACCAATAAGCTGAGGGTAGTTTAAAAAAAAGGAAATAATTTATAGAGAACATTAACTATCTATTGAAGCTAGATATCTTTCAGCGTCTAGTGCTGCCATACATCCTGTTCCAGCAGCAGTTACTGCTTGTCTGTATTCTTTGTCTTGAACGTCACCTGATGCAAAAACACCAGGTAAATTTGTTTTTGTTGTCTTTCCATCTGTAATAATATATCCATTATCATCCATTTCAAGTTGACCCTTAAATATATCGGTATTTGGTTTATGGCCAATAGCAACAAAAAATCCTGTAATTGGAATGGTATCAGTTAAATTTGTTTTATTATTAATTAATTTCAAACCTTCAACAACACTTTGACCAATAACTTCCTCAACTTCAGTATTATATCTAACAACAATATTTTTCCTAGAATTGACGCGATGTTGCATGGCTTTAGATGCTCTCATTACATCTCTCCTGACTAACATTGTTACCTTTGAACAAATATTTGACAAATATGTAGCCTCTTCAGCAGCTGTATCGCCTCCACCAACAATTGCAACCTCTTGTCCTTTATAAAAAAATCCGTCACAAACTGCACATGCTGAAACTCCGCCACCTATTAATCTTTGTTCACTTTCAATACCTAGGTATTTAGCGCTTGCTCCAGTTGAAATTATAACTGTTTTTGCATGAACTTTAGTCTCATTATTTATTACAATTTCATGAAAATCATTAATCTCAGAACTCAATTTCACATTAGTAACTTCACCTATCCTTACATCAGTACCAAATCTTTCAGCTTGTTCTTTCAATTCTAACATCATTTTAGGACCATCAATTCCATTCGGATAGCCTGGAAAATTATCAACATCTGTTGTAGTTGTAAGTTGGCCTCCAGGTTCCATACCAGTGTAGAGAACGGGTTTTAAATCAGCTCTTGAAGCATAAATAGCAGCTGTATAACCAGCTGGACCAGAACCTATAATTATTGTCTTTAATTTTTCAATTGACATCGACCAAAAATAATATAAAAAACATTTTTATGTGGTTTTTTTTAAACCAATTAATTTTAGGTTATTAACAATTATCTATTTATTTGTTGTTAACAGAAAGAGTCATATATTTGCTGCCGTTTTTCGGGGTGTAGCGTAGCCCGGTTATCGCGCCGCGTTTGGGACGCGGAGGTCGCAGGTTCGAATCCTGCCACCCCGACACTTAAAAATTCCAATTAGTTGATTATCAGTTGATTGGATTTTTTTATTATGGATACTAAGTATCCAAATCAACTAACTTCTTAATGATTTAGTGTTTTTGTTGAGTGTGTATAGTTGGTATGTATTAATTCCAGTTAATAAATTATTAAGATTTATTTTAGAACCAATACTTTTTAGATTAGAACTTAAAGATGAATTAAGACTTTTTAGTGAATCGTTTATCATCATATTTCCCTGACTTACTGTCTTTACTGTCTTATTTAATCTGTTCAAATTTATTTGATTCATAATTGACATTTTTAATATTTCATTTGTTATGGATATTTCCATTTTATTAATTGAAAACATTAAATCATCTAATTTAGAACCAATATTTTCTAATTTATTAGAAACCTCATTTTCCCAATTAGAGTTGAAAATATTTAATTTATCTAATGTCAAATAAATTTCATTAAATGTTAAAAGGTCTTTTTCCACCAATGATATTATCATTATCATTGAATTATAAGAGAGTAGATTAAATGTGTCAATTTGATTTTTTAAAACTCCTGTAAATTCTTTGAGTTGATAGGTGTTTTTGGAGGTTTTTATTTTTTCAAACTGTTTTTATATTTTCTCTTTTAGTCTTTAAATAGTTTGAAACTTGAATAAATTTTGTAATGTGATTTTGGTCAATATCAATAATTGAAACTTGATGTTTTTTGAGTAGGTTCATAAAGTCATCTTGTCCTTGATTAAAATCAATTATTCCATCACTATCTGTGTCAAATTCCTTTGAAATATCTGAAATGTCTTTTTTTAATACTTCTTTTCTTTTTTGATCTTTCCAATATTGTTCTTGTTTTTGTTTTAACCATTTTTCTTTTTTAATTCTTTTCTCTTCCTCTTGTAATTTAAATCTTTTTTCATCTTCTTTCTTCTTTTTCTTCAATCTTTCTTTGTGGATTGAACGTTGTTTATCAAACTCTTCAGGAAGTTTATTAATGAACTCTTCAAAGACTTGATATTCAAGTTTAGTTATTTGAAGTTGTTCTCTTCTTTTACCAAAATAAACATAATATAGTTCACCAAAAATTCCACCTGAATTAATAGTAAAAATCTTGTTAAACTCATCAATTGATTCTATTTCATAAATATTAATTCTCTCTACATAATCATCAAGTCTACATTTGATTCCACTTCCACCTAGATAAGAGGGATCTGAGACTAAAATACCAGATTTAAATCCATAATTACCTTCTACAGTAAAATCAATGTTTAAACCATGAAGATTATATTCCCAATATTTTTCTTCTAATTCATTACCCCAAATTATTGGTTTTTTAAAACCATTTAATAATCCTCCCTTATTTGATTTACTTTTATCATACTTCTCTATTATTTTTTTCAATAGTGGGTATGCATTAAGTTTGAATTTATTTTTGTCCATTGATGTCACTAAAAATAAACAAAACTTTCTTAAAAAAAATAACTTTCATGTTAGAAAAGTTTGGATACTAATAGTATCCAAAATGGGTGAAAATGTAGTAAAAAATGGATTTTTCTCCTGTGTATACGAAGGAAACAAGGGTAGGTTCAGATTCTGTCAACCCGACTAAAATTCCTTAAAATTTACATCACCACTACAATAGATTTGAGTAGCATCATACTACTTTACATCAAAATTACATAACTATACAAAATTTATTATATTTTTGCTTTCAGTTAGTAATATTTTTTTTATATAAATAACTCATTTACAATATTTTATGTACAAATATTTATTATTATTAGTAATGTTTCTCGATGTGTTTTCACAAGAACTGTCACCTATACAATCATTCGACATGGATGAATATAATGCTAATGGACAAAACTGGATGATTTCACAAAGCAGTGATAAAAATTTATTTTTTGCAAATAATGATGGATTATTAAAGTTTAATGGTAATGAATGGTCTCTTTTTAAAACACCTAGAAACACTATAATTCGATCTGTAAAATGTATTGATAGTATAGTATACACTGGACAAAGCAATGACTTTGGTTTTTGGAATAAAAGTGAAAATGGTTCTTACTCTTACACTTCAATTCCAGATGAATATAATTTTAAGTTCTCTGATTACGATGAAGAGTTTTGGAATATTTTAAAATTTAAAAATTGGATTGTTTTTCAATCTTTCTCTAGATTAATTTTTTATGATCCAAATTCAAAAGAAATAAATACTATTAAGCCGGAAGGAGGTGTATGGAAATCATTTGTTATAAATGATAATTTATATTTTTTTATAGTAAATAGAGGAATATATAAAATCGAAAAAGGTACTTATAAACCATTTAATACAAATATTATTTTTTCAAAGGAAAATATTATAAATCTATTTGTATCTAACAATCGATTGTTAGCTTTAACTGAATATTCTGGATTTTTTGAATTATCCAATAAAAATAAAGTTTCTAAATGGGAGTCATATATTAATGAAACGGATGAATTGACAGTTTACTCAGCTATTAATAACTCAGATGGTTCATTTTCAATTGGTACAATCAAAAAAGGATTAATAAAATTAGATAAAAACGGAAAACTAATAGAGATATTAGATAAGAAAAATTCTATCATTAATAATACAGTTTTATCAATTTATGAAGACATTAATAATAACTTATGGTTAGGTTTAGATAATGGTATATCAGTAGTAAACTACAGTTCAGCATTTAAAATATATGATGATTATGAGGGAAAAATTGGTACTGTTTATGCGTTCAAAAAATTTAATAATAATATCTATGTAGGCACAAATCAAGGATTATACTACAAAAATGACTCTCCAGGAAGTGATTTTACTTTAGTGGAAGGAATGGCAGGACAAGTTTGGACTTTAGAAATTGTTGATGGTGAACTTTTTTGTGGGCATAATAATGGAACTTATATTTTGAATAATGGTAATGTTAAAAAAATTGAAGGTACCCAAGGGTCATGGACTTTTAGAAAATCTAAATCAAAAGATTTAATTTTTGAGGGAAATTATTATGGTATCAATGTTTTACAAAAGAAGAATAATAAATGGGAGAAAAAGAATAATATTTCTGGATTTGATATTTCTTCTAGATTTTTTGAATTAACAGAAAATAATAAGATCATAGTTGTTCATGGCTTCAGGGGTGTGTATAAGTTAACTTTGGATTCAAATTATGAAAATTTTGAATCAGTTGAAATAGATTCATTATCAATAGATGGAAATCCAGGTTTGTCCAAATTCAATCAAAAAATATATTATAAAAATAAAAATGCGATATATTATTATAATGAATCTAAAGATTCATTTGTTAAGGATAATTTATTGACTATTGCTGCTAATCCTACTGGTTTGATTAGAACAGACAGCAATAAACTTTGGATTTTTTCAAAAGATAAAATATACTATGCATTCAACGATGATGTTAATAATGAGGTAATATTAAAATCAGTTTTAATACCAGAAAAATTTAAGAGAACTGTTTTTGAAAATATTTCGTCTACAGAAAATGAAATTAATATAATTGGTACAACAAACGGCTATATCTCATTAGATTTAAATAAATACAAACTTTCTAATAAAAATTTTACAATTGATAAAATTGAAGTAAACTCTGTTGATTCTAGTCCATATTTAATTGATAATAAAAGTGATTTTATTTTAAAATATAAGGAGAATAATATTTCTTTTAATTTTAGTGTAACTAATTATCAGTTATTTGAAAAAAATGAATTCCAATACAGATTAATTGGATATAATGATAATTGGAGTAATTGGACAGAAAAGCCATCTATTTCTTACAATAATTTAATTTATGGTAAATATACTTTTGAAGTAAGAACAAAAAATGGAAGTTTGATAAATCCCGAAAAAAAGAAAATTTCGTTTAGAATTTCAAGGCCTTGGTATTTATCAAATTTTATGTACATAAATTATAGTTTGATTGCTGGGTTAATGGTTTTTTTAACTAATAGATATACAAGAAGGTATTATATATGGAAAGAAAAGAGAATTGAAAAAATTAACAGAGAAAAATTAAAAATAAAAGAAATCGAAAGAAAAGAGAGTATTGCGACTTTAGAAAATGAAAAATTACAACAGGATATTGAAAATAAAAACAGAGAACTAGCTGTATCTACAATGAGCATGATAAAAAAGAATCAATTTTTAAATATGATAAAAAATGAATTAAAAAAGACCAAAGATGATAAGCAGATTAAAAAAGTAATTAAAACAATTGATAGTAATTTAAACAATGAGGATGATTGGAGATTTTTTGAAGAAGCATTTAATAATGCTGATAGAGAGTTTCTTAAAAAGATCAAATCTATGCACGAAAACTTAACTAAAAATGATTTAAAACTCTGTGCATATCTCAGATTAAACCTATCCTCTAAGGACATAGCTCCTTTACTTAATATATCTTTAAGAAGTGTTGAAATAAAAAGATATAGACTTAGAAAAAAAATTCAATTATCTCATAATGAGGGTCTTACAGAATATATATTGTCAATTTAAACAGTACAATAACTAAATTAATTACCACAACATTAACTCAACATTTAAATAAACCTAACTGATCAAATTCTTATTTTATTTGATTTAAAATGTTTATAACTTAATTTTTTACTCTGTTTTTTATATAATTATTATAAAAAGATATAATTTTTTATAAAATTGATAATTTGTATAGTTTTTTTATATTTTTTGAGATAAAAAAAATATTAAGTTTACATTACCAAAAAATATAATTTATGAAACGTCAATTATTAAACTTCCTATTGTTATTAGGATTTTTTTCTATGACTGCTCAGACAGGCACCATAACTGGATCTGTAACAGACTCAGAAAATAATGATGCTTTGCCTGGTGTAAATGTCATATTAAAAAACACAACTAATGGAACTAATACAGACTTCAACGGTAATTTTTCTTTAGACAATATTGAATCAGGTGACGTCCTGGTATTTTCTTATTTGGGCTACAAGACACTTGAATTTACAGTAACTGATTCTTTTAATGTTTCAATTTCCCTTTCTCCAGATTTTGAAGCTTTAGATGAGGTAGTAGTTCTTGGTTATGTGACTCAAAAAGCATCTAATATTTCAGGTTCAGTTTCGACTGTCGGCGAAGAAGATGTTGAGAGATTAAAACCAGTTCGAATGGAGGATGCTCTTCAAGGTCTTCCTGGGGTTAATATGTTTTCTAACGGGTCTCCAGGGTCAAAACCAACAGTAATTATTAGAGGAGTTACATCCTACACTGGAAATGATCCTTTAGTTATTGTAGATGGAATAAACCAAAGTCTAGATGATATGAACTCATTAGAACCTTCTGACATTGAAAGCATCTCTGTTCTTAAAGATGCTTCCACTACAGCATTGTATGGTGTTAAAGGTGGTAATGGTGTTATTGTTATTACTACTAAAAATGGTTCAAGAAACCAAGAGGCTAAATTCACATTTAATTCCTCATATGGTCAACAATCACCTGAGAAAACAATCGGGGTACTTAATGCTTCTGAATATGCTGCAATACTCAATGAAATGAGCTTAACATCAGGTGGTGGTTTAATATATTCAGATATATCTAACCTAGGTTATGGTACAGATTGGCAAAAAGAAATATTTAGAATTGATGCTCCAATAATTACTAATAATATTTCAGTTTCAGGTGGAACTAATAATTCCTCTTACTTTTTGTCTGCTGGATTTACAGAACAAGAAGGAATTCTTTATGGAGCTGACAAACAATTTTTTGATAGATCAACATTTAGAGCAAATTTCGACACTGATTTATCAAGTAAATTAAATATGAAAATTAGTAATAGATATACTAACATTAAAGATAGTGGTTTAGGGGATATTATATTTAATGCCTTAAATATGTCACCCACCACACCTGTTTATGCTGATGATGGTTCTTATGCAATTAGTAACACTATTACTCAAGAAATTAAAAATCCAATGGCTCAAATATCTAATTCATATGGATCTGGAAATACAAATTCTATATCAGGAAAGTTCGAGCTTCAATATGATTTAATTGATGATTTAAAAATTACATCAAGACTTGGCTACACTTATGTTAATATTACATCAAAAGGCTTTAGTCCTTATCAATTTTATGGAATAGGACATAACGCTACTAATGCAAATGCTGATTTAACACCAATTTCATCGACAGATGCTGATGGTAATGTAACTCAAACATGGAATAGTGTAAATGAAAGTAAAACAACATATTTTAATTACACATACGACATTAATGCAAGTTATAATTTTTCTATTGACGATCACAATTTGAGTGTTTTTGCTGGATTTCAGATTGGAAAAAATACTGGTAACAACGTTTCGGGTTCAAAAGTTGGAGTTCCTTTCAACTCATGGACTTATGCCGACCTAAGTTCTGCTACTGGCCCTCAAGACGAAGAGAGCACAGGCTCTTGGCAATATGTTGGCAGAAGTGTATCATTAATTGCTCGTGCTGAGTATGATTTTAACGAAAAATATTTAGCCTCAATTACAGTTAGAAGAGATGGGTCTACAAGTTTTGGTGAAAATAATAAGTTTGGAATCTTTCCATCGGCATCTTTGGGTTGGGTTGCTTCAAATGAAGATTTTTTCAATTCAGAAGCTATTAATTTTTTAAAAATTAGAGCAAGTTATGGTACAGTTGGTAATGACAATGCTAGTTCTCAGTTTGGAACTATTACGACTTTTCCAAAATATACTTTTGGAGGCAATATTGTAACTGGTTCTGCACTAGATGGAATTCCTAACTTGGATGTTTCATGGGAAAATCAAGTTCAAGCAAATGTTGGATTTGATTTAAGAATGTTTGAATCAAAAGTTTCTTTGACTGTAGATTATTTTCAAAAAACAGTTGATGATCTTTTATTTAACCCTACCCTTTCTCTATACTTAGGAACACCGAATTACCCTTCGGCAAATATCGGTAAAACAGAGACTAGTGGTATTGATATTAACCTTGGCTACAATAGTGATTCTACAAAAGACATTTCATTTAGTACAAACGTAAGCTTTACAACTTCAGATAATTTAGTAAAAGAAATTTCTAACGGTGATAAATACATTTGGGGAGCTGGTTATGGAATCCCTTACAACAATTTGGTAAGATTTCAAGAAGGTGAATCTCCAGGAATTTTTTGGGGATATGAAGCTGATGGAATCTTTCAAAATCAATCTGAAGTTAACAATCATGCAACACAGCCAAACGCCCAGCCTGGAGATATTAGATTCGTAGATACAAATGGCGATGGAGTTGTAAATGCAGACGACAGAACTAAAATCGGTGATCCTTTTGCTGATTTTAATATAGGATGGAACTTAAATTTTAAAGTTTATGATTTTGATTTAAGTATTACAACTTATGGAACATTTGGAAATGATATTTTTAGAGGCTATGAAAGAAATTTAAATTATACAAACAAGCCTGTTAGCATTCTTTCCAGATGGACTGGAGAGGGAACAAGCAATTTTGAGCCTAGAGCTACTTTTGTTGATTCAAACAACAATGTTAGACCATCTACAAGATATGTAGAGGATGGTTCTTATTTTAAAATTAAAAATGTACAATTAGGTTATAATTTTAATTTATCTGAATCGAAAGTTCTTGACGGAGTAAGGCTTTACTTACAAGGTAAAAACTTAATGACATTTACAGATTATACTGGATATGATCCAGAAATGTCTTATGGTGTTTTAGATACAGGTATTGATAGAGGAAACTATCCAAGTCCAAGAACTGTTTTAGTTGGATTAAATGTTAAATTTTAATAATAAAAAAATGAAAAAATTAATTAATAAATTTTTAATATCCATATCATTAATATTATTTGTTTATAGTTGTGATGAATATGTGGATTATGAAGCTTCTGAAGGTTATCAAATTGTTGCTGATGATTATTTTAAATCAGCAGAAGACTATGAGGCTGCTTTAGTTGGTGTTTATGACGTTTTACAATGGACACTTTATAATTTTATGATAGGTGAAATAGCTTCTGATAACTCATTATGTGGGGGTGAAAGTGCTAGTGATGTAATTGGTCTTCAAAAGATTGATGATATGATTCATGACCCCGTTAATGATCAACTATCGAGGATTTGGCAATACATGTATGAGGGAGTAAATCGAGCTAACTACATGATTGAAAACAAAGATAAAATTGATTTTCCTAGAAAAGATGAGCTGTATGCTGAAGTACATTTTTTAAGAGCATTCTTTTATTTTGAATTAGTTAAAATTTATGGTGATGTCCCACTATTTACTGCTGGAAGATTAACAGCTGGAGATTCTGGTACATTATCTAGAGTTTCAAAATCAGAAGTTTACTCTGTTATAGAATCAGACTTATTGAGTGCTGTTAGTGGTCTTCAAGCTAAAAAGAGTTCAGACGGCAGAGCAACATCATTCACTGCACATGCACTTCTCGGTAAAGTTTATTTATATCAAGACAAGTTTTCTGATGCTGCTAATATTCTTGAGCCATTAGTAGGTTTATATACTCTTCCAAGCGATCCGTCATCTGTCTTTTTAGTTGAAGGAGAAAATGGTCCTGAATCTGTTTTTGAAATTCAACATTCAAAAGAATCTAATGGATGGAACTGGGGATGGATGCCTCAGGGCACAGAAGGTAATTTTGGTGTAATTCACCATGGAATTAGAGGTTACAGCGGACCAGTTTACGCATCTGGATGGAGTTTCAATGTACCAACACAAGATTTAGTTGATGCTTTTGATTCAGGTGATAAAAGAAAGAATGCTTCAGTTCTTGACATAGCAGCATGGGCAGATGCAAATAATGCTCAATATAGCGAAGGGTATGAACACACTGGATATTTTAATAATAAGTATATACCAAGATCAGGCTATTCTAAAAATACAGCTGAACTTAACTATGAAAATAATTATAGATACATCAGATATGCTGATGTATTGTTGATGGCTGCAGAAGCTAACAATAGAGGTGGAATAAGTGATTCAAAAGCTCAAACATATCTTAATCAAGTTAGAAATAGGGCTGGTGTTTCATCAATTTCTGCTACTGGATCAACTTTGACACAGGCAATTTGGGATGAAAGAAGATTAGAGTTTGCTGGTGAAGGACATAGATTTTTTGATCTTGTTAGAACCGGACAAGCAGCAAATGAAATTTCTGGATTTATCAGTGGCCAACACGAAGTTTTTCCAATTCCACAAACAGAAATTGATATTTCTGGTTTAACTCAAAATCCAGGTTATTAAATTAAAAAAATGAATATGAAAAATATATATAAAATTTTTGGTTCAATATTCATCATGTTCCTAATGGTTGGATGTGATGAGGATTTTAGTGATAATAATGAATTCGCTAGAAATATTGTAGCTCCAAGTAATGTTACTGCAGCATTTGATATTACTCAGGATAACACTGGTAATGTTACAATTACTCCTACTGCTGAACAGGCTATAAGTTTTACTATTGACTACGGTGATGGTTCTGATATTTCTCCGGAAATTAAAACCGGTGGAAGTGTTCAACACACCTTTAAAGAAGGTAGTTATACACTTAAAGTAACAGCTAAAGGTTTAAATAATTTAACTACTACTGCTGATGTTTCCTTAGTTGTGTCATTCAAAGCACCTGAAAATTTGCAGGTTTCGATTGAAAACGACACCAATAAATCAAAACAAGTTAATGTTACAGCAACTGCTGACTATGCAACTGTATTTGATTTTATTTCGGGTGAAGATGGCGCAGAAAAAGTTACCGCCAATATTGGTGAGACAGCTTCTTTTACTTATAAAGAGCCAGGTATTTACTCTGTAAAAGTGGTTGCAAGAGGTGCTGCAATTGCAACTACTGAATGGACTATGGATTTTGAAGTAACTGCAATATTAGCTCCAACAGTTTCAGCTCCTGCTCCACCGGACAGAGCTTCAAGCACTGTTATATCTATATTTAGTGATGCATATACCAATGTTTCAAATGTTAATATGAATCCTAATTGGGGTCAAAGCGGTCAAGGTAGTGGATATAATGTACTTGATATAAATGGTGATAAAATCACTCATTATTCAAAATTAAGTTATCAAGGGGTCGAATATGATCAAACAGATATGACAAGTATGGAGTTTCTTCATATTGATGCTTGGACAGCAGATCTTAATCAACTAAAAACTTTTTTAATAAGAAAACCAGATAATGCAAATCCAAGAGAAGTTGCTGTTTCTAAAGAATTAACTAAAGATTCATGGACAAGTCTTGATATTCCATTGACTGAATGGACTAGTCAAGGAATTACTTTAGGAGATTTATTTCAATTTAAATTTGAAGGAGTTGATCAATGGGCCAAAGCAGACGTATTTTTAGACAATATCTATTTTTGGAAAAACAATCCTGTTGGATTACCTGTTAACTTTGATAAAGAGGAACCATTTAAAGGTGTTGGGGGCGCATCATTTGAGCTTTCAACTGACCCTGAAGATTCTTCAAACAAAACTGGTAAAATTACTAATGGTGGAAATGACTGGGAAACTGCTGAATTAACTCTTGATGAACCCATTAAAGTTGTTTCAGGTGGTGACAATAACTACTCAGTGAGAATTTATAATCCAACTGCTGATACCCATGAGCTAATGATGAAGCTAGAACAAAGTGGTAATAATGAGTATATTGAAATTAAGCAAAATTTTTCCGCTAAAGGTTGGAATGTACTAACTTTTGATTTATCAACAATAACTGCACAAGCATGGCCAAATCCTGGAGCAGCTTGGGATGGAACTGCTGACTTTAAAAAGCTAGTATTTTTCATTGACGGTGGAAAAAAAGATACTGGAACTTATCACATTGATGATATAGTTAAAGGAACTGGCTCTAGTTTCCCTGCTTCTATCCCAATTAATTTTGAAGAAAATGTTAACTTCAAAGGTGTTGGTGGTGCTACATTTGAGATGTCTAAAGATCCAACCAACTCATCAAATGGCGTTGGCAAGGTTGTAAATGGTGGTAATGACTGGGAAACTGCAGAACTTATGATGACTACGCCTATTCAAATTAGAAGTGGTCAACAAAACTTTTTCTCTGTTGATATTCACTCACCTAACTCTGATACTCATGAATTAATGATGAAATTAGAACAAAGTAGTGACAATGAATATATTGAACTTAAAGCAAGCTTTTCAAAAGAAGGTTGGAATACAGTTACTTTTGATTTCTCCTCAGTAACTGCACAAGCTTGGCCTAATCCTGGTGCAGCATGGGATGGTAATGCTGACTTTAAAAAACTAGTATTTTTTATTGATGGTGGAAAGAAAGATACTGGAACGTATTATCTTGACAATATCATAACGAGAAACAAAGTAAGTCTTCCAATTGATTTTAGCACAAAGATTCCATTTAATGGTGTTGGTGGTGCATCAACTAGCTTACCATTTATTGATCCTACCGATTCTTCTAATTATGTTATGCAAGTAATAAATGGGGGTCAAGACTGGGAAACTGCGGAATTGATTCTAGATGAACCAATTAAAGTAGTTTCCGGAGCTGATAATAGATATTCAGTTAGAATACACAATGCTACTTCTGATACTCACGAATTGATGATGAAATTGGAACAAAGCGGTAACAATGAGTATATTGAACTAAAGCAAAACTTCTCAGCTCAAGGATGGACCACTCTAACATTTGATTTTTCAACTGTTAGCTCTCAAGCATGGCCTAATCCTGGTGCAGCTTGGGACGGGACCGCTGACTTTAAGAAGTTAGTATTCTTTATCGATGGTGGTAAAAAAGATACTGGAACATACTACATTGATGATATAAAAAAGGTTAATTAAACTAATATTATAATGAAAAAAATAAAATTAAATTTTAAAAATATTTTCAATTTCTTAATTGCTTCAATCCTTGTTGTAGGTTTTGTTGGATGTGAAATTGATAGTTTCGCAGAAGATGATCAGCACTCATTCGGTGATATTACTGCACCAACAAATGTTCAAATTACTGCTGCCATCTCTGGTCAAGACGGTGATAACCCAAATGGAGATGGTTCAGGTGATGTTACCTTTTCAGGATCTGCTGATAATGCCATTACTTACAAGTTTGTTTACAATGGTGAGGAAACTATGAGTTCTGAAGGTACCGTAAGCTACACATTTCCTAAACTTGGATTAAATACATACACTGTAACATTAATAGCAATTGGAACGGGTGGAACAACATCAAGTACTGCTGTGACAGTTGAAGTTTTAGTTACCTATACTCCACCTGCTGAACTTGTTGCTCAATTAACTACTGGAGTTTGGAGAGTTGCTGCTGAAGAGGGCGGTCACATGGGTGTGGGTCCTAATGAAGCTGCAAATTCTGATTGGTGGACTGCTGACCCTTTTACTAAAGCTAGTTCTGGATTATATGACGATAGATATACATTCCATGCTGATGGTACTTTTACTTTTAGTGCTGGGGCTGATAGTGAATTATTTGGAAAGGTTATTCCATTAGAAAGAGATTTTGGAGGAGCTAGAGGTCAAGTTTCCGTTGCTAACAATGAACATGAAAATTATCCTGTTACTCAGGAAGATGTTGATAAAATTTCTGGAACTTGGTATATTTCTGCTCCTGGTGGGGTTGAAACTCTAAACTTTACTGGATTAGGACACGTAGGATTCTATATTGGATCACACAGTTTTGAGATTTTAGACAGATCTAATTCGCAAGAAATTAGACTTAAAAATTATTTTGTAGAGGAAAATAATGCATGGTGGTGGAAAATAACTAATAAAGATTAACAACATCTATTATTGAATATAATTAAATAAAATTCTTGTGTTTTGTTTTGAAGAGTTTGGGGGATTTTCTCTCAAACTCTTTATTTTAGATAATGTTTTATGTATAAATTCATTTTTATTTTTATTTTTTTTCTATCCTGCTCAGGAAGTGAAAATGATACTGATAATGAAGATATGCCTGATCCAATTGATAAAATTATTCCAACCAATTTAATTTTTAACGTAGAAATAAAAGGAGCGGATAATCAAAATCCGTACGGAGATGGATCTGGAACTGTAAAATTTACAGCATCTGCTACTAATGCAGTGAATTATAGTTTTAGATTTGGAACCGGCGATGTAGTAGATTCATCTTCAGGATCAATCGAATATACATACTCAGAATTTGGAACAAAATCATACATAACTAATGTTTTAGCATATTCATCAACTGGAGATTATATTAGTGAAGCAAACAGCATAACGGTTTATGTTAAGGCAAATTCAGACGATGATCTTCTAGAAATAATTACTGGCGGCTCAGAAAAAACCTGGAAAATTAATGCTGCATATGATGCACATTTTGGAAATGGGAATAAACAATTTAGATATACAACTTGGTGGGAAGCTCCTTCATTTTCAAAAAACAACTCAGGCTTTTATGATGATGAATACTCTTTTAAAAGTGATGGAACATATATTCATAAAACAAATGGCAATGTTTATGGGAAATCATCACATTTAATTTCTACTTATGGTAATACAGGACAAAATGCAAACTCCGCAGGAGAAATTGAAAACTTTAATTTGAATGATTACGAAGGATCTTTTTATGTTAAGAAAGAGAATAATGAAAATAAAGTTGTTTTTGACTCAAAATCTTTTATTGGCTTTTATGTTGGTCAACACACCTATACCATAGAATGTTATGATGCAAATAATATATTAGTAAGAACTGTTGATAATCAAGATCGAGCGTGGTATATTTGGCTGACAGATAAAGAAGTATCCACTACTCCATCAAAAGATATTTTTACCGATTTAGTATGGTCGGATGATTTTAATTATAATGGTAAATTAAACGCTGATAAGTGGGTTTATGAAGTGAGAAATCAATGGTATAATCAAGAACTTCAAGCTACTACTGATAGATTAGAAAATGTAATTGTTGAAAATGGTGTTTTAAAAATCATTGCAAAAAGAGAAGGATATGGTGGAAAAAATTTTACATCAGGAAGAGTAAAAACAAATACAAAATTTGATTTTACATATGGAAGAGTTGATATTAGAGCAAAATTACCAGGAAAAAAAGGAACTTGGCCTGCATTATGGCTTTTAGGCTCTAACTATGATCAAATTGATTGGCCAAGTTGTGGTGAAATAGATATTATGGAGCATGCTGGTAATAGATTAAACAAAATTCAAGGAACAGTACATCATCCAGATAATTATGGGGGCGGTGATGGGGGTGAAACATATGATTATAACAATGTATCCACAGAGTTTCACATATACTCAGTTGTTTGGACAGAAAAAGGAATTACTTTCTTAGTAGATGATAAACCTTTTCATATTGTTGGAAATGCTTGCTCTTTACCTTTCAATTGGGATTTTTTTATCATTATTAATATCGCAATGGGTGGAACATTTGGAGGTTCAGTCCCATCTGATTTTAGTTCAGATATTATGGAAGTGGATTACGTAAAAGTTTATCAATAAAATTTATTTATGAAAAAGTATATAGTTTTTTTATGGAGTTTATTTTTAATAAATATCTCCTGTAATAATCAATCAAATAGTAAATTATCAGAAAACCAAATCAATAAAAAAGTTGATGAAATCATTGAAATTATGAACATTGATGAAAAAATTGGTCAGATGACTCAAATTGATCAAAGATTTCTGGATACTATTACTGATATATCAACTTATTCAATTGGTTCATTGTTAAGTGGAGGTGGTTCTCATCCAGAAATAAATGAACCACAAGCATGGTTAGATATGTACAATAAATATCAATCTGAGTCTTTAAAATCAAGATTACAAATTCCCTTGATATATGGTATTGATGCAGTGCATGGTCATAATAATGTTTATGGAGCTACTATTTTTCCTCAAAATATTGGTCTAGGAGCTACCAATAATCCTGAACTTATTTATAAAATATCAGAGGCTACTTCAATTGAAGTGGCAGCAACAGGTATTGACTGGACTTTTTCACCTTGTCTATCTTCACCAGAGGACTATAGGTGGGGAAGAACTTATGAAGGTTTTTCTAGTGACCCAAAAAGAGTTGAAAAGTTAGGTGAAGCTGCAGTTATGGGCTATCAAAATGCAAAAACTTCGTCTGGAAAAAGTGTTGTAGCATGTGCAAAGCACTTTATTGGTGATGGAAATACTGAATTTGGAACTGGAATGAGAGGTTTACTTGACAGAGGAAATACAGAGATAAGCCCTGAAGAATTAAAATTAAAACTAATTCCTAAATATCAAGCTGCTGTAGATGCTAATGTGCAAACTGTTATGGCTTCATATAATAGTTGGAATGGTGTAAAATGTCATGGAAGTAAGGAACTATTAACTGATATATTAAAAGTTGAAATGGGATTCAAAGGTTTTGTGATTTCTGACTGGCAGGGAATTGATGAAATTCCAGGTGATTATAAGTCTGATATAATTACTTCAATAAATGCAGGAATTGATATGGTTATGGTCTCTGGTCAAGCTCAACCCTACAAGAAGTTTATGAGATTGTTAAAGGAAAGTGTTGAAGAAGGTTCAATCAGTATGGAAAGAATTGATGATGCTGTACAACGTATTTTAAAAGTTAAATTAAGAAGTGGATTATTTGATAGTCCGCTTGTGGAAAATAATTCATTAAACACTATTGGCTCTGATGATCACAGAAAAATAGCTAGACAAGCTGTAAGAGAAAGTGTTGTATTACTTAAAAATGAAAATATTATTCCTATTTCAAAAAACATTAATAAACTCGTAGTCTCTGGAAGAGGGGCTGATAACCTGGGAATGCAATGTGGAGGATGGACTATTGATTGGCAGGGAGGGCAAGGAGATATAACTATTGGAACTACAATTTTAGATGGAATTAAAAATGCTGTTTCAAAAGATACAAATATTCTTTATTCTGAAAATGCTTTAGATTTAGAAGATTCTGATGGTGATTTAGCTATTGTTGTTATTGGTGAAGATCCTTACACCGAATTTTTTGGTGATAAAGAAAATCTAGATTTGATGGATGAAGATCTGAATACAATTAAAAATCTTAAAAATAAGGGATATAAAGTTCTTGTTTTATTAATTTCGGGTAGACCTATGAACATTTCAGATCATATTGAAAATTGGGACGCATTTGCAGCAATTTGGCTTCCAGGTAGTGAAGGTGACGGTGTTTCAGATATTCTTTTTGGTGATTATGAGTCGACTGGTACTTTATCTTATCCATGGCCAATAAATACTGAGGATGGAGCTAACGCACTAACTAAAAATTTATTGTTTAAAATTGGTTTTGGACTATAATTAATGATTAAAAGAATTTTTATATTATTAATATTATTATTTAATTCATTTGCTTTTTCACAAAATTTAAAAACAGAAGGAAAGAAAATTGTTGATGAAAATGGTAATGAAGTCCTTTTGAGAGGATATGCACCAGGTGGCTGGCTTTTAATGGAAGGATATATGATGCACGAAACCGATGGAAGCATTGGTGCACAACATCAAATCAAATCAAATTTAATTAATTTGATGGGGGCTGAAAAAACCGAAGAGTTTTTTAAAAAATGGAGAGATAATCATTTTACAAAAAGAGATGTTGATTCATTAGCTAAATGGGGTTTTAATAGTATTAGAGTTCCATTACACTACAATTTATTCACATTACCAATTCAAGACGAACCTAATGCTGGTGAGCAAACGTGGATTGAAGAGGGTTTTACAATTATTGATAATGTTCTTGACTGGGCGAAACCACATAAAATGTATGTCATCCTTGATCTTCATGCAGCTCCTGGTGGACAAGGTAGAAATACTGATATTTCAGATTATGATCCTAGCAAACCTTCTCTCTGGGAAAGTGAGCTTAATAAAAGTAAAACAGTGGCCTTATGGAAAAAAATTGCAGAAAGATATAAGGACAATGAATGGATTGGAGGTTATGATTTATTAAATGAGACCAATTGGGATCTGCCTGGCGGTAAGGATTTAAAAGATCTTTTTGTAAGGATTACTAATGCAATTAGAGAAGTTGGAGATGAGCATATGATCATTATTGAAGGTAATGATTATGCTAATAATTTTACTGGATTAAGACCACCTTGGGATGACAACATGGTATATAGTTTTCATAAATACTGGAATTCTACTAATGAAGATGATCTTGATTGGATTCTTCCAATGAGAGAACAATACAATGTTCCTCTTTGGATGGGTGAATCTGGTGAAAATTCTAATACATGGTATACCGATGCTGTAACCCTTTTTGAAAACAATAATGTTGGATGGGCCTGGTGGGCGATGAAAAAAATAGGAAGTGTAAACAGTCCATACAGAATAATTGTAAATGAAGGTTATCAAAAAATTCTTAATTATTGGAAAAATGAAGGTGAAAAACCCTCAGAAGATGAAACTTATGATGCAATGATGAAGTTAGCTGATAATGCACTATCTGAAAATTGTATTTACAGAAAAGGTATTTCAGATGCTCTTTTAAGACAACCTCACACAGATGCGACTATTCCATATAAAAAAAGACAACAAATTCCAGGTGTGATTTTTTTATCTGATTATGATTTAGGTAAAAATAATCATGCTTATTATGACAAAGATGTAGCAACTTATCATCAGTCATCGGGTTCATTCACAGCCTGGAATAGAGGATGGAAATACAGAAATGATGGGGTGGATATTGAAGATAATTCAGATAATATCAATAGTAATGGCTATCACCTTGGATTTGTTGAAAAAGGCGAATGGACAAAATACTCTGTTAAAATTAATTCATCAGGTATTTATCGGGTTAAAGTTAGACATGCATCTGAACAATCTGGTGGCGAATTATTTTTGTCTCTGAATGATCAAAATATATCAAAAATACTAACCACAAATTCTACTGGTGGTTGGTTCTCATTTACAAATACTGATATTGAAGGTGTAATTTTGGAAGAAGGTGAACATTCATTAAAGGTTCATTTTAATAGTTCTACACCAGTTAATTTAATTAGTTTAAATTTTGAGAAAACTGGAGAAATATCTTCTGCACCATTTACTTCAATTGGTGGGAAAACTGCATCAGATGAAAAATCTTTAGAAATTTTCCTAAATCAGGAAATATTAACTTCATCAATAGATGCAAGCCTTGAAAATTTTATTTTAAAAGTTAATGGGGAAGAAAGAAATATAAGTTCAATAAACTTTAATAATTCTAAACCAAAAACAATCATATTAAATCTTTCTGATAACCTTCTGTATACTGATGAAATTAAAGTTTCTTATTCAGGAAATATTATTAAATCAAAAAATCAAAAAACCTTAAATTCTTTCACTGATCTTGAAATAGTAAATGACTTAGACCCGCGATTTGTAATTCCAGGAAAAGTTGAAGCTGAAGATTATTTAAGGATGTTTGGATTAGGAGTTGAAGACACAAGTGATGATGGTGGAGGTGCAAATATTGGATATACTCACAAGGGGGATTATTCAGATTATAAAATTTTTACAAGTTCATCATCGAGTTACACTGTTGATTTCAGGGTTGCATCTGAGTCAGATGGTGGAAAAGTTTCACTTGCTTTAGTTGAACAAAATACATCACGAGAATTTGTAGTTCTCCCCGAAGTTGAAATTCCAGTCACTGGTGGCTGGCAAAACTGGACAACCGTTACTGCTAATTTAGAAAATAAAATTCCTAAAGGAATTTTCTTGTTAAGATTAAAAGTAATCGAAGGAGGTTTCAATATGAATTGGTTAAATTTTAGAGATATTGATACAGATTTAGATGGAATAAGTGACTCAAACGACAATTGCCCAAATACAGATGAGGGTGTTAAAGTTGATACAAATGGCTGCCCTATTTTTGAACTACCAATAAATAACTACAGTGTTGAAATCTCCAGCACAACTTGTATTGGTAATAATGATGGTGTTATTGATCTAAATATTGAAGACGCGAGCTATGACTATACTATATCGATAACTGGTAAAGATAATTTACGAATTTCAGGAGCAAATAAAAATGCTACTATTTCTAATTTATCAAAGGGTACATATCAAATATGTTTTAAGGTTGATGGCCAAGAACTTTACGAACAATGTTTTGAAGTGGTTGTTGGTGAACCAAAAGCCTTGACAGCGCTAATTGAAGTTGATAATGATGAGAAAAAAACAACAATCACTATGAATGGTTCAAATGTATATAATGTAACAATAAATGGAAAAACACAAAGAACATCAAATGATACCCTTGAATCAAATCTTGTTGCTGGGCTTAATATAATTCGAGTGGAAACTGATCTTGACTGTCAAGGTTATATTGAAAGAGAGATTTTTATTTCTGAGGATATTCATTATTATCCAAATCCAACGGAGAAAAATATTAACTTACATGTAGGAGGTAAAGATGATATTATCAAAGTAATTATTTTCACTGAAAAAGGTGATCTTGTATACAATGATTATCATAATATTACTGAAGATTCTCGTAAGACTCAAATCGATTTATCAAATCAAATCGTTGGAAAATACATTGTAATTTTAGAAAGCAAAACAGTTAGAAAAACATTTAAAGTTATAAGAAAATGAAAAGATTACTTTTTTTATTTTTAACAATTTTTTTCATTTCTTGTAGTGGATCAGACTCTAGTGATGATGGAGGTAATAATTCTGACACACCCCAAGTAAAAGCTCCAGGAAATGTTATATTAAAGTCTCCAGCTAACGGTAAAGTTTGTGAAACAGGTACAAGTGTATCTAATTTAAAAAGTACAGTAGATTTTTCTTGGGAGGCATCCTCTAATACTGACACATATGATTTACAGGTTACAAATATTAATACAGCCTCCGTCATAAATAAGACTGGCCTTTCAACAATTAATACAACAATTGAGCTTGATAAAGGGCAGCCATATATCTGGAATGTTATATCCAGAAGTTCTTCGAGCTCTCAAAACGGAATAAGTCCATCATGGAAGTTTTATTTAGCTGGGACTGGAATTAAAAATTATGCCCCCTTCCCTGCTGATCTGAAAAATCCAAAATCTGGTTCAACAGTACAAAGATCAAGTGAAGGAAAAGTAACTTTTAGTTGGGAAGGATCAGATCCGGATGATGGTGATCAATTAACCTACACACTATACGTTGATAAAGTTGATGGTAAGCAATCACCACCAAGTGAACAAGTTAACATTTCTGAAAATAATTATGATCTATCCCTTGATGCAAAGGCAATATATTTTTGGAGGATAAAGACAAGTGATGGAATTAATAGTAGTTTTTCATTAGTTTATTCTTTTAGAACTGAATAATACTAAATAATTTCTATTGACGCTCTAAGACTAGTAATCTAAAATCAATAGATTTATTTCCAACAAATTGAGAAGTTTTTAACTTTAAAACAGAATTTCCTTCATTAAAATATAAATCACCAAAAGTTATTTTCTTAAAATTTTTAGTGTACGATTCTATTCTTTCTATCCTATCATTATCCATGCCTTCAAGAGATGGATCATGTGATTTAAGAATTTTTTTATAAATTATTCTATCCATGAATTCTAAAGATAACTCCGTGTCTTCACTGTTTTCAGGCAAAGTATAATAAAGATGGACTTTATTAACACCAGAACTTAATGAATTTATATTCCAAAAAATGTAATCTTCATCATTAGTCCAGTTTTCTATAAATGAACAATTAGCATGAATCGAACTTCTTTTTAAATCTCCGTTAAATGAAGCATCTCTAGCTGGAAGATGAGTAAATTTAGATTTTTCATAATTCACAGTAAAATCTCTGTTAATTGTATTATCATATTTTGATAAAACAGTAGATACTAATACTTCTTTGGATTTTTTTAATTCTTTATATGTTGAATAATGCTTGTTATTTACAGCTTTTGTTTGTGATAAGTCTTCGTTGAGATCGTACAGACTGTCTTTGTGATCTAAAATAAAATTATTATTTCTTACACTAAGTCTTCTATTCCAAAAAGAAAATATTTTTCGTTCATCATCTTTCAGGTTTGGATTATATATATATTTTTTAAAACTATTTCCATCAAAATTAAGTTCATGATCAAAGCCCGTTAGGTCAATCAATGAAGGATATACATCCATTACGCTAGTAATTTGTTCTACAACTATTCCTTTTGGTATTTTTTTAGGCCATTGAATGAAGAATGGAACACGAACTCCACCTTCATTGGTACTTCCTTTCCTTTCTTTCATATCTGAATTCCATCGATTTCCGTTAGGTCCGTTATCACTCAGAAAAATAACAATAGTATTTTCATATTTTTTACCCTTCTTCAAACTACTTATAACTCTTCCTACATTGTAATCAATATTTTCAACCATAGCTAATGCTGCTTTTGTTTTTATAATATTTTCGTTTTTAGCATATCTGCCTTGTAATTTAACTTCTTTTTTTTCAAAAAAAGAGTCCGGGACTTGCATTGGCGAATGAGGAGTATTATATGAAATTAGGGCAAAAAATGGAGAATTAGAGTTTTCAATAAAACTTATTGATTTATTTGTAATATCATCTGTTATATATCCCTCACCTCTAGTAAGTTTACCATTTTTTTCAATAATTGGATCAAAATAGTTTCCCCAGTGACCTGATGTAAATCCATAAAACTCTTTAAATCCTCTGTTGTTAGGATGATATGGTGGCTGTGATCCATTGTGCCATTTACCAAAAAGTCCTGTCTCATAACTTTTTTCTTTAAAATAACTTGAGATAAGTTTATGATCAAGATTCATTCTTTCACTACCTCTTGTAACTCCATTAACTCCGCTTCTAACAAAATATTTTCCTGTTAATAATTCTGCTCTTGTTGGTGAACAAACAGGACTCACATAAAAACGATTAAAACTTACTCCGTTTTTAGCTAGATTATCAATATTTGTAGTGCTAATATTTGTATTTCCACGAATACTTAAATCTCCCCAACCTTGATCATCAGTTAAAAAAATAATAATATTTGGTTTTTGAAATTGACTGTATTTACCTGAAAAAACAGTCAAAAGTAAAATGTAACAAAGTATAATTTTAATTTTCATTTTATTGTAAATATATAAATCATAATAAATCTATCTTTGCATTTCCGGAATGTGGCGCAGTCTGGTAGCGTACACGCATGGGGTGCGTGGGGTCGCAGGTTCAAATCCTGTCATTCCGACTATTTTATTAAATTTATTTATATGAAAAATATCCAAATTTTAATTTTTTTAATTCTCAGTATTAATATTTCTTGTGCGCAGCTTGGTGAAACATATATTCGAGATGATGAAACTATTAATATACCTGAAACAATAAATTATGAAATTAAAAATATTTATTCGGATGTTGAAATTCCATGGAGTATTGAGTTTTTAAATAATGAAACTATAATTTATGCAGAAAAAAGGGGTGAAATTTTTATAATAAAAGACGGAAAAAGTATAAAAGTTGAAAATGTTCCTGAAATTTACTTAAGGGGACAAGGTGGTCTTTTAGATTTAGAACTTCATCCTAACTTTGCTAACAATAATTTGATATATATTTCATACGCATTAGGAAGCAGGGAAGATGGTGGAGGTAATACAGCTGTTTCAAGAGCGAAATTAATCCAAAATAAACTAACTGATTTAGAGCTCCTATATAAAGGAGAAGGAAATTCAACAAGGGGGCAACATTTTGGAACAAGATTACAATTTGATAATGATGGTAAATTATTTTTTGCAATTGGTGACAGAGGAAACAGGGACAAGCTTCCTCAAAATTTAAGCTTAGACGGAGGAAAAATTTACAGAATTAATGATGATGGAACTATACCTGATGATAATCCATTTGTGAATGATGAAAATACTATTAAAGCTATTTATTCATACGGACATAGAAATCCTCAGGGGATATTTTTACATCCTAAAACTGGAAAAATTTGGACTAATGAACATGGTCCAAAAGGTGGTGATGAAATCAATATAATTAGCAAAGGAAAAAATTATGGTTGGCCAAAAATTACTTATGGAATCAATTATAGTGGAACTACAATAACTGATGAAAAAGAACACCCTGAAATGGAGCAACCATTATATTATTGGATTCCATCTATTGCACCAAGTGGATTTGCGTATGTAAGCTCTAATAAATATAAAAAATGGAAGGGAAGCTTATTAACCGGTTCACTTAAATTTAAATACCTAGAAAGACTTGTACTTAATAAAAATAATAAAGTTGTTTATCGAGAAAAAATTGCAGATTCAATCGGAAGAGTAAGAGATGTAAAAGAAAGTCCTGATGGATTTATCTATTTCACTGTTGAAAATAAAGGCATATTTAAAATAGTACCAAAAGAATGAGATTTGTTTTTTTTCTACTATTTAGCTGTGTTATTTTCTCTCAAGAAAAAGAAAAATCTGTGGAGAGAGGAAAACTACTTTATGAGGATCTGTGTTTAAGATGTCACTCACCTGACGGAAAAGGTATTAAAGGAATTTATCCTCCACTTGATAAGTCTGATTTTTTATTTAAACATATTAAAGAAAGTATTATTGCAGTAAAAAAAGGGGGAATTGAGGGTGATATAATTGTTAATGGTAAAAAATATGAAGGCTATATGGAAAATATGGGTCTATATTCAGATGAAGTTGCTGATGTAATGAATTATATTTTAAATAGTTGGAATAATAAATATGATAAAATTATTACCGAAGAATATGTTGATGAGTTAATTAATAAAAAATGATAATTATAGGAATATCCGGTGGGACCGCATCTGGAAAAAGTACATTTTCAAAAAAAATAATTCATTTTTTTAGGGATTGGGATATAAAAATAGATCATTTAGAATTAGACAATTATTATAAGGATTTTAAAAAATTAAGCACAGGTCAAAGAAATTCTATGAACTTTGACAATCCAAATAGTATTGATTTTAAATTATTTTATGAACATCTTAACAAAATAAGTCAAGGAAGTAATGTTGACACTCCAACATATTGCTATAAAACACATCTGAGGAAAAAAAAAACTTATCGTATTAACAAGCCTGATGTATTATTAGTTAATGGATTGTTCATATTGTTGAATAAAAAAATTAGAGATTTTTTCGATTTAACTATATTTTTGGATATTGATAGTGATACTAGACTTAAAAGAAGAATAACGCGAGACATTCTAGAAAGAGGTGGTAAAATGAACTTAATTAAAAATAAGTATAAAAATGTGATAAAACCTATGCATGATAAATATGTTGAGCCTAACAAGAAATTTGCAAATTTGATTATAGATAATAACACTAACTATAAAAGCATATATCAAGAAATAGAAATTAAATTGAATAAAATTGATAAAAAAAATAAAAAAATCTAAGTTTTATAAATTATTCGGAAATATATATTTAATCATTACAACAGTTTTTTTAATTTGGATTTTCTTTTGGGACTCAAATTCGGTAATAGTTAATTTAAAACTTAGAAAAGAAATTAATGAATTAGAAAAAAGAAAAGCCGAGTTAGAAAAAAATATAGTTATAGATAAAAAAATAATTTCTTCACTTGAAAATTTAGATAGTTTAGAAAAATATGCGAGAGAAAAGCTTTTTATGAAGAAAGAAAATGAGGAGATTTATATTATAGAATTTTTAGAAAAGTAATGGGTAAAATAATTTCAATTTCCAATCAAAAAGGTGGTGTTGGTAAAACGACAACATCTGTCAGTTTAGCTGCTTCACTCGGAATTTTAGAAAAAAAGGTTTTATTGATTGATGCTGATCCACAAGGTAATGCATCTTCAGGTATTGGTATTAATTCAGAAGATTTTAACTTCTCAATTTATGATGTGTTATTAAAAAATTGTAAAGCTAAAGACGCTGTAATAAAAACCAATAGTCCAAATTTAGATTTAATTCCAGCGAATATTGATTTAGTAGCAATTGAAATTGAATTAGTTGATATTCCAAAAAGAGAATATGTATTTAAAAGTGTTTTCTCAGAAATTATAAATGATTATGATTTTTTAATTATCGATTGTCCACCATCTTTAGGACTAATCACTTTA
The DNA here is from genome assembly GCA_902587325.1 of uncultured Bacteroidota bacterium. Classification (GTDB taxonomy): domain Bacteria; phylum Bacteroidota; class Bacteroidia; order Flavobacteriales; family Flavobacteriaceae; genus Eutrophosalina. The sequence continues at coordinate 57,624 of CACIKV010000001.1, forward strand.
AATGCTTTAACAGCTTCAAACTCTGTAATAATTCCAATACAATGTGAGTACTATGCCCTCGAGGGGCTTGGAAAACTCCTTAATACTATTAAGGGTGTACAAAATGTTCATAATAATATTTTAGAAATAGAAGGAATATTACTTACCATGTTTGACTCTAGATTAAGATTGTCTAATCAAGTAAAAGAAGATGTAAAAAAGCATTTTGGAAATATGGTTTTTGATACAATAATTCCTAGAAATGTTAGCTTAGGTGAAGCTCCAAGTCATGGTGAAAGTATAATTGTTTACAATGCGACAAGTAAAGGGTCAAAAAGTTATATTAAATTTGCTCAAGAAATAATAAATTTAAATTAATTTGGCAAAAGCATATAAAAAAAGAGTTTTAGGTCGTGGATTATCAGCAATCTTAAATGAGGATGATAATAATAGGTTTAAACAAAACATTAACTCAAATAATATTAACGAAATTGATGTTAATGATATTAGTCTCAACCCAGACCAACCAAGGACAAATTTCAATCAAAATTCACTCGAACAACTAGCTTCATCAATTAACGAGCTAGGCTTAATACAACCTATAACTGTAAAAGAAAAAGATGGAAAATACATCTTAATATCCGGCGAAAGAAGATTAAGAGCTTTTAAGAAATTAAATTTAGATTCAATTCCAGCTTACATACGAAAAGCTAATGATCAATCATCTTTGGAAATGGCACTAGTTGAAAATATTCAAAGAAGAGATTTAGATGCAATTGAAATTGCAATTTCATACAAAAGACTTATAGAAGAATTAAATCTTTCTCACGTTGAGATGAGTAAGAAGTTAGGAAAAGATAGATCAACAATTACAAATTATATAAGATTATTAAAACTTGATCCGATAATCCAAGGTGGAATTAGAGATAAATTTATTAGTATGGGTCATGGAAGAGCTATTATAAACATAGCAAGCCATGAAAAACAATTATTTATATATGAGCAGATATTAAAGAATAATTTATCTGTCAGACAAACTGAAATTAAAGTAAGAGAATTAGATAAACCTAAATCTGTCACTAAAAATCTAGAAATAGATAAATCTATTAAAGATCAGATTCAAAAAACTGAATCTAAGATTAAGTCTAAGATTAATTTAAAAAAAAATAAAAACAAATTTATTTTAAGTTTTATTTTTAAATCTAAAAGAGAATTAATTCAAATTTTAAAAAAATTAAATGATTAGAAAATTGAGTTTATTTTTTTTATTAGTTCTATTATCAAATTATACAAAATCTCAAGAAATAGTTGAAAATTATAATAGAAATATATTGAGACCTTCAAAAGCTGCTTTTTATTCCGCCGTAATTCCAGGACTAGGTCAAGTATATAATAATAAAATATGGAAGTTGCCTATATTATATACAGCAATTGGAGTTTCCGCATATTCGTTCGATTTCAATAAAAAAAAGTACTGGAGTTACAGAAATGCTTATAAAAGAAGAAAAGCTGGATTTTCCGATGATGAATTTCAGGGTATCATTATTAATGATGATAGGTTATTAGATGGACAAAATTTTCATAGGAGATATAAAGATTTGTCCATGGTTTTTCTTGTTGGTTTTTATTTTTTGAATATTTTAGATGCAAACATTGATGCACATCTTTTGGATTATAATGTGGATGAAAATTTATCTTTTGGACCATACCATGAAAACACTGAAAATTTTTACACTACATCATTAGGAATGAAAATTAAATTAAAATTTTAATGAATATAGCAATAATTGGATATGGTCAGATGGGTAAAGAAATTGAAAAAATTTCAATCTCAAGAGATCATAAGATTGGAAAAATAATTGATGTTAATACGCATAATAAAGACTTAAGTGGTTGTGATGTTGCAATTTTATTTACCACTCCTGACAGTGTAGTCCAAAATATAAAAATATGTTTAGATAATAAAGTTCCTGTTGTATGCGGAACAACTGGTTGGCTTGAAAAATATGATTACATAACTGATTATTGCAAAAGAAAAGATGCAACTTTTTTATTTTCACCAAATTTTAGTATTGGAGTAAACCTTTTTTTTAAACTCAACAGTTTTTTTGCTGAAAAGATATCTAAATATAAAAATTTTAATGTCTCAATTAATGAAAAACATCATTTAAAAAAAATTGATAAACCTAGTGGAACTGCTATTAAAATTGCAGAAGATATTTTATTAAACTGCTCATTATCGGGATGGACTTTGAAAGATGAAAAAGATAAGTTAAAAATAAATTCTGATAGATTTGGAAAAGAAAAGGGATTTCATGAAGTTTTATATGAATCAGAGCATGATTCTATTTCTATATCACATAATGCAAAATCAAGAAAAGGTTTTGCTCTAGGGGCTGTCTTGTGTGCTGAATGGATTTTTGATAAAAAGGGTGTTTTTACTATGGATGATTTTTTGAGTAACACTAATTTCTAAAAATGGGATGGGCTGAGTGGTTTTATTTTTTTATAATAATTCAAATAATTCATGGATTAGGTACATGGAAACTCTATAAATCTGCTAACTTTAATCCTATATTAAGTTTTATACCAATTTATAATGGTATAATATTATTAAAAATAATTAATAAACCTTGGTGGTGGTTAATTCTTCTTTTTATACCAATAGTCAATTTATTAATTTTTCCTGTTATTTGGGTTGGAACAATCAAAAGCTTTGGAAAAAAATCTTTGCTAGATATTTTTTTTGTTATACTAACTCTAGGGTTTTATATTTATACTATTAATTATTCAAATAACATTAATTATGTTAACAATAAAAGCTTAAATAAATCATCTGGACTTGAAGAGTGGATAAGTTCTATAATTTTTGCAATAACTCTTGCCACTATTGTTCACACATATTTCATTCAACCATTTATTATTCCAACTGGCTCGTTGGAAAGAACCCTTTTAGTTGGTGATTTTTTATTTGTTAGTAAGTATCACTATGGAGCAAGAGTACCTAAAACTGTTGTGGCATTTCCTATGGTGCATGACACTATTGTAGGAACAGGAATAAGATCCTACTTAAATAAACCTCAACTACCTTATTTAAGGCTACCAAAGATTCAATCAATTAAAAGAAATGAGATTGTGACTTTCAATTGGCCTGCAGATACAGTTCGACAATTTTTTGTAAGGGAAAAGGGTGTAAAAAAACCGCTTGACAAAAAATCAAACTACGTAAAAAGATGTGTTGCAATTCCAGGTGATACACTAGAAATAATTGATGGATTAGTACACATTAACGGAAAGGTTAGTATATTTCCAAGCAGGGCAAAACCTATTTACAAATATGTATCATACTCAGATAATGGAATTTCAAGTCAAAAATTATTAAAACTGAATATCTCAGATTTTCAAAGAAAGTTTGTTATTAGTAGAAATAGAAATTCTTTTGATTTTTTAAGGCCTTATATTTTAGGAGTAATAGATCAAAATAATGAAAGTTTTACAATTATTACAAGTTCCAAGGGAATACCAAAAAAAATAATTGTTGAAAATAGACTTTCAATTAAGGAAATTACAGAAAAAATAAAGAATCTTAGTTTGACTGAAGAAGATTATAGGATAATTGAAAACAGCAATATTGTGGATAGTATTGTTAGAGTCTTCAAAAAGGATAAATCATATAATACTGCATTTTTTCCAAATGAAATTAGTTATGATTGGAATGAGGACAATTTAGGACCAATTGTTATTCCAAAGAAAGGTTTTAATATTGATCTAAACCTCAAAAACTTACCTCTGTATAAAAAAATTATTAGAGATTATGAAAAAAACTTAATTGATGTAAAAAATGGAAATATTTTTATCAATGGTGAATTTGCAGATAATTATAGCTTCAAAATGGACTATTATTGGATGATGGGAGATAATAGATATAATTCAGAAGACAGTCGAGTGTGGGGATTTGTTCCAGAAGATCATATTTTAGGTAAACCTATATTTATTTGGATGAGTATTGAAGGTATTAATGATGGTTTTAAAAACTGGAGAATCAGATGGGAAAGAGTCTTTACTACAATTCATGGAGATGGAAAACCAAAATCATATTTAATTCATTTTATTGTTTTTGTTTTTTTAGTATGGCTTATTAACAAATTCATTATTTATAAAAAAAATAATTAATTGTTTTCTTTAATTCCATCATATTTTCCACCAATTTCACATTGGAAATACATCATAGATAAAGATTGTAATTGGAATATTTATTCCTCGTTTCAAAAACAGACCTTGACTAATAGAACCTATATACATGGAGCTAATGGAATTTTAATGCTTAGTGTTCCAATTAAGCATACAAATAAAAAAAGAAAAAAGCTATTAAGTGAAATTGAAATTGAGAATAACCATGACTGGATGAAAAATCATTTTAAATCAATAAAAATTGCTTATCAATCATCACCTTATTATGAATTTTACGAAAGTAAATTAATTGATCATTTTAGTAGTGATTTTAAACAACTTTTTAAACTTAATTTAAGTTCAATTAAGTTTGTTTTTGATTGTCTTAAACTAGAATATAAACCTAAGAAGACAGAATTTAGAAAAATTAATTTTAAGGATTTATCTGTCTTGACAAACGTTAAAAGATCAAATAATATTAATACCAAATACACACAACTTTTTGAAGAAAAAAATGGTTTTTTATATGATCTAAGTATTTTAGACCTGTTATTTAATTGCGGTCCTAATACTTTAGATTACATATAAATGGCAGACCTTTAAGCCGGATTCTGTCTAGCCTTATCATTTATCTTGACATAAAATTACTAATATGTTCTAACCGCCTACCCATCAACATTGGACGAGCAATCCTCAAACGTTGATATACTTGGCGTTTCACCTCACAGAGTTTACACGATTTCACTACAGCCGAACTGTACATTCTTTCTGTTGCACTATTCCTTCTATTACTAGCGGTGGGAGTTACCCACTGTGTTGCCCTTTGGTGTCCGGACTTTCCTCTTTAAAAAGCGATAAGAAAGTCTGCCAGTACAAATGTAATATATTTTAATTTTTTTTATTAAAAAATGAATCGCTAGTTTATATTTGTATGGATGAGTGATTACATTGTTTCTTCATTAAAGTATAGGCCAAGCTCTTTTGAAAGTGTGATAGGTCAAAAACAGATAACAAAAACACTCGAGAATTCAATCAAAGAAAAAAAAATTCCATCTGCTATCCTTTTTTGTGGACCAAGAGGTGTTGGTAAAACATCATGTGCAAGAATTTTTGCAAGAGAAATTAACAATTTTGATTATAGTGATGATTTATCGTTTAATATATTTGAATTAGATGCTGCTTCAAACAATAAAGTCGAAGATATTAGGGATTTAATTGATAAGGTTAGAATTCCGCCACAATCTGGAAAGTATAAAGTATACATAATTGATGAAGTTCACATGTTATCAAAAAATGCTGAGAATGCTTTTCTTAAAACCTTAGAAGAGCCACCTCCTCACATTGTATTTATTTTAGCAACAACTGAAAAAAATAAAATTTTACCTACAATTTTATCAAGATGTCAGATATATGATTTTAATAGAATTAGTGAAAATGAAATTGCTAAAAATTTAAAACATATTTGTGTTAAAGAGGGTGTAAAATTTGAAGATCAAGCATTACGTATTATTGCTAAGAAATCTGATGGATCATTAAGAGATTCTCTCACAATATTAGATAGGGTTGTGAACTTTACAAATAAGAGTATTTCATTAAAAGAAACTTCAAGTATATTAAATATTTTAGATAATGAAACATATGTTGAAATTGTAGATAAAATAATTAATGGACTTCTAGCTGAAGTAATTGAAGTATTTAATGAATTAAGTAATAAAGGTTTTGATGAGAAAGAATTTTTAATTGGACTTGCGAACCATTACAGAAATCTACTAATTGTAAAATCTTCAATTTCTGAACGATTAATTACTGATAAATCAAGTCGTGTTTTGCTTTCAAAACAATCTGAAAAAATTTCAAAAAACGATATAATTGATATTATAATAAAAATTGAATATACAATCTTTAAATACTCTGAAATTGAAAATAAAAAATTATTGGTTGAAATACTTCTTATGAAAATATTATCAAAAGAAGGTGATGGCTTACATACAGAGAATAGAACTACTGAAAAAAAAAAGATTGATTTAAAAAAAATAGAAAAGAGAACTGATTTAATACAAAATGAAAATAAACGTACTAATGCTTTCGTTAATGATAATGTTACATCAAAATCTGTAACTGAAAAAAGTGATAAATTAACTAGCAAGAATCAAAATAACATTAACAATAACCCCATCAAAATAGATAATGAAGTTTCTGCATTTTCATTATCAAGTTTAAAAATAAAAAAAGAGGCTACAAATGATATTAAAAAAATTGAAGACTACAAAGAAAAGAAAGAGGAATATATAGAGACAAAAAACTTAATAAAAAAATGGAATCTTTACGCAAAGGAATTAGAAAAAAAAGGAAAAGATAATTTCTCAAGTTTGTTAACTCTAAATAAACCTAGAGTCAGTGAGGAGACTAATATTATATATAATGTTCCAACAAAATCTAGTAAAAAAGAATTGTTTGAAATTAAAGATGATTTAACTAGTTTTTTAAAACTTAATCTAAAAAATGATTTTCTTGAATTAAAATTTGAGATTAATAACGAAGCTCATAAAGAATATTTCTTAACTCCGAAAGAAAAATATGAAAAATTAAAAGAAATTAATCCAGTAATTGAAAATTTAAAAAATGATTTAAAACTTGATTTTTGATTCAATCAATCGCTTTACCATTCCATCTGCTAATCCAATTTTTGGCACAAAAATCTTTTGAATTCCTAAAGTTTTCATTAAAAAATAATATATATTTCCTGCGGGGACTATTATATCAATTCTATCAGGGTTCAACTTCAATTCCAAAAGCATTTGTTTTGTAGACATTTTTTTTAATTTTTGTAAAGTTGATTTAAATTTAGACTTAGACATTGCCTTACCTAACTTTACACCAGAAAGCTTAAATATTTTATTAATGTTACCTCCGATTCCAATCAATTTAATTTTTTTTATTTCTGACGCATTTTCCAATAACCATGATTTAAATTTAAGCCATGAACTTTCTGTAACTAAATCATTCAACAATCTGACTCCACCAATATCAAAAGATTTTGATTTAAAAAGTTTATTATTTTTATAAATAATTACTTCAGTACTACCTCCCCCCACATCTATGAAACAGAAATTTGGGGAATTCCCAATATATTCTGTAATATCATTACTAGCGACTATTTTCGATTCTTTTTCCCCGGAAATTATATCAATTTTAATTTTTGTTTCATTCGATATAAATTTTAATATGTCCTTCCCGTTAGAAGCATTTCTCATAGCCGAAGTTGCGTATGCTAAATATTCAGTTATATCATTTACTTCCATCAAATATTTGAAAGATTTAATTGTTTTAACTAATTTATTTTTATTAGAAATATCAATTTGACCGTTAGTGAATGAATCTTGACCTAGTCTAACAGGAACTCTGTGGAGAGAATTTTTAGTATAATATATATTGCCTTTTATTTTAAAAATATTTGAAATTAGTAATCTAATTGCATTAGATCCAATATCAATAGTTGCAACTTTTTTTATTTCAATTTTGTTTTTCAAGGTCTTTCAAATGTAAATCATAAATTTCATGTTGTGATCTTAACTTAGTTTTACTAAGATTTCTATATTCATTATTATTTTTAGAATTAACTAATCTTGATTTAACATTATCTTTCCAATAAATATCAAAAATTTGATTCAATTTGTTTGAAATATTTTTATCAAGAACAGGGCATGTGACCTCTACCCTATTTTCTAAATTACGAGTCATCCAATCCGCAGAGGAAATAAAAGTTTTATTATCACCATCATTACAAAAAACAAACATTCTTGTATGTTCTAAGAATTTATCAACAACACTTACCACATGAATATTTTCACTCATACCCTTTGTATTAGGAACTAAACAGCAAACTCCTCTTATAATCATTTTTATTTTTACACCACTATTACTAGCCTTATATAGCTCTTCGACCATAGAATAACTGGTTATATTATTTAATTTAATTTTAATAAAGGCGTTTTTACCTTTTTTTGCATTTTTTATTTCATTATTGATCAAATCTGTGAAATAGGTTTGAGTTTTATAAGGTGAAAGAATTAGATGATTAAATTTAAATTTTTTGTAATTAAAGTTAAAAAAATCAAAAACCTTGGATATATCATTTAAAATTTCTCTATTGGATGTAAAAATTGTAAAATCTGTGTAGATTTTTGCAGTTGATTCATTAAAGTTGCCTGTACTAACAAAACCGTATTTTTTTATTTTATTATCTACTTCTTTTTCAACTAGACAAATTTTAGCATGTACTTTTAAATTTGGAATACCAAAAATTAATTTAACACCCTCATCTTGCATCAACTTTGCATAATCAATATTTGCAGTTTCATCAAATCTTGCCTGTAATTCAATCTGTACAATAACCTCCTTACCACTCTTGGCAGCATTAATTAAAGTATTAGCTACACTCGATAATTTTGATAATCTATATATAGTTATAGAAATTCTTTTAACATCTGGATCAATTGAAGCCTCAAAAAGAAAGTTTAAAATATGATTAAAACTGTGATATGGAGTATGTTGTAAAAAATCTTTGTTTTCGAGATTTTCAAAAAAACTTTTCTCAAAGTTAAAGCCTTGGATATTAAGAGGATTTATAATCTTATAAACCAACTTTCTATTTAAACTTGGAAAATTCATATAATCTCTCTTGTTATGGTACCTTCCACCTGGGATAATGCTGTCGGTTTCTTGGTTTATATTCATTTTTGCTAATAAAAAATCAAGAGTTTTAGGATTTATTTCCTTATCATAAATAAATCTAACAGGCTCACCTTTAAGCCTATCTTTAACGCTTTTTGATATTTTTTCGAGGTAACTTTTAGATATATCATCATCAAAATCAAGTTCAGCATCTCTACTAAATTTAATCATATTAGCAGTTACACTAATTGGATCAAAAATTTTAAATATTTTATTAAGATTGTATCTTATTAAATCATCGACTAAAATGATATTTTTAGTATTATTATTTTCTAAAACAATGAATCGATTTATTTCACTTGGTAGTTGAATTAAAGCATAAAAAAGCCTATTATTTTTAGATTTGATACTGACTATCAAAAATGATGAAAAATCAGTTAGCTGAGGAAAATTATCATTTTCATTTAAAATTACAATCTTTAATTGTGGAAAAACTTTATTTTGATAAAATTCATTTAAAATTTCTAAAGATTCAATTGGAATATTATTTTCATTTATCATGTAAATATTTTTTTTCTCTAAATCTTTAATTATTGAACTAAACACAACTGTACTCTTTTCCTGTAATTTAATAGCTCTATTAGTGATTTTAGTTAATAAGTCCTTTGCACTTTCCCCCTTATATAGCTTTTTTTCTTTTTGATTAGATAATGCTATTCTCTTTACCGTTGCATATCTAATTTTATAAAATTCATCTAAATTGTTTGAGAAGATTCCTATGAACCTAAGTCTTTCGATTAATGGAACAGTTGGATCTTCAGCTTCTTGTAAAACTCTATCGTTAAAATCTAACCAGCTTAATTCTCTGTTCTTAAAATTATATGTTTTCATCTAAAATCTTTTGGAAAATAATGACTTAAATTACAATTAGAAATATCTCTCCATAAAGATACATTAAATTCAAAAATTAAAACTCCAGTCGTCGGAACATTACAAAATTGATTAGATAATTTTCTAACTAAATTATTACAAGTATTATTGTGAGTAAAAATTAAAATATTTGAAAATGAATTATCTAAATTTTTAATAAAATTTAAGACCTTATTTCCATGAAAATCATATAATTCGTCCTTAATAGAAAATTTATTATTCAAAAAAAGCCCATTCAATCTAAAAAACTCGAAAGTTTGGAGTGTTCTTTTTGCTTTGCTTATAAAAATATATTCAGGATTTAAATTTATTTTTTTTAGAACACTTGACATAATTTTAATATCATTTTTTCCTCTATTTGAGATAGGGCGTTCTAAATCTGGTAAATCAAAACTCCAATCAGATTTTGCATGTCTAATTAGAATTAAATATTTCATGGACTTAATCTACTGATTGACCATTTTGCCTCATCATATTGATATATTATTCTATCATGAAGTCTATTTTTTCTTCCCTGCCAAAATTCAATATTTCTAGGTTCAATGATATATCCACCCCAGTTAGATGGTCTTGAAATTTCTGGACGTTTTAACTTGAATGAATTAAATTTATTTTCAATATGTTCCCTGTTAGGAATTACAGTACTTTGACTGGAAACTATTGCTCCAATCTGGCTTTCAATTGGTCTTGAATAAAAATATTTATCCGAATCAATAGCACTTATCTTTGAGCAAATTCCCTCAATGATAACTTGCCTTTCAAAAGATGGCCAAAAAAAAGAAATAGAAACATTTTTATTATTATTAATATCGATGCCCTTTCTGCTATCATAATTTGTATAAAAAACAAAACCTTTCTTAGAAATTTTTTTTAAAAGAACAACTCTATTTCTAGGTCTATTTTTAAAATCTACAGTGCTAAGAGTCATGGCATTTGGCTCAATTACACTATTAGACTCACACAACTCATCAAACCATTTATCAAATAATTTATATGGATTTGAAGGTAAGTTTTCCTCAACTAAACTAGATTTTTCATAGCTAGTTCTATAATCAGATAAATCTTTCATTACACAAAAATATAACTAAAAATTGTATTTAATTCCTTGCATTGCAATATGTGAATTATTAAAAATATATGATGCCTCAGTCTTGAATTTTTCTAGATTTTTATATCGTGTTGAAAAATGACCCATCAATAACATTTTAACATTTGCTTTCTTAGCAATATTTGCTGCATCAACTGATGTAGAGTGTTTAGTTTTAATTGCTAATGCAGAATGTTCTTTTAAAAAAGTTGCTTCATGATATAGTAAATCTATATTTTTAATTTTATCTATAATTTTAGGATTATATGCAGTATCAGAACAATAAGCATATATGAAAATATTACTATTTGATTTAATTGTAAATTTAAATGCATTGCAAGAAATTCTGTGATTTAATTTAAAAGTTTCAACTTCGATTAAATTTTCTGAAAGTATAATTTTTTCTTCATCACTAATTTCATTAATAGTTAAATCAAATTTAGTCCATGATTTACCATATTTAAACATAGTTGTTAAAATTTCCTTTAATCCCCTAGGACCATATACAGCTAAAGGTTTTGTTCTTCCTTTTCTATTCATTGTAGTAATTAACCCAGGAAGTCCAAAATAATGATCACCATGTAAATGCGATATAAAAATATTATTAATTGAACTTAATTTAATTTTATATTTTATTATTAGAGCTTGAGTTGACTCTCCACAATCAATTAGGTAGCTTTGATTATTATGATAAAGTAATTGGCTTGACTGATGCTTGTCAATAGTCATACTTGCTGAAAAACAACCTAAAACTTGAATATAGCCCATTTAAATTTTTAAAGATCTTTCAATTTCTTCAATTTCAATAATGTCAAGCGCCTCTTGAAATGTTGGTGCAATATTATTGAATTTTTCTAAAGTTAGGTTTTTGGAAATAATAACAATAGTTTTTTTATGATAAGTATTTAGTTTTTGTATTTCTTTAATAAAATCTTCATCAGGGTTCTCATTATTTTCAAATTTAATTATGCAATTTTTATTTCTATTAGTTTTAAAAAAATCTTTTAACTGTTTTATTTTTACATCATTTTTTACAGAGAACAAAACAGGCTTTATGATCATAATCTTGATGCTAATAAATACATTACTGCCATCCTTATTGCAACACCATTTTCAACCTGATCTAAAATAACTGTTTTTCCAGAATCAATGACATCGCTTGACAGTTCTACACCACGGTTTATTGGACCTGGGTGAGTAATTATTATTTTCTTATCAAGTTTTAAAAGTTTTTCTTTATCTAAACCATATTCTTTAGCATATTCTCTAGTGGAGGGAAAATAACTTTGACTCATTCTTTCATTTTGGACTCGAAGCATACTTGCAACATCACACCAATTTAGAGCTTTTTCAAGATTTGGTTCATAATCAACACCTAAATTTTTTATAAATTTTGGAATTAAGCTTTTTGGTCCACAAACTTTAACTTCAGCACCTAATTTTTTAAAAACAAATATGTTAGATAGCGCCACCCTAGAGTGTAAAATATCACCAACAATTATAATTTTTTTACCATTTAACTGGCTTAGTTTCTCATTAAGTGTAAATGAGTCTAGAAGAGCCTGAGTAGGATGTTCATGACAACCATCACCAGCATTTACTATACATGAATCGATATTATTAGCTAAAAATACACTTGCCCCAGGGCTTGGGTGTCTCAAAATTACCATATCAACTTTCATTGAAAGAATATTATTTACTGTATCTGATAAAGTTTCACCTTTACTAATTGATGATGATGATGATGAAAAATTGATGACATCTGCACTCAATCTTTTTTGGGCTAGTTCAAATGATATTTTGGTTCTTGTACTATCTTCAAAAAATAAATTAGCAATTGTTATATCCCTGAGACTAGGAACCTTTTTAATTTTTCTATTTATAACTTCTTTAAAATTTCTAGCTGTTTCAAAAATTAAATTAATATCACTTTCATTAAGATATTTAATACCAAGCAGGTTTGAAACAGATAATTTATTTCCCATTATTTTTTATATATAAATAAACTGAATCTTCACCATCAGTTTCTTTCCATTTGACCATAACCCTTTGATCATTAATTGCATCTACTTGTGATCCACAATAGTCAGGTTGAATAGGTAAATGCCTTGAAAATCTTCTATCAATTAGACTGAGTAGTTCTACTTTCGAGGGACGACCAAATGTTTGAAGGGCAGATAAAGCAGCTGTTACACTTCTTCCAGTGTAGAGAACATCATCAATTAAAACTACAGTCTTATTTTCAATAATAAAATCAATTGAAGTTTTATTTGCATTCAATACTTTTTTTTCTCTTCCAAAATCATCTCTAAAAAAAGTTATATCTAAAAAACCAAGTTTGATGTTTTTTATACCAAAATTAATTTCTAATAAGGATTTTATTTTTTTTGATAAAATCTTTCCTCGTGGTTGAATTCCTATAATAACAGTATTCGAAAAATCATTATGATTTTCAAATAATTGACTAGCTAATCTATCTAAAATTAAGGTGAGTTTTGATGCGTCTAAGATTTTTCTGTTTAAGTCTACACTCATCAAAGTGCAAATTTATAAAAAAAATATAAATATGAAAATTAGGCTTTAATTCTTTCAGATAATTTCCTGTAAACCCCATTTTGAAGTTTATCTCTTATTGCCGTAAAAGCAGCTAATGTTTCTCGAATATCATCAGAATTGTGAGTGGAAGTAGGAATTAACCTCAATAAAATTAATCCTTTTGGAATTACGGGATAAACTACAATAGAGCAAAAAATATTATATTTTTCTCTCAAGTCTTTGACTAAAACCATAGCTTCAGGAACATCACCTTTTAAAAAAACAGGTGTAACGCAACTTTGGGTACTTCCAATATCAAAGCCTCTTTCAACTAAACCATTTTGAAGCATTTCAACATTTCTCCAGAGTTTTTCTCTAAGTTCAGGAATGTTTTTAAGTAATTCTAGCCTTTTAATTGCTCCAGCAACTAATTGCATTTGTAATGATTTTGCAAACATTTGAGACCTCATATTATATTTTAGAAACTTTATAACTTCTTTAGAACCAGCTACAAATGCACCTGTTGAAGCTAATGACTTTGCAAATGTTGCAAAATACACATCAATATCATCTTGAACACCTTGCTCTTCTCCAGCTCCAGCTCCAGTTTTACCCAGTGTTCCGAAACCATGAGCATCATCTACAAGAAGTCTGAAATTATACTTTTCTTTTAATTTGACAATTTCTTTAATTTTTCCTTGCTCTCCCCTCATACCAAATACACCTTCGGAAATAACTAAAATCCCACCGCCTGTCTTTTTTACTATGTTAACAGCTCTAGCCAAGTTCTTTTCTAAACTTTCTAAATCGTTATGCTGAAATGTAAATCTTTTACCAACATGTAGCCTTACACCGTCAACAATACATGCATGAGAATCAATATCATAAACAATTACATCATTCTTTGACACAAGGGTATCAATAATAGAAAGAATGCCTTGGTAGCCAAAATTTAGAACATATGCAGATTCTTTACTTACAAAATTTGCTAACTTATTTTCTAAATTTTCATGTAAATATGTATGACCTGACATCATTCTAGCACCCATTGGATATGCGGATCCATACTTTTTTCCCGCATCAGCATCAGCTTTTCTAACCTCAGGATGATTTGATAATCCTAAATAATCATTAACACTCCATGTTATTACTTCTTTTCCATTAAATTTCATTCGATTTGAAATTTCACCCTCAAGCTTAGGAAATACAAAGTATCCTTCAGCAACTGAAGCCCATTTTCCTAATGGACCCATATTTTTTAAAAATTTTTCAAATAAATCAGCCATTATTTCTTTATGTATTCAATTTGTGATTCATGTTTTTCTTCAAAATTACATGAAAAGCCTTGATCTTTCATCCAATTATCACTATATATTTTACTGATATATCTGGAACCATGATCACAAAAAATGGTTACAATTACACTTTGATTAGTAAAGGTATTTATTTCATTTAATTGCTTTATCGCTTGCATACATGCACCAGATGTATAACCTACAAAAATCCCCTCTTTTTCTGCAATTAATCTTGAAAAAATAGCGCTATCTTCATCTGTAACTTTTTCAAAATGATCAATTACATCAAAATTAGTTGATCCTGGAATAAGATTTTTTCCCAAACCTTCAATTCTGTATGGATAAATTTCATTTTCATCATATTCACCCGTCTCATGAAATTTTTTTAATACCGACCCATAGGCATCAACGCCAATAATCTTAATTTTAGGATTTTTTTCTTTAAGGTATTTACCAACACCAGAGATGGTACCTCCTGTACCACTGCTTGCTACAAGATGCGTAATTTCACCTTTAGTTTGTTTCCAGATTTCTGGACCAGTTGTTCTATAATGAGCATCAATATTAAGGTCATTAAAATATTGATTAATATAAATTGAATCTTTTATCTCATCATTTAATTTTTTTGCTACCTGATAATAAGATCTTTTATCATCAGCAGAAACATTAGCAGGGCATACATAAACCTTTGCACCCATTGATTTTAACATATTAATTTTATCGGGTGATGATTTAGAAGAAACAGCAACTATACAATTATATCCCTTTACCATTGAAACCATTGATAAACTAAATCCAGTATTTCCAGATGAAGTTTCAATTATAGTAGTATTTTTATCTATTAAACCTTTTTTTTCTGCATTTTGAATTATGTGTAAAGCTATTCTATCTTTATTAGAATGACCAGGGTTAAAAGCCTCATACTTTGAAAAATAAGACCCTTTAAAATCTTTAACAATTCTGTTAAGCTTAATTAACGGCGTGTTTCCAATTAATGAGAGAATATTTTCGTGAGCATCTATTTTATTTTTCATGCACAGTAGTGAAAATCACACTATAAAAATACGTCAAATTATTATTATAGTTAAATTTTTAACTTTTTAGATTAATTTTATCTAAGGAATCTAAAAAATAGTGGTGAAAATCATCAGTATAATCCATGTGGGTTACAATTCTTAATTTATTATCCCCCATATTAATAATCTCAATATTTTTGTTTTGTAATTCTTCAATTAAATCTTTAGATGAAAAAGTATCTTTTAATTCAAAGATTATAATATTAGTTTCAACAGGTTGAACTTTTTTTATAAAATCAAGTTTTAAAAGTTTTTCTTCAATCTCTTTAGCTCTGACGTGATCATATTTAAGCCTATCGATATTATTTTCTAAAGCATATAGACCACAAGCAGCCAAAAAACCTGATTGCCTCATTCCACCGCCTAACATTTTTCTAGTTTTTAAAGCCTTTTCATATAATTTTTCAGAACATAACAATAAAGAACCTACAGGGCAACCCAATCCTTTAGATAAACAAACTGAAATCGTATCAAATAAATTTCCATATTCAATAAAATCGATTCCATTTTTAACATATGCGTTCCAAATTCTTGCTCCATCTAGGTGATAAAATAAATTATTTTCATCACAAACTGATTTAATTTCTTTTAAATCATTAACATTCCAACAAGCGCCTCCACCTTTATTTGTAGTATTTTCTATACAAACTAAGCTGGTTTTTGCACTATGATAAAAATCTGGTGGATTAATAGCTTTGTAAACATCTTTAGCTTTGAAAAGACCTCCTTCACCATCAATCAATTTGCATGAAACACCTGAATTAAAACTTACTCCACCACCCTCATAATTATATACGTGAGAATATTTACTGCAAATAAGTTGATCTCCGGGGTTTGTTAAAATCTTAATTGCAGTTTGATTAGTCATTGTACCTGATGGGAAAAAAAGAGATTTTTCCATTCCAAATAGATCAGCTACTTTTAATTCTAATTGATTTACAGTTGGATCATTTTTAAATACATCATCACCTACACTTGCATTTAACATAAAATCTAGCATTCCCTTACTAGGTTTGGTAACAGTATCGCTAATCAAATTTACATTCATAATTGAAAAATTTAAATACTCAGTTACTTTAAATATAGGTTATGATTAATATTAAAACAATTTATTTATTTAATTTTGAAATGATTTGATTAATACAGAAAACATAAAAGGTTTAATTCAACGTCTTGGTTCACTAAGACGATATCTTTGACTTAGATAAAAAAAATATTGAAATTTCAAACCTGGAGGAAAAAACAATTAATCCAAACTTTTGGAATAATAATACCGAAGCCCAAAAAATACTTAAAAAAATTAAATCATTAAAGGATTGGGTTATTGGATACAATCTAACTAAATCATTGTGTGATGAATTAGAAATTACTTTTGAATATTTTAAAGTTAATGAAGTAAGTGAAAAGGAATTATTGAAAATCTATAATAAATGTAAGATCAAAATTGAAGAACTTGAGTTTAAGAATATGTTATCTGCTGAAGGTGATGAGTTGTCTTCTATTTTACAAATAACTGCTGGTGCTGGAGGAACTGAAAGCTGTGATTGGGCAAGCAT
Organism: uncultured Bacteroidota bacterium; assembly: GCA_902587325.1. Taxonomy (GTDB): domain Bacteria; phylum Bacteroidota; class Bacteroidia; order Flavobacteriales; family Flavobacteriaceae; genus Eutrophosalina. Next base: position 74,926 of record CACIKV010000001.1, read on the forward strand.
GTTAACAAGAATGTATATGATGTGGTGTGAAAAAAGAGGTTTTAAAACAAAACAAATTAATTTAGTCGATGGTGATGTAGCAGGAATCAAAACAATAACTATTGAAATTCAAGGTGATTACTCTTTTGGGTGGTTAAAAGGCGAAAATGGTGTCCACAGATTAGTCAGAATTTCACCATTTGATAGTAATGCTAAAAGACACACCTCATTTGCATCAGTTTATGTTTATCCTCTTGTTGATCAAAGTATAGAAATTGAGATTAATAATTCTGAAATTGAATGGGATACTATGAGGTCAAGTGGTGCGGGTGGTCAAAGTGTAAATAAAATTGAAACTGCTGTAAGATTGAAACATATCCCCACTGGGATTATTATTGAAAATTCAGAGACTAGATCTCAATTAGATAATAAAAATAAAGCTATTCTTTTACTAAAATCTCAACTTTATGAAATTGAATTAAACAAAAAATTAGAAGCTAGAAAGAAAATTGAGGAAAGTAAGAAAAAAATTGAGTGGGGTTCACAAATAAGAAATTATGTTTTGCATCCTTATAAAATGGTAAAAGACGTAAGAACTGGCACGGAAGTTGGCGATACATCTTCAGTACTTAATGGAAACATTGATCCATTTCTTCAATCATTTTTAATGTCAAACAACAGTGAATTAATTTAATTGAATTATTTTTTTTTTCTTTCTTTAAGCCATTCAAAAAAAGAGCCAGTAACCCAATATGGAATTATAAAAGTTAGAAGCAAAATCATTAGCCAGAATCCCATGGTTACAATTGTCATAAATAACAAAAAACCCAAGTATTGATCAAATTCAAACATATTATAAAGATAATTAATAATTTAATAGAGTAAAAAATAGTTTATCAACATATTTAAATGAGTATTTTGTAAATTTGTAATGTAATTTTAATCTATGAAGTATAGAATTGAATCTGACACCCTAGGTGCAGTAAAAATTCCAGAAAAGGCACTTTGGGGTCCCCAAACTCAGAGATCAATTAATAATTTTAAAATTGGTGAACCGAATTCCATGCCTATAGAAATTATAAGAGCATATTCAATTCTAAAAAAATCTTGTGCTAAAGCTAATCATGAATTAAATATTCTTGATAATAAAAAAATGAAATTAATATCTGATGTTTGTGATGAAATTAATAATGGAATACATGACAATGAGTTTCCTTTAGTTATATGGCAAACAGGTTCTGGCACACAAACAAATATGAATGTTAATGAGGTGATTTCAAACAGATCTAATATCATTTTGAATAAAAGCTTGCTTGATGATAAATTTTTAAAAGCCAATGATCATGTTAATATGTCGCAATCCTCGAATGATACTTTTCCAACAGCTATTAATATTGCAGTAACAAAGCTTATAACTGAAAAAACAATTATTTCAATTGAAAAATTTATTAAGACATTAAATTCAAAAGTTGAAGAATTTAATAACGATATTAAAATTGGAAGAACTCATCTTATGGATGCTACTCCATTAACCTTAGGTCAGGAATTTTCTGGCTATGAATCTCAAATAATTCATGGCTTAAAATCTCTTAAAAATACTCTACCTCACCTCAAAGAATTAGCAATTGGGGGAACAGCAGTTGGAACTGGCTTAAATGCTCCACTAAATTTTGATAAGATAGTAGTAAAAAATATATCCCATCAAACAAATATTGATTTTGAACCTGCGGAAAATAAATTTGAATCAATTGCTTCAAATGATGCATTGGTAGAATCACATGGAGCTTTAAAACAAATAGCAGTTTCTTTATTCAAAATTGCTAATGATATAAGATTGATGGGAAGCGGTCCTAGATCAGGATTTGCAGAATTAATACTTCCATCTAATGAACCAGGAAGCTCGATAATGCCTGGAAAGGTTAACCCCACACAATGTGAAGCCTTATCTATGGTGTGCACTCAAATTATGGGTAATGACACTACTGTAACTATCGCTGGTAGTCAAGGTCATTTAGAACTTAATGTATTCAAGCCAGTTCTAGCTCATAAGCTTATAGAATCTGCACACCTAATTGCTGATGCATGTGAAAGCTTTAATGAAAATTGTTTAAAGGGATTAAAAGCTAATAAAGAAAAAATTAAAGAACATGTAGATAATTCATTAATGTTAGTTACAGCTTTAAATAAAAAGATTGGATATTACAAGGCGGCTGAAATAGCAAATAATGCTTATAAAAATGGAACAACCTTAAGGCATGAATCAATTAAATCTGGCTATGTAAGTGAAAAGGAATTTGATGAATGTATCAAGCCTGAGAATATGATCTAAATTCTACCTTTAAGAGCATTGAATGCCCAACCAATTGCTATAAAACCAACTCCAACTATAGAAAAGCCAATTGCATAATCCGGATATTTAAGCACCCCCAGAAGTATTAATGCTATGCCCAATAATGTTAAAATAAATGATGCCCAAGCAAATATTGAATTTTTATTGAGACTCATTTTTTTATATTTATTTTTCCGAATAATTTTTCTGACCAATTATACCATTTATACTTTTTAGAAAAGTAAAATATCAAAATTGGATAATATATTAAAGCTGGTGCAATCATTCCTGTAATGGTAGGTTCTTCAACTGAAACAAATACAGCATCAGTTTGTACGGCATGCCAATCAGCAGTTAAAAATAAAAAAACAACTAAGTTATTAGCATAATGAGCTCCAATTGCTAATTCATTTCCGTCATCCATTATGGTAAAAATTCCCCAAGTGACTCCCATTAAAATGTATGCTACAAGAAATCCATATCCAAGTTTACTAACCTCGGGATTTAAAATATGTAAAAAACCAAAAATTACGGATGGAAAAATAAAAGCTGCAGCTCTGCTTTTAAAAACTACGCCAAATCCTTGCAATAAATATCCCCTAGTTAGTAATTCTTCAAATGTTGTTTGAAAAGGAAGAATAAAAATACAGATGAGTAATAGAATTAAAAATGGTTGTAATTGAAAGTTATACTCAAATGAACTTGGTGATATTAAATAAGAAATAAAAATCATTGATAGGTTAACAATAAAAATTAGAACAAAAGAATGCAATATTCTTTTGTAGTCAATTCTAGGTCTGGATGTAATCAATGACTTAAACTCTTGATTATGAATATTTTTAACAACAATAAATAAACCAATAAAACCAATTAAAAAACTAACTAAAAGTAATGTTAGTACCGTATTTTTACTCCCAATCATAGAAAACATATCATTTGGATTCTCTAGAGCTTTTAAACTTTCGGGGTCAGAAAAATCAAGCTGGGATATCATTCCAATTACTAGTGGGATAGCACCAATGAGTTGCCAAAAAATAAATATGATCAGGAAACCTAAAATGTATCTCCACCACTCGTTTTTAAAATCTAATGCTTGATCAATAAACATAATTTATTTATAAAATTGATTGTATAGTAGGTAAAAAGTATAGCGCAAACAATACAAAAAGACCATAGAAAATCTGTAAGTATATCGTTTTTAAGTTTGAATGTATTAATTCCCTAGATTCATAATTTTTGTTCAGGTTAATAAATGCTATAAATCCATATAAAAACAATAATCCATTTCCTATATTAAAAAACAAAGAATTGAAATTTTCTATATTACTTTCAAGAAACGATGACAAAAGGAATGATGATGCAAACGCAGCTATCAAAATCACTAAATATCCCCATCTAGCAGCTTTCTTTCCAAAAGTTACTATTAAATGATTTTTTCCAGTTTTTGCATCACTAACAGTGTCAGGGAATTGATTTATGTATAAAATATTTGTAGTTAGAAATCCAAAAGGAATACCTAGGTAAATAGCATTATAAAAATCCTCAGAAAACATTTCAACTGTTGTACTTGAAACAGCATATAATGATCCCAAAGTTAATATAGGTCCAAAAGCTAAAAAGATAGCAACCTCGCCTAGACCTCTTCTTGAAACTAATCTTAATGGTCTTGCAGTATAAAAATATCCTAATAAACCACCAACTAAACCAAGAATTAATGCATTCTGAGCATTAGAAAAATTTCCAGTGATATTATAACTATTAAAAAGTAATACTGCTGTGACTAATACAGCGGCTAACATCATCTTTCTTGCTAAAGACAAAGTTCCACCTAATGTAATTAAACCTAATTCAATTGATCTGCTTCCACCAGAAAGTTGCGCTCCTTCTAAAACTGTAGAATTTAAACCAGCATTAAAATATTCAGTATTTGCGTCATCAGTACCATCTTTTACATCATAATAATCATTAAATAGGTTTGATGAGACGTGTAACAAAACTATACCTAAAGAACATAAAATTAATGATGTAATATTAAAAAGATCATCACCTGAACCAGCCAAAAATGCTGCAACAGCAAATATTGGAAACAATGAAGCACTTGTGAAACCACCCCTGGTAATAGCAAAAGCCCATTTTATAAATATTGTTGAAAACTTAATAGGTATTTCAACTTCCTCCTCAATTGGGACTGTAATTCCACAATAACCTGTTTGAGGATTATTTTTTCCATTTGCAAAGGTTGGAGTAATTTTAATTTCTGCATTAAATTTTTTTCCGTTTTTATTAATGAAATATGTTTTTGTAGTATACTCCCCACGTAAATTAGCTTGTGATAGCCACATACCTACATTTTGTATAACAATTTCTCCGGCTGAAAACAGAGAAACTCTCTTTTTACCAACAAGTTCCTCTTTTTTATAACCAAATAATTTTTCACCATCTGCATTAATTCTTTCAATAACACCCTCCATATCACAAATAATTATACTCTTCATTTCTAAAATTTATTTTTCAAATTTAAGATATTGAATCAACTTATCTCAATCAAAAAACTATTTTTTTTCAATTACAATATTGGTTAATTTACAATGGGAAATAAGCATGTCGTTCTCATCTATTACTTTTATTTCCCATAGGTGAGTTTTTTTTCCAATATGAATTGGTCTAGCCGTAGCATATATATTACCTTTTTTTGCTGATCTAACATGATTTGCAGAAATTTCCAAACCCCTTATTGTGTGAGTTATCGGATTAATAAAAATGTAAGATGCCGCACTGCCAACAGATTCAGCAAGTGCAACAGTTGCACCACCGTGTAAAACTTTATCGGGTTGATGAACTTTTGAATTTATTGGCATCTTAGCTTTTAAAAAATCTTTTCCAATGTCAATAAATTCAATATTGAGATGCTGCATTAATGTGTTTTTATTGACTTTATTAAATACTATCAGTTTCTGTTTTTTACTCATAATTAACTTAACAACAAAAAAAAACGTGCCTGAAAGGCACGTTTTTATTAAAATAAAAATTTTACTTAACCTCTTCAAAATCTACATCCTGAACATCATCATCCTTAGTCTTCTTATTATCATTTACTGTAGATTTTTCGGATTCTTTTGAGGATTCAGCTTGAGCCTTGTAAAGTTCTTCAGAAGCATTTTTCCAAGCCTCGTTAATTTTTTCTAAATCAGTCTTAATTAATTCAAGATCTTTAGACTCATAAGATTTTTTTAATGCCTCAAGCGCATCTTGAATAGGCTTTTTCTTATCATCTGAAAGCTTTTCACCAAATTCTTTCAATTGACTATCAGTCTGAAAAATCATCGTATCAGCAGAGTTTAATACATCAGCTTCCTCTTTCAATTTTTTATCTGATTCCGCATTTGCTTCAGCTTCTTTTTTCATTTTATCAATTTCTTCTTCAGTCAAGCCAGATGATGCCTCAATTCTAATATCCTGAGACTTATTAGTAGCTTTATCAAGTGCTGTTACCTGAATTATACCATTAGCGTCAATATCAAAAGTAACTTCAATTTGAGGGACACCTCGTGGTGAAGGCGGAATTCCGTCTAAATGGAATCTTCCTATGGTTTTATTATCTTTAGCCATAGATCTTTCACCTTGAATAACGTGTATTTCAACAGATGGTTGATTGTCAGCAGCAGTTGAAAAAACTTGTGATTTTTTAGAGGGGATAGTAGTATTCGATTCAATTAATTTAGTCATTACTCCACCCATAGTTTCAATTCCTAAAGACAATGGAGTAACATCAAGTAACAATACATCTTTGACATCTCCCGTTAGGACTCCACCTTGAATAGCAGCTCCTACAGCAACAACTTCATCAGGATTAACTCCCTTTGAAGGCTTTTTTCCAAAGAATTTTTCAACTTCACTTTGTATTATCGGAATTCTTGTAGAACCACCAACAAGAATAACTTCATTTATTTCGTTTTTATTGATACCAGCATCCTCAATTGCTTTTTTGACAGGTTCCATAGACCTTTTAACTAAATCAGAACATAATTGTTCAAATTTAGATCGGGTGAGTGTTTTAACAAGATGTTTAGGTCCAGATGAAGTAGCGGTAATATATGGTAGATTTATTTCAGTCTGAGTTGATGATGATAATTCGATTTTAGCTTTTTCGGCAGCTTCTTTCAGTCTCTGTAAAGCCATTGGGTCACTTCTTAAATCAATATCCTCAGAAGATTTAAATTCACCCGCAAGAAAATCTATTATTTTTTCGTCAAAGTCATCACCTCCAAGCCTAGTATCACCATTTGTTGAAAGTACCTCAAAAACACCATCACCGAGTTCCAAAATTGATATATCAAATGTACCTCCACCTAAATCATATACTGCAATTTTTTGATCTTTTCCTGATTTATCTAAACCATATGCTAAGGCAGCTGCTGTTGGCTCGTTGATAATCCTTTGGACTTTGAGACCAGAAATTTCTCCGGCTTCTTTAGTTGCTTGTCGTTGAGCATCATTAAAATATGCAGGAACGGTGACAACAGCTTCACTTACGCTTGTACCAAGATAATCTTCCGCAGTTTTCTTCATTTTTTGTAAAATCATTGCAGATAATTCTTGTGGTGTATATAATCTTCCATCAATATCTACCCTCGATGTATCGTTATCACCCTTAACTACTTTGTAAGCAGATCTTTTAGCGTCATTTTTAGATTCTGAAAATTTACTACCCATAAACCGTTTAATTGAGGATATAGTTTTAGTGGGATTGGTAACAGCCTGCCTTTTTGCAGGATCGCCTACCTTAATTTCTCCACCTTCAACAAACGCAATAACAGAGGGTGTGGTTCTTTTTCCTTCTGCATTAGGGATCACTACTGGTTCATTACCTTCCATAACTGAAACACATGAATTTGTAGTTCCTAAATCAATACCTATAATCTTACTCATAATATTTTTTTATTATGCAATGTTCAATGATTATGCCAGTCTTAAATACTGTCACTATGTCAGTATTATTAAATATATTTCAATAGATTTGCAGAAATATTTTAAAATGTATAAAAGAATTACAACAAACACTCTTCAAGAAATGAAACTCAAGAATGAAAAAATCAGTATGTTAACTGCATATGATTTTACATTTGCAAGGATTGTTGATGAAGCTAATGTTGATGTAATTTTAGTTGGTGATTCAGCATCAAATGTTATTGCTGGTAATGAAACAACCTTGCCAATTACTCTTGACCAAATGATTTATCATGCATCCTCTGTTGTTAAAGCTGTCAAAAGAGCTTTGGTTGTTGTTGATTTACCTTTTGGTTCTTATCAGTCAGATCCTAAAGAAGCTTTACGATCAGCCATTAGAATTATGAAAGAATCGGGCGCTCACGCCGTTAAACTTGAGGGTGGTAGCGAAATAGGAGAATCAATTGATAGAATTATAAAAGCTGGTATACCTGTGATGGGACACCTTGGATTAACGCCTCAGTCTATTTATAAATTTGGTACTTATACAGTAAGAGCCCGAGAGGAAAAAGAAGCAAATCTATTAGTTAATAATGCTAAATTTTTAGAGAATATTGGATGTTTTGCTGCTGTCTTAGAAAAAATTCCCTCTGAGTTATCAAAAAAAGTTACTAAAGAAACTAATTTCCCAATTATAGGCATTGGTGCAGGTAATCATGTTGATGGACAAGTACTTGTATTACATGATTTATTAGGTTTAACTCATGAGTTCAACCCAAGATTTTTGAGAAGGTACATGGATTTAAATAAAACAGTAAAATCAGCAATAAAAAAATATGTTGGTGATATAAAAAGTCATGATTTTCCTAACAAAAATGAAATATACTAGATGGACATTGTTTTTGAAGACAATCACATTCTAATTATAAATAAAAAAGCTGGACAACTTTCACAATCTGATAAAACTGGTGATATTTCGGTTCTGGATTTGTGTAAATCCTACATTAAAAAAAAATATAATAAAAATGGAAATGTTTTTCTTGGACTTGTGAATAGAATTGATAGACCAGCCAGTGGATTGTTAATTTTAGCTAAGACAAGTAAATGTCTAAAAAGAATGAATAAAATTTTGAGGCTTAGGGAAATTAAAAAGACATATTTTGCTGTAATTGAAAAAGGATCTATTAATAATTCAGGAAAATTAGTTGATTATCTAAAAAAAAATGAAAAAAAAAATAAGTCCTTTGTTGTTAACAAGAAAATAAAAGGATCAAAAAAAAGTATTTTAACATATGAACTTATAAAAAAATTAAATAATTATTATGTTGTTAAAATTAATATTGAAACTGGTAGGCATCATCAGATTAGAGCTCAATTTTCTAATATAAACTGTTCAATAAAAGGAGATGTAAAATATGGTGCAAAAAGAGCAAATAATGATTTTAGTATTTGTTTACACTCTTCTATATTAGAATTCACCCATCCTATAACAAAAAAAGAATTAAAAATTGAAGCTAAATTTCCAAATTCAAAAATTTGGAATAGTTTTTAAAAACATTTAAGAATTTTAATCAGATTTACTAATTTAGCCAACTTAGTTAAAATTAATGTACAAAGAAATTGTTAAGATTTTTGACACAACTCTGAGAGACGGAGAGCAGGTTCCGGGTTGTAAACTTGAAACAAAACAAAAACTTGTAATAGCTGAAAAATTAGATTTACTCGGAGTTGATATTATAGAGGCAGGTTTTCCAATTTCTAGTCCAGGTGATTTTAATTCTGTAGTTGAAATTTCAAAAATTGTAAAAAACGCTAGTGTATGTGGATTAACTAGAGCAGTAAAAAAAGACATTGAGGTTGCAGCTGAATCATTAAAAAATGCTAAAAAACCAAGAATTCATACTGGTATTGGAACATCTGATTCTCATATAAAACATAAATTCAATTCTAATAGAAATGATATTCTTGAAAGAGCAGTAAAAGCTGTAAAGTATGCGAAAAACTTCGTCGATGATATTGAATTTTATGCTGAAGATGCTGGACGAACTGATAATGATTTCTTGGCATTAGTTTGTGAAAAAGTAATTTCCGCTGGTGCTACAGTTTTAAACATTCCTGATACAACTGGTTATTGTCTTCCTAGTGAATATGGAAAAAAAATTAATTTTTTATTAAACAATGTTCCCAATATAGACAAAGCAATTATTTCATGTCATTGTCATAATGACCTGGGATTAGCTACAGCTAATTCAATTGAGGGAGTTGTCAACGGAGCCAGACAAATTGAATGTACAATTAATGGAATTGGAGAAAGGGCAGGTAATACATCTCTTGAAGAGGTAGTAATGGTATTAAAACAGCATAATGAGTTGAATCTTGAAACTAATATAAATTCAAAACTTTTATTAGAAATGAGTCAATTAGTTTCGGAGTTGATGGGAATGATTGTTCAGCCAAATAAAGCAATTGTTGGTTCAAACGCTTTTGCGCACAGTTCGGGGATTCACCAAGATGGGGTTATTAAGAACAGAGAAACATATGAAATAATTGATCCAATTGATGTTGGAGTCAATCAATCCGCTATAATTTTAACTGCCAGAAGCGGAAGAGCTGCACTTGCATTTAGAGCTAAGAAAATTGGATATGACTTGACAAAAATTCAATTGGATAAGGTTTACAATGAGTTTTTAAAATTTGCAGATATCAAAAAGGAAGTTACTGATAATGATTTACCTCGCATAATAAAATTATCAAATATTTAATTTAATGTCAAATACACTTTTTGATAAAATTTGGGATTCACATGTTGTTGAACGCATTGATAACGGTCCTAATGTATTTTTAATTGATAAACATTTTATTCATGAGGTTACAAGCCCTCAAGCTTTTGATGAATTAAAAAGAAAAAAAATTAAAGTTTTTGATCCAAAAAAAATAGTAGCAACTGTTGATCATAATGTTCCAACTTTAAATCAACACCTTGAAATCAAAGATGAATTATCTAGAAATCAAGTTGAAAAACTAAAACTTAATTGTATTGAAAATAATATAGAGCTGTATGACTTAGGTAATCCAAATCAAGGAATTGTCCATGTTATTGGTCCAGAATTGGGAATAACTCAACCTGGAATGACCATTGTTTGCGGTGATAGTCACACCTCTACTCATGGTGCGTTTGGTGCTATAGCTTTTGGAATAGGAACAAGTCAAGTAGCTCAGGTCTTAGCCAGCCAGTGTTTACTTTTAAATAAACCAAAAAAAATGAGGATTAATGTGAAAGGTGTTTTGAATAAAAATGTTACGCCTAAAGATGTTATTCTTTACATTATATCAAAACTAGGAACTAATGGAGGAACTGGTTTCTTTGTTGAATATGCTGGTGATGTTTTTGAAAAAATGTCAATGGAAGGTAGAATGACAGTTTGTAATATGAGTATTGAAATGGGTGCAAGAGGAGGAATTATTGCACCTGATGATGTAACATACAAATATTTAGAAGGAAAAGATTTCTCACCTAAAGAAGATGAATTTAAATCAAAAGTTTCAATTTGGAAAAAATTAAAAAGTGATGAAAACGCAATATTTGATTCAGAGTTTACATTTAATGCTAATGATATTTTTCCCATGCTTACATATGGAACAAATCCAGGAATGGGAATAAAGTATAACGATAGAATACCAAAACACAGTAATTCCTCAGATTTAAATGCTCTTAAATATATGGGTTTTAAATCTGGTGAAAGTTTGATAGGAAAAAAAATCAATTATGTTTTTATAGGAAGTTGTACAAATTCTAGAATAGAAGATTTTAGATCTGTTGCAAATTATATTGTCAATAAGAGAAAAGCTAATAATGTAAATGCTCTAATTGTTCCAGGTTCTCAAAATGTTCTTAATCAAATTATTGATGAAGGTTTACATGACATTTTTGAACAATCAGGTTTTAAAATTAGACAACCTGGTTGCTCGGCCTGTCTGGGTATGAATGAAGACAAAATCCCACCTGGTGAACTATGCATATCAACATCAAACAGAAATTTTGAAGGAAGACAAGGGCCTGGATCAAGAACAATATTATCAAGTCCAATAATGGCTGCTGCTGCTGCAATTCATGGAAAAATTACGGATATAAATGAGTAAAATAAGAATTATCAATTCAACAGCAGTACCACTACCTATAGAAAATATTGATACAGATCAAATTATACCTGCTAGATTCTTAAAAGCAACTAGTAAGTTAAATTTTGGTGAAAATCTTTTTAGGGATTGGAGGTTTAGTAGTAATGGTAAAAAAAATAAAGACTTTGTTTTAAACAATAATATTTTTTCAGGAAATATTTTAATTGTTGGCTCTAATTTTGGCTGCGGCTCCAGTAGAGAACACGCTGCATGGGCTATCAAGGACTATGGTTTTGATGTTGTAATTTCAAGTTTTTTTGCTGATATTTTTAAAATGAATGCACTGAACAATAATATATTACCAATCCAAGTAAGTGAAAAATTATTAAATAATATATTTAATCTAATTTACAAAAATCCATCTCAAAAATTTAAAATTGATTTACCCAATCAAAATATAAAAATAAATGAAAAGTTAATAGATTTTGATGTTGATAATTATAAAAAAATGTGTCTAATAAATGGATATGATGACATTGATTATTTAATATCAAAAAAAGATTTAATTAAAAATTTTATAAATAATTGATGATTAAAATTGCAGTACTTCCGGGTGACGGAATCGGTCCTGAAATAATTAATGAAGCATTAAAGGTTTTAAAATCTGTTTCCTCGAAAATTAAGCAAGAATTTGATTTTAAATTTTACGACGTTGGAGCTGTAGCAATTGAAAAATATCAAAATCCACTTCCTGAAAATACATTAAATGGATGCAAAGAATCAGACGCAATTTTATTTGGGGCTATTGGGCATCCTAAATTTGATAATAATCCAAAATTAAAAATAAGACCTGAGCAAGGTTTACTCAAACTTAGAAAGGAATTAGGTTTGTTTGCTAATCTAAGACCTGTAAAATCTTATAAAGAAATTTTAAGTCTATCCCCCATAAAGCAAGAAATAATTGATGGAGTTGATATGTTAATAATTAGAGAATTAACAGGTGGGCTATATTTTGGAGATAAAAAAACAAACAATAACATTTCAACAGATGTTTGTACTTACAGTGTTTCAGAAATTGAGAGAGTTACCAATGTTGCAATCGAATATGCTAAAAAAAGAAGAAATAAAATAACTTTAATTGATAAAGCTAATGTTCTTGAAACATCAAGATTGTGGAGAAAAACAGTTCAAGATATTTCTGTGAAACATCCAGAAATTGAATTAGATTATATGTTTGTTGACAATGCTGCAATGCAAATAATTTTAAATCCCAAACAGTTTGATGTAATTCTAACTGAAAATTTGTTTGGTGATATTATATCAGATGAAGCAAGTGTAATTGGTGGGTCAATTGGTATTTTATCTTCTGCATCCTTAGGAAAAAAAATGGGTTTGTTTGAACCCATCCACGGTTCCTTTCCTGAAGCATCAGGAAAAAACATTGCAAATCCTTTAGCTTGTATTATTTCAGTCTCTATGATGCTAAACTATCTTAAATTAGAAAAAGGAGCTGAAATGATTCAAAAAGCCGTTGAAAAATCATTGATGCATAAAGTTACAACCGCTGACTTAAATAATAGTTTCAAATATAAAACTTCAGATGTTGGTGATTTTATATCCAAGTATATCAATAATAATAATTAATATTACTTATCACTTTTTTTCGTCATCCTCCAATTGCTTTTTAAGATCTGCTAAAGCCTCAATATCTCCTAAAGTTGATTTATCAATTTTTTCTTTCTTACTGATTTTTTTTGATGAATCAGTCTTATTTGATTTATAAGTTAAAGTGTGTGACATTACAATTCTTTTGAATTCACTGTTGCATTCTATAACTTTAAAATTAACGACTTCACCTTCAGATAATATGGAACCATCTTCCTTTACCATATGTTTTTTTGGTACAATGGCTGAAAGTTCTTCAGATAAATTAATTATTGCGCCTTTATCGCTTATTGAGGATATACTATGCTCATGAGAAGAATCAACTGAATATGTTTTTAAATATTTATCCCATGGATTTTTAGTAGTTTGTTTATGACCTAAACTTAATTTTCTTTCATTAACATCTAGATCTAGAACTATAACTTCAATCTCATCAGAAATTGAAAATAATTCAGATGGGTGCTTTATTTTTTGAGTCCAAGACAAATCAGAAATATAAATCAAACCATCTATACCTTCTTCCAGTTCAACAAAAACACCAAAATTAGTGAAATTTCGAATTTTACCTTTATGTTTTGAGTTTTTTGGATATTTACTAATTATATCAGTCCACGGGTCATTGGTTAATTGTTTTATACCCAGAGACATTTTTCTGTCCTCTCTGTCCAAAGTTAGGACTATGGCCTCCACCTCTTCACCAACTTTAACAAAATCTTGTGCCGACCTTAGGTGGGTGGACCATGACATCTCAGAAACATGTACTAACCCTTCAACACCATCAACCACTTCAATGAAGGCTCCATAATCAGCAATGACCGAAACTTTTCCTTTAATTTTATCGCCTTCTTTTAAATTTGAATCTAGATTTTCCCAAGGATGTTTACTTAATTGTTTGACACCTAGTTGAATTCTTGATTTGTCATCATCAAAATCAAGTATTACTACATTTAATTTTTGATCTAAATCAAGTATTTCACTAGGATGATTAATTCTATTCCATGATAAATCAGTGATATGGATTAAACCATCAACTCCACCCAAATCAACAAAAACACCGTAAGTAGTAATATTTTTAACAATACCCTCTAGAACCTGTCCTTTTTCTAATTGAGATATTATTTCTTTTTTCTGTTCTTCCAAATCTGCTTCAATTAATGCTTTGTGGGATACAACAACATTTTTAAAATCATGATTAATTTTAACAACTCTAAACTCCATATTTTTATTTACAAACTGATCATAATCTCTAATAGGCTTCACATCAATTTGTGATCCGGGTAAAAAAGCTTCCAAACCAAAAACATCTACAATCATACCACCTTTGGTTCTACATTTTACAAATCCTGTTACAACAGTTTCTTTTTTATGAGCATCAATTACTCTTTCCCATGCTTTAATAGTTCTAGCTTTTCTATGTGAAAGCACTAGTTGACCAGTTTTATCTTCTTGAATATCAACTATTACTTCTACCTTATCACCAACCTTCAGTTCAGGATTATATCTAAATTCATTGAGAGAAATCACACCTTCAGATTTAGCATTGATATCAATAATTGCCTCTCTTTCAGTTATATTTAATACCTCACCGATAATGACATTATCATTGTAAGTATCAACAAAATTTTCTTCTATAAGTTTATCAAATTCTTTAATTTGTTTTGAGTCGATTGTCTGAATTTCTTCTTCAAATTCATTCCAATCAAAATCATCTTTTAAATCTGTCTTTTTTGGCTCTACATCCTTTGCTTTTGCTGCTAATTCATTTGATTTTTCAGACTTTTGAACAATTTTTTTTGTTGCAATTTTCTTTTCGGCTGCTTTTTTTACGGTTGTTTTCTTTTCGACTGCTTTTTTTGGTGTCGATTTTACAGAGTTTTTTGCCTTTTCTTCTGATTCTGTAGATTTTTTTGTAGGCATAATCTAATTTGTTTGTATTCTGACGCAATAGTAGGCTTAGAATTTGTCAGAAGAAAGTTAATATATAATATCCTTTTTTACACCTACTTTAATCTTAAAAAAGGAATGCGAATTTAACATCAATTTGCGTTTAATACAAATTTTAAATAATTATTTTAATTAATAAGTTTAATTATTTTATCGGCTACCTGATCTATAGATAAATTATCGGAGTTAATAATAATTGAATTTTTCGGTACTACCAGTGGAGAGTGTTCTCTATTAGTGTCGAGGATATCCCTGATGCTCAAGTCTTTTTTTACATTGGCTAGTGATATATTTTTTTCATTTTTTTTTAAATCATTCCATCGTCTTTCAGATCTATTTTTTAAAGAAGCTTCAAGAAAAAACTTATATTTTGCATTTGGAAAAACTACAGAACCTATATCTCTGCCATCCATTACAACAGATTGATTTTTAGCTATTTTTCTCTGTAATTTTAATACATAATCTCTAACTTCCTTAATAGCAGCTACAATACTAACATTATTTGAAATTTCTGAAGTTCTAATTCTTTTCTCAATAAAATTATCATTAATACATATTTTAAATATGTTTTTTTCTTTTTTTTTAAATGAGATTTTATTTTCCTCTAGACATTTTAATAAATATTGAATATTGACTTTTTTTTTATGAATTAAATTGTTATCCATAGCTAAAAGAGTAATTGCTCTGTAAATTGAACCTGAATCAATATGAACTATAGAAAAAAACTTTGAAACTAATTTCGCAACTGTACTTTTACCAGATGATGAAGGCCCATCGATTGTAATAATCATCTAAATAAGTTTTTTATAGTTTTTTACTTTATTTTTATTCAATGAAATATTTATAACTTCTTTCATTTCACTTACATAATGAATTTTTAATCCTCTAAGGTACTTATTATCAATTTCTTCAATATTTTTCTTATTTTCTTTTGATAAGATAATTTCTTTGATTTTAGCTCTCTTTGCTGCTAAAATTTTTTCTTTTACTCCTCCAACCGGTAGAACTTTTCCTCTTAATGTGATTTCTCCAGTCATAGCTAGTTTATCTTTAACTTTTCTTTGAGTTAAAAGTGAGACTAAGGAAGTTAGCATTGTAATTCCGGCACTTGGGCCATCTTTAGGTGTTGCACCTTCAGGAACATGTAAATGAAAATTATATTTATTGAAGATTTCTGAATCTATTTCAAATTCATGGCAGTTTGCTTTAATAAATTCAATAGCAATTGTTGCAGACTCTTTCATCACTTTACCTAAATTTCCAGTAATAGAAAGTTGACCCTTTCCGGGTGAAATAATTGACTCGATAAATAATATTTCTCCACCATAGTGTGTCCAAGCGAGACCGGTAGTTACACCAACTACATCATTATTTTCATATAAAGATTTAGATAATGGAATACCCAAAAATTTATTTATCTGATCAAATGTTAATTGATTACTAAAATTACTATTTTCAACAATTTTAGTAGCAATAGCCCTACATATTTTAGCTATATTTTTTTCAAGTTTTCTAACACCTGACTCTCTAGTATAACCTTCTATTATTAATTTGATTATTTCAGTCGATAATTTAAACTCATGATTTTTTAAACCATGTTCTATAATTTGTTTTTTAAGCAAATATTTTTTTGCAATTTGTACTTTTTCTTCCATACTATATCCAGAAATATTAATTATTTCCATTCTATCTAATAAAGGTGGTTGAATAGTATTTAAATTATTTGCGGTTGCAATAAATAAAACTTTAGATAAATCAAACCCAAGCTCAAGAAAATTGTCATAAAAATCTGAATTTTGTTCAGGATCAAGAACTTCTAACATTGCAGATGATGGATCACCTTGTGATCCAACAGAAAGTTTATCAATTTCATCTAATATAAAAACTGGATTAGATGTTTTAACTTTCTTTAAACTTTGAATTATTCTTCCTGGCATTGCTCCTATATATGTTTTTCTATGTCCACGAATTTCTGCTTCATCTCTCAGCCCACCCAAAGAAATTCTTACATACTCTCTACCTAACGCTTCTGCAATTGATTTTCCCAAGGAGGTTTTACCAACGCCTGGGGGGCCGTAAAAACATAAAATTGGTGACTTAAGATCTTCTTTTAATTTCAATACAGCAATTTGCTCAATAATTCTATTTTTTACATCAGATAGTCCATAGTGATCTCTGTCCAATATTTTTTTTGCTCTTTTTAAATTGAAATTATCTTTTGAGAATTCATTCCACGGCAAGTCCAATAATAAATCTAAATAGTTTCTTTGAATTGAGTATTCAGTAACTTGAGGATTCATTCTTTGAAGCTTTTTCAGTTCTTTACGAAAATGATTTTCAACTTCTTTATTCCATTTTTTTGATTTTGATTTAATCTTGATTTCTTCAACTTCTTGATCATTAGAAGATGTTCCCAATTCTTCCTGAATAGTTTTGAGTTGTTGATTTAAATAGTACTCCCTTTGTTGTTGATCTAAGTCTGTTCTAACCCTTGATTGAATATCATTTTTTAAAGACAATTTTTGAAATTCAATGTTCATAAATTTTAAACAACAAAGTGCTCTTTGCTGTAAGTTGTCAATTTCCAATATTTTATACTTATCAGAAATTGAAATGTTCATGTTTGAAGAAACAAAATTTACTAAAAAAGAATTGCTATGAATATTTTTAATAGCAAATGATGCTTCAGTTGGTATATTTGGATTATCATTTATAATTTTAAGAGATAAATCTTTGATTGAATCAATTGTTGCAATAAACTCCTTGTCATCTTTTTCAGGATTAAATTCTTTAATTTCATCAACAGATGATAAAATAAATGGATCCTCAGAAACAATATTTTTTATTTGAAATCTTTTTTTACCTTGTATTATTATTGTTAAGTTTCCATCAGGCATTTGTAAAACTCTTAAAATTTTAGCAACTGTTCCAATTTTATTAATATCAGAAAAGGTTGGCTCAGAAACAGAGCTATCTTTTTGTGAAACAACTCCAATCAATTTATCACCTGCGTTAGCATGTTTAATCAACTTAACAGATTTATCTCTAGTTGCAGTAATAGGAATTACAACACCTGGAAATAAAACTGTGTTTCTGAGAGGTAATATAGGTAAGGTTTCAGGAATTGATTCTTTTGATATAGCTTCCTCATCATCAGAGGTCATAAGAGGAATTAACTCTGACTCTTCATCAATTGGATCAAATGAAATTGAATTTAAATTAAAAATGTTACTCATATAATGTCATTATGTCAGTTAAAACTAAAAAATGTTATACTAAACATAAGTTTCAAGTTCTATGCCATTAAATATTATTAGCAGCTATAAATTATTTAACCTCTAGACCTTTTAAAAGATAAGATCCTATTAAAAATAATGATGCAAATAGCAAAATTGAAGACCTAATACTTCCAGTTAATTGATCAATTATTCCAGATAAAAATGTTCCAAGTACTATACTTACTATCATACACATTTGATAAAAACTGAAAAAAGAGCATGTTTTTTCAGTTTTTGGGATAAGTTTTGAATAGGTAGATCTTGATAAAGATTGAATTCCACCCATAACTAATCCAACCATACAAGCTACAATGTAAAATTCTGTAGTTGATTCTATAAAATATGCTATTATACATATTATAAACCATGAGATATTGAAAATAATTAAAGTTTTAGCATTTCCCAATTTTTTTGAAATCATTGCTCCGCCGATGGATCCAACAATTGCAATTAACTGGATTAGTAACATGCTTATAATAAGTCCGGTTGTCTTTTCTCCCTCCATCCAATTTATTTCATTTTCACCGAAATAGGTTGCAATTAAAACAATTGTCTGAACAGCTGTTGAAAAAGTAAAAAAAGCAATTAAAAATTGTTTAATGTATTTATTTTTCTTTAAAATAATCCAGACGTTGTAAAGCTCATTGAAACCACTGAATATGATTGATTTTTTTAAACCACTAAACATATTCTTGTTTTTTTTAGATGGTAAAAAATAGAATGAATATTGACTAAATAATAACCACCAAATACCAACCGTTACAAACGAAACTTTCATTGCTTGAAGTTTTCCAATACCAGAATTTTCAAAACCAAAAAAATCAGGAAAGTTTATCATAATAATATTAAATAATAAAAGAATAACACTACCAAAATATCCATAGGAATATCCTAATGCACTAGCTCTGTCATGATCTTCTGGTTTAACAATATCTGGGAGGTAAGAATTATAAAAAACAAGACTTGCCCAAAAAGAAAAAAGTGCTAATAGATAGAAAAATATACCCGAATAAATATTATTTAAATCAAAAAAATACAATGCTATACATGAAAAACTTCCAGTGTATACAAAGAATTTCATAAAATTCTTTTTATTTCCTAAAAAATCTGCAATACCAGACATTAAAGGAATCATCAATGCTAAAAGAAAAAAAGTAAATGAGGTAACATATTGTATTAGAGCAGTATTTTTTAAATTTAGACCTAAAAAATCAATGTAGTCAGATTCAACAAATAATGCCATGTAATATATTGGAAAAACTGCTGTAGAAATAACAAGCGGATATACAGAGTTGGCCCAATCATAAAAAGCCCAAGCATTTAATACTTTTTCTGGCTTAGATTTTGAGTAATTTAACATTATATATAAAGTATTATTAAAATAAAATTTAATTTTACAATTGAATATACAAAATGAAAATTAGACTTTTTTTCGTTATATCATCATTATTTGTCATGTTTAGCTTTCTTGGTTCATCTCAACAAAAATATGAAGTTGAAAAAAGTGATCAGGAATGGAAAAATCAACTCACTGAAATGTCATATTTAGTTTTGAGGAAGGCTTACACAGAAAGGCCATACACCGGAAAATACGACAACTTTTATGAAACTGGCACATACCATTGCGCAGGATGTGATGAGGAATTATACAAATCAGATAGAAAATATAACTCAAATTGTGGTTGGCCTAGCTTTGACATGGAGATTAAAGACAAACTAATATATGATGTTGACTATAAATTAGGTTATCCAAGAACTGAAATTAAATGTAAAAAATGTGGTGGACACTTAGGACATGTTTTTAATGATGGTCCAAAAGAAACAACTGGAATTAGACATTGTGTAAATTCTGTAGCTTTAGTATTTAAAAAAACATGAAAAAAGATAATACTTATTGGAAAACAAAGCTTGATAAATTTAGCTACAGTATTTTAAGAGAAGCTGGTACTGAGATGCCTTTTAGTGGAAAATACAATATGTTTTTTGAAAAAGGAGGATATAGGTGTAAGGGTTGTGGTAATAAATTGTTCGATAGTGAATCAAAATTTGATAGTGGTTGTGGATGGCCAAGTTTTGACAAGTGTATTGATGGTTCTATTATTTATAGAGAAGATAAATCTTTGAATAGAATTAGAACTGAAATTGTATGTGCTAAATGTGATGGTCATTTAGGTCATGTATTTAATGATGGACCAACTGAAACTGGTAATAGATATTGTGTAAATTCTGCAAGTTTAAATTTCAAAAAAAATAATTATGGATAAATATGATGTAATTGTAATTGGTAGCGGCCCAGGTGGTTATGTTACAGCTATTAGAGCCTCTCAACTTGGTTTCAAGACAGCAATAATTGAGAAAGAAAGCTTGGGAGGAATATGTTTAAATTGGGGATGTATCCCTACCAAAGCTTTACTAAAATCAGCTGAAGTTTATGATTATTTAAAAAAATGTGATGATTACGGTATTTCTGCAGATAATATTTCAAGCGATTTCAATAAAGTTGTGAAAAGAAGTAGAAATGTAGCAAATACCATGAGTAAAGGTGTTAATTTTTTAATGAAAAAAAATAAAATTAGTGTGTTAAAAGGGCACGCAACTATTAATTCAGATAAAACAATCACTATTAATAATCAAGAAGATTCTGTCATGGTTTCAGGTTCTCATGTAATTATTGCAACAGGTGCTAGATCTAAAGAAATTAATAGCTTAATTCAAGATGGTGAAAAAATCATCGGATATAGAGAAGCTATGACACTTAACAAACAACCGAAAGATTTGATAATAGTTGGCTCTGGTGCAATAGGAATTGAGTTTGCTTATTTTTATAATAGTATGGGTACAAATGTAACAGTAGTTGAGTATTTACCTAAAATCGCTCCACTTGAAGATGATGATATTTCCAAAGAATTAGAAAAGATATTAAAAAAACAAGGGGTTAATATTTTAACCTCTTCTGAGCTGATAGAATCTGAAATTATTGATAATAAAGTAAATGTAAAAGTTAAAATAGACAGTAAAAAAACTATTGATTTAAAAGCTGATGTTGTTTTAAGTGCCGTCGGAATTAAGTCAAATATTGAAGGAGTTGGTTTGGAGAATATTGGAATAAAAATAGAAAATGATAAAATTTTGGTTGATGATTTTTACAAAACTAACATTAATGGATTTTATGCAATTGGAGATATAGTTCATGGTCCAGCATTAGCTCACGTTGCTTCGGCAGAAGGAATTACTTGTATTGAAAAAATTAAAGGAATTGACACAAATCCATTAGATTATGGAAATATTCCTGGATGTACTTATTGTAAACCTGAAGTTGCCTCAGTCGGATTAACAGAAAAACAAGCGATAGAAAATGGTTTTGATATTAAAGTAGGAAAATTTCCTTTTACTGCCAGCGGAAAAGCTCAATCTTCAGGCACTTCTGATGGATTTGTAAAAGTTATTTTTGACTCAAAATATGGTGAATGGCTTGGATGTCATATGATTGGAAATAATGTAACTGAAATGATTTCTGAAGCTGTTGTTGGAAGAAAACTAGAAACAACTGGCCACGAGATATTAAAAACAGTTCACCCACACCCAACTCTAAGTGAAGCAGTTATGGAAGCTGTTGCAGATGCATATGAAGAAGTCATTCATTTATAGTTTCTTCATGAAACTACTTATTGCAAGATCATAACTATATAACCCAAATCCCATAATAATTCCTTTTGCATTCGGAGCTACATAGGAAATATGTCTGTAATCTTCTCTAGAAATGGTATTAGAAATATGAACCTCAATTGTAGTTGCTTTAACAGATCTGACTGCATCTGCAATGCCAACCGATGTGTGAGTATAAGCAGCTGCATTTAAAACAATACCACTGAAATCAAATCCAATTTCATGAATCTTATCAATAATTTCTCCTTCAATATTTGATTGAAAGTAATGTAATTCCAATTTTGGAAATTTATTTGTTAAAGATTTAAAATAGTCTTCAAAACTTATTTCTCCATAAATATCTTTTTCTCTAAGTCCTAGAAGATTAAGATTTGGACCATTTATTATTTGTATTTTCATAAATTATAGTTATGAATTTATAAAAGTATCACTATTTGATATGAATTGGCAATCATTGTTAAAAGATTTTAAAAATTTTTTGAAATTTGAAAGAAACTTATCTGAAAATTCAACTCAAAGCTATATTCAAGATTTACAAAAATTAATTAGATTTTTATCTGATAATAATATTAATAAAAAAATTTCTGAAATTAATAGCAATGTTATTCGCGAGTTTGTATATCAACAAACTAAATTAATTAAACCAAGCAGTCAATCAAGATTAATTTCATCACTTAAAAATTTTTTTGATTATTTAATTATTGAAAAAATAATTTTTATTAATCCAATTAATTCAATTCAATATCCAAAGATAGCTGCCAAAATTCCAGAAACACTCTCAACTCATGAAATTGATAAGTTAATAGATTACTTAAAAAAATCTAAGAAAAATAGTTTGAGAAATTGTACAATATTAGAAGTTTTATACAGCTGTGGATTAAGAGTTTCAGAATTAACTAACTTAAATATATCTGATATTTTTTTTGATGATTTTTTAATTAAAATATTAGGAAAAGGAAGAAAAGAAAGATTTGTACCAATGAGTAAGATTGTAAAAGACATGATTAAAGATTATTTAAATAGTGAAAGATTTAATACTATTACAAAAAAAGGATTTGAAGATATTCTTTTTCTAAATAATAGAGGAGAAAAATTAACTCGGGTAATGATTTATACAATTTTAAACATTGCGAAAAAAGGTACAGGAATTAAAAAAAAGGTAAGTCCGCACATATTAAGACACTCTTTTGCTACTCACTTGATTGAAAATGGAGCTGACATATCAAGTATTCAGCACATGCTAGGACACACAAATGTATCAACGACTGAGAGGTATTTACATGTGAACAAAGAACATTTAGTTGACACAATAAAAAGATTTCACCCAAAAAAAGACTAAACGTTCATCTTAAAACCTTTTCCATGGATATTTTCAATAGAAATTTTAGGATCAAGCTTTAGGTACTTTCTAATTTTAGTAACATAAACATCCATACTTCTTGATGTAAAATAATTATCATCATTCCAAATTTTAACTAATGCTTCTTCTCTTGATGTTAAATCATTTAAATTTTCTAGTAAAAGATTTAACAGCTTAGATTCTTTAGGAGATAAAGTAATTTCATTTTCTGTCCTGAACTGTAATGTTCTAAGTTTTGAATTAAAAGTAAAATCTGAAAAAGTATACTCAATTTTAGATTCTTTTTTTGAAGTTTCATTAAACTTTCTTCTGAAGATAGATTTAATTTTTAAAAGAAGTACCTCAGAATCAAAAGGTTTAACTAAATAATCATCCGCCCCAATTTTAAAGCCACGAATCATATCATCTTTCAATGATTTAGCTGTTAAAAAAATCAGTGGGATTTGATTATCAATCTGTCTGATTTCTTCAGCTAATGTAAAGCCATCTTTAAATGGCATCATAACATCAAGTATACACATGTCATAAATCTGTTTTTTAAACTTTTCAAGACCCTCAACACCATTTCTAGCCAATGTTGTTTTGTATGAATGAAGTTTAAGATAATCATTTAAGATTGATCCAAAGTTATAATCATCTTCAACAAGCAAAATATTTTTTTTATACGACATTCAAAGAAATATTAAATTTTGTTCCTTTATCTAATTCACTATCAACAGAAATCATGCCACCATGTAAGTCAATAATTTTCTTTACATAGGAAAGCCCTAAACCATGACCTTTAACATTATGAATATTCCCTTTAGTTTCTCTATAAAAATTTTCAAATATTTTTGATTTTACGTTTTTTGACATTCCAATTCCTTTGTCTGAAATACTAACGATTAAGCTGTTCTTTTTTACAAAAGTCTTTATTAAGATTTCAGGATCATTTATTGAATATTTTATTGAATTCTCTAAAATATTTACAAATACATTTACCATTTCAGACTCAGCTAATTGAATATTAATGTTATTGTTGCAGTATTCTTTTTTTATTAAACCATTTCTATTATTAAGTAATAAATCCACACTTTTAATTGCTTTATCTAGTACGTCATGAATGATTACTGGTTTTTTAATCAAATCAATATTATTGTTTTCTAACTGAGATATCTTCAATACATTTTCAACTTGAAAGTTCATTCTTTTATTCTCATCACTAATAACACTTAAATATTTATTAACTAGCTTAGTATTATTCTTAACTTTTTCATTCTTAACTGCATTAATAGCTAAATCAATTGTAGCAATTGGTGTTTTAAATTCATGAGTCATATTATTAATAAAATCTGTTTTCATCTGTGAAATATTTTTTTGTCTTATGGAACTCAAAATCGTTGCAGAAAAAGATATTATTATAATTAAGGTAAAAACTACAGATAAAACAATTAGAAATAAGATTGAAGATCTTATGTAAGAAGATCGATTAGGGAATGCCACAGCCAATGAAAAATTTGATTGACCTTTTTCATTTTGAAATAAAGGCATTGAGAAATTATCAATATTTTCTAAATTAGTGTAACCATCTGATCCCACTTTTGTTGCAAGTTTTCCATCAAAAATTCTGTAATCGTAATCAAGATCTAGGCCCCGAGACTTAAACTCTCTTTGTAATAATAATTCAATTTCAATATTATTAACCCTTTTGTGAATAGGTTTCAAATTAGCCAAATCTCTAAAAACCGATTCATATTTTGCTCTATCGATTAATGACATTTTTTCAACTCTTTGCAGTCTTTCTAAAGAACTCATATTTTGCATTTCTCTTTCAAAAGCATCGTCGATAATAGTGGTGGTTTTTAAACTCTTATAATCAAGAATTTTAGTAGAATCCTGATTTTCTGATTCCAGTAAACTAGTCGTTATATCATAGTCTTCTTCAAGAATTCCTTGAGAATAAATAAAAGTTTGATTCGTATTTTGATTTCGATTTATGTATTGAAAAACTGATGTTAATTGAGATTCCTTAGGCTCGCCTACACTATCAATTAATTTTTGATAAACTGCTACATAATCTCTCATTTCCCTGTCTCTTATCGATTCAGTAACCGAGATTAGTGCTTGATTTACATTTAATGAGAATTGTCTTTCGCGGTTATCTATTGTTGTTTTTATCCAAAAACTTTGAACCAGAATAATTCCAATCAATGCCAAGGACATAAAAAGTATAAGAAGGAAATATTTATTTTTTTTCATTTACATAATTATTTTTTCAATAATTTCCGTTACATGTTTTCTAGTTGTTTGAGATTCAATATTTTCAATACAAAAATCTGCAACATGCTTTTTTTTATCATAATCAATTTGGGAGTTAATTATTCTTTTTATATCATCATAACTAAGATTTCCCCTCGCCATGATTCGCTCAATTCTCAAATTTTCAGGGCAAGTTATTAAAATATTATAATCATTATTCTTAAAATTTTCATAATCAAATAATAAAGCTGACTCAAATACAGTGTTAAAATTCTTATTTTTTATGATAAATTCTCGATAAGAATCATAAACCTTCGGGTGGACTATCTTATTTATCTGGCCTAGCTTTTTATTATCTTTGAATATGATATTTGATATATATTCTGAATTTAATGTATCATTATTATATGAAAAAACACCAAATTTTTCAATTATTTGATTTTTAATTTCATTGTTATTATTAATTATATTCTTAGCCTCAAAATCAGAATTAAAACTTTTGAAATTATACTTTAAAAAAATTGAAGAAACAAAAGATTTTCCTGAACCGATACCACCAGTAATACCAATTCTTTTCATTAATAAAATTATGATTTTGAAATAATATCAATAATATCTTGACTCACACCAACATTACTAAAACCACCATCATGAAAAAGATTTTGCAAGGTAACTTTTCTTGTATAATCTGAAAATAATGTAATTGTGTAATCAGCACATTCATCTGCAGATGCATTTCCTAAAGGAGACATTTTTTCTGCGTAATTAATAAAACCATCAAAACCAGTGACACCTTTTCCAGCAGTTGTTGGTGTTGGAGATTGACTAATTGTATTAACTCTAACCTTCTTTTCTTTTCCAAAAAAATAACCAAAACTCCTAGCAATTGACTCCAGATAAGCTTTATTATCAGCCATATCATTATAATTAGGAAAAACTCTTTGAGCTGCCATGTAAGAAAGAGCAACAATACTTCCCCACTCATTCATAGCGTCCATTTTGTATAAGCTTTGCAATAACTTATGAAAAGATACAGCAGAAACATCCCATCCTTTTGTTAACCAATCATGATTCAAGTCAGTATATTTTTTACCTTTTCTTACATTTACAGACATTCCAATCGAGTGAAGAACAAAATCAATTTTACTGTCAAAATGTTCAAGTGTTTTTTTTATTAAAAATTCTAAATCTTGAATATTAGTAGCATCAGCTGGAATCAATGGTGAATTAGTTTCTTTAGCAAGATCATTAATAGTACCCATTCTCAAAGCAACTGGTGCATTAGTTAAAACAAATTTACCACCTTGTTCATGTATTTTTAAGGCAGTTTTCCATGCAATAGAATTTTGATCTAAAGCTCCAAAAATAATCCCATTTTTACCTTTCAATAAGTTATTAGCCATATTTATTTTTTTTAAATATAATTATTTAAGGAGTTCTTCGGCTTGATTTAAGGCAGAATTAGTTATTTTTTTTCCAGAAATCATACTAGCTATCTCCGCAATTCTATCACTTTTTGAAAGTTTAATAATATTTGTTCTTGAGTTGCCATTATCATTTGTTTTTATAACTTTAAAATGATAATTACCTTTAGATGCAACTTGAGCTAGGTGAGTAATTGATATAATTTGAATTTTAATACTCATTTTTTTCATCAAAAAACCTATAGATTCTGCTATTTCACCACTAGTTCCAGAGTCAATTTCATCAAAAATTATAGTAGGAAGATTATTTTTTTTTGCAAAAACAGATTTAATTGCTAATAATATTCTAGATTTTTCTCCACCTGAAGCAATTTTTGCGAGCGGTTTTAATTCAATTTTTGAGCTTGAAGAATATAAAACTACAAGATTATCAATACCAAAATTATTTAATTTTTCTTCTTTTATGAATTCAAATTTTATTAAAGAGCTATCAAGTGAAAGTAAAGTAAATATTTTCTTAATATCCTGCTGTAATCTATCTGATATTTTAACTCTTTTATTGTAGATTTCGTTAGAGGCTTCTATTAAACTTTTTTCAATATTTTTTATTTCATTAATCTCATCTTCAATCATTTTATCAACTCTATCGGTACTTTCAATTGAATTTATTAAATCATCTCTTATATCAATTAATTGCTTAACAGAATTCACATTATGCTTATTTTCTAAATCTTGAATTTTAAAAAGCCTTGACTGGATTTTATTAAATTTATCTGGATCAAAAGATAAGTTTTCAGAATACGAATTTAATGATTCAATAATATCATTAGCCTCAAAAAAAAGTTTTTCAAATCTGGTATCATAATTCTTTAGTTCTGATGAAAAAATAGATATTTTTTTTAGAATATTAAGTATTGAACTTAATATTTCAATTAAATTTCCATTTTGTCCATTAATTAACTTATTCAATTCATCGAAGTTATTTTGAATTTTTTCAAAATTTTTAAGAGAGTCGTATTGTTTCTGTAAATTATCTTTTTCATTGAAATCAAGATTTAGAGCTTTAATTTCATTTAAAAGGAATAAATTATAATCATAATCTCTAGCTATTTTATGCTTTTTCTCTATCAAATTATTATAGTTATTTTTCTTTTTTTTAAGAATATTAAATTTATTCTGAAATTCAAATACTTTATCTTCCTGATTTGCAAAAAAATCTATGAGATTATAAAAAAATGATTTATTTGAAAAAATGTCATTTTGATTTTGGCTATGAATATCAATTAGTGATGAACTAATTTTTTTTAAAATTTCTATTTTAACTGGTGAGTCATTTATAAAAGCTCTAGATTTACCGTTTCTTAAAATTTCTCTTCTTATAATTGTTTCAGAGCTGTAATCTAAATCATTATTATTAAAAAAAGAAATTAGATCATAATCATCAATATTAAATGTTGCCTCAATAGTACACTTTTCTTTACCTGTACCAATTATTTTATGATCAATTCTATTTCCAAGAAGTTGATTAATAGCTCCCAATATTATTGATTTACCAGATCCTGTTTCTCCTGTAATAATTGAAAGACCATTACTAAAATTAATTGATAACTTATCAATCAAAATATAATTTTTTATTTCTAATTTAAGAAGCAATAGTAAAATTTATAGTTTGTTCCATTTATTGGAATAAAATGGTGAAATTTTATTTAAAATTAATTTAATTTCATCAATCTCAACAATTTCTAAATCATTATTGAAAATATAAAAAATCTCATCATTTTTTGATTGAAAAAAAATTTCTTTTAAGATTGAATTAGGTCTATATCTATTTATTTCTATAAACATATTAATTGCATTTTTAATATTTAATAAAGCAACTTTCCTGTTTATGGTCATTAAGTCTAGACCATTTCTATAATAGTTGTAATTTATGTTTTTAATAGTATAATAATTATTTGATATTAGGTTGTCAACTAGCCAATATTTATTAACTCTTCCACCATTACTTGTTGGATTCCATGTTGAACTACTTGAAATATTAGAAGCTTTATCAAGAATAGATTTAGCATCGGAATAAAAGTTAAAACCTGAATTTAGCTCAAACGAATCTTTATCAAAACCAATAATTATTTTAGAGTAAAAGGATAATAATGAAGCTAAATCACTAGTATATCTAGAATAGGAAAAAATAATTGGTTCATTTAATTGATATGAAAAATTAATTCCAACATCTCTGAAATTAAAATTTAATGACTTATAACTAGACTCGTATCCTGTTCTAAATGAGCTTACATCAAGATTTACAACAAACTGATTGTCTTCATAATTGACGATTGTAAAAATAAAGTTACAATCAATCTTTTGAATCAAATTATATGATTCGTTTGAAAAACGTGTTGTATTTAAAAAGTTAAATGTTGATCTTTTAAAATCTTCAAAAATCTCGTTATAAGTTTGATTTACCTGATCATAATTAATTACAACTTCAGCATTTAATTCTTGTGAATATAATTTAATAGAAAAAATAACAAATAAACTACATGTTAATAATTTCTTCAAGTATATCTTTAGATATCTCACTTTTAGACTTTAGACTAATTTTTTTTGATTTTTTTTCAGTAATAAATGTAACTTGATTTGTGTCAAAATCAAAACCAGCTCCTTCATCATTCAATGAATTCAAAATAATTGCATCCATTTTTTTTCTAAACAGCTTTAATTTAGCATTATTTAATTCATCGCAAGTTTCAAGAGCAAAACCAATTAATTTTTGATTTTTCTTTTTAATCAAACCCATTTTAGCTATAATATCTTTATTTCTCTCAAGTTCTATTGTAATTGTTTTGATATCCTCTTTTTTTAATTTTTCTTTAGGGATTGATTTGGATTTATAATCAGAAACTGCTGCAGCCATTATACAATAATCTACTTTAGGAAAAATATTTATACATTCATTATACATTTCATCAGCAGAAAGTATTTTTTTTAATTTAATATTAAATCCATTTATATTTTCAGATGAGGGACCAGAAATCAAATGTACATCAGCTCCCATTTCTGATGCCTTTTTTGCTAAATAGTAACCCATTTTTCCACTTGAGAAGTTACTAATAAATCTCACAGGATCAATCATTTCATATGTAGGACCAGCTGTGATAAGTATTTTTTTTCCAAAAAGAGGCAATTCTTTAATTATAGTTTTTTTTAAAAACTCTAAAATTAATTCTGGTTCTTCTAGTCGACCTTTACCATGCATTCCGCTTGCTAAAAAACCAGTAGCAGGTTCAATACAGTGATTACCCCTGTTTTTTAGAATTTCTATATTTTTTTTATTTGATTTATCCTTAAACATTTCCAGATCCATCGAAGGTGCAAAAAAAACATTATGCTTAAATGACATAAAAGTTGCTAAGAGTAAGTTATCCGCATTCCCATTAACCATTTTTGAAATTGTTGAAGATGTTGCTGGTGCAATTATGAAATAATTTGCCCATTCAGCTAACTCAACGTGATTATTCCATGATTTTTCATTATCATTTTCTTCAACGAAATTTACGTATGTCCTATTTTGAGAAAGCGTTGAAAAAGTTAATGGAGTTACAAAATCTAATGAGCTTTTGGTAAGTATGACTTTTACATTACATCCTTCATTTTTAAGTAGTCTTAGTAAAAAAATCGACTTGTAAGCTGAGATACTTCCAGAAACTCCCAACAGGATATTTTTTCCCTGGAGAAATGACATTTAAACTATTTATTTTCAGGTTTCCTGAAATAAATTTTTTCAGATAACCAGTTATCAATTGCAATAGCATGGGCTTTAGGCAATCTTTCATAAAATTTAGAAACTTCTATTTGTTCTTTATTTTCAAATATTTCTTCCAAATTTTCACTTGGTGTTGCAAACTCTTCTAACTTACTAATTAATTCTTTCTTAATATCCTCATTAATTTGAATTGTTCTTTTAGATATTATTGAAATTGCCTTATAAATATTATCAGTAGAGTTATCGATTTTATCTCTGTCATATGTTACTGTTGAAGTCGGAGCATTGGCTTTTTTAAAATCCATAAGTTTATATTAGGTGCCGGCAAATATACTAATTTCTTTATCTATATCTAAAATCTTTTTTTCGGCATCATTGGAATACTCACTTTCAGGATAATCTATAATGAACTCATTATATATTTTTTTAGCATCTTCAAGCCTTTTCTTTTTTAAGTTAGGTATGCTATTAATGGCAAGTTTGTATGAAGAGTCAAAGAGAAAAAACAATGCATCTTCCCTGAAAGGAGTCCCAGGGTAGTCTGAAATAAAACTATTTAAAACTATTATTGCAGATTTATAATCTCTAATTTTATTGTACTGCTTTCCTATCTCAAAAGCCTTTTCTTCAAGTTTTATCCTTAACTCCTGAACCAAATCACTTGCATTTGAAAGCTTTTCAGAATTTGGGTAAAAATTAATAAACTCTTGAAGTTTTTCAATTGCTTCTATTGTTTTTTCCTGAGTAAGCGTGTGAACTGGTGATTGTTTATAATAACAAAAAGCTGCTAAATAAGCAGCCTCTTCAGCTTTTTGACTCATAGGATAAGCCTTTACAAATTCTTCAAATTTAAAAGCGGCTGTTAGATAATTCTTAATATTTAATAAGCTACTTGCATAAAAAAATGTTATTCTTTCTGCTTGGGGCCTTCCCCTATATTTTGGTGAAATTTGTTCAAATAAGTTAGATGCTCTTCTCCATTCTTCATTTTCATAATATTCTTCGGCAGCTTTATATTTAGCTGTTGTATCTTCATTTCTAAGCATTTTTTGATAGTCATTACATGATGTAAACATTATTAAAAGCAAGAAAAACTTAAAGAAGATTTTATTCATTAATTATTTTTAAAACTTTTTATAAAATTAAAAATTTCTGACTTTAATTCTTTTGAAACTTCAGTCAAAGGTAATCGAACTCTATTTGTACACAAATTTAGTAAACTCATAGCATATTTAATCCCTGATGGATTGGATTCTTGAAATATTAATTTAATGAAGTTTTTTAAAATAAAATTTTTGTCATTTAATTTACTGTCAATTTCATTTTTATTTTGTTTTTCAAAAAGTAATTGATTATAAGTATTTATCATTAACGAGGGATATAGGTTTGCTGCAACAGAGATAATTCCACAAGCCCCATTTCTAATTGAATCAATCATTGTAAAGTCATCACCAGAAATTATAAGGAAGGTTTCTTTCAAAGTTGATTTAAGTTCTTTAATCCTATTTACATCACCTGAGGCTTCCTTAATCCCAATAATGTTATTGGTATCGTTAAATATATTTATTATTGTTTCATTACTAATATTCACACCAGTCCTACTTGGTACGTTGTATAATAATATCGGTTTAGGTGATACTTTAGATATTTTTATAAAATGTTGATATATTCCATCTTGAGAAGGTTTATTATAATAAGGGCATACAGACATTATAGCTTCAAACCCATCTAAGTCGGTATTTTTTATTTGACTACAAAGTTCCAAAGTATTATTTGAACTCAAACCTAAAACTAGGGGGATTTTATTTCTGAAAGCTTTTACAAAAATTTTATTAACTCTGATTTTTTCTTTTTTATCAAGAGTAGAAGATTCACCTGTCGTACCTTGAATAACTACATAAGAAATTTTATTTTCTAATAAATAGTCAGAAATAGTGTAAATAGCTTTTTCATCAATATTATTATTTACATCAAATGGTGTTACAACAGCAACTCCTACACCAGAAAAAATTGACAAATATTTACTTTTCATTAGTTAATGTTATTTATCATTTTATTTTTTTTAAATATTTAATAAGCTCACTGCTAAACTTTGCAAAATTATTGAAAATATTAGAAAATATTATATCATTAATATCCTTATTTGTATTATCAAAACCCACTCTAAACTTTGAATTTACTTTAGATGAAATCAGAGTTAAAATTTTGTTATCACCAAAATAATTTATCAAAAGGTCATAATCATATGAAATAAATTCATTAGCATCATTTGAAACAATATTACCATAAAAATTAATTGATTCATTTGATATTCTCATTTTGGAGAAGGGATCATTAAAATCTGTGTCCGAGAAACTTATTATTTTGATATCCTTTTCTTTTAGTCCAATTTTTTCAATTAATTCAAGAATTTGATAATAATCGATTTCTAAATTTGTGTCAATAATACAACCAATTTTGTTTATTGGTTTAGAGAAGGTTCTGTCGCTACTTTTTAAGATTTTAAGAGAATCATTAATCTTATTTTTTAAAAACTTATCTCTAAAATATTTAAATATTTTTTTTAACATCAAAAGTCTAAATTAAATTTATTTATTAAATTTTGTAAACTTATTGTTTCTACTCCTAAAATTTTAGCTTTTGATAATTTTGATGGTCCAGGATTGTCACCTAATATCAAGTAGCTAGTATTTTTAGATAATGAAGATGACACTTCACCCCCATTTTTTTCAATATTTGATTTTAAATTATCTCTTGAGATTTGAGTATAAGTCCCAGTTATTACAAATTTAAGATTTGATAAAAGTGATGTAATATTTAAATCATTAACCATATGAAAATTTAAACCAATTTCTTTCAGTCTTTTTATCTGTTCAATGTTATCATCATCACCAAAATATTTTACTAAACTTAAAGCAATTTTATCTCCAATCTCTTCAATTTTTAATAAATCATCAAAAGATAATTTCATCAATTTATCAATATCTGAAATTTTTGAGGTTATTTTTTTTGAAACAGTTTCACCAACATATCTAATACCCAATCCAAACAAAACTTTTTCAAAAGGTTGATCTTTTGATTTTTCAATGGCTGAAATCAAATTTTGTGCTGATTTTTCAGCCATCCTTTCTAAATTTATTAAATCATTTAAATTCAATTTATATATATCAGAAAAGTCATTGATTAATTTTTTTTCTAATAGCCTTTCTATGGTTTCTGTTCCAAAACCTTCAATATTCATAGCTTTTCGAGAAATAAAGTGTTTAATTTTTCCCAGTATTTGATAAGGGCAACTTTTATTATTTACACAATAATGTTGAGCTTCACCTTCAATTTTTACAAGCGCTGTTTTATTAGGACATGGGCATTCCTCATCAAATTTAATAGGAATAGAATCATAAATTCTTTTTTCTTTTAGAACACTAACAATTTTTGGAATTATTTCCCCTCCTTTTTCAATAATGACGTGATCTTTTTCATGTAAATCTATTTTAGTAATTTGATCAGCGTTATGTAAAGATGCTCTCTTAACTGTAGTCCCGTTTAGTACAACAGGCTCAAGATTTGCAACAGGTGTTACTGCTCCAGTTCTTCCAACTTGATATGTTACGTTAATTAATTGAGTAATTGCTTGTTCTGTTTTGAACTTATATGCAATCGCCCACCTAGGAAATTTTGAAGTAAAACCAAGTTCTTTTTGAAAATTAAGCTTATTGACCTTAATTACAACACCATCTATTTCAAAATTGTTAGATTCTTTATTTTTTTCCCAAAATTCTAAGTAATTAACTACTTCATTTAAATTTTTACAAAATTTAAATGTTTGAGAGACATTAAATCCAGATTCAATTCCAAAATTAAGTGATTCAATTTGAGTCTTGAATGGCAAACTTTCTCCAACAACTTGAAACGAATAACATTTTAGAGGTCTTTTCTTTACTTCTTCACTTTTAATTAATTTAATACTCCCTGATGCAGTATTCCTTGGATTCATGTAAGGTTGTTCACCCATACTAAATCTATCTTGGTTAAGTTTTTTAAAATCACTTTTTTCAATTACAACTTCACCTCTAATGTCAAAATTCAAGTGATTTTTAATTTTTAAGGGTATAGTATTTATTGTTTTAAGATTTTCAGTGATGTCATCACCAGTTATACCATCTCCTCTTGTCAAACCTTGTACAAAATTTCCATTTTTATATGAGAGACTTACAGAAACTCCATCAAGTTTTAATTCACAACAATAACTAATATTTTCAATACCTAATTTCTTTTTAATTCTTTTTTCCCATTCTTTTAAATCATCAATAGAATAGGAATTTTCAAGTGAATACATCTGAAAATTATGATTAATACTATTGAATTCATTGGATAATGAACTTCCAACTCTCATGGTTGGAGAATTCATGTCTTTAAACTCAGGAAATTTATTTTCAAGTTCAATGAGTTCATTTAATTTTTTATCAAATTCGTTGTCACTAATAATTGGACTATTTTTTACATAATATAGATGGTTATGATGATGAAGCTCATCTCTTAAATGATTAATTTTTATTTCTGGATTCATTTCTGCGCTTTTATCATTCTTTTCAATCCTCTGTAGTCATTCCTGATTTCAATATTTTTAAAATTATGATTAATTAGTATTTCATTCACCATATCAATATTTATATGATTACATTCAAAAAAAATTAAACCATTTTTCGCTAATGACAATGATGCTTTTTGAATTATACATTTATAATAGATTAACACATCTTTATTATTTACAAAAATAGCATTATTAGGTTCATATTTTTTTACTCTTTCATGAATATTTTCATAGTCATCATAAGAAACGTAAGGTGGATTTGAAACAATTAAATTAAATTTATTCATGGGTATTTCAGCCTTAAAAATATCACACAACAAAAAACTAATATCAATTTTATTGTTAATCGCATTTAATTTAGCAGTTTCTATAGCTTCAATTGAGGAATCCCAAGCTTCGACTTTACAATTTTTTAATTTCTTTTTTAAAACCAAGGCAATTAAACCTGATCCTGTACCAATATCCAAAATATTAATTTTACTCAAATTATAAGATATTATCCACGAACACAATTCTTCCGTCTCTGGTCTTGGTATTAATACCTTTTCATTAAGCTGAAAAGTTATGTCAAATATTTTTTTTTTGCCAACAACATATTGTAAGGGCTTGTTAGCCTTTAAATCGATTATTTTATTTTTTAAAATATTAATATCATTATCCAAAATAATCTCATCACATTTAGATAAGTATTCAATTTTAGAAATTTTCAAAAAATTTTCAATTAGTTCAAAAAATATAACCTGAATTTCATCATCATTATACAAAGAAAAAAGCTCTTTTTTTAGAAGAAGTTTAAAACATGTAAGAGTCATATTTTTTTTAGAATCAAATTTCATTTTAACTTAGCTTTACAAAATTACTTATAAATTTTCTAGAATGAATTACAATTTATTGATGCAAAGATGTATTGACTTAGGCAACTCTGCTTTAGGTTTCACTTATCCAAATCCAAATGTTGGTGCACTCATATTCAAAGATGGAAAAATTATAGGTGAAGGTTTTACAGGCTCACATGGAAAAAATCATGCTGAGATAAATGCTATTGAAAGTGTTAAGAATAAGGATGATTTAGAAGACTCTAGTTTGTTTGTTACACTTGAGCCCTGTTCACATTATGGAAAAACACCTCCATGCTCAAAAAGAATCATTGAGAGTAAAATAAAAACTGTTGTTATCGGTTGTAAAGACCCTAATATTCTTGTTAATGGATCTGGTATTGAAATGCTTAAAAATAATAATTTAAATGTTCAGGTTGGTATTCTTGAAAAAAAATGTTTTGAATCACTCAAAAGATTTATGACATTTCAGAAACAAAATAGACCTTATATTATCTTAAAATGGGCTGAATCTATAGACGGAATAATTTCTCCAAATAATAAAAATGATGACAGACCTGTATGGATATCAAATGAAATTTCTAGGCAATTAGTTCACAAGTGGAGAAGCCAAGAACATGCTATTTTAGTTGGTTCAAAAACAATAGATTCGGACAGTCCACTCCTTGATAGCAGAAACTGGAATAAAAACAACCCAATTAAAGTTGTAATTGGAAATCCTAAGAAAAGAGATAAAAATGCTAAATATATTTTTAATGATTGTGATTTAGAAATTAAAACCATTACAAAATATCTTTATGATAAAAACATTCAAAGTGTATTAGTTGAAGGTGGAAAAAAAACTTTAGATAATTTTATAAATAATGGTATTTGGGATGAAGCCAGAATTTTTAAGTCCAAAGATAAAATGTATGAAGGTGTGTCAGCTCCAAAAATAACAGGTTTGAAATTATCTGAAAAAAAAATAAAAAAAGATACACTTAGTATTATAAAAAACTGTTAATCTTTTCTATAATATTTTTTGGGCATCTTATTGGTTTTTTTGTTTCACTATTAAGAAAAATTAATTTTGTGTATCCCTCATTTATTAATTCAGTATTTCTGCTAATTGAATAATTAAATTCTATTGAATATGATGGAGATTTCAGTATAGTTGTTTCTAAAATTAAATCATCATCAAAAAAAGCTGGTTTTCTAAATTTTATTTTTGTTTCTATAACTGGAAGTATAATTTTTTGTAATTCTAATTTTTTATATGAGTATCCAATATTTTTCAGCCATAAGAGCCTGCCTATTTCATAATATTTTAAATAATTACTATGATGAACAAAAGACATTAAATCAGTTTCTGAATAACGAACATTTATTTTTGTTGTGTGGGTTTTTTTTTCTGACAGAATAGTACTTTTATAACACGCTATAATATCAAAAAAACTTTTTTAAAAATCAATAGTGAAATCATTTTTTTTTAAAAAAAAAATCTACATATTTGTTAATGTAATTATTACGATAAACTTATTCTTGTTTGTCAATTTTAATAACACTAAACTAAATTAATATTTTATAGATGACTGCAGAATCAGTATGGAATAATTGTCTTAATTTTATTAAAGATAACATACAACTGCAAGCATTTAAAACTTGGTTTGAGCCAATTAAACCAATTAAACTTGACGGTAATGTTTTAAGTGTTCAAGTTCCAAGTAAGTTTTTTTACGAATGGCTTGAAGAACATTACATTAAAATACTAAAATCGTCACTAAACAAGGAGCTAGGAGAAGATGCAAAACTTGTTTACATCATTAGAATGGAAAATTCGTTTGGATCTGCCAAGTCATTTACTGAAAAAATTCCAAGTCAATATAAACCAAAAATAAGCTCACAACCTATTGAAAGTTCAACAAGCTTTTTAAAATCTGAATTGACAAATCCATTTGTCATTCCTGGAATTAAAAACTATAAAATTGATTCACACCTAAATCCCAATTATACATTTAATAACTTTCTGGAGGGTGATTCTAATAGATTAGCCAGATCTGCAGGATTTGCTGTTTCTAACAGACCTGGAGGTACTTCTTTTAACCCACTGTTAATTTTTGGTGGAGTTGGATTAGGTAAAACGCATTTAGCTAACTCAATCGGTATCAATATTAAGCAAAGGTTTCCTGAAAAAACAGTTTTATATATTTCTGCTGAAAAATTCACTCAACAGTATGTTGAATCTGTTAAGAAAAATAATAGAAATGATTTTATACATTTTTATCAATTAATAGATGCTTTAATTATTGACGATGTTCAATTTTTCTCTGGTAAATCAGGCACTCAAGATGTCTTTTTTCACATTTTTAATCATTTGCATCAAAATGGCAAACAAGTAGTTTTGACATCTGACAAAGCTCCTGTTGATATGCAAGAAATTGAACAAAGATTACTTTCAAGATTTAAATGGGGACTTTCTGCAGAACTTCAAACGCCTGATCATGAAACTAGAATCTCAATCATTAAAAATAAATTATTGTTAGATGGAGTTGAAATGGATGAAGATATTATATTGTATGTAGCAAAAAATATTAAATCAAATGTAAGAGAACTTGAAGGTGCATTAATTTCATTAATGGCTCAATCATCATTTAATAAAAAGAAAATTACAATTGAATTAGCCAAAGTCGTTGTAGAAAAATTTGTTAAAAACACAAAAAAAGAACTTTCCATAGACCAAATTCAAAAAACTGTTTCAGATTATTTTCAAATGGATGTCACTACACTACAATCCAAGACGAGAAAAAGACATATAGTCCAAGCTAGACAATTAGCAATGTTTTTTTCAAAAAAGTTTACAAAGGCATCTTTGGCAAGTATAGGAACTAAAATTGGTCACAGAGATCATGCAACAGTGCTTCACGCCTGTAAGACAGTAGACAACCTAGCTTTTACAGATAAACATTTTAGAAAATATGTTGAAGACTTGACAAAAAAGTTTTCAGATTAATTAATGTAAGGCTGTCTAATTGCCAAAATCTTAGAAATATCGTAGTTTCTAAATATTCTAATATAATCAGATATTTTTGTACCATTAATATCTTTAAAATCTAAATTATTATTACAATTATTTCTTAAAAATTTTTTTACATTTCCAGGTCCAGACAAATGAGCTGCAGCGATTATTCCAGATTCAGTAATTAAAATATTGTTGATTTTTTTACCACTAAATCTTTCAATCTCTATTCTTAAGATCCATTTATTTCTCATAACATTCATCAAAAAAGCTTTTTCCTGAAGTTCTGGAATATTAATAAAATTATCTATTTTTTTTATCCTTAAAACTTTCAAAGTAGAACGTCCAA
This sequence comes from uncultured Bacteroidota bacterium, assembly GCA_902587325.1. Classification (GTDB taxonomy): domain Bacteria; phylum Bacteroidota; class Bacteroidia; order Flavobacteriales; family Flavobacteriaceae; genus Eutrophosalina. The sequence goes on from CACIKV010000001.1 coordinate 114,409, forward strand.
ATTGATACTTGCCTAAATAACCTAAACTATTGATTTTTTTATAATCAGAACCCGATTCATAAAAACCAAGAAATTCTTTGAAACCAACGAAATCTTTCGCAGTAAAAGGTATTTTATAAGCTATTTTGTCAAAATCATAGCCATTTGATGGAGATAATACTAGTGTTTTAATATAATCATCGTTATAGTTTAAATTTGGGGGAGGAAGTTTTATTCCTATTGTAAATAATAAGAGAGTGAATGAAATTAATTTAAATTTAAAAGTCATCACTTATGTTTATAGCTAATCAGTAGCTAATAACGATGCAAACATAGTAATTTTTTTAATTATCTGTAAATCAGTAATTTATCTTCTAATCTTGTTTTTTTTAAGCCAATTAGTATATTGTCTTTTTTTCCTGTTATGCTCAGCATTTGTTCTTGAAAATAAATGGTATCCTGGATTTGAAACATCAGCTACAAAATAAATAAAAGAATGTTTTTGAGGATTTAATACAGCTTCAATTGCAGAAATATCTGGCGTAACTATTGGAGCAGGTGGCAATCCTTTATAAACATAGGTGTTAAACGGTGATTTTATTCTCAAATCTTTATATAAAACTCTTCTAATTTTTGTGTCAAAACCATCTCTTTTTTTAATAGTGTAAACAACAGTCGGATCTGCCTGAAGTTTCATATTTCTTTCAAGTCTGTTTAGATATACACCTGCTATAGTTGGTCTCTCATCAACTTTTGGTGTTTCCTTCTGAACAATTGATGCTAAGGTCATGACTTCAATAGGGTTTAAATTTACTTTTTTTGACTTTTCAATTCTTGAATCATTCCAAAATCTATCAAATTCTTTTAATATTCTCTCTCTGAACTGAGTTGCATTTGTATTCCAAAAAAACTCATAAGTATTAGGTATAAATAACGAAAAAACCGATTCTTCATCAAGACCTAATTCATTAAGAAAATTCTTTTCATAAAAAACATTTGATAATGATAAACTATCAGCTTCAATTTTTTCTGAAATTCTTTTAATTAAATCATTAAAAGTTTCGATATTGTTATATGTGATTTTTACTGGCAAGTTATTGGATCTTAAGGAGTTAATTATTTGATTATTATTAAAACCATTATTTAATCTATATCTGCCTGGTCTTATTTTTGAAAAATACTCTTTATATTTTGCTGCTTTTGAAAATTTTGATAAATCTTTTACATAATTAGTTAGTGTATCTAATAATTGATTTTTTGTAGAGTTTGTTGGTATAGTTACAAATACAGATTCTTCATTAAACAGAGTGTTTGGTTCATAGAATGTTTTGTATAGATAAAAACCACTTGCTATTCCAATTATAAAAAAAAAGAAAATAATAATGTAAACTACTTTTTTCATATTTCAATGCTTCCATCAAAAACTCTATTGACACTCCCTGAAAGATAAATGTTTTTAAAAATATTTTTTGATCTTTTTAGATTAACTGTCAAAATACCTCCTCTTGTTTTTAATTTGATACAATTACTGTTATTTAAAGATAAAATATTTAAAGATATTGCTGCTGCAACAGCACCAGTACCACATGAAAGAGTTTCATCCTCTACCCCTCTTTCGTATGTTCTTATGTTGTAAACATCATCTATTCCTTCACTTATAAAATTAACATTCACACCATTTTTAAATCTATGATCTTTTTGAATTTCTCTTGATATTTTTATTATGTCAATTGAATTAATATCATCGACACATTTGACCAAGTGAGGAGATCCTGTATCAACTAAAATAAAATCATCTAATTTTTGAAAAGACAAAACATCAGACATTGATACATTAACCAAATTATCAATAACAGATCCAGTATGTGATCCGTCAAAAGCTAAAAAATTAGTTTTATTTTTAATTAATTTATTAAGCATAGAAAAATGAATTGAACATCTTGCGCCATTACCACACATGGAACCTAAATTTCCATCAGAATTGTAATAAATCATTTCGAAATGAAATTTTAGATGTTTTTCAATTAGAATCAAACCATCTGCACCAATACCAAATTTACGATCACATAACTTGGAAATCACTTCGCTATTGTCTTTTGGAAAGGAATTTGATATATTGTTTATGATAATAAAATCATTACCAGTTCCATGATATTTTGTAAATCTAATTTTCACAACTGCAATTTAGAAATATTGATTGACCTGTTAAAAAGAAGTTAAATATTAAACGAAAAAAATCAAATAAATTAATTTTACAAAAAAAAAAGTATGAAAAGATTAAAAAATATTTTTGGCATAATAATCCTAATTGTTTTAATAAACATAATTTTCAAATCTTTTAGCGATTATAAAAATATTTCTGATGAAATAAGTTTTAATACCTTAAATGTATCTGCTGTAGATAACAAAGATGAACCTAATCCAAAAATTCGTTTTTTTCAAAATCCAGATTTTACAATTGCAGCTGAAAAAACAATTAATTCTGTAGTTCATGTAAAAAATACTGCAACATCTAAAGGAAGTAATAGTATTTGGGATTTTTTTTACGGTAATTCAGAAAACAGAAGAACAGTAGGTACTGGTTCTGGTGTTATAGTTTCAAATGATGGATATATAATTACTAATTTTCATGTTATTGAAAACGCAAATGAAATTGAAATTACTACAAATGACAATAAAACTTTTATAGCTGAAATTATTGGAAGTGATGAAAATTCAGATATTGCGGTTTTAAAAATATCAGGAAGTAATTCTTTTCCTTACATCAGATTTGCTAATTCTGATCAAACTAAAATTGGAGAATGGGTTTTAGCGGTTGGTAATCCTTTTAATCTTACATCAACTGTAACTGCTGGAATTATTAGTGCTAAATCAAGAGATTTAAATGACTATGATTCTAAAAATCAATCCTTTATTCAAACTGATGCTGCAGTTAATAGTGGAAATAGCGGTGGAGCTCTTGTTAATATTAATGGTGATTTAATTGGAATTAATACTGCTATTCAAAGTAATAATGCAGGCTTTATTGGTTATTCATTCGCAGTACCAAGTAATATTGCAAGAAAGATATATGAAGATATTTTAGAATTTGGAGACGTTCAAAGAGGTCTTCTTGGCGTTACTGGTCAAAGTCTTAATACTGAATTATCAAATGAATTAAATCTAGACATAACTGAAGGTTTCTACGTAAATAGCACAGATAAATCAATGGGAGCATATATGGCTGGAATAAAAGAGGGTGATGTTATAACGAAAATTGATAATGTTGATATCAAAAAGTTTTCAGATTTAACTGGATACTTAAACTCAAAAAGACCTGGAGATATTCTTAAAGTAGTAATTAAACGTAATTCTAGTTTTAAAACATTAAGCGTAAATCTCAAAAGAAGTACTTATGTCCAGTTTTATGGAATGCAATTAAAAGATGCAACTGACGCAAAACTCGAAGAAAATAAGATTGAAAATGGAGTTGTAGTGGTGGTTAACAGAAATGGTACCTTATACAGAATGGGAATAAGGGCTGGTTATATTTTAACTGAAATTAATGAACAGAAAATAACTTCAACATCTGAATTGAGCTCATATGAGAATGAAAATATATATCAGATTACATTTATTGATTTAAATGGTGAAAAAGAAAGGTTAATATTTGATTGATTAAATGAAAAAAATTGATATTATAAGTGCAACTCCTGATCTACTTAAAAGCCCTTTTTCAGGCTCCATAATGAAAAGAGCTTTGGACAATGGATTAGTTGATATTAATTTTCATGATTTAAAGGATTATTCAATTTCAAATAATAAACAAATTGATGATTATCAATTTGGTGGTGGAGCAGGGATGGTTCTAATGATTGAGCCTATCAACAATTGTGTAAACTTTTTAAAAAAACAAAATAAATATTCAGAAATTATTTATATGACACCTGATGCTCCAGTCTTAAACCAAAAAATATGTAATAAATTATCTGTAAGCGGAAATCTTATAATTATTTGCGGTCATTACAAAGGAATTGATCAGAGGGTGAGAGATAATATTATAACTATGGAAATTTCAATTGGGGATTATGTTTTATCAGGTGGTGAACTTCCTGCTGCTGTTCTGTGTGATTCAATCGTCAGATTAATCCCTGGTGTATTAAATGATGGAACTTCAGCATTGACAGACTCTTTTCAAGACAACTTACTAGCTCCACCGGTATATACAAGACCATCGACATTCCAGAATTTAAAGGTTCCAGATGTATTAATTTCTGGAAATAAAAATAAGATAGAAGCATGGAGAGAGGAAAAATCAATTGAAAAAACTGAAAGAATTAGACCAGATTTACTTAAAAAATAATTTTTTTAAAAAACAAAAAATATGTAAGTTTGCCACCCATTGATTAACCTCTGATTAGATGTATGTTAATCTTAAATTTTAAATAAATGGAACCTTTACTCAAATACGTACAAGATGAATTCATTAGTAAAAATGAATTTCCATCATTTAAATCAGGTGATACGATAACAGTTTATTATGAAATAAAAGAAGGTCAGAAGACTAGAACACAGTTTTTTAAAGGAGTTGTTATTCAAATCAAAGGAACAGGAAAAACTAAAACTTTCACCGTGAGAAAAATGTCTGGTACCGTTGGTATTGAAAGAATTTTCCCAATTAATCTTCCTTCTATCAAAAAAATTGAGCTCAATAAAAAAGGTAAGGTAAGGAGATCTAGAATTTATTATTTCAAAGATTTGAGAGGTAAAAAAGCTAGAATTAAAGAAGAAAAAAAATAATTTAATGTCCAAGATCAAAGTAAGCAATCCTATTGTAGAGCTTGATGGTGATGAAATGACAAGAATATTATGGGATTTCATTAAGCAAAAACTGATATTACCATATATAGATCTGGATATAAAATATTTTGATTTAGGCCTCAAAAACAGAGATTTTACAGACGATAAGGTTACTGTTGATGCTGCAGAGGCGATTAAAAAATACAATGTTGGTATCAAATGTGCAACAATTACACCTGATGAGCAAAGAGTAAAAGAATACACTTTAAAAAAAATGTGGAGATCTCCCAATGGTACAATACGAAATATTATTGGCGGAACAGTATTTCGGGAACCTATAATAATGAAGAATATTCCAAAATATGTTCAAGGTTGGATAAAGCCTATTTGTATTGGTAGACATGCATTTGGTGATCAGTATCGTGCCACTGATTTTGTCACACATGGAAAAGGAAAACTCACAATGACTTTTAAACCTGAAAATGGAGATGAATCTAAAACATGGGAGATATATAATTTCAATGAAGATGGTATTGCGATGGGAATGTACAATATCGATTCTTCAATTTATGGTTTTGCTAGATCATGTATGAATAGAGCGATTTCCAAAAAATGGCCTTTATACCTATCCACAAAAAATACAATATTAAAAGCATATGATGGAAGATTTAAAGACATCTTTCATGAAGTATACGAAAACGAATTTAAAGATGAGTTTAAAAAACTAGGTATAACCTATGAGCACAGATTAATCGATGATATGGTAGCTGCAGCAATGAAATGGGAAGGAGGATTTGTATGGGCTTGCAAGAATTATGATGGAGATGTACAGTCTGATACAGTTGCTCAAGGTTTTGGGTCATTAGGTTTGATGACTTCTACTCTTTTGACACCTGACGGTAAAACTTTAGAAGCAGAAGCTGCTCATGGTACTGTTACTAGACATTTTAGACTTCACCAGCGAGGTAAAGAAACATCGACTAACCCAATAGCATCAATTTTTGCTTGGACAAGAGGATTGATTCACAGGGCTGAATTAGATTCAAACAATGAGCTATTAATTTTCTCTAATCTTTTAGAAAAAGTATGTATTGAAACTGTAGAGTCTGGTAAGATGACAAAAGATTTAGCCTTACTAATTCACGGAACTAATCTAAAAAGACAACATTACCTAAACACTCAAGAATTTTTAGATTCAATCAAAGAGAATTTAGATACTAAGATGGCTTAGATAATATATGTTTTTATTTCTCACTTTCTCAGTTGGCATTATTTTTAGATTTTATTAAAGTGTTTCGTTCTTTTTTTACTGCAACTTTATTATTACTATTTACTTATTCTAAATCACAAACTAATTTTACTTTAAGTGGTTATATTCTTGATGAATCTAGTAAAGAAGTTATTATTGGTTCAAATATCATAATTCCATCTCTTAAAACCGGTACTATTTCTAATTCATATGGTTTTTATTCCATAACAGTTCCAAAAGGGAATTATGATGTAATCTTTAACGTTCTTGGCTATAAAGAAGTTGTCAAAAAAATTATAATTGATAGAAATATTTCTTTTGATATTTTACTAAGCGAGCAAATTGAGGAATTAAGTGAAGTAATTATTACAGAAAATATTGAAAATATTGAAATTGATTTACCTGTTTTAAGTTTAAATAGACTATCGGGTCAAACAATTAAACAGACACCTGTAGTTTTTGGTGAATCTGATTTACTTAAAACTATACAGTTGCTACCGGGTGTCAGTAATGCTGGAGAAGGGGCTTCTGGATTTAATGTAAGAGGAGGTGCAGCAGACCAAAATTTAATTTTGTTTGACGAGGCAATTATTTATAATTCCTCTCACCTTTTTGGACTATTTTCAGTTTTTAACTCTGATGCAATAAAAGAAGTTAAACTTTTTAAGGGCGGAATTCCCTCGTCATATGGTGGTAGGGTCTCATCGGTCCTAGATGTTTACCAAAAAGATGGAAATAAAAATGAGTTAAAATTTAATGGTGGAATAGGTGCAATTTCAAGTAGATTTTTAGTGGAAGGGCCAATTCAAACTGAAAAGAGCTCTTTTTTAATTGCATCTCGAGGAACCTATGCACATCTTTTTTTAAAGCTAACCGATATCGAAAATTCTGCATACTTTTTTGACATCAATACCAAATCTAATTTTACAATTAATAAAAAAAATAAGCTTTATTTTTCAGGATATTTTGGGAGAGATTTTTTTAAACTTGATAATACTTTCCTTTTACTTTATGGAAATACAACATTTAATTTAAGGTGGAACCATCTAATTAATGATAAAACTTTTAGTAATACATCAATAATATATAGCGATTATTATTACGGTTTACAATTAGATTTTGCTGGTTTTGACTGGAACTCAGGAATTAAAAATTTGAACCTTAAATTTGATCTTAAAAATTATTATTCAAGTAATATTCAATTCAATTATGGGCTGAATGTAATATACTACGATTTCAATCCAGGTGAGATAATGCCACTAACTAAAGAATCTGGTATCAATTCATCTACTTTAAATAAAAAATTTGCTTTTGAAAATGCAGCCTATTTTGATGTGATTCACAAGATAAGTAATAAAATTTCAATGCGATATGGTTTTAGACTCAATCAATTTATCAGATTAAAACAATCAGGACTAAAAACTTATTTGGATAATAAGCCTGTAGTATTTGATCCAGTCTTGAAAATATACAATGGCGCTGATCCCTTAGCAAATAATTATTCTTCAGAAAATAATATATTTAAATCATTTAACAACATAGAACCGAGATTTAATTTATCGTATAATAGGGTTGATGATAGTTTTAAATTTAGTTACAACAGATTAAATCAGTACATACACTTAATTTCAAATACAAACTCGCCTCAGCCATTGGATATTTGGACACCATCAGGTCCATATATTGATCCTCAAAAACTTGATCAATTTGCAATTGGATATTATAAAAAATTTAAACTGCTCAAACTTGAATCCGAAATATTTTATAAGATGATAAAAAATAGATTAGATTACATTGATGGAGCGGATTTAGTTGCAAATAATGATATCGAAAGAGTATTATTAAAAGGGCAAGCAAGAGCTTACGGTTTGGAATTATTGCTTAAAAAAAATACAGGAAGAAATCAATTTTGGATTTCCTATACTCTTTCAAAATCTGAACAAAAAACACCTGGAATAAGTTATGATGAATCCGGAATAAATAATGGAAAATGGTACCTAACACCATATGATAAAACTCATGATATAAGTATTAATTCAAAATTTAAAATAAACGAAAAGCTAACTTTAAATAGTAATTTTATTTTCCAAACTGGTCAACCAACAAATTATCCTAATGCCCAATATCAATATATGAATCTCAGTATTCCAAATTATGGGTCAAGAAATTCTAATAGATTACCTAATTATCACAGACTAGACCTAAGTTTAAGTTTAGTTCCTAAAAAAAATATCAATAAAAAAGTGAATAGTGAATGGGTTTTTGGTATATATAATCTCTACAATAGAGACAATGCATCTTCAATACTGTTTAGAAAAAATGATCAAACATTAAAGAACGAAGCAGTTCAAATTTCAATATTTGGTATTGTACCTTCAGTAACATATAATTTTAACTTTTAATGAGAAGAAACTTAGCTTTTATACTATTCGTTTTTATTTTTTCTGGGTGTGAAAAGGTGATTGATTTAGATTTAGAATTCACCGAAAAGAGAATTGTTGTTGATGCAAAAATAAATAAACATGTAAATAGTAAAAATGGTTTTGCCCGAGTTACTATAAGTAAGACAACAAGTTATTTTGATGACGAAATTACATTCATTGAAAATGCTGAAGTGATTATAAAAGAAATTGAATCTGGTGTTGAATATGAACTAAATTTTTCAAAAGAAAATCAATACTATATCGAAATTGAAAATATATCAAAAAGCTCAGATTATGAATTAAATATATATCACGAAAATAATCATTATCAAAGTAAAAATATTTTGCGAAGATCTCCTCCAATTGGTAATGTAAAACAGGGGCAAAGAAAATCTCTTAATAATGATGAAATTGAGATTGTTACCTCTTTCAAGGATATTGAAAATGACGACAACTATTATTTGTTCGAATTTGGTAAAGGTAATTTACAACCTGCTGATGATATTTATATTGAAGGTAATAATTTTACATTTTCATATTTTATAAATAAAAATAAAATTCAAAATAATGAATTAGAAATAAAAATGGAAGGTATTGATTTTCAATATTTTAAATTTATTATTCAAGTTATAATTCAAACAAACACACAAAATGGACCATTCGCTGCGCCACCTACATCAATTAAAGGAAACATTTATTGTGTAAATAATGATAGTCTAAATCCATTTGGTTATTTTAACGTTAGTGAATTCGATACTTTTATACTAAAGGATATAAATGTTAACTAGTTTTAGCTTTTATTTATTTATTTTGTTATTAACAATATCATGAGTTTTAATAAAATAACAGAACAATCATCTAATCATAATGATTTAGAAAAAAAATCAGTTGCTGATATTATTGAATTAATTAATAGTGAAGATAAGTTTGTTGCCTATGCAGTTGAAGAAAAGCTGGATGACATCAAAAGACTTATTGAATGTATAGAAAATCAAATGAAAAAAGGGGGTCGACTTTTTTATTTAGGTGCAGGTACAAGTGGTAGGTTGGGTATTTTAGATGCATCTGAATGCCCACCAACTTTTGGTGTCTCTGAAAATCTTGTTAACGGAATTATTGCTGGTGGTGATAAAGCTATCAGAAAATCTCAAGAGTTTGCAGAAGACAGCCTAACACAAGGATGGTATGATTTAAAAAAGTTTAATATAAATAAAAATGACTCTGTAATAGGAATCGCCGCATCTGGAACAACACCATATGTAGTATCTACTATTAAAAAGTGTAAATCAGAGGGAATTCTAACTGGATGTTTGACTTGCAACCCAAACTCACCTCTTTCTAAAGTATGTGAAATACCTGTAGAAATTGTAGTTGGACCTGAATTCATTACAGGAAGTACTAGAATGAAATCTGGAACCGCACAAAAAATAGTTTTAAATATGATATCTACAACACTTATGATAAGATTAGGAAAAGTTTTAGATAATAAGATGGTAGATATGCAATTATCAAACAATAAACTCGTTGATAGAGCTCAGAAAATGCTAATAAATAAGCTAAAAATATCAAAAAAAGAAGCAAAAAAATTACTTGAGGTTAATAAAAGTGTAAGATCTTCTCTAAAAAACTTTAAGAAATAAACTTCTTCTTCAAAGTATCAAACATAATAGGTGTAGCTACAAATACCGATGAGTATGTACCAACCATAACACCAATAATTAAAGCAAACATAAACCCTCTAATTGATTCTCCACCAAACAGAAAAATTGAAACAAGAACAACCAATGTAGTAAACGATGTATTTAAGGTTCTACTTAGGGTGCTGTTTAAAGCGGTGTTTACAATCTTATTTGCTTCCCAAGATCTATTTATATTTCTATATTCTCTAATTCTATCAAAAACAACAACTGTATCATTTAATGAATAACCAATAACTGTTAATATAGCAGCAATAAATGCTTGATTTATTTCCATATCAAATGGCATGAAAGTATAAGTTATAGAGAATATACCAAGAACAACCATAACATCATGAAAAACCGCAGATACTGCACCTAATGAAAACTGCCAATTCTTGAACCTAAATAATATATAAAGAAAAACTATAATTAAAGACCCAAAAACAGCGAGGAATGAATTCTTTTTTATATCATCAGCAATCGTCGGTCCAACACCAAATGATGACATAATACCAACTTGTTTATCCTCGCTTCCATTAATAAAATCATCAATATTGGTTTCGCCAATATATTCAGAAAGATTAGAAAATAAAATTTGATGGATTTCATCATCTACTGAAGTTGATGTTTCATCAACCTTATAATTAGATGTAATTTTTAACTGATTTTCAGCCCCAAATGTTTTTATTTCAGCATTACCTAGAGTTGCAACCAATTTACTCTGAATTTCTTGTTGTGGAACAGGTTCTGCAAATCTTACAACATATGATCTTCCGCCAACAAAATCAACACCTTGATTTAAACCATTTGTGAATAATGAAAAAAGAGCAATAAAAATCAATGTTCCTGAAATAACATATGAAATTTTTCTTTTAGATAAGAATGTAATCGATAAATTCCTGAATAAATTTTTAGTAAGTGAAGAAGAGAAAAATAATTCTTTATTTAGTGAGATATGTCTTTCTACTAACATTCTAGTAATAAAAATTGCAGTAAACAAAGATGTTATAATTCCAATTAAAAGTGTAGTTGCAAAACCTTTAATTGGACCAGAACCGAAAATAAATAAAATTAATGCAGTTAGACCTGTAGTAATATTAGCATCTAAAATAGAGGATAGTGCATTACTAAAACCATCAGATACAGCCTGTTTTAATCCCTTTTCTCTGTACAATTCTTCTCTAACTCTTTCAAAAATTAAGACATTCGCATCAACGGACATTCCAATAGTTAGTACAATACCCGCAATACCAGGAAGAGTTAAAACTGCTCCCAAACCTGAAAGAAAACCAAATATTAAAACTATATTCAGAACTAAAGCAACATCAGCATATAAACCAGCTCTACCATAATAAAAAATCATCCAAGCAAGAACTAATAATAGAGCTATTAAAAATGAATTAACGCCCTTATTAATAGACTCTTTTCCAAGAGATGGTCCCACAATTTCTGACTGAATTATTTCAGCGGAAGCTGGTAATTTACCAGCTCTAAGTACATTAGCTAAATCTATAGCCTCATTCAACGTAAAATTTCCTGATATTTCAGATCTTCCACCAGAGATTGGGCCACTAGTAACGCCTGGAGCAGAATAAACTATTTCATCCAACACAATGGCAATATTGTTCGAGTTTTTATATGCTTGGTCTGTTAAATCCTCCCAAACTTTAGCGCCCTTGCCATTCATTTGCATTGTGACTGCAGCATTTCCAAATTGATCATAAGATTGAGCAGCATCGATAACAACACTTCCACTTAACGGCGGGAGATCATTTCTATTTGATTTAAGTATGTAAAGATCAATAATATTTGTTTCAGGATCTGGAATACCCCACAAGAATTTTGTATATCTTTTTGATGAGGGTAAAAGTTGTCTAACCCTGGGGTCATTTAAATATGAGTCAATTAAAGCTTTGTCTTTAAAATTAAACTGAGCTAAAACAGGACCGCCTTGAAATCCAGTACCTACAATCAAATCTAAAAGAGGATTTTTTTGAAGATTTAATGAGTCAGATTTAACTTCAACATCTGCAAGTAAATCATCAATTTCAGAAGATTGATTGTTAATTTTATTATCATCAGTTTCTTTTTCTTGAGAATCAATGATTACCTTGTTTGCTTGAGAGAGAAAATTAAAAAAATCTTGATTTTTTTCAGTAGTCCAAAACTCTAACTGAGCTGTGCTTTGTAAAAGTTTTTTAACCCTATCAACATCCTTTGCTCCGGGTAATTCAACAAGTATACGACCTGAATTACCAAGTCGTTGAATATTTGGTTGAGTTACACCAAATTTATCAATTCTTTTTCTCAAAACTTCAAATGCAGAAGTAATGGATTCATCAATTTTTCTTCTAATGATTGGCTTTACTTCATTGTCACTCATCTCAAAGTTGATTTCATCACTCAGGGTTCTATTAGCAAAAATATCAGGTGAAGCTAATTTACTCGAATCAAGATCCTCAAATGCTAAGAAAAATAACTCGACATAAGTATCATTAGAGTTTTTTTGCATTTCATCAGCTTTATCAATAGCCATGTTGAATGATGCATCATTAGTATTTTCAGCTAAACCTTTTAAAATATCTTTGACTGATATTTGTAGAATAACATTAATTCCACCTTTTAAATCCAAACCCTTATTTAATTCTTTAGCTTTTGCCCCTTTATAAGTAGTGAAACCAAAAATAGAAATATCTGAAACAGAATCAAGATATGATCTTTGAGCCTGATCTCTTTTAATTGTGAAATCAATATCTTCAGGATCAATTTTTGATATTGCATAATTTTCAGAATCTTTTTCAACTTTACTAACAACATATGTATACGAGATTTGAAGAATACTTATCAACGTAAAAATAATTGCTATAAATTTTACAAGACCATTTTTATGCATAATTGATTTTTTTGGCTAGCAAATATATGATTTAGAACATCACAAACAAAATAATGATTAGTTATATATATCAGATATGATCGCTGAGAGACTCATTCATTGATTTGACTGCATCTACACTGTTGGATAAAAGTAATTTTTCCTCGTTATTTAAATTAAGTGAAATAATTTCTTCAATACCATTTTTACCTATCACGCAGGGCACACCAATACAGATATCTGAAAAACCATATTCTCCATCTAAATAGACTGAACTAGGAATTATTCTTTTATGATCATTTATGACTGAATCAACGACATATGCAACTGAAGAACCAGGCGCATACCATGCTGAGGTTCCTAACAGCTTAGTTAATGTAGCTCCTCCAACCATGGTTGATTTTACTATTTCTTCAATATTCTTTTCACTAATGAAATCAGTTAAGGGTAGTCCATTATATTTAGCAAATCTTTTTAAAGGTATCATCGTAGTATCACCGTGACCTCCTATTACCATGCCCTGAATATCATTTGCTGGCTTATTGATTGCTAATGATATATAAGTTTTAAACCTTGAACTGTCAAGAGCACCACCCATACCAATAATTCTTTTTTTATTTAAACCAGAGGATTTTAATGTAAGATAAGTCATTGTATCCATTGGATTTGAAACAACTATTATCACAGGATTTTCACTGTGAATTAAAATATTTTTTGTTACATCTTTCACTATTTTTGCATTAATACCAACTAATTCCTCGCGTGACATCCCTGGCTTTCTAGGCATTCCTGACGTAATAACAACAACGTCAGAATTTGAAGTTTTTGAATAATCTGAGGTTACACCAACTACTCTAGTATTAAAACCTTTAGTATTTGAAGTTTGCATAATGTCTAGAGCCTTACCCTCTGCGAAACCTTCTTTAATATCTAACAAAACAACCTCACTTACAATTGATTTGGAGGCAATAACATCAGCAGCAGTTGCTCCTACATTTCCTGCACCTACAATAGTTACTTTCATATTATTATATTATCTATGCATCGATATTTGCATATGTAGCGTTTTTTTCAATAAAATCTCTTCTTGGTGGAACATCTTCTCCCATTAACATTGAAAATACTCTGTCTGCTTCTCCTGCATTCTCAATTGTGACTTTGCGAAATGTTCTTGATTCAGGATTCATCGTTGTTTCCCAAAGTTGGATTGCATTCATCTCGCCCAAACCTTTATATCTCTGAATTGAAGCACCATTACCAAAAGATTCAAGTAATTTATCTCTGTCAATATCGTTCCAAGCATATTCTTTTTTACTTCCTCTCTTTACAAGATATAGTGGGGGTGTAGCAATATAGACATGGCCATTTTCAACTAATTCTCTCATGTATCTAAAGAAAAATGTTAAAATTAATGTTGAAATGTGACTACCATCAACGTCAGCATCACACATTATAACAATTTTATGATACCTTAATTTTTCAAGATTCAAAGCTTTACTATCCTCTTCCGTTCCCACGGTAACACCCAGAGCAGTGTAAATATTAATTATTTCTTGATTTTCAAAAACTTTATGTTGCATAGCTTTCTCAACGTTAAGAATCTTTCCTCTAAGTGGAAGAATAGCTTGAAAATTTCTATCACGACCTTGTTTGGCGGTACCGCCTGCAGAATCACCCTCAACTAAAAATATTTCACACATTGTTGGATCTTGTTCTGAACAATCTGACAGCTTTCCAGGTAAACCTCCACCACCCATTACTGTTTTCCTTTGAACCATCTCTCTCGCTTTCCGTGCTGCGTGTCTAGCTTGGGCTGCAAGGATAACTTTATCTACTATTATTTTTGCTTCACTTGGGTGTTCTTCTAAGTAATTTTCTAACATCTCAGAAACAGCTTGGGAAACAGCAGAATTGACTTCTTTATTACCCAATTTAGTTTTAGTCTGACCTTCAAATTGAGGTTCAGCAACTTTAACAGATATTATGGCAGTTAAACCTTCTCTAAAATCATCACCTGCAATCTCAACTTTAACTTTATCCAATAAACCTGAAGAATCAGCATATTTCTTTAAAGTCGAAGTTAAACCTCTTCTAAAGCCTGAAAGATGTGTTCCACCCTCATGTGTATTTATATTATTGACATATGAGTGAATATTTTCATTAAAAGAAGAGTTATAGATCATTGCAATTTCCACAGGAATATTATTTTTTTCTCCTTCAATAGCAATAACTTCAGGTATTAAAGGTTCACGATTCTCATCTAAAAATTTTATAAACTCTTTTAAACCTTCCTCAGAATGAAATTTTTCATTTAAAAAGTTGCCATCAACTTTTTTTCTTTTATCAGTTAATGATACATGAATACCTTTATTCAAAAATGACAACTCCCTCATTCTGTTTGAAAGAGTTTCATAATTATATTTTTCTACATCTTTGAAAATTGAAAGATCTGGTTTAAATGTTATAATAGTTCCTGTTTTATTAGTCACTCCAACTTCTTTGACAGAATACAGGGTGTTACCTTTTTCATATTCTTGTTGCCAAACTTTACCATCTCTATGAACAACAGCTGTCAAATGATCAGAAAGTGCATTAACAACAGAGACACCAACACCATGTAAACCACCTGAAACTTTATAAGAATCTTTATCAAACTTACCTCCTGCTCCAATTTTTGTCATTACGACTTCAAGAGCTGATACACCTTCTTTTTGATGGATTCCAACAGGAATTCCTCTCCCATCATCCTCAACAGTGATTGAATCATCTTCATTTATTATGACTGAAATTGTTGTACAATGACCAGCCATGGCTTCGTCAATAGAATTATCAACAACTTCATAAACTAAATGATGGAGACCTCTAACACCAACATCGCCAATGTACATAGAAGGTCTTTTTCTGACATGTTCCATACCCTCCAGGGCCTGTATACTATCTGCAGAATATTGCTGATTTTGCTCTTTACTCATTAATTTTTTTATGAATTAGCTGTTTATTTACAAATATACTTTAAAAGGCTAAAAAAAGAGGTGTTTAACAGAGATGAATACACTTAAGTTATTAACAATCTTATTATAATTATTTAATAAGAATCTTTGTGTATATTTAGTATCGATCTTCCTGATGGATCATTAAGATTTTTAAAAGACTTATCCCATTCTAGCGCAATGGGAGTACTACAAGCAACAGATGGAACTGACGGAACAGTTTCTGCAGACGCCTGAGACGGAAAATGAGATTCAAAAATCGATCTATAAAAATATTCTTCTTTATTTTGAGGAGTTTGAAAAGGGAACCTATTTGAGGCATTCTTAAACATATTGTCAGAAACTTCATTTTCGACTAATTCTTTTAAACTATCAATCCAACTATAGCCAACTCCATCGCTGAATTGTTCTTTTTGCCTCCAAGCTACTTCATCAGGAAGATAGTCTTCAAAAGATTTTCTAACAACCCATTTTTCCATTCTTTCATTTGTAATCATCTTATCAGCAGGGTTAATTTTCATTGCAATATCAATAAATTCTTTGTCTAAGAATGGAACTCGACCTTCTATACCCCAAGCGGCTAAAGATTTATTTGCTCTTAAACAATCATATTGATATAGCTTTTCAAGCTTTCTTACAGTCTCTTTATGAAATTCCTTGGGATTTGGTGCTTTGTGAAAATAGAGATATCCTCCAAAAAGCTCATCAGCTCCTTCCCCAGATAAAACCATTTTAATTCCCATAGATTTAATCATTCTTGCCATTAAATACATTGGAGTGGATGCTCTGACGGTTGTAACATCATATGTTTCAATATGATATATTACATCTTTTATAGCATCCAAACCTTCTTGGACTGTAAATATTACTTCATGATGAATAGATCCAATATGTTCAGAAACTAATTTAGCAGCTTTTAAATCTGGGGAACCCTTTAGACCCACAGAAAATGAATGTAACTGAGGATACCAAGCTTCAGACTTATCGTTATTTTCAATTCTTTTTTTAGAAAACTTTTTTGCTAATGCTGACGTAATTGAAGAATCTAATCCACCAGATAAAAGAACTCCATAGGGAACATCACTCATTAGTTGACGTCGAACAGCTTGTTCTAAACCTATTTTTAAATCATTCAAATTAGTTTTGTTTTCTTTTATATTTTCAAAATCTGTCCAGTCCCTATTATACCACTTTTTATATTTGAAATCTTTACTAGACATGTATTGTCCGGGTGGGAAAACTTCAATTTTTTCACATGTGCCTTCTAATGCTTTTAACTCAGATGCTACATAAAAAATTTTATTTTTATCCCACCCAATATAAAGTGGTATTATACCCATGTGATCTCTGGCAATGAAAAACTCATTTTCTTTCTTATCATAAATAACAAAACCAAAAATACCATTCATTTTATCAATGAATTTTTCTCTGTATTTTTCAAATAATGAAATTATTACCTCACAATCAGAATTTGTTTGATATTCAAAATTTTTTGTAAGATTTCTTAAATCTTTATGATTATAAATTTCTCCATTAGCAGCTAAAACATACCTTTCATCTTTACTAAATAAAGGCTGTTTTCCTGACTTAGGATCAACTATTGCTAATCTTTCGTGAGCAAGAACAACATTTTCATGGCAGTAAATACCACTCCAATCAGGCCCTCTGTGTCTTAATTTTTTAGACATTTCAAGCACTCTATTTCTTAGTACTGAAGAATCTTCTTTTTTATTTAGAGCACAAACTATTCCGCACATAAATTTTTTTGGCAAATATGATCAAATATTTCCATATAAATATAGTTTGAAGCTACTTATAACAATATTTTTTGTAAATATTAAAAAAAAACTATTATAACAAATGAATTAATAACTTTATAATATTATTATGGCAGAGAAAATAATTTATTTTAATAAAGTTGGTATTAAACTTAATGACAACAAAGCTCTAAAGAACATTAATCTTGATATTATTACGAAGGATTTTATTTACTTAATTGGTAAAACCGGCAGTGGTAAAAGTAGTATTTTGAGGACTATTTACGCTGATTTTCCTCTTATACAGGGTGAAGCTGAGGTTTTAGGATATGATTTAATAAAAATTAAAAAAAAAGAAATTCCAAATCTCAGAAGAAAAATTGGCATTATTTTTCAAGATTTTAAATTATTACCTGACAGAACTGTGTTTAAAAATCTTGAATTTGTATTAAAAGCAACAGAATGGAAAAAAAAAGAAAAAATTGAAGAAAGAATTGATAGTGTGCTTGAACAGGTCAAAATGAATGATTATAAAAATAGATTACCAAATGAACTATCCGGAGGAGAAAAACAACGAGTTAGTATAGCAAGAGCATTATTAAATAAGCCTAAATTGGTTTTAGCTGATGAACCGACAGGAAATTTAGATCCTGCCACTAGTTTAGAAATAATGAATATTTTAAATTCAATTAATAATCAAGGAACTTCAATAATAATGGCAACTCATGATTACCAACTGATTTCAAAAAACCCAAAAAAAACTATCAGAATTGAAGACGAAAGGATATTTGAATTAATAAAAAAAACATAATATTTGTATTAAATGTTTAACCTGGATAATTTACTTAATAACCCAAAGTCTTTTTTTTTAATTGCTGGACCATGCGCTATTGAAAAAGAAGAAATGGCATTTAAGATATGTAATGAAATAAATAATATTTCTAAAAACTTTGAAATAAACTTTGTATTTAAGGGTAGTTTTAAAAAGGCAAATAGAACCAGAATTGGTAGTTTTACAGGAATTGGTGATCAAAATGCTTTAGAAATTCTAAAAAAAGTTGGAGAAGAGTTTTCAATCCCAACAACTACTGATATTCATGAAATTAAACATGCTAAACTTGCATCTAGTTATGTTGATATATTACAAATACCTGCTTTTTTAGCAAGACAAACTGATTTAATAGTTGCAGCTGCAAAAACAGGTAAAATAATTAACATTAAAAAAGGTCAATTTATGAGTCCAGAATCAATGTTTTTTGCTGTTCAAAAAGTAAAAGAATCTGGAAATTCCAATGTACTTGTTACTGAAAGAGGAAGCACGTTTGGTTACCAAGATTTAGTTGTTGATTTTAGATCCATCCCAAAAATGAAAGAATATGCACCTGTAGTTCTCGATATTACTCACTCTTTACAACAACCCAATCAATCTAGTGGAATTACAGGTGGGAAACCTGAATTAATAGAAACTTTAGCTAAAGCTGGTATTGCTTCAGGTGTAGATGGTATATTTATAGAAACTCATTATAATCCTGATGAAGCTAAAAGTGATGGAAAAAACATGCTTCCTCTGGATCAATTGAAATATCTAATTGAGAAACTAGTTAGGTTAAGATCTTCAATTTAATTGTATTTATTACTTTTGCTTACATTTTAGTTCATTGAAATTTTGGGGTCGACTGGATTTGACAGCGATTTAGTAATATTAGTAAGCAAATCGAGCGATTAGTTAAAGCTCGTTAATATCAACTAAAACTTTTAAATGGCGAAAATAAATACGCTCTTGCTGCTTAAGACTGAATTATAGTAGGTCTAGCCATGTTCTACAAGGTAGAAAAGCGAGATGTCTCGAAATTTTTTTTGTTAACAATTATTTCATTGAGACACAGTTATGTTAACATAGGATAACTATTGCTTCGATAGTTATCTGAACTTTTGAAGATAAGTAGTGTTTGTGTAGTTTTCAGCAAGAATACTATCGAAAATTAAATGAAAACTAAATTTGTAGAAATCTAAAATTTCAGTCGTTTGGACGAGGGTTCGATTCCCTCCGACTCCACAAATTTTTAAATAATTATGAAATATTTAGTTTTTAAAATATTGTTATCGTTTATTATAATTTCATGTAGTAATTCACAGTTAGAATCATCAAAAACAAAAACAATTAGCTCATCAGAGATATTTATAAATCAAAAAATTAATGGTTCAGAAGTGTCAAGGTCAGTTCTAATTCAAGCTCCTCTAGAAATTGATACTTCAAAAGACTACCCGGTTGTTTTTGCATTTCATGGAAATGGAGGAAGTAATAGAAATTGGATTAATATTTTAAAAAAGTTTACCGATAATGGAGAATTTATAGGAATTTATCCTCAAGGATATTTGAAGTCATGGAATTTAGGTTCTGAAAAATCAACTGCTGATGATGTTGAGTTTACTAATTTAATAGTAGATGAAATAAAAAATTACTTAAACCTTAATTTCAATAAAATGTATGCAATTGGTAGTTCAAATGGATCTGGAATGGTTAATAAATTAGCCATTGAAACTAATCATTTTAATGCTATAGCTCCAATTGTAAGTCAATTAATGCAAAGTATGCCAATAAAACCCTCAACTCAACCAATTTCTATTTTTCAAGTTAATGGAGGTAAAGATAACGTAGTTCCTATTAATGGAGGACCAGGTCCTGGAACTCATGTTTTTTTAGACGCATTAGACAGTGCAAAATTATGGGCTTCAACCTTTGATTGTTCTAGTTTTGAATTAAAATTTGTGGGGGACAGTTTTGAAGAGTATGGAGTTAATAGATTATATGATTTTAAAAATTGTGATGCTGGAAAAGAAGTTAGATATTTAAGGCTTGAAAACATAGGACATGGAGTCACACGATCATATTCAATATTGTTCGATGAAGTATGGAAATTCTTTAAAAAATTTTAAATATGGAAAAAAACGAATGGCTTTTATTGTTAATTTTTCTTGTAAGTTTAAACTATATTTTTTCAACTATTCTTGAATATATTAATGATAATAATTGGAAAGATTACATTCCTAAATCTTTAAAAGATTTCTATGATAAAGACAAATACAAAAAAGCTAAAGAATATAAAAAAGCTAATGGAAAATTATCTTTCTTTTCATCTACAATAAATTTTTCAATTACTATTTTTTTATTAACACTTGGATTATATGGAAAAGTAAGTGACTATTTCATGATTAATTTTGATAATATTTTTATTCAATCATCATTATTTTTCTTAACATTTTATTTATTTAATTTAATTATCTCTATTCCTTTTCAATATTATTCAACATTTTATATTGAAACAAAATTTGGATTTAATAAAACAACTATCAATACATTTATTTTGGATAAATTAAAGGGAGTTTTTCTCGCTTTATTAATTGGTGGAGCTTTACTTTATGCAACTCTAATAGTTTACAGTAAAATAAGTCATGGATTTTGGATTTATCTTTGGCTTGGATTGTCTTTTTTTACTTTGTTTATGAATATGTTTTACACTTCATTAATTGTTCCATTGTTCAATAAGCTTGTTCCAATTAGTGAAGGTAGTTTAAAAGAAAAAATTGAAACATATTCTAAAAAAATTGGTTATTCATTGAACAATATATTTATAATTGATGGTTCAAAAAGATCGACTAAAGCCAATGCTTATTTTTCAGGAATTGGTCCAAAAAAAACAATTGCACTATTTGATACTTTAGTTGAAAAACATAGTGAGGAAGAATTAGTTGCTGTACTAGCTCACGAAGTGGGTCATTTCAAGAAAAAACATGTTTATCAAGGATTAATTTTATCAATAATCCAAATTGGACTAATAACATTTCTTTTTGAGTTATGTCTTAATAATTCAGAATTAATCGATTCTTTGGGTGGAAAAATTAGTAGTTTTCATCTAGGGCTAGTTGTTTTTTCAATGCTTTACAGTCCTATTGGATTAATTACAGGAATTTTTATGAATATTTTGAGTAGAAAAAATGAATATGAAGCTGATAAATTTGCGAAAGAAACTTACAATGGAGATGCTCTTGTGCTAGCCTTAAAAAAACTTTCAGTCAACAGTTTATCTAATTTGTATCCACATCCATTTTACGTCTTTGTTCATTATTCACACCCTCCATTGATTAAAAGACTAGATGCACTTAGCTCTAGCTGATATTATTTATACTCCAACCCTTTTCATATTCTCTTGACCACATTTTTTTTGCTTTTCTATCATTAATTCTTCCATTTTTAGGGTTTATTTTAAAATCCTTGTTTATTCTGTAAGAAATGTTTGCATAATGAACCATACTTTGACTAATTGCTGCATCTTCAATAGGAGAATTTAATTTTTCACCATGACTTATTGAATTAAAAAAATTATCAAAATGAAGATGTGTCATACTTCTTTCTATTTTGATAAATTTTTGATCTTCCCTACTATTATAGATTAATCTGTTAGAAAGATCAAAAACTTTGTAACCATTCCTATCAACTAAAACAGTTCCCTTTGATCCAAATATCTTTGTTCCCCTACCTCCTTCAATATCTTTTTTAAATGCATTCCTGCTCTGACCATCCCATGTTATAACTTTATTTTCAGGAAACTTAAACTTAGCTTCCATGGTGTCATACATGGTCCATCCATCATCGATGTAATGATATTTTCCTGCATATACATCAACTTTTGTTGGATATTTTACACCTAAAGCCCATCTTGCTACATCCAACTCATGAGTTGCGTTATTTCCAGCTTCACCTGTTCCATACAACCAGCCATACCAACGCCAATTATAATCCCAAGTATCAAAAGTATATTCTCTCCTTTTTGCTGGACCTTGAAAAAGATTCCAATCCAAACCTTTTGGAATAGAATATTTTTTTTGATTTGGAACTCTTGGTCTGTTATTATGATAATATGCCACAGCCATGTAAGATTGTCCTATCAAACCATCTTTAATTTTATTAACTAAGTCAATTGTATGTGGTGATGATCTTTGTTGATTTCCCATTTGAATTTTTTTGTTGAAATATTTTTGATAATCAACTAATATTTCATTTTCATACATGTTGTGACTACATGGTTTTTCTAAATATACATGCTTATCATGTTCCATTGCTTTACAAGCTCCGTAAGCATGCCAATGATCTGGTGTGGCCATTATTATTGCATCAACTTCTTTATCCTCAAAAATTTTATGTATATCTTTTTCAACCTTAGCTTCTTTTCCAGTACTATTAAAAAAAGATTTCTGGGTTTTTTGAACTTGTTTATCCATCACATCACAGAAATATAAAATTTCTACATTCTTCCTTTTAATGCAAGCATTTAAAAGTCCTGGTATTCTTCTGCCTAGACCCTGAAAAGCGATACTTATTCTTTCGTTAGAGCCTAATATTTTTCTATAGGATTTTGCAGAAAAAGAATTAACTGAACCAAAAGAGCTAAAACCTAGTGCAGATAAGGCAGATTTTTTTATAAAGTTTCTTCTACTTTTTTTCATTTTATGTTTCTTATTTTAATATTTTTAAAGCTGACTTCATCACCATGATCTTGAAGCAGAATATGTCCTTCATTTAGTTGTCCAAATTGTTTATATTTTGAGTATTTTGAATACTCAACTAATGATTTGAAAACTTGAGAAAATCTATTGTATTCGAGAACCTTAATATTGTCCAACCAATGTTCGACTTTTCCATCATTTGATATAATTCTTGCTCTGTGCCAAGTCTCTGGATAAACAGGTCTCTTTGATCGATTTTCCATTAAATTTTCAGCCTTAATTAAATCATATAATGAAGCAACAGTTCTATTGCTTTTTATATAATTTTTTACCAAAACTTTATTTTTTCCATCGTATTCATAAACATAAATTTCTTTATTTGCATCAGAATGATTAAAATCATCTAAAATCTGAAACTCTAAACCAATTGATGATCCAGATGCCTGATATCTTTCAGTATCAACATAATATTTAATTCCACTATTTGCACCCTTAGAAATTTTAAAATCTAACTCTAATTCAAAGTCTGAATATTTATCTATTGTTATAATATCTCCTCCATTTTTTGATTCACCTCCATCAGATCTTAATACTTTTAATATTCCATCATTGATTTTCCAGCCATGTTTCGGAAAAGATTTTCCACGAGCACTTTTCCATCCGCTTGAACTTTTTCCATCAAATAAGAACTTCCAGCCCTCATTAATTTCATCATCTGATAAAAAATTATCTAAATTATTTATAACTCTAACATGAGATTGATTTCTTCTTACATTTTTTTCAAGGTCTTTGGTTAAAATTTTTATATTTTTCCAACTAACTTTTTTTCCAACATTTTCAACTTTATTTATGCTGTGGATCTGTAAAGCAATAAAACCTGTATTAGAGGAATTATCAATAAGATATGAGCATTGTATTCCATTAACCCAAGTTTTGATAATATTTCCTATGGCTTCAATACGGAATTTGTTCCACTCATTATTTTTAAAGGACATTCTACTTTTTTCACTAAATGATAGTGGATATAAAAACAACCCCCTCCTAGATTGATCATAAATACCACCAGACCATCTCCTATATTCATCAGTGTCTAGCTCACACTGATAACCATAAACTTTATTCCGCTCATTAGCATCATCATTGATTAAACTTCTGAACTGAACACCAGAATTAAGACCTTTATCAACAAAGACCTCAAACTCTAAAATGAAATCAGAATAAAATTCTTTTGTTGCAAGATATGTGCTTGGTGAATTTAAAATTGATGTTGCCGATATTACTCCATCACTAATTTTAAATTGTGCATTCCCTTGTTTTATTTCCCAGTTTTTTAAATCTTCTTTTATTAAACTAACCCATTGGGCTTGTGAGTTGGTAAAACCAAAAAGCAGAAAAAAAATTACAAATATTTTATTCACAAGATTTAAGGTAAATTCAAATATTAAATAATATAAAAAAAAACAACGATATATAATTAGGACATTAAGTAAATAATTAGATAAAAAAGTTACTATTTTAGCTTTATTATTTAATAATAGTTATAGTCTAAAGAATGAATGAAATTAAAATAAGTTCGGAAAACAAATACAATATTGATGATGATTTAATCCTATTTAAATTTTCCAATTTTGATAGTGATAGTAAATCCGTTTTCTTTGAAACACAAACAAACTTTATTCAATTTCATTTTTGTCTAAAAGGTGAATGCAATTTTATTTACAATAAAGGAAGTTATTGTCTCCCACTCAAAAATGAAGTATCTATTTTGTTGTATAATCCTATTAATCCTCTTCCTGTTGATGTAAGAATTGAATCTGAATCAAGACTTGTTTGTTTACTAATAAGTATTGAAAAACTACATGGATTATTTTCTAAAGATTCAGAAACAATACCTTTTTTAAGTGAAAGTAACATCAATAAAAAGTTTTACAAGGATAAACCTCTTCATCCGTCAATGTTAGCTATATTAAATCAGTTAATTAATGAAAAAATTGGAGATAATGTAAAATCACTCTACTTAAAAGGTAAAATTTTTGAGCTATTAAGTGTATACTTCAACGCATCAGCAAATCCAGATATTGATTTGTGTCCTTTTTTGTCAGATGATAATAATGTAAAAAAAATAAAAAATGCCAAAGAAATAATTATTGAAAGAATGACTAATCCGCCATCACTAATTGATCTCTCAAAAGAAGTTGAGATTTCAGTTAAAAATTTAAAAGAGGGATTTAAACAAGTATATGGAAATACAGTATATGGATATCTTATCGAACATAAAATGAGTGTAGCTAGTCAAATGTTAACTTCAAAAAATTATAATGTAAATGAGGTTGCGATGCATCTTGGTTATAGCACTTCTAGTCATTTCATAAGTGCATTTAAAAATAAGTTTGGAACAACACCAAAGAAATTTTTAAGCTCAAATTAATTAATCATATATTATTTTTTTTGAAAAAAACTATATTTTCATTCATTCAAATTTGCTTAAGTATATTTTTTATTTATTTAACATTTTCAAATATTAATATTAAGTCGTTAAAAATTATTATTGAAAATTCAAATTTATTATTATTAGCACTGAGTCCTATTTTATATTTTATTTCTCAAATAATTTCATCAGAAAGATTAAGAAATCTTTTGAATGTTAATGGCTTTAATTTATCTTTTTTGGAGAACGGGAAATTATACGTTATAGGCATGTTTTATAATTTTTTTATTCCTGGTGGAATTGGTGGTGATATGTATAAAACATATTTATTTAAGAAAATTTACAATTGGGAAATAAACAAAACTATCAGGATTATCATTCAGGACAGGCTAATTGGCTTAGGTGTCCTTGTTATACTACTTATTTTTTTAGAAAATGGACTAATATTAAACTTTAATTTTCTTATAAAAATTTTGGTAACTATTGTAATTTATTTTTTTGGTCTAATCCTCGTAAAACTTATTTTTAATAACAACAAAGGGTACCTTAAAACTTTCTTATTCTCAATAATTGTTCATTTTTTTCAATTCTTGTCTATATCATTCATATTATTTTCATTGGGATTAAACTCAAATATCATTGGAATTCTTTTTGTATTTGTATTGTCATCCATTCTTTCAGTTTTTTCATTTGGTGGAATTGGTATAAGAGAGTATGTTTTTTTCTCAGCTGCGTCCACACTAAATATCTCTGTTGAACTTTCAACTAGTATAGGATTACTATTTACCTTATCTGCAGCTATTTCTTCACTCCCAGGTTTCTACTACAGTATAAAAAAGGCTTAATTTTTTGATAAATCTCTAATAAAAAAAGATGATGCTGGTAATCCCTCAAGGTTAAAAAGAGTTGAATCAAAATAATTTTTCCATCCATATCTTATCATTGACGGCTCATTAACCTCACTTGATTCAACAATTACTCTCCCATTCCACGTTATAGATGCTTTTGCTTGATGAAAAATACCATCAATACCTGAAATTTCAAAATCTTTTAGTGGCCCGTTAAACTCATAAAAACCATTTTTTGCATAATCAAAAGTAAGTTCAACTTTAGACCCATTGACTTGATATGATTTAATTATTGGCCCAGAGGGAACGATGCTATTTATACTGTAAGTATTGTTAAGAGCCCAATATGCAAGTCTTTTCCCAACTTTAATTTTTTCGGACGGATGAATAGAATTTAAATCCCCAATATCACTTGTTACAGCCATTCCAGAATTTCTTATAAGATCCATGGCATTTAATTGGGCTTCTCTTAACAACGCAGAACTTTTTTTATCCTTTCCCTCATACTTAAATGGAGCTATTTGAGCATAAAAAAAATAAAAATCTCCCTGATCCCAATTGGTTCTCCAACTTTCGACCATTATTTTCATTAATTCAGCATAGAAACTTGATCTATTTCTGTTATTTTCTCCTTGGTACCAAATAGCACCTTTAATTGTATATGGAATTAAAGGGTTAATCATTCCATTAAATAGAAAGGATGGTTCATGATTTTTTAATTTATTTCTACTATGATTTTTAATTAAATCTCTGCTAAAATTAGAATCTAAAAACTCCTTATCTGTCCATGCTTCAGCAGGTGTTCCACCCCAAGAAGTATGGATAATTCCAACTGGAACATTTAACACTTCACTGACATAAGATGCAAAAATATATGCTACTGCACTGAAATCTCTAACTGATTCAGGACTTGAAATTTCCCAAAAACCATCAAAATTTTCTAAAGGGACTTCACTTGCTTTTTTTGGTACAGTAATTAATCTAACTAAGTTATTTTTTGATTTTGCGATAATTTCTTGAGATCCAAATACAGGTTCATTTTGAAATCCACTTAATGGCATTTCCATGTTAGATTGACCCGAACCAAACCAAACTTCTCCTAATAGAATATTTTTAATAGTCTTAATGTCATTTTTTGTTTTAATTGATAAAGTTTGAGGACCTTTCTTGAAATTAGTTTTAACTTTTATTTTCCAATACCCATTAATATCGGATTTGATTTTGTAAGTTTTATCTTCCCAACTTGAATTTATTTTAACTAATTGATTTGATCCTGATTTTCCCCAAATATTAACATCAGAATTTCTTTGTAAAACCATATTGTCAGAGAAAAGAGAGTTTAATTTAATCTGAGAATTAACAAAAAAAGAATTTACTAAAAGAAAAAAGTAAATTAGTTTCTTCATTAATATAAGAATTGCTTGTCAAGCTCCTCTGAATCTTTATATTTAACTCTCAAATCAGCTAATTTGACCTTAAGATCTTTAACTATTTCTGAATACGCAGGATCATTATATACATTTGTCATTTCATTTGGATCATTTAATCTATCGTATAACTCCCATTCTTCAACATCAAAATAAAATTTTACAAGCTTAAATTCTTTATTTACAATTCCATAGTGCCTTTTAGCCATATGCACTGAAGGATACTCATAATAATGGTAATAAACAGCATCTCTTTTCCACGTGTCAGTTTTACCTGTTAATAGTGGAATTAAGCTTTCTCCTTGCATATCATCTGGAGCATCAATCATAGCAGCCTCTAAAAAAGTTTGAGCAAAATCAAGATTTTGAACCATCTCCTCGTTTGTAGTCCCTGGCATAATTTTATTAGGCCATTTAATTAAAAGTGGAGTTTTGAAAGATTCATTATATATAAATCTTTTATCAAACCACCCATGCTCACCTAAATAAAATCCTTGATCAGATGTATAAACAACTAAAGTGTTTTCATCCAAGCCAGTATCTTCTAAATAGTCTAAAACTCTTCCAACATTATCATCAATTGATGAAATTGTAGCTAGATAATCTTGCATATATCTCTGGTATTTCCATCTCATTTTTTCTTTGTCATTCATTTTAGGCCAATTTGTTCTAAAATCTTCATTAATTTTATCAATGACCTCTTCATATTTAGGTTTTTGTTCATCATTAACTCTTTTTGTATATGGGCCATGAAAATCATTTGGATTTTCTCTAATTTGTGTGCCGTCTCCTCTTATATAAACAATTTCAGGCTCAACTTTTCCCATTTCCTTAACAGTCTCAGGTCTTACCTTGCTATCGTGTGAGTATCTCATGTGAGTTAAAATATTCATTTCAGCAGACTTTGCTGCAGTTCCCCTCCCAGAGTAGTCATCAAAAAGCGTCTCTGGCTCAGGAAATTCTTTTTCATAAAATTCAGCAAACTTCTCTGTACTAGGCCACCAGGGTCTGTGAGGAGCTTTATGCAAATACATCATCATAAAAGGTTTTTCTTTGTCTCTTTTTTTCTCAAACCAATCAAGCGTAACATCAGTAATAACATCAGTAACATAACCATTAATTAAAGTGTCTCCATCTTTTCCGATAAAAAGGGGATTTATATAATTTCCTTGACCAGGTAGAATTAAAAAATCATCAACACCTTTAGGATTGTTTCCAAAATGTAACTTTCCAAACATTGCTGTTTGGTATCCTGCTTTTTGAAATAATTGGGGAAAAGTAACTTGTGTTGTATCAAATTTAGCATGGTTATCAATCTTTCCATTTAAGTGACTATGTTTTCCAGTTAAAATTACAGCTCTAGAGGGTGCACAAATTGAATTTGTTACACATGCATTTGTAAATAAAATACCTTCATCGGCAATACGGTCGATATTAGGTGTTTGAATAAGTTTATCGTCGTATGCACTAATAGCTTGATAAGCATGGTCGTCCGACATTATGAATAAAATGTTTGGTCTTTTATCATTATCTGAACAACTAAACATTAATAAGAGAATAAAAAATAGAAGAAATTTTTTCATTTGGATTGTGTTTATTAATAAATATATTTCTTTAATAATAAAAAATCAACGAATTGAATATAAATAACAGCAATAAGTTAACTTTAAACATTATAAAAAATTGATTTTATGAAAATTTTGGTGACCGGAGGATTAGGATTTATTGGCTCTCATACTAGTGTTGAATTAATAAACAAAGGCTATGATGTAACTATTATTGATAACCTTGTAAATTCTAATATTAGTGTTTTAAAAAATATTGAAAAAATTACTGGAATTAGACCTGAATTTCATAAAATTGATTTGAGAAATAAAAATGAACTAAAAAAAAAATTTAGATCTAATATTTTTAATGGAGTTATTCATTTTGCAGCATTAAAATCTGTTTCTGAAAGTGTAAAAAACCCGGAGTTATATCTAACAAATAATGTTGAAGCAACAAAAAATCTACTTGATTTTATTGCATCAAAAAACAGAAAAACTAATTTAATTTTTAGTTCAAGTTGTACCGTATATGGTCAAGCTAAAAAATTACCAATTAATGAATCAAGTCCAGTTGTTAAACAGGAGTCTCCATACGGTGAATCAAAAAAAATTTGTGAGGAAATAATTAGAAATGAAATAGTCATAAATAAAAATATTAATGGAATCAGTCTTAGATACTTTAATCCAATTGGCGCACACGAGTCATCATTAATCGGAGAACATCCTAAGGGTATACCTGAAAATTTAGTTCCATATATAACTCAATTTGCAATTGGTAAAAGAAAAGAATTAATAATTTTTGGAAATGATTATCCAACCATTGACGGAACATGTATAAGAGACTACATTCATATTAAAGATTTAGCAAATGCACATGTTAGTGCTTTAGAATTTCTCTCAAAAATGAAAAAGGAAAATTTTTATGATTTTTTTAATGTTGGTACTGGCAGAGGAACAACTGTATTAGAACTTATAAAAATATTTGAGGATACAAATAATATAAAATTAAAATATAAAATTGGAAATAGAAGAGCAGGTGATATAATAGCAGCATATGCAGACATCAAAAAAATAAATACTACCATTGGATGGTATGCAAAAAACACTATATCTAATGCTTTAAAAACAGCTTGGAATTGGGAAAAACAACAAAGTAAATTAAATGATAATTAAGGTTAAATCTCCAGGAAGAATAAATTTAATTGGTGAACATACTGATTATAACGGAGGATATGTTCTGCCAGGAACGATCAATAAGGCAATTAACTTTGAAATTTTTAAAGTTAAAAAAGTTTATTGTGAGGTTAAATCTGCAAAAATTAATAAATTATTAATTTTTGAAATAAACAATATAAAAAAAAGTGAAACTCATTGGCACAATTATATTTTAGGTACTATTGATTACTTTTTAAGTAAAAAAAATAAAATTACACCTTTCAAATGCTCTATCAAATCAAATCTTCCAATTGGTTCTGGGATAAGCTCCTCATCTGCTTTAATATCTGGATTTGCAAAAGCAATAATTGAACTATTTGAATTAAAATACAGTAAATCAGATATTGTTAAAATAGTTAGTTACGTAGAGAGAAATTTTATCGGTTTGAGGGGCGGAATTATGGATCAATTTACAATAAATTATGGTTTAAAAGATAATCTTATTTTACTAAATTGTGATAATTCAAGTTACAATTATATTCAATTTAAAAGTAAATCTTTTTGTATTTTACTTCTGAATACAAATGTTAAGCATAGTTTAATTAATTCAGCTTATAACGATAGAGTTAATGAGTGTCTAGATGCTGAAAAAATATTAAATACTTATTTTAATTGTAATAAAAAATTGGCAAATTTCACTCTTGATGAATTAGATTTAGTCAAAGATAAATTAAACCTAATTAGCTTTAAAAGAGCAAGATTTGTAATAAGTGAAAATACCAGAACTTTGAATGGTGCAGAGCTGTTAAAAAAATCAAATTATCATGAATTTGGAAAGTTAATGTATGATTCTCACAATGGTTTGAAAAATCTTTATGAAGTAAGCTGTGTTGAACTTGATTTCATTGTAGATTATACAAAAAAGTTAAATTATGTGGCAGGTTCAAGAATGATGGGTGGAGGATTTGGTGGTTGTACCATAAATTTAATTGAAAAAAAAATTATAGATAAATTTATTGATGATATTTCCAAAAGCTATTTAACTACTTTTCATAAGAATCTTACACCCATTAAAGTTAATATTGCCAATGGATTGACCTTTAAAAAAATTAAGTAGCAACATTTACAGCTCTAGTCTCCCTAATAACGGTAACTTTAACCTGACCAGGGTATGTCATTTCATTTTGAATTTTCTGTGATATTTCAAATGAAAGTTTTTTTGACATTTGATCATCAATTTTCTCACTTTCTACCATTACCCTAAGTTCTCTTCCAGCTTGAATTGCAAAAGCTTTATTTACTCCATCAAAACTATATGCAACATTTTCTAAATCTTTTAATCTTTGGATATAACTTTCCATTACCTGTCTCCTAGCACCAGGTCTTGCCCCAGAGATTGAATCACAAACTTGAACAACTGGAGATAAAAGATTGCTCATTTCAATCTCATCATGGTGCGCTCCAATTGCATTACAAACATCTCCTTTTTCACCAAATTTTTCAGCCCACTGCATGCCAAGTAATGCATGTGGAGTTTCAGATTCCTCCTCAGGAACTTTACCAATATCGTGTAGTAATCCAGCTCTTTTAGCTAGCTTAGTATTTAAACCTAATTCAGATGCCATTATACTACACAACTTTGCTACTTCTTTAGAATGTTGTAATAGGTTTTGACCATATGAGGATCTAAATTTCATTCTGCCAACTGCTTTAATTAATTTAGGATGCAATCCATGAATTCCTAAATCAATTACAGTTCTTTTACCGATTTCAACAATTTCATTTTCTATTTCCTTAGATGTTTTTTTTACTACATCTTCAATTCTAGCAGGGTGAATTCTACCGTCTGTAACTAATTTTTTTAATGATAAACGTGCAACCTCTCTTCGTACTGAATCAAAACAAGAAAGTAATATAGCTTCAGGTGTATCATCAACTACTACTTCAACACCAGTAGCACTTTCTAGAGCTTTAATATTTCTTCCCTCACGACCAATTATTCTACCTTTAATATCGTCGGATTCAATATTGAAAACAGAAACACAATTATCAATCGCTTCCTCGGTCCCTAATCTTTGAATTGAAGTTATTACAATTTTTTTAGCTTCTTGTTTAGCAGATAACTTAGCTTCATCTATTATATTTTGAGATATTTCTAAAGCTTGGGATCTAACTTCATCTTTTAGCACTTTAAGTAACTCATCTCTTGCTTGATTCGCAGAATAACCAGCAATTTTTTCAATCTCTTTGATCTGGTTTTTTTGGATTTTATCAATCTCTAGTTTCTTTTTATCAATGGAATCATTTTTTTTATTGAAAGTTTTAATTTTATCTTCTAAATCTAATTTAAGTTTTTCAATTTTTTTTGATTTTAAGTCTACTTCACTTTCTTTTAATTTTAAATTTTGTTTTTTTTCTTTGTTTTCTGCTTCTTTTGATAAAATATACTTTTCATGCTGAGATTTTAAATCTAAGAATTTTTCTTTCGCTTGTAAAATTTTATTATTTTTTATATTTTCAGCTTCAATCTGCGCATCAATTAATATTTTATCAGCAGAAGAAATCCTATCCTGAAGGTATCTTTTATTAAAAATTTTGGTAATAAAAAAACCGGTAATTCCACCAAGAAAAAAGCCTATTGATATATAAACTAAATATTCCATAATTATTTTAAAAAAAACCTACATACAGATTGATTGCATAAACTCTATTTATACAAGTTTAGAGCTAACTAAATATTCGAAAATCCTAAAAAAGGCACGCTCTAGCATTTAGACTCACTCTTTTTAATTTATTAGTGTTGAGTTTACCAAATTAAATCTGATGTAGGTAGTATTAATTTATTTAAATGAACGTTAAGAATCTAAACATTGGGATAATAAATTATTAATATTAATTAACTCATGGTTAATTTCATTAATATTATCATCTTCATTTTTAGAAAAATTTTTAGATTGACTTATTATCTGTAGCGCACACATTGCTAGACTATCTTGCTTATCTTTAACAGCATATTTCTTTTCATATTCAACAATCATATTATTAATTTGCTTTGATGCTTTTCTTAATAATTCCTCTTGACTAGGATTTACATTTAAAGGATAAATTCTATTTGCAATATTTAATTTAATTTTTTGCATTAAGAAGTTAATTTAATAATACAATCATCAATTTCATTAATCATTTTTTTAATTTTTCTTTTTGTTTTGTTCTTATCATTACTACCTAAAATAGCTTTTCCCATTTCTAATGCATTATATTTTTCTTTCAATTTAATTATAACATTATCCTTATCTTTCAATATTTGTTTTACACTTAGAAGTTCATTAGAAAGCTCTGTATTTGAAGATTTTACACTGTTAAATTTTTTTATGAGTAATTGCGTATTGTTTTTTAATTCTTCAATTATGAGCAAACTTTCTTTCAAAATTTTCAGCTATTATTTAAATTTAAAGTTAATTAATTTTTTGTAAGCTTTAGAAACATTAATGTTGAAAAAATTATTTTATTACATATTAGTTTTAATTTTTCATTTTAACTATTCTCAAAATAAATTTAATTCTCCAATAGATTATGGTATTTTACTAAGCGGGAATTTTGGAGAAATTAGATCAAGTGGCTTTCATACTGGAATTGATATTAAGACAAAGGGTAAAGAGGGAGAAATAATACGATCTATCGATGATGGATATATTTCTAGAATACAAGTTTCGACTACTGGATATGGAAAAGTCATATACATAAATCATTATAACGGCTTAAAATCTGTTTATGGACACCTTGAAAACTTTAGTAAAAATATTGAAAATGAAGTTAAATACTATCAATACAAAAACAAAAGCTACATAATAAATTTATACTTTAAAGAGAATGAGATTAACGTAAAAAAGGGTGAGGTAATTGGTTTTTCAGGAAATACAGGAACTTCATTTGGACCCCATCTTCACTTCGAAATTAGAACACTAAACGATATTCCTTTAAACCCTTTAGGATATAAATATAATATTGCTGACACTATAAGACCGGTAGCTAGAAGACTATATGTTTATAAAAAAAATCATGGTTCATTATATAAAAAAAGACTACAAATTAAGAGACATAATGATAGTGTTTATAAAGCGGAATTAAAGTCAAATGATACAATTTTTTTTGGTATTGAAACAACAGATAATCAAAGCTATACATATAATATAAATGGTACGTATAGAATATTACTTCAAGAAGAGGAAAAAGATTTAATAGAATTTAAATTTGACTCTCTAACCTTCAATGAAAAAAAAATGTTTTTAAAACACTTAGACTTTGAAGAATTGATAAGAAATAATGCAAAAATAATATTATTGAATGACGAAATTGATAGCAATTATAAATTTGTTAAAGAAAATAAATCTGGAAAGTTTTATATTAAAAATTCTGAAATAAGAAATTTTACAATAAAACTTTCAGACTTCAATAACAACAATACCTATGTTAAAATCAAAGTTTTTGGGGATAGCATAAAAAAATTTCAAGGTTCTAAAAATATACAGTACGAAAAGGAAATTAAATCCAATCTGAGTTATAACCTGACATATAACAACGCAAATGTAAAATTTATGAAAAACACTTTTTATAAAGATGTAACTATTCATTTTGATTTCAATAACGATACTTTATTCATCACAAACCCTTATATTCCTGTAAACAAATCATTTTTAATTAATTTCCCTGTAAAGAATAAATTCACAAAAGGTGCTTATTTAGCAAGAGCTGATAAAAATGATAATATTTATTATTCAAGCTCAAAAATCATAAACAATTACATTGTTTCAAATTCTAAATCTTTAGGAAAATATTTTATAAGTATAGACACAGTCTCACCAAAAATTAAAAAAATTGGAAAAGATAATTCATTAAGTAAAAAACAAAAGTTAAGATATTATATACATGATAATGAAACTGGAATTAAAAAATATCAAGCCTTCATTAATGATCAATGGGCACTTTTTGAATATGAGCCAAAAAAAAATTACATCCAGTATACGCCAGATAATTTTGTCAAACTTGAAAAAGTAAACAATTTACTAATTATATTAGAAGATATGGTTGGTAATAAAAAAGAGTTTTCAGAAATTTTTTATTACAAAAATTAATTTTCGTCAATAAATTTATTCAAAAAATTTACAACCTTATCAACCTCATCTTTTTTATTTAATTTTGAAAATGAAAAGCGTAGCGAAATATTTTTCATTGCATCAGAATCAAGAATTTCTGAGAGAACATGAGATGGCTTATCACTTCCTGACTGACAGGCACTTCCTGCTGAGCAAGCTATTCCCTCCATATCTAACTTAAAGTTTAGTATGGGTTTTTTTTTAATATTAATTGGTAATAATATATTTAAAATTGTATGGCTAGATTTATTTATAGAACCATTTATTTTAAAATCAACACTTTTTCTTAATTCTCTTATAAAATATTTTTTTAACTCTTGAATTTTTTCTGTTTCAGTATCAAGTTTTTTATAAGCCTCAACAAATGCTACGTTTAAACCAGCTATGTTGTGAACACTTTCCGTTCCTCCTCTGCACCCCCTTTCTTGAGCTCCTCCTTCAATTAGAGAATTAAATTTTAATTTTTCTTTGACAAATGCAAATCCAATACCTTTAGGACCATGAAATTTATGAGCTGAGCAGGTTATAAAATCAATATTAATTTTACTTAAATCAATTTTATAATGTCCTATGGTTTGAACTGTATCACTGTGGAATAATGCATTAAACTTTTTACATATATTTCCAACTTCACTCAAATCTATAATTGAACCGATTTCATTGTTAATATGCATAAGGCTAACAAGTGTTTTTTTATTAGAATTGGAAAGTAAATTTTCCAGTTCAATTAAGTCAGGAAATCCCTGATTATTAACATTAATATATACCAGCTCAACATTGTATTTTATTTTACATGACTCAGAGGCAACTAATACTGCTTTATGTTCAATTTTTGTTGTAATAATTCTATCAATTTTGTGAGTCTCGACTGCACCCTTAATGATCATGTTATTTGATTCAGTACCACCAGAGGTAAAAATTATTTCTGAAGATTTTACATTTAGTTCATCTGCAATACTTTTTCTAACACCTTCTATTAAAGATCTTGATTCTCTTCCAAAAGAATGAATAGATGAGGGATTTCCAAAGTTATTTTTCATAACTTGAGATACGATGTCAGCCACATCTTCTGAGATTGGGGTTGTAGCTGCATTGTCAAAATATACTTTGGACATAAATTTTTTCAAATATATGCCAAATTTAAAATTAAACTAAATGTTATTGAATGAAAATAATAACAAGTAAAAACAATGAAAAATATAAGTTTTTAGTCAAGATCTCAAAAAAATCTAACATTAGAAAAAAAACTGAAAACTTTATAGTTGAAGGTAAAAAGGAAGTTGATTTATGCATTAATTCAAATTATGTTATTAAATCAATATTTGCTACAGAAAAAAAAATATTAACTCATAGTTTTCATGATACTATATGCAACGATCAATTTATAATCAGTCAAGACTTAATGAAAACAATAACTTATCGTTCATCATCAAAAATTGTTGCAATTGTCAAAAGAAAAAAATTTGATATTAATAAAATAAAATTTTCAGATGATGAATTAATTTTAGTTTTAGATAAGCCTGAAAAACCAGGAAATATAGGAGCAATACTTAGGACTTACAATGCTTTAGGATTTAAAAATATTATAATTTCAGATACAAAAACTGAAATATATAATCCCAATATTATTAGATCTAGTTTGGGTGCAATTTTCTACTTAAATGTTTTTCAGTTGGATACAAAAAAAACAATAACATTTTTAAAAGAAAATAATTTTAATATTTATGGTAGTTTAATTAAATCAAAAACTTTAGTAAATGATATAGATTTTAGAAACAAATGTGCTGTTTTAATGGGTACCGAGTCATCACAAATAAATGATATTTTTTTAAAAAATTCTGACTCAACTTTTAAAATACCAATGATTGGGGATGTTGATTCTTTGAATTTATCTGTTTCTACTGCAATTATTTTATATCAAGCAATGATTCAGAAAAAATCTATTAATTTTATGTAAATATGGATATTTCATCTGATAAATTAGTTAATAGAAAGATAGCTAGAGAATATAAAAAATTATTAAAAGTAAGTTATCAAACCCTGAGCGATGATGATAAAAATTTGATAAGAAAAGCTCTTGACTTGGCCATTGATGCTCACAAAGATCAATTTAGAAAGTCTGGTGAACCTTATATTTTTCATCCTATATCTGTTGCTAAAATTGTTGCTGAAAAAATTGGTTTAGATGCGAATAGTATTGCTGCAGCTCTTCTTCATGATGTTGTTGAAGATTCTCGGTATGATATAATTAAAGTAGGTTCTTTATTTGGACAAAAAATTGCAAAAATAGTTGAAGGTTTAACTAAAATTTCAAGACTAAAAAAAGATAAAATTTTATCAATACAATCAGAAAATTTTAGAAAAATGCTCCTGACCCTAAATGATGATGTTAGAGTTATATTAATTAAAATTGCTGACAGATTACATAATATGAGAACTATGGAGAGTATGAGTCCTGAAAAGCAAATTAAAATTTCGTCTGAAACTCTTTACATCTACGCTCCAATTGCTCACAGAATAGGATTATATGAAATAAAATCTGAATTAGAAGATCTAAGTTTAAAATATACTGATAATGAAACTTATAATAGCATTAAAAATAGTTTGGAAAAGTCGAAAGATGATCAAAACCTATATATACGAAATTTTGCTCGAAAAATATCAGACAAACTAAAGTCAGAGTCAATATTTTTCAAAATTAATGGAAGATCAAAATCAATTTTCTCCATACGTGAGAAAATGATTAAAAAGAATATAGCAATTGAAGAAGTATACGATCGCTTTGCCATAAGGATAATTTATAATAGTAATAACAATAATGAAAAGTTAATTGCTTGGAAAATTTATTCAATTGTTACAGATGTTTACAGACCTAATCCTACTAGATTAAGAGATTGGATTTCTAATCCAAAAACTAATGGATATGAAGCTTTACACATTACAGTAGTTGGGCCAAATAAAAGGTGGATTGAAGTTCAAATAAGGTCCGAAAGGATGCATGAAATTGCTGAAAGAGGATACGCCGCTCATTTTAAATATAAACAAGGAAATAAACAAGAGAGCGGTTTGGAACAATGGCTAAACAAACTTAAAGATGTTCTAGAAAATAATGATTCAAATGCAGTTGATTTTGTTGAAGATTTTAAATTAAATCTATATTCAAATGAAATTTTTGTTTTTACGCCAGAAGGTGATTTAAAATCACTTCCTAAAGGTGCTTCAGCACTTGATTTTGCATTTGCAGTTCATACTGATTTAGGACTAAAAACAAGAGGCGTCAAGGTTAATGGAAAAATAGTTCCATTAAATTTTAAACTAAAAAGTGGTGATCAAGTTCAAGTTATAAAAAGTATAAATTCAAAACCCAGTGCTAGCTGGCTTGATTATGTTGAAACATCAAGAGCAAAGTCTAAAATAAGATCGGCACTTAATGAGAATAAAAAGATGATTGCAGAGGACGGTAAAGAAATTCTGAGAAGAAAACTTAAACACTTAAAAATTTCATTTGAAGAAGATATAATTCATAAACTTCAAAATTTTCTTAACCTACAATCATCGCTTGATCTTTTTTACGGTATTGGAGTTGGTAGTATTGATAATTCTGAACTTAAAAATTTTGCTAAAACAGAAGGAAGTAGTTTCATAAAGTTTTTTAGAAGAAAACCAAAAAAAAATTTATTAACTAATAGAGAAAAGCGTCTGAAAAACAATCAATTAGTTTTCGGAAATGGAAGCGAAAAACTTGATTATAAGTTTACAAGTTGTTGTAATCCTCTGCCTGGTGATAATGTTTTTGGATTTTTAACAATAAGTGATGGAATAAAAGTCCACAAATCTAGTTGTAAAAATGCTCTAAGACTTCAATCAAAATTTGCATATAGAATTCTAAAAGCTGAATGGGTTGATTCTTCTCATTATGAATTTTCATCTACAATTCAAATTATTGGAATTGATAATCTTGGATTGGTAAATAGAATTACAACAATAATTTCAGAAAACTTAAATATTAACATGGAAAAGATGTCGTTCGACACTGAGGGAGATACTTTTAAAGGTTTAATAACTTTAAAAGTAAAAAATAAGAATATTGTTGATAAGTTAATAACAAGACTTAAAAAAATTAAAGGAGTTGATAAAGTTCTTAGATTTTAATAATTAATTTTGAAAAATCAAATGAAAAACAACAAATCCGAAAATCAATTATTAGTTAGAGAAGTTTTTTCTAAATTTTTAGATTCAAAATCTCATAGAAAAACACCTGAAAGATTTGCAATATTAAATGAAATATATGATTTAGATGAACATTTTGATATTGAATTTTTGTTCAGTATAATGAAAAAAAAGAACTATCGTGTAAGTAGAGCAACTTTGTACAATACTATTGAACTTTTGCTTGAATGTCATCTGGTCAGAAAACATCAGTTTGGAAGTAATATTGCTCATTATGAAAAATCTTATTTTGATAGACAACATGATCATTTAATTTTGACTGACACAGGTGAGGTTATTGAGTTTTGTGATCCTAGATTACATAATATTAAAAAAAGTATTGAAGAAATTTTTAATGTTAGTATTGAAAAACACTCCTTATACTTTTATGGAAAAAAAATAAAAAATGAAAATTGATCTTATTTTAGGTCTTCAATGGGGCGATGAGGGTAAAGGAAAGATAGTTGATGTTCTAACATCGGGTTATGATATTATTGCTAGATTTCAAGGTGGGCCAAATGCAGGTCATACTCTTGAGTTTGATGGAATAAAACATGTTTTACACACTATTCCATCAGGTATTTTTCATGATGGAAAATTAAATATTATTGGAAATGGTGTTGTTATCGACCCGGTTATATTTGAAAAAGAAATTGAAAAATTAAAAGCTCTAAACGTAGACCTTAAAAAAAAATTATTAATATCAAGAAAAGCTCATTTAATATTACCAACTCACCGATTAATTGATAAGGCTTCTGAACTTTCAAAAGGAAAAAAGAAAATTGGCTCTACTCTAAAGGGGATAGGCCCAACATACATGGACAAAACTGGAAGAAATGGGTTGAGAGTTGGAGACTT
The DNA here is from genome assembly GCA_902587325.1 of uncultured Bacteroidota bacterium. GTDB lineage: Bacteria > Bacteroidota > Bacteroidia > Flavobacteriales > Flavobacteriaceae > Eutrophosalina. The sequence continues at coordinate 155,267 of CACIKV010000001.1, forward strand.
AGAAATGGAAGGATGGAACGAAAAATTTGAAAATTTAATAAATAAACATCTTAATATTATAACTAATTTTAATGTAGATATTGATTTTGATATTGAAAGTTTAAAAAAAGAGTTTTTAAACTCAGTTGACTTTATGAATAATCTTGAATTTATTGATAGTGAAGAATATTTTCATGATTCAATAAAAAAAGACCACAAGATTTTAGCAGAAGGTGCTCAAGGTTCTTTATTGGATATAGATTTTGGTACATACCCTTATGTTACTTCATCAAATACAACATCTGCAGGTGCATGTACTGGTTTAGGTGTTCCTCCGAATAAAATTGGTAGTGTATTTGGTATTTTCAAAGCTTACACAACAAGAGTAGGTAGCGGTCCTTTCCCCACAGAACTTTTTGATAAAGTTGGAGACAGAATTGCCAAAGTAGGAAATGAATTTGGAGCAACAACTGGCAGAGCAAGAAGATGTGGATGGCTTGACATAGTATCATTAAAGCATTCCATTAACGTAAACGGTGTTACAGATCTGATAATGATGAAAGGAGATGTTCTTTCAGGATTAAAAAAAATTAAGATTTGTGTTGGATATAAGTATAAAGGCAGTATAATAAAACATCTACCCTTTTCTCTCAGCGATTCAAGCTTAGAACCAATTTATGAAGAATTAGATGGTTGGGAAGAAGACATTTTTGAAATCACAAATTATGAAACACTTCCTACAAACTTTAAAAATTATATTGATTATCTTGAAACTAAACTTAATGTAAAGATTAAAATTGTCTCAGTTGGCCCAGATAGAAAACAAACAATTTTTAGGTAATAAATTTTACTTTTTAAAACTATTTTTTTTAATAATCTCATTGTTAAATTATTCTCAAGAAATAAAACAAATTGAGATTATATATGCAGGATCATTTGATAGAGATGAAAATATTTATCCTGATGGAAATATTTTAGAAAAAGATAAAAATCGAAAAGTTCATCTAAAACATGAGGATATGAATATATTCTCTAACAAATCTATTTTTTTTAAAAAAAACAACTCTGTAATTTCTGTTGGAGATGTTTTCATTAACCAAGGGGATACTTTAAAACTATATTGTGATTCATTAAATTATAATGGAAAAATAAAAAAAATATATGCGCATGGAAATGTTAAACTTATAAATAATGAGATGAAACTTGAATCTAAAAATCTAGAGTTAGATAGGTTGAAAAATGAAGCTTTTTTTTATGATGGAGGAAAAATTATTGATAGTTTATCAGAGATAACTAGTAAAAATGGTAAGTATTTTATTGATTTTAAAAAATATGTTTTTAAAAATAATGTAGTTGTTAAAGACCAAGATAGAGTAATTAAATCCGAGATGATGGATTATTTTCTAGATAATGAAAAAACTTTTTTTTATAAGAGAACCTCGATTTATGGTGATGAATATACTGTTAGATGTAACTCTGGATATTATGAACCAAGAACTAAAACTGGAGTTTTTGAGAATGATGCTAGAATTGATTTTGATAACAGGGAAATTTATGGTGATAGTATTTTTTTTAATGAAGAAAAAGAATATTCAAGTATTACAAATAATGTAAAAATAATTGATTCAATAGAAAATTTAGTTTTAAAAGGAGAATTTGCAGAATTTTTTAAAAAAAATGATTCAGCAATTATTACAAAAAACCCTATTGCAATAAATATTTTAAAAAATGACTCCTTACTTATAAAGGCTGATACATTAATATCTGTTGGAGAAGAAAAAACAAGAAAAATGAGAGGTATTAATAATGTTAGGTTTGTTCAAGGAAAATTGAGTGGTAAATCTGACTACATTCAAGTTGACAAGAAATTAGGATTAACAACTATGTTAAGAAAAAAAATTTCAGAAAGGAATCTGCAAATTTTAACAGAGTCTGAAATCAATTTAAAAAATCCAGTTATTTGGGACAATTACACTCAAATGACTGGTGATAAGATAATATTTACTGAAAATTTAGACACTAATGAGCTTGACTCTATAAAAATAACGAATAATGTATTTATAATAGAAAAAGATACTATCGGAAATAGTCAATTTAATCAAATCAAAGGTCTTAAACTAAGGGGTGTTTTTAATAAAAATAAAATTGATCGAGTTAAGATTGATCAAAATTCTGAATTAATTTACTATATGTATGATGAGGAATTTAATTTAATAGGTATTGATAAAGCTGTTGCAAGCTCAATTATTATTTATTTTAAAAATCAAGGCATGGATGAAATTACTTTTATAACTAATCCTGAAGGAATCTTATTCCCTAAAGAATTTCTAAACAAGAATGAAACTTTTTTAAATGGATTTATTAACAGAGAAAAAGAAAAAATTAAAAAAAATGATATTCTAGTTGATTAAAAAATTTTTAAAATATCAAGGTCAAACAACAGAAAACCCTTTAGGTTTAGAAGTTATAAAAGCTAGGGGATCTTATATATATACAAAAGACAAAAAGTATTTAGATTTTGTTGCAGGAGTATCTGTTAACAATCTTGGTCATTCAAATCCAATTATAAATAATGCTATTATAAATCAACTGAAAGATTACTCTCATGTTATGGTATATGGTGAATTTATTCTTAAACCAAGTATTAAATTATGTGAATTAATTGCAAAAATATTGCCATCAAAATTAAATTCAACTTATTTGACTAACTCAGGAACTGAAGCTATTGAAGCTTCATTAAAGCTTGCAAAAAGATCAACTGGGAGACAAAAAATTATTTCCATGATTAATTCTTATCACGGAAGTACTCATGGAAGTTTAAGTGTTTCTGGTTTTGAAAAAAGAAAAAGAAGATACAGACCTCTTCTTCCCAATATTTTCCATATAAATTTCAATTCGCTATCAGATTTAGAATTAATTGATAATAGTACCTCATGTGTTATTGTTGAACCAATCCAAGGTGGAGCTGGATTTCTACAGGCTAATATGAAATTCCTAAAAGATCTTAGAAAAAAATGTGATGATATGGGAGCTATTTTAATTTTTGATGAGTTACAGTCAGGCCTTGGAAGAACAGGTAAAATGTTTGCTTTTGAACACTATGGTATTATTCCCGATATTTTAGTTATTGGAAAAGCTCTTGGCGGGGGGTTCCCAATTGGAGCTCTTATTTGCAATAAAAGCTTAATGGATAAATTTAAATTTAATCCAATTCTTGGACACATAACAACTTTTGGTGGTCATCCCGTAATTTCAAAAGCTGGTATTGAAACGATTAAATACGTACTTAAAAACAATCTACAATCAAAAGCACTTGAAAAAGAAAAATTATTTAAATCTATTCTTAAACATGAATTAATTAGTGAAATAAGAGGAAAAGGATTAATGATAGCAATGATAATGAAAAGTGAGAAAATTGCTAATTATTTAGTAAAAGAATGCCTGAAAAAAGGATTAATTGTATTCTTTCTGCTTTACGAAAAAAAGGCTATTAGAATAACACCACCTTTGACTATCTCTAATAAGGAGATTAAAATTGGTTGCAAATTAATTATTGAATTATTAAACAACTATTAAATCAAATGTTAATAAATTATTGATAAAGAATAATTTATTCAACATCATATACAGGTTATACTATATATTTTTATTGTGTGTTAGACGGTAATGAAAATATTTTAGATAAAATTTTAAAATTTGAGGATATGATTAACAGCAATAAATCAATATTTTTAGATTTAGATGATATTGAAGATATTATTTTATATTATTTAAATGAAGAGAATTTTAAATATGCTGAAAAGGCAATTGAATTTGGCGTTAATTTATATCCTGAAAATTTAAATATTATAATTTTAAAATCTGAACTATTACTTTTAATAAATAAAAAAAATGAAGCTGAAAATTTAGTTTCAAAGTTTATAAAATTTAATAATAGTAATCTAGATTTAATATTTCAAAAAGCTAAAATATTAACATCAAAAAAAAAATATAAAGATTCGATAAAATTGCTTACCAATATAGCTTTCAGCAGTGAGCTAGATTTCTATGTTAATGATTTATTATTTAAGAATTATATTAACATTGAAGACTATATAAACGCAATTAAAGTTGGAAAAAAAATAATTTTTATAAACCATGATAATAAATTATTTTTCGATAAACTCTTAAGCTGTTACAAACTGTCAAAAAAGAAAAATGAAGCTATAAAATTTTTAAATGAATTTTTGGATAAAAATCCGTACTCTGCATATGCTTGGAATGAATTAGGAAAAGTTTATTTCGAACAAAAAAAATTTAAGGAAAGTAAAACATGTCATGATTTTGCTATTATCAGTGATGAGAGTTTTACCCAAAGTTATTTAGAACTTGCAAAAATTCATGAGAAAATTGAAGATTTTTCTAAAGCGATATATTATTATAAAATTGTCGATAATAGAAATAAATCTTCAACTTATTCCCTTTATAGATTATCAAGATGTTATGAGAAAATTTATGATTACGATACTTCTATGAGATACTTAAATAGAATAGTCGAGGAGGACCCTCTATATGAAAAAGCTTGGATATCAATTGCAAAATATTATTTAAGAAAAGACGATCATGATAAAGCAATTGAAAATCTAAATACGGCCTTAAATATTATTTCAAAAAATTATTAATAACTAGTTGAATAAAATTAATTACTTAATCATTTACCTTAAAGGTATGGCTATGGGTATTTCAGACTTAATTCCAGGAATATCTGGAGGAACTATAGCATTAATAACTGGAATTTACGATGATTTTATTTCATCTTTAAATAACTTGAAAATTAAAAATATTAGATCCATTTTAAAAAGTGATTTTTTTTTAAAATTAAAGGAATTTAAGTTTGATTTATTAATATTTATAATGCTTGGAATAATTTCAAGTATTTTAATCTTCAGCAAAATAATTTCTAATTTACTTATCAATTATCCTCAAGAAATAAGTTCTTTTTTCTTCGGACTTATTTTAGCAAGTATACCATTTATTATGAAGGATATAAAAATCTTTTCTTTTAATAATCTCCCCTTTTTTATAGGTTCAATATTAATAACATATTATTTACTAGGATTGAATAATATTAATGGTGAAATATCATTGATATATATATTTATATGTGGATTCTTTTGTTCATGCGCAATGATACTCCCTGGGATTTCTGGAGCTTACATATTATTGATTTTTTCAACCTATGATTTTATTCTGGAAAAACTTAATCTTTTTCTGACAGATTTTAATTTTAATGATTTCATATGGATTGGAGTATTTATCCTAGGCATATTAACTGGAATATTAACATTTTCAAGATTTATAAAGTATTTACTCCAAAAGCATAAAAATAAAACTATTGTTTTTTTAAGTGGTTTAATAATTGGGTCTCTACCAGAACTAATTCCTTTTGAAATATTAGAATTAAACACTAATTATTTAATATCAAATTCAACTGTTTTTATTTGTTTTGGTTTGGGAATTTTTCTGTTAATTGGAATAAATTTTATGTCAAAAAATGAAAAGTAAGAGAGATTGGAATAGTATTAATTCATTAGAAATATTTTTTCATGGATTAATAATGGGTACTATAAATAAACTTCCAGGAATATCAGGTGGGCTATATTCAATTGTGATTGGTTTTTATGATCATTTAATGAATTCAATCAAAAATATTAATAATAATACTATTAAAAATTTATTTCTTTTTGAGTTAAAAAAACTAAATAGTTCGATTAATGGTAAATTTCTTTTTTTCCTTTCAATAGGAATGATAATTAGTTATTTCACAACATCAAAGATTTTAGATTTTTTTTTATTAAACTACGAACTATATGTCTGGTCTATTTTTTTTGGTCTAATATTAGGAAGTCTTTATGTTTTAATAAAAAGGACTAATAAAACAAACGTAAAAAAACTTTTAATTCTTTTTGTTGGTCTTTGTTTTGGATTATTATTAAGTTTTTCAGAACCTATGTTGGAAAATAGAGCCTTGGTATTTGTTTTCTTTTGTGGTTTTATTAGTATTTGCGGAATAACTATACCAGGCTTATCCGGAAGCTTTATACTAATACTTCTTGGTAATTACGAATTATTATTAGTTGATGCTGTTAATAGTTTTTTTAATCTTGTAGCAAATATTTTTAAAAACGAAAACTACCCTGTTGATAGCGAACTTATCAAAATATTAATAGTATTCTTTCTCGGATCTGCATTAGGATTAATAATTTTGTCAAAATTTTTAAGTTTTATTTTAAAAAAATATCCGATTCACTTAAATCATCTTATAATAGGATTTATTGTAGGGACACTTCCAATTGTTTGGCCATGGAATAAAGTAGAATTAGGTAAGGAATTTCTTACTATGTTCAATAATTTTTATGGTCTAATTTTTATTTTAGCTAGCTTTATTATCATAATATTATTAAATAATAATGCCAACAAAAAAAATATACGGTCTAATAGGTAAAAACATTGAATATTCATTTTCTAGAAATTACTTTAATAATAAATTTGAAAAATTTAGGATTAGAGATACTGAGTATAAAAATTTTGATTTAAGTGACATATCAGAATTTGAAAAAATTGATTTATCAAATATAGTTGGGTTTAATGTAACAATTCCTTATAAAGAAGATATAATAACTTTTATAGATAAAGTTTCTGATGATGCACTAAAAATTGGAGCAGTTAATACAATTAAAATTAATAAGAATAAATTAATTGGATTTAATACTGATCATATCGGGTTTTCAAAATCATTAAATGGTAAAAAATTTAAAAAAGCTTTAGTTTTTGGGTCAGGTGGCGCTTCAAAGGCTATAAAATATAGTTTAAATAATCTAGGAATTCAGTTCAATATTGTTTCAAGAAAAAAAGCACATGGTTTAATTGGTTATGAAAATTTGGATAAAGAAATTATGAATTCTGATTTGATAATAAATACTACACCATTGGGGACATTCCCTAATATTGAGAAAAAAATTAATATCCCATATCATTTAATTAATAAAGATCATACCTGCTATGACTTAGTATATAATCCAAATAAAAGTTCTTTTCTATCAAAATGTGAAACTCAAGGTGCATCAATTAAAAATGGACTAGAAATGTTAGAACTGCAAGCTGAAGCTAGTTGGGATATATGGAATAGTTGATAAAAAATATTAACTTAATTGTCATAAACAGTTTCTTTTGAAAAGAGGTAAGCAAAATAGTGACTTAAAAAAGAATCATGAACTCAAGATAAATTTAATTAAGGAAATTAAAAGCCTATTAGATTCTTCCAGTGATAATGATACAAAATATGGAAATTTCCTTGAGCTAAGAAAAAAATGGATAAATATTGGAAAGGTACCAGGTCATCTTGCATTTGGACTAAACAACTCTTATAGTCACCAGGTAAAAGTATTTTACGATTACCTCTATTTAGACAAAGAATTTAAGAATAAGGATCAAGCAAATAATAAAAAAATCAAAGAACAACTGATTTTAGATGCATCTAAAATTGAAAAATTTGCTGATAAATTAAAAGCCTATAGAGAATTACTATTCCTAATTCGAAAATGGAATTATCAAGTTGGTCCAGTTAAATCTGATGATGAAAAAAAACTTGAATTAAAATTTGATACAATAATTAAAAATATCAAAAATCAAAAAAAATATTATCTGAATAACAGAGATAAGTTTGACAAGGAAAACCTTGAAAACAAAAAAAAATTAATAAAAAGATTTAGGGATTATTTAGAAAATCTACCAAATGAAAAAAACAAATGGATTAAAATGGTAGATGAAATATCAAAAATTAAAGATGAATTTATAAATATTGGTCCAATTAAGTTATCTGAAAATGATAAAATATGGGGTGAATTTAAAGCTTTAAATAGAAAATTTATTAAAGAAAAGAATTTATACTTTAAAAAATTAAAAAAAAATTACTCATTTAATATTGAAAAGCAACTTAAAATTATCAATAAATTGAAATCCTACATCAATGAAAATGTTAAAATAAATAAAAAAATTATTACCGAGATAAGAAATGATTTTAAAACTGTAAAGGACGTACCTTTTAAAAAAAATAAAGAAAATTGGTTAATTTTTAATGAAATTTATAACAGTTGTATTAATAAGGTTAACTCCTCAAAGTTTAAAGATTTGGAGATACAAAGAGATATAATAAAAAAACAAAAAGAACTTAAAGAAGAATTACTATTAAATTTTGATGTTGAAAAAATTGATTCTACATTAGATAAATGGCTAAACCTAGGTAAAACAAAATCAATAAAAGAAACTAATGAACTTATAGCTGGCATTGAAGAAAAGATAAAGTCTATTGGTTTAAAAAATAGAGATAATATTATTTTAGAAATAAAATCAAAAATACTTGATGAAAATATTATAAATTCTGAAAAAATAAAGTTAAAAAAGAAAATAGAAGATTATGAAAAGCAAATTTCACAATTAGAAAATAATTTGAATTTCATTAAAGGAAATTCTGAAAGTGGCATCCTATCTAATGTACATTCAAATATCGAGAATTATAAATCTCAAATTAAAAAACTTCAAAAAAATTTAAAATTAATTTCTAAAGGTTAATTTTTTCACTCTTTCCCAATACATATTCATCTCATTTAAGGATAGATCTGAAATATTTTTATTTTCATTTTTTACCATCTCTTCAAAAGAATTAAATCTATCTATAAATTTATTTGTAGAATTATTTAGGCAAAAATCAGGATCAATTTTAAGGTGTCTGGAATAATTAATTAATGAGAACAGTATATCTCCAAACTCTTCCTCAATTTGATTTTTGTTTTTATTATTAAGAGCCGTATTAAGTTCATCAATTTCTTCTTTAATCTTTTCAAAAACTTCATCAACTTTTTCCCAATCAAAACCAACACTAGAGGCTTTATCTTGAACCCTGAATGCTTTTGAAATTGGAGGCATAGATTTAGGAACACCTGAAAGTAGTCCTTTTTTATTATTTTTCAACTTAATTTTTTCCCAGTTAATCTTTACTTGTTCCTCACTAATTTCTTTGACATCTTCATAAACATGAGGATGTCTATCAACAAGTTTTTTGATTAAAAAATCCACTACATCATAAAAATCAAAATATTTATTTTCTGAAGAAATTTTTGAGTAAAAAACAATATGCAAAAAAAGGTCACCTAATTCTTCTTTTATATTTTCAAAATCTTTTTTTTCAATTGCTTCAATTAATTCAAATGTTTCTTCAATAGTTAACCTTTTTAATGAATCTAAAGTTTGCTTTCTATCCCAGGGACATTTTTCCCTCAACTCATTAATAATTTCCAATAGATTTGAAACTTTATTGTCAATATTTTTCATTATTTATTAAATAACATTTTATAATTTGGATTTATATTTCCTTTTGAAATTTTTGATAATTTTTTTTCAATTATTTTTCTTTTTAATGGTGAAATTTTATCAGTGAATAATATTCCTTGGATGTGATCGTATTCATGCTGGATTACTCTTGAGAGTATTCCATTAAATTCTTTAATATAAAGATTAAAATTTTGATCATAGAATTTAATTTTAATTGAGTCAGGTCTTTTTACATCACCTCTGATATCAGGGATGCTTAAGCAACCTTCATTAAATGAAGAAATATTCTCAGATTTATCAATAATTGTAGGATTAATAAAAACATGTTTTTTAAAATCTTTATTAATTAAAGTTTCGCTAGGATCTATTAACGGATCAGCGTCAATTATGAACAGTCGAATGGATAATCCAATTTGAGGTGCAGCGAGACCAACTCCCTCAGCATTATACATAGTTTGCCACATATTTTCAATCAAATTATTTAAATCTGAATAATCTTTATTTATTTCGATACATTTTTTTCTTAATGTAGATTGTCCGTATGCTACAATTGGTAATATCATTTTCTTTCTAAATATGATTGTAATATCAAAGATGCACTTACTTTATCTAAATTTTCTTTTTTCCTTCTGATTTTTTGTTTAATTGAGTAAGTATTTAAATAATCTCTTGAAATTTTTGAAGTAAAACGTTCATCAATTCGTTCAATTTGAATTTCAGGAAGATGAGTTTTTATTTTTTGAATGAGTTCTTTGATATTTTCTTCAATATCAAATAATTTATTTTTAAGATTTAATGGCAATCCAATAACTAATATTGAAATTTTTTCTTTATTATTTAAATCTAATAAATAATTTAATAAATTTTTAGTTTTAATTGTTTCAAGTGGTGAAGCAATGATTCCTAATGGATCTGAAATTGCTAGTCCAGTCCTTTTTAATCCATAATCAATTCCTAAAATTCTTTTCACTATGCTAAATTATAGATTAATTATTACGATTTAAAAATAAATTCATAGTTAAAAATTATATTTGTAAAAAAGTATAAAATGAGAGATATAATTGAAGCTGCATGGGACAATAGAGAATTATTAAATAACAATAAAACCAAAGAGGCCGTTAGGAATGTAATTAGCCTTTTAGATAAAGGTGAATTAAGAGTTGCTGAAAAAATTAATAATCACTGGAAAGTTAATGATTGGGTAAAAAAAGCTGTAATTCTTTTCTTTCCAATCTCTAAAATGGAAAGTATTGAGGTTGGACCTTTTGAATTTCATGATAAAATTCCGCTTAAAAATAATTATAAAGAAAAAGGAGTTAGAGTTGTACCTCATGCAATTTCAAGATATGGGTCTTTCATTGAAAAAGGTGCTGTTTTAATGCCTTCTTATGTGAATATAGGTGCTTATGTAGATTCTGGAACTATGGTTGACACATGGGCAACAGTAGGGAGTTGTGCCCAAATTGGAAAAAATGTTCATTTAAGTGGTGGTGTTGGAATTGGAGGTGTTTTGGAACCAGTTCAAGCTGCTCCGGTTATTATTGAAGATGATGCATTCGTTGGATCGAGATGTATAATTGTAGAAGGTGTTAAAGTTGAAAATGAAGCAGTTTTAGGTGCAAATGTTGTTTTAACCTCGTCAACAAAAATTATTGATGTTAGTGGTGACAAACCAAAGTTTATTAGGGGATATATTCCATCAAAATCTGTAGTGATACCTGGAACTGTGCCAAAAGAATTTAATTCAGGTACATTTAATGTTCCTTGTGCTTTGATTATAGGAAAAAGGAAAGAAAGTACTAATAAAAAAACATCACTCAATGATGCTTTAAGAGAATTCAATGTTTCAGTTTAAATTTTTAAATGAATTAAATGAATGTTTAAAAACTATTAACGATGGTGGAATAATTCTTCATCCAACTGATACAGTATATGGAATTGGTGGAAATGCAAATGACAATAATGCAACTAGAAAAATAAATCGAATAAAAAAAAGAAGATTAAATCAACCACTTATTCATCTAATGAGTGATATTGAAATGGTTAGCTGTTATGTAGAAAATATTTCTGAAACTGCTATAGAATTTTTAACTGATTCTAACCCTACAACTGTAATTTTTTCTAATACAAATGATAAAAATACAAGTCAAAAATCCATTGCAATTAGAATACCATCTGATAATTTTTGTCAATGCCTAATTAAAGAGTTAAAACATCCATTATCTTCAAGCTCAGCTAACTTACATGGATTTGAAGTTCCAAATTCCTTAGAAAAAATTGATAATTTAATTAAGGATAACGTTGATTATATTGTTAGGACCTCCGAAATATTTAATAACAAACCTTCAAAAATTATTAAAATAATTGGTGATAATGAATTTAAAGTCATTCGTTAAATGAACTATAAAAAAATCATAAAATCAGACATTTTAGATACAATCTCAAAAATAGCAGACGAAAACAGATATGAAATTTTTGTAGTTGGAGGTTATGTAAGAGATAGTATTCTTAAGAAAAAAGTTAAAAAAGATATTGATATTTTGGTACTAGGAAACGGAATTGAATTTGCTAATCTCGTAGCCTTAAATTTGAAAATCAAGATACAAGTTTTTAAAAATTTTGGAACGGCAATGATTAAAACTAAAGGTTTTCAAATTGAATTTGTAGGGGCAAGAAAAGAAAGTTATAGTGAATCTTCGAGAAATCCTAAAATTAAAAAAGGTACTCTTTCTGATGATTTATCAAGAAGAGATTTTACTATAAATGCATTGGCTATTAGACTTAATGGAAAAGAAAAAGGAGAATTAATTGATAACCATAATGGATTAAAAGATTTAAATAGTAATATTTTAAAAACACCAAAAGAACCAATTAAAACATTTCATGACGATCCTTTGAGAATGTTAAGAGCAATTAGATTTTCTTCACAATTAAATTTTGAAATTGATAAAAATGATTTTGAATGTATCAAAAATGAATCTGAAAGAATAAAAATAATATCAATGGAAAGAATTAATGATGAATTAAATAAAATATTAATTTCACCGAAACCCTCTATAGGATTAAATTTACTTGACAAAGCTGGTTTACTTAAAATATTAATTCCAGAAATTAGTTCCCTACATGGAATTGAAGAAGTTGAAGGAAAAAAACATAAGGATAATTTTTATCATACTTTACAAGTTCTTGACAATATTTCTGAAAACACTAATAATGTTTGGTTAAGATGGGTCGCTCTTCTTCACGATATAGGAAAACCTAAAACAAAAAGATTTAGTAAAAAAAATGGATGGTCATTCCATGGACATGAATTTGTTGGATCAAAAATGGTAAATAATATATTCAAGAGGTTAAAACTTCCTTTAAATGAAACTTTAAAATATGTTAAAAAATTAGTTCTTTTAAGTTCAAGACCAATTGTATTGTCTCTTGATGATACAACAGATTCAGCAGTAAGAAGACTAGTATATGATTCTGGAAATGACATTGATGATTTAATGACATTGTGCGAGGCAGATATTACCACAAAAAATAAATTTTTAAAAGACAAATATTTAAACAATTTTAAAATAGTCAGAGAAAAAATCAAAGTTGTTGAGGAAAGAGATAGAGTTAGAAATTTTCAACCACCAATTAATGGTGAAGAAATTATGAATTATTTTAATATTAAACCGTGTAAAGAGATTGGTCAAATTAAAAATTTTATAAAAGAATCAATTCTGAATGGTGATATTGAAAATTCATATAAACAGGCATATAATTTGATGATAGAAAAAGGAAGAGAATTAGGTCTAAAGAATGATTAAAAATTTTAAAACTACTATTATAACTTCATTCATATTGGTATTACTTGTAATTTTTGCAGGTTCAATGGTTAGAATGACGGGTAGTGGTATGGGATGTCCAGACTGGCCAAAATGTTTTGGATATTTAATTCCTCCAACAACAGAAAAAGATGTTTTTTGGAAATCTAATTTCAACTATAAAAAAGGAGTTATGATTTTAAGAAATGAAAAATTTTATTCTGCAAAGATTGATTTTTTAAGTTCAAATGAATTTATGTCATCAAATTGGCTAGAATATACTAAACATGATTATAACGAATTTAGTGTGATGAATACATGGTTTGAATTTATTAATAGATTTATTGGAGCTATTGCAGGGCTAAGTACTGTAATTATGTTTCTTTTTTCTTTTAATTTTTTAAAAACTAAACCAGTAGTTACTATCATGTCTTTTATTGTATTACTATCTATGCTTTTTCAAGCATGGCTAGGTAAATTAGTAGTGGATTCAAATTTGTCACCCTATAAAATTACTGTTCACATGCTTATGGCAATTGTTATTTTGAGTTTAATAATTTTTATTTACAAAAAATCTGATGTTAAAAAAAATTAATATCAAATACCTACTACTTTTTTCCCTCTTCTTAATGTTAATTCAAATTTTTATTGGAACAGGTGTAAGAGAGTTTATTGATGAACAAATAAAGTTTTATGGCAGAGAAAATAAAGATCTTTGGTTAAGTAGTCCAAAGTTAAATTTTTATATTCACCGTACTTTTTCAATTTTAGTATTTTCGGTTAACGCAGTTTTATTTTTTATTACAAAAAATCTAAAAATTGATATGAAATATATTAACATGACAATGGGTCTAATATTTATTGAAATATTAGTTGGTGCATCAATGTTTTACTTTTCATTTCCAATTATGACTCAACCATTACACTTAATAATTGCAATATTTATTTTTTCAATTCAGCTTTATTGGTACTTAAAATTAGTTAGTCCTTAACATCTCATTACTTTCATAATTATTGACTAAGTAATTAAATGATGATTCCATTAGTTGGCCCATATTTGAACAAAATTTAAAATTATTATCTCTTGTCAAGTGGTAAATTTGTTGACTAAGTTTTTTTACATTTTCATCAGTTGATATGACATCATTTTTCATTGAATTTAATAGGTTAGAAACTCTTTTTTGAGATCCTAAAATTCGCTTGACTATAATAGCTCTTTCTTCTATTTTATATTGCTTTATTGAGTCTGGTATTAATTTTTCTTTTATTAATTCAACAACAGGTGAATTTTCTTTAAATAATTGAGGTCTGTAAACATTAAAATCTGACTCATAACTTTGTTGGTCAAAATCAATTGCTCTAAGCTTATACACAACTTGATCAAAGTCATGTATTGGAATAATTACATAATTGTATGATCTCATATCTCCCAATAATCTGATCATACATCTTTCACTGAATTTCACAAATTCTTTTGCTATTTGCGATTTTTCATTATCATTACAATCTGCTAATTTATTTTTAAAAAAATCATCACCAGGTATACCTGAAATATGCTCCTCTATTAACGTAATATCATTTAATATATAATTCAAATTATAAGGAGATGTAATATGTTCTAACTCTAAGCCATAGACCCTTGATGAATCAGCTTTCTTAATATAGAAATAAGTAAAGTTGTCATTTAATTTATTTCTAATTTTAACTCTAAAGGGATTAGAATTTCCAAAAGTGCAATAGTCAATTCCATCAATTGTCAAAAAATCAGTATTCGTATCACTACCATCGGAATATAAAACATTATAAATTTTTTTTAAATTATTTTCAAGCTCAAATCTTTCATTTTCATTGTAATAAACTCTTTGCCAAAGTGTATTATTTTCCTCTTTGTCAAATACATCAACAGAACCAACATATCTTAGTAAATCATTATACTGTACAGGAATATCTTCAACTCTATTATATTTATTTAAATATTGTAGAAAAAGATTACTTATTTTGTAAGATGGCTTTTTATTTGATATTATAACATCATTCTTGCTTTCCAAATGATTTAATTTTTTAGAATTTTTGTAACATATAATAAAGTTATATAATTTACTTTTAAATAAACTAAATATAAATTTTGTTTAAATTTTCATTAAAATCGGACTATAAACCTGCAGGAGATCAGCCTGATGCAATTAATAAATTAATTTGTGGTTTAATTAATAATGAAAAATTTCAATCATTAGAAGGGGTTACTGGATCGGGAAAAACTTTTACAATTGCAAATGTATTAGCAAATGCTAATCGCCCTACACTTGTTTTAGCCCATAACAAAACACTTGCTGCACAACTATTTTCTGAACTTAAGAATTACTTTCCTGATAACTTAGTTGAATATTTTGTTTCTTATTATGATTATTATCAGCCTGAAGCTTTCATCCCTGTAACAAATACTTACATTGAGAAAGATTTATCTATAAATGATGAAATTGAAAAACTAAGATTAAGTACGACATCAAGTCTTTTAAGTGGACGAAGAGATATTATTGTTGTAGCATCAGTTTCTTGCCTATATGGAATAGGTAACCCAGTTGAATATAAAAAAAATACAATAAATATTGATATAAAATCATCCATATCTAGAACAGAACTCTTAAAAAATCTTGCAAATTCTCTATACAGTAGGTCACAAATTGAACTTGAACCTGGTACGTTTCGAGTGCAAGGAGATACCATAGAAGTTTATTTGAGCTACAGAGATTCAAAAATTAGATTTAGTTTCTTTGGAGATGAAATAGAATCAATTGAGGAAATAAATAAAAATATTAAAACTAAAATTGAATCCATTTCGATTTTTCCTGCAAATATGTTTGCTACGCAAAATGATGTTTTATTAAAAGCTATTGATAATATAAGACTTGATTTAGGCAAACAGGTTGAATATTTTAAAGAAATTGGTAAACATCTTGAAGCTAAGAGATTAGAAGAAAGGACATTGTTTGACTTAGAAATGATGCAAGAACTTGGATATTGCTCAGGAATTGAAAACTATTCTAGATACATAGATGGTCGTGATCCAGGGACTAGACCATTTTGTTTAATTGATTATTTTCCAAATGATTTCATTACTATAATTGATGAAAGTCATGTTACAATTCCTCAGATTAGAGCAATGTATGGTGGAGATAGAAGTAGAAAAGAAAATTTAGTTGAATATGGTTTCAGGCTTCCTGCTGCTATGGATAATAGACCTTTAAAATTTGAAGAATTTGAAGAATTACAAAACCAAACAATATATGTTAGTGCTACTCCTTCAGATTATGAGTTAATTAAGTCTGAAGGAATAATTATTGAACAAATAATTAGACCAACTGGATTATTAGATCCAAAAATAGAAGTAAGATCAACAAAAAACCAAATTGATGACGTAATTAATGAAGTTCAAGAAAGAATAAGTAGTAAAGAAAGAATTTTAATTACAACACTAACCAAAAGAATGGCCGAAGAATTAGTGAAATATTTTTTAAAAGTAAATATAAAATCGAGGTATATACACAGTGATATTGACACAATCGAAAGGATTGAAATATTAAATGAGTTAAGGTCTGGACAGTTTGATGTTCTAGTTGGAGTTAATTTATTGAGAGAGGGCCTAGATCTTCCTGAGGTTTCCCTAGTTATCATTCTGGACGCCGATAAAGAAGGTTTTTTAAGAAGCAAAAAATCTTTAGTTCAAACAATTGGTAGAGCTGCAAGAAATATAAATGGTAAAGCCATTATGTATGCTGACAGAATTACAAACAGTATGAAAGAAACTATTGACTTAACTAAAAAAAGGAGGGAAAAACAAGATAATTACAACAAAAAAAATAAAATTACACCTAAACAAATAATAAAAAATGTTAAAGAAACTTTTGAAAAAGAAAAAGTTGTTGAACAAAAATCAATTATTCAAATTGAAGATAAGTCTAAAATTGATTTAAACATTCCTAAAGCTGAAAAGGAAAAGATAATAAGGTTAATAAAAAAACAAATGGAGGATGCAGCTAAAGAGCTGAATTTTTTAGAAGCTGCAAGATTAAGAGATTTAATCGACATTTATAAAAAAAGCGGATAATTTATCCGCTTTTTTAATTTATTTTACTTGAATTGATTTTATTTTAGTTTGTTTAAATTCTTTAATTTTTGGAAGAAATATTTTTAAAATTCCATTTTCATATTTTGAATTGATTTTTTCAATACTAACTTCCTCAGGAATTGTGAAATTTTTTTCAAACTGCGAATAGTTAAACTGTCTTTTAAAAAAGTTGTTTTCAAGTTTATTATTCTTAGAAGAAAGATTAGATACTTTTAAGTTATTTTCCTCGACTTCCAATAAAAAATCTTTCTTATCAAATCCAGGGACTGAAAATTCAATTAAAAATTCTTTATCATTATCAACAATATTATAAGGTGGAATATCATTATAAATATTTGAACCAAATAAATTATTAATAAAATCTTCAAAAAAGACAGGTTTAGTGTTATGTGTTATTAAATTCATAATTATTATTTTTTATTAAACATTTTAAATGTTATGTACTAAAAACAGGCCAAGGATTAATTTATGCCAATATGGCATAATTTAAAGAAATTTAAATGACATAATGTCAATTATAAGAGAACTTCTTTTATTTTTGCAGGGACTTCATTGAATTCTACAGCACCATAAATCTTTAATCCCGAATTATCAATTATTTTTTTAGCCTCTATTGAATTTGTTCCTTGAAGTCTAACAATTATAGGTATATTAATTTTATCTCCCAGATTTTTATATGCATCAACAATACCATTCGCAACCCTATCACACCTGACTATTCCACCAAAAATATTTACCAATACCGCCTTAACTTTTGGATCCCTTAAAATCAAATTAAAAGCTACCTCGACTCTTTTTGAATCAGCTGTACCACCAACATCGAGAAAATTAGCAGGTTCTCCACCAGATTGTTTAATCAAATCCATAGTTGCCATAGCTAACCCTGCGCCATTTACCATACAACCTATATTTCCGTCTAAATCAACATAATTCAATCCGACTTCCTTTGCTTCTGTTTCAATAGGGTTTTCTTCACTTAAATCTCTTAAAGCTTCGTGATCTTTATGACGTATTAAGGAATTATCATCTAATACCATTTTTGCATCCACAGCTAAAATCTTATTATCTGAAGTTTTTAAAACAGGGTTAATTTCAATTAGGGAAGCATCAGACTCAACAAATGCATTATATAATTTTGAGGTAAAGAAAAGCATATTTTTAAATGCTTGACCACTTAAATTTAAATTAAAAGCAATAGTTCTTAATTGATTGGGCATTAAACCTAGGAGGGGATCAATTTCTTCATAAAAAATTAAATCCGGTGATTCATCAGCAACTTTTTCTATGTCCATACCACCTTGCCTAGAATACATTATCATGTACTTTGAAGTATTTCTATTAAGAAGTACAGAAAAATAATATTCCTCTGGATCAGATTCACCTGAATAATAAACATCCTCAGCAATTAAAATTTTTTGAACAAGTTTTCCTTCTTTTGGAGTTTGTGGAGTTTTCAACATCATACCCAAAATATGTGACGAAAAGTCCTTTAATTCATTAATGCTTTTAGCAACTTTGACTCCACCACCCTTACCTCTGCCTCCAGCATGAATTTGAGCTTTTACAACAAACCATTCAGTTCCTGTTTCCTTATTTAAAGATTTTGCAATATCTTCAACTTCATCAATTTTGTTAGTAACTTTGCCTCGTTGAATTGGAACATTAAAATTTGACAAGATGGTTTTAGCTTGGTATTCGTGAAGATTCATAATTGGAACTAAAATTAATAAATCTAATCTGTTTTTCCGTTTTTAATCAAATTAGTTTTTTGTTTTATATACAACTAATTCATTTTAATTTATTAAAAAACATTTTTTTAAAGTAAATATTTACATAAACTTTTAGTTTTGCAGACATGAAAAATCAAATACTTTTAGATGCTATTCGCAGACACGGGAGCCCTCTTTATGTCTACGATTCAAATAAAATTAAATCACAGTTTAATAGACTTACACAATCCTTTAAAGATGTTAAAAAACTCCAAATTAATTATGCTGTAAAAGCTTCTTCTAACATTTCAATCTTAAAGTATTTAATTAATATGGGGGCAGGAATCGATGCTGTTTCTATCCAAGAGGTAAAGCTAGCTACAAGAGCAGGTGTTGCCCCAGAAAAGATAATTTATACACCAAATGGTGTTTCTTTGGATGAAATTGAAAAAGTTGCAAAGATTGGTGCAAAAATTAATATTGACAATTTATCAGTATTGGAAGAATTTGGTAATAAACACAAAAACATCCCTGTATGTATCAGAATTAACCCACATATCATGGCTGGAGGAAATTCTAAAATATCTGTTGGACATATTGACTCAAAATTTGGTATTAGTATACATCAGGCTCCTCACATTGAAAGAATTGTAAAAAATACTGGGCTTTTAATTAATGGAGTTCACATGCACACAGGTAGTGATATTTTAGACATAGATGTTTTTTTAAATGCCTCTGAAATTTTATTTAGAATCGCTGAAAAATTTAAAAACTTAGACTTTATAGATTTTGGAAGCGGATTTAAAGTACCATACAAGCCAGGTGATTCAGAGACAAATATTGAAGAACTTGGAAAAAAACTAACTAAAAGATTTAATACATTTTGTAAAAATTATGGGAAAGACCTTACATTAATGTTTGAACCTGGAAAGTTCTTAGTTAGTGAGGCTGGTAAATTCCTATGTAAAGTAAATTCAATTAAACAAACAACCTCTACTGTATTTGCACAAATTGATACTGGATTCAATCATTTAATTAGGCCTATGATGTATGGTGCTAATCATTTCATCGAAAATATTTCAAATCCAAATGATATAGAGAGATATTATAGTGTTGTTGGCTATATATGCGAAACGGATACATTTGCAAATAATAGAAAAATTTCTTCTATTAGTCCAGGTGATATTTTAAGTTTTAGTAATGCCGGTGCATATTGTTTTTCAATGAGTAGTAATTACAACTCAAGGTATAGGCCAGCTGAGTTATTATTCATAGAAAATGAATTAAAAATTATAAGGAAAAGAGAAGTTTTTGAAGACTTAATTAAAAATCAAATAGAAATTACTCTATAACACCCGAAGAAATTAAATTGTCGTCGTTATAAATTGCAATAAATTGACCTTTAGCTATTGACTTCTGTTTCTTGTCAAAGTATATCAAATAATGTTTACTCATTAATTTTATATCAACTTTTTGTAAAGGCTGCCTGTACCTTATTCTAGCTGTTAAACTTTGATAATTAGAAAAGTCTAATTTATCGACTACATTGTGCATTTTTGTTTTTTTTACTCTTAATGAAAATCTATAAAGACCAGGATGATTTTCACCTTCACCAACGTAAATAATATTTTTGTTGGTATCAGTAGCAAGAACAAATAAAGGTTCTTTCATACCACCTATGGACAATCCTTTTCTCTGTCCAATTGTAAAAAAATGTGCTCCATTATGCAAACCAATAACTTTTCCCATATTAGGTTGATACATATAACCATTTGAGTCATCATTATGATGTTCTTCATTATTAAACTTTTTATATAAGTTTAAATTATTTGGAATCAAAACAATATTACCCCTCTTTTTCGATAGTTTCTGTTGTAAAAAATCTGGTAATTTTACTTTACCAACAAAACACAAGCCTTGTGAATCTTTTTTATTTGCAGTTATTATACCATTATTTTTTGCAATTCTTCTTACTTCATCTTTTTTTAAATGACCAATAGGAAAAAGTGTTTTACTTAATTGATCTTGATTCAATTGACATAAAAAATAAGACTGATCTTTATCCTTATCCTTGCCAGATTTTAGATAATAAACCTTCTTTCCATCTAATTCCTTAGATTCAACTTGAGCATAATGACCCGTTGCGATATAATCAGCATTTAACTCTAAAGCAGTTTGAAGAAATATATCAAATTTAATTTCTCTATTACAAAGAATATCTGGGTTTGGAGTTCTACCAACACGATACTCAGCAAACATATAGTCAACGATCTTGTCTTTATATTGAATACTTAAATCAATAACCTGAAATGGAATTTTTAATTTTTGAGCGACAATCATTGCATCATAACTATCTTCAAGCCAAGGACACTCTGATGAAATAGTTACACTTTCATCATGCCAGTTTTTCATGAAAATAGCTAAAACATCATAACCTTGCTCCTTCAATAAATATGCAGCAACACTAGAATCAACTCCACCTGACATTGCAACTACAACTCTTAATGAAGAGGATGACATATTTATTTATTTCTTTTTAGTTTTTGTTTTTTTTCAGCTTCATCCATCATTTCTTTCATTTTTCTTAATCTTCTTTGGAATCGATTTTCTGTTACAGGTTGTTTTTTTCTTTCTTCAATACTTGCTAATACTTTTTTCTCATCAATGATAAAATTCTTAATTGTTAGCATGATTAATATTGTAAGAATATTTGAAATCGTGTAATATAATGATAGTCCACTAGCAAAATTATTAAAGAAAATTATTATTGAGAATGGAATAATGTACATTATTAATTTCATATTTGGCATTCCAGGCTGTGTAGGTTGCATCTGCTGAGTACCTGACATTTTAGTATAGAAAAACATTGCAAAACCAGCAGTAATTGGAAATAAACTAATATGATCTCCGTATAAAGGAATGTAAAAGGGAAGCTCAAAAATTACATCATACATACTTAGATCATCAGCCCATAAAAAAGATTTACCTCTTAATTCAAATGCAACAGGAAAAAAACAAAACAAAGCATAAAATACTGGTAATTGAATAAGGGCAGGTAAACATCCTCCTAGAGGATTAGCTCCAGATTGATTGTAAATTTTCATAGTTTCCTGATTTCTTTTCATGGGATCATCCTTATACTTTTCAGAAACTGCTGTAATTTCAGGTTTTAAAATTCTCATTTTCGCTTGACCTAAATACAATTTATATTGAACAGGAGACATAACTAATCTTAAAAAAATTACCATTAAAATTATTGATAAACCAGCTGAAAAAGATGAACTTAAAAAATTGTATAATGGAAACATTATATTTTTATTTATCCAACCAAAAATACCCCAGCCAAACCATATAGATTCTGATATGTTATAGTCATATTCTTTAGTTACATAGTAATCATTCGGTCCAATATACCATTTGAATTTTTCATTAATTTCACCATTTGATTTTAAGGTTATGGGAATTTTAGATTCAAAACTTTTTAGAAAATGAACATTATTACTGTCTTCTGCTATGTCAAAATTTGTAGTATTTTTATTTGATTCATCAATGTTTTTTGATGAAAATTCTATATTATTTTTAATATTTTCAAATATTAAAATGGAATTGAAAAGATGTTGACTGTATGAAATCCATTTTGCTGAATCTGTATCATCATCATCACTATATGCGCTTAAATCTCTAACCTCCTGGCTATCATCTTGATAATTTAAATAGGTATATCTATTTTCATAAACTTCACTTTTTGTGTTCTGATATGAATCTAGAGACCAATTTAGTTCTATTTGTGAATTTCTAACTGTTGATTGGCTGTAACCAGTTATGCTAACGTCTAAGTTTAAAAGAAAACCATCATTTGGCAGAAAATAATTAAATATTATTGATTTACCTAGTTGATCTGAGTGGAAAAATTTAATTTCTTTACCTTCACTACTCTCGTTTATCAAAAAATTAAAATAAAGTTGGGATGTATTTAAGTTTAAAGAGTTAAATGAAAAGTTTTGATTATTATCATTTATTTTAATTGTTTCTCCATCAAATTTATTATAATTTTTAAGAACAGATTCTGAAATTTGAGCACCCTTTGTTGAAAAAACCAACTTTAAATCTTTATTTTCTAAAGTGATAAATTCATTTTCTTGGACTTTAAAATCATCATTTGTAGTAAAAGCTCTATCTACAATTAAAGGCTCAGAAATTTCACTTTCATCTTGAGTTATATTTTTATCAATATTTTCAACAGGATCAGGAGTAAAATAAAAAACCCAAAAAGCACAGGCTATCAGCAATAAAAAACCTATTATTTGATATGGGTCAATTTTACTTTCTTCCATTAATTATTTTTATTATTGAGAGCAGCTTTTACAAAAGATACAAAGACAGGATGCGGTTCTTCAACTGTACTTTGATATTCAGGATGGAATTGAACGCCAAAAAACCATGGATGATTAGAAAGTTCAATAATTTCAACCAAACCAGTATCAGGATTTTTTCCTGAAAAAATCATACCTTTTTCAGAAAGTTGACTAACAAAATCAAAGTTTAATTCATACCTATGCCTGTGTCTTTCGCTAATTTCGTTGGTAGAATAAATTTTATATGCTAATGAATTATTTTCTATAACACATCTCCAAGAACCTAATCTCATAGTACCACCTTTTTCCTTAATATTTTTTTGACTTTCCATCATAGAAATTACAGGATGTTCACAATTTATATCCATCTCTGTAGAATTTGCTTTATTTAATCCTAAAATATTTCTTGAAAATTCAATAACTGCCATCTGCATTCCCAAACATATTCCAAGAAAAGGAATGTTTTTCTCTCTTGCTATTCTAATTGATTCAATTTTACCCTCTACACCTCTTTCCCCAAAACCAGGAGCAACTAAAATACCATTTAGATTTTTAAAAATTTCATCAATAGATTTTGGATTAATTTCTTCGGAGTGAATAGGGATGACATTAACTTTTACATCATTTGCAGCACCAGCATGAATAAAAGACTCTAATATTGATTTGTATGAGTCTTGTAGTTCTACATATTTACCTATTAAACCAATACTAATCTCATTTAATGGATTTTTTATTTTTTTTACAAATGCATTCCAGTTATCAAGTTTTGATGATTGGATATTATTCAAATTTAATTTCTTCAATACAACATCATCTAACTTTTCATTTTGCATTAAAATAGGGACTTCATAAATTGTAGAAGCATCTATAGACTCGATGACTGATTCAATTTCAACATTACAAAAAAGGGCTATCTTTTTTCTTAACTCATCATTTAAACTATGTTCTGTTCTACACACAATAATATCGGCATTTATTCCTGATTCCATTAATTTTTTTACAGAATGTTGGGTTGGTTTTGTTTTTAATTCACCAGCCGCTGATAAATATGGTAAAAGTGTTAGATGAATAACTACACTATTACCCATACCAACTTCCCATCTAAATTGTCTTACAGCTTCTATGAAGGGATAAGATTCAATGTCACCAACCGTTCCTCCGAGTTCAGTAATTATAACATCATAATTCTTTACATTTTGAATTAATTTAATTCTTCTTTTAATTTCATTTGTAATGTGAGGAATTACTTGTACTGTCTTACCTAAAAAATCACCTTTGCGCTCTTTATTTATAACTGTTTGGTAAATCTGACCAGTAGTTGTATTATTTGATTCACTGGTTCTAATATTTAAAAATCTTTCATAATGACCTAAATCTAAATCTGTTTCAGTACCGTCCTCTGTTACATAACATTCTCCATGTTCATAAGGATTCAAAGTTCCTGGGTCAATGTTAATGTATGGGTCAAATTTTTGAATTGTAACATTCAAACCACGAGATTGTAATAATTTTGCGAGTGAAGCAGAAATAATACCTTTACCCAATGATGAACTTACACCGCCAGTAACAAAAATATATTTAGGAAGACTTTTCGGTTTCATTAATAATTTTTCAAAAATACAAAACTATTGTTCATTATTGTTTTCTTCAATTTCCAAAATTTCAAGATCTCTATGTCTCAAAATAAAAAAGGATCTATTTCTATAAAAATTGTCTTTGAAAGTATAATCAAATTTATTTTGAAAATAAGTTGTTTCACCATATGGTAAAGAATTTTCAAATTTTTTAAATACAGCTATTCTTAAGATCAGGTCATAAGTGACGTCTCTTGCTTTAATCGAGATCCTATCCGGCTCATTACCGAATTTCTCAATGAATCTCTCATAAAAATTATTATACTCAAAACTTGTTGAGGGTTTTGAATTTGATGGATAAATAAAATTTAAATTACCAAGTTTTTCAAGACTAATATTTGAATTCTCATAGTTTTCAGAACTAACAGTTGAAAATAATCTGATTTTTCTTTCATAGTTGTTTTGAGAATTTAAAAGTGATGTTACGCTCGATATAACATTTGTTTTCGATGTTTCTAAAAAAACCCAATTCTGTTTATTAACTCCCATCAAAGAGTCAGTGATCTCAGGATCAACAAAAAGATTTTCTTCATCAATATTAATAACTTCTGCATTAGGAAATCTCTTTATAAGTTTAGATTTTGAACTTATATTTTCTAAGTCAGAAATAATTATTGCGCACTGATCTTCAATTAGAGCAATCTCACTATCAATAATATCAAAAACTCTGGAGGATTTCAATGAATTATTAGTTGTTGTAATTATTACATTTTCTTTAACACTTATTCCATTTTCAACTAGAGGTGATACTATTAATGAGGTATTATCAGAATTGAATTTGTTGAAGTTTCTACTGATAAAAGGACCTATAATCAAATCAAACTTTTTTAAATCTAAGCTTTTTAATTCATTAATTTTATTTAAATCATTCTCTGTATCATAAACACTTACGTTAACATTAATACCTAAATCTTTCAATTCTTCAACAGCATAGCTAAGACCATTGTAAAAATTAATTGAGATTGTCGTTAAGTTTACTTCACTGAGATTCTTTTCTGTGTCTTCAACTGAATCTAAAACTACAGTATTTAATTTAAATGGGGCAAGAAAAGCTAATT
>CACIKV010000002.1 GCA_902587325.1 uncultured Bacteroidota bacterium
ATTCTAAAAGAGTTTGAAGGATTAAAAGATAATTCTGTATTAGCTGGTAAGCCATCAACTGAAAATGTTGTTTCTTCATCAAATCCAGCATAGGCTTTGTAATTAACAACTATTTTTCCTTCTTCGCCTTTATTTACACTAAGAGAATTATTTTCTGAACTAATGCTTATAAATGGTTCGTCAGAGGCAAAGTATGAGGAATATACACCAAGACCATAGGTAGCAGCAAAAACTTTATAATCATCACCTTTTCTTAAATCCAAGTCAGTAATTCTTACATCGCTCATTCCAGCATTTGATTGTTGCCATGAGGGGTTTTGAGAAGAAAACTCTTTGGTATACCAAACACCAAGTTCAGTTCCAATTATAACTTCTTCCGGATTTAATGGATTTTGAAGAATACATCTAACAGGAATATCAGGTAGATTTCCATCTTTTTCACTCCAAGATGATCCTCCATTGTTAGTGTAAAATATATTGTTTATTCCATAATTGTGAAATGTTACAAAAATTTCATTCTCATTAGAACCAAATTCTATATCTGAAACGCTACCAATAAAATTAGAGCCTGTTAGTGATGACCATTCAGCTTCTGATTCTGGATTATCACCTTCAGTATATTTATGAGCATTTTCCACTTTGAGCAATTGACCAACCTCTGTTCCAACATATAAAGTTGAGGTAGATGAATTAGGATACACGTTTAATGCACTTGCGTTAGAATAGAAAGAGTCATCAAAAAGTAAAACTTTTTTTGCATTAAAGTTTCTTTCATCAGGATCGAAATCATCCCATTCTACAAATGCGGCAATTTCTGTTTTTGGAATAATACCTCCAGAGGTTGAATAATTTGAATAAATGATACCAAAATCAGAGTCTAAAGTTTGAACATTAATAAAATCACCAGTACTGGAGCTTTCAGAGTTAATAGTAAAAACTTGACCTGAAGATTCATTTAGATTCCAAACTTCAATTGATCTGTTATAAACATAATTTTGAACAAAATATTTATTGGACAATTTTTGAGAAAACATTGTTGCAGCTCCATCTCCTCCACTAACATCATAGGCTTTAGACCCCGAATTAGAATCATCAACTTGAAACATATTACCATTATCTTGCAATCCACCAACAAAAATATCGTTATCACCTTGTGTTATTGGTCGAGAGGCATTGTTATAGATAGATCTATCGTTTCCTACTATAGAAGAATTATGATTTAAAAACATACCTTTTGGTGCGACAGCAATCGTATAATATTGACCAGTATGAAAATTTAAATTTCTAGTTGATATCGAGGAACCACCTGAATTCGTATATGTAATCCCACCATCATTACCAAATAAGACAATCTGAGGGTTTGACTCCGATATTGCTGCACCATGTTGATCTGCATGAGCATATGGCCCATACCTATTGTACCAATGACTTATTTGATCCCATGGGTTAGTAGCTGTGTTTGACCCAGAACCACCTCCGTTTATTGTTTTAAATAGATCAATACCCCCAACATAAACATGATTGGGATTAGCAGGATTAGCTTCAATCATTAAATCGTAAAAGGATTGACCTCTTGTAAAATCATTCGATGAAATACCAGGATCTCCATCATCTGGGAGTGTAATGTCTAGTAATGTGGTAGATGATATAGAACCTTTTTTTATGGTTACTGGATTAGCATTGTTAGATGTAGCTGCTAAAACAAAAATTTGGTTATCAGTGGTTAGTTCAATTTCAGTTCTATTACCATTTTCAATTTGAAATCTTAATTCAAAATTGTTTCCGCTTGAATCTGATCTGTAAATTAGTCCACCACCTGCCCCTCTGTTATCTCTTGTGGATGACATCCATACAATGTCATCAGTTGAAATTTCTAAATCCATTGGTTGAACCACCCTTCCTTCATACTCAATATTTATCTTAATCCAGTTAACTCCCCCATCAGAAGATTTATAGAGCCCATAGTCTTCTCCATTGAATATAGTCTGTGATGCATCTCTATACAATGAAGTACCTGCAGCAACGTAAATTTCAGAGTTGCCACTATTATTTCTAACAACTACATCATTAATATAAAATGTTCCTGGAACTATAGTGTAGCCCTGAACAGTATTTGAGGATTTTTTTAATGATAAAATTGTTTCACCTTGGTTGATCAGATTTTTTAATCTCTGACCATCGCTTTGAGAAATAAACAGTGTAGGAATATTTATTGCATTTGGATCAGTGGCACCAACCCCCATTGAAACTAGATCATCACCGTCATTGTTGTAAACAATTGCAGCAACAGCTCCAGCATTTTGAGCATTAAGAACTTTAACACCAAATTCACACCCACCACGCTGAATCAAAGCTATTTTACCATCAACTGAGCTAATGCTTTCACAAGAATTTTCAGGGTTTGTGAGTGATGCAGTTGCTTCAACTGGTTCAGAAGTTAAAGGTTTTCCAAAAGCACCAGCTAAAAAACTTACTTTATTTTGACCTGTTGGTTTTTTGATTTCAATTGTGTTACCCTCACTTATGTAGGTGGTTGGATTTTCAGTATCACCACCAAAAACTTTGAACCATGTGTTTCCTCTATCTTCAGATTTCCAAAGCCCACTTCCAAGTGCATCTCCCGCAGTGTAAGATTCTCCTGTACCAGCATAAAAAACATCTTTATTATTTGGATCGTAAGTAATTGATGATAAAGCTAGATTTTGAGGTATGTTTTCGGTAATGAGTTCCCAAGAGGAGTTTGGATCAGAAATTTTTTCATTTTTGAAAAGACCGCCTGAAACTCCACCAGAAAAAACAATTTCATTGGTATCATCATTGGGATCAAACATTAAAGCTTTTGTTCTACCACCTACATTGATGGGCCCTCTTTGAATCCATTTCATCTCCTCGTTTTCACCAGGAACAGCAGAATTTCTGTTAACTCCAGCTAGCTTTTCATCATCAATAGCATAACGTAAATCTCTCAATTCCTTTTGAATCTTAAATAATTTTTCAGGTTCTGGTCTCCCTGTTGCAGGATTCATAGATAGTTCCCATATTTTTTCATTATAAGAATTGGGTGGAAGTTCACGAGATCTTCTTTCAGATTTTGAGAGATCCTTTGTTATCAAAAAAGGAGAATTTTGAAGAAAATTTTGATGGACCAACCTTTTTTCATTAATAGTTGATTCATTCCTGTAATCTAAATATATTATTGATATCGTCAACAGAATAACAACTAAAAAGCTTGGGCTATATTTATATAAATTTCTCAAAAGTTAGTTCAACATTAGATACAACAACTGTACCAATATTATACAGAAACTAAACCTTTTATGTGGGGGTGGTATTCGTAGTTTAAAAATTCGAAATCTTCATATTTAAAATCGAAAATACTGGATACATTTCTATTGATTTTTAATGTCGGTAATTTTTTTGGTTTTCTATCTAGCTGAAGGTTAATTTGATCAGTGTGATTATTATATATATGAGCATCTCCAAATGTATGAATGAAATCGCCTACATCCAGGTGACAAACATTTGCAATCATATGTGTTAATAATGCATATGAAGCAATATTAAAAGGAACACCTAAAAATACATCGGCACTTCTCTGGTATAATTGACAGCTTAATTTATTTTCAGCAACATAAAATTGAAAAAAGGCATGACAAGGAGGAAGAGCAGCTTTTCCATTTTTAACATTTTCACTAAAGCTAATGGATGTGTCTGGTAACACACTGGGATTCCAAGCTGAAATTAACATTCTTCTGCTATCGGGATTTGATTTTATAGTTTTTATAAGTTCTGAAATTTGATCAATATTATCGTTATTCCAATTTCTCCACTGAAATCCATAAACTGGCCCTAGATCACCATTCTTATCGGCCCAAGCATCCCAAATTTTAACACCATTGTTTTTTAAGTATCCAATGTTTGTTTCACCATTTAAAAACCATAGTAATTCATAAATAATGGATTTAGTATGAAGTTTTTTAGTTGTAACTAATGGAAAACCATCAGAAAGATTAAATCTCATTTGATATCCAAAAATACTTTTTGTGCCTGTGCCTGTTCGGTCAGATTTTTCAACTCCTTTTTCAAGAACTTGTTGAATCAAATCTAGATACTGTTTCATATCTCTAAATTATGAAATGTGAGAATTTAATATGATATTAAATTGAAAAAAAATTAAAAGATATTAACCAATCAACATACCAGCTATTGCTGCTGATAGCAGTGAAGCTAGCGCTCCTCCGATTAAAGCTTTTAAACCAAATTTTGCTAAATTTTTTCTCTGATTTGGAGCTAGAGCTCCAATTCCTCCAATTTGAATTCCAACCGAAGAAAAATTAGCAAATCCGCATAGCATATATGTTGCCATTATTAGAGATTTCTCATATTTTAAAATAACCTCTGCCCCTGCAACTTTAAAATCTGCCAATTGCATATAAGCAATAAACTCATTAACAGAAAGTTTTATTCCTAGAAGTTGTCCCATTGGAACAATATCTGCAGAAGATACACCAATAAGCCACATTAAAGGAGAAAATATTATACCCATTACAGCTTCAAGTGAAAGTTCATTATAAATTGTTTTTGACTCAATGATTGAATTTAGTCCACTAATATCACCTACAAAAAAAAGCATATAATTTACCATAGCTATCAAAGCAATAAAAACAATTACCATTGCACCAATATTTACAGCCAATTTTATTCCTTCAATTGTACCATTTGATATCGCATCTAAAATATTTGATCCCGAATCATAATCTGAAATATTAACATCACTACTTATTTCTTCAGTTTGTGGTATAATAATTTTAGAAATTAAAATTGCTCCAGGTGCTGCCATAACTGATGCTGTTAAAAGATGCTTAGCAAACTCAACCTGTTTCACAGGGTCATCACCTCCTAAAAAAGCTATGTAAGCAGCTAGAACTCCGCCCGCAACAGTTGCCATTCCGCCAATCATCACAAGTAAAATTTCGGATTTGTTCATCTTTGGTAAATATGCTTTAATAAGTAGTGGGGCTTCCGTCTGACCAAGAAAAATATTTCCAATAACAGATAAGCTTTCAGATCCTGAAATTTTTAGAAATTTTGTATAAACCTTTGCAAAAAAACTAACTACTTTTTGAATTATTCCGAAATAAAATAAAATAGATGTTATAGCTGAGAAAAAAATAACAGTTGGTAAAATTTCAAAGGCCCATATGTAACTAGTTGATTTAGGTTTTAAGAGATCTCCAAAAACAAATATTGTTCCCTCTCTTGTGAAATCGATAAGTTTGACAAATATTGATCCTGCCTTCTCAAATATTAATTGAATTAGTGGAACTTTTAGTATTAAAAATCCTATAATTAGTTGACTAATTAATGCTAAAAAAATAGTTTTCCAAGCAATTTTACTTTTTTTATTACTAAAAATATAAGCTAAAAATAAAACTGAAAAAATTCCTAAAAATCCTCTAAAAAAACTTTCTAAAGAAAATCCTGAGCTTGGAATTAAATCAATCTCATCAACTAGCATTATAAATTTTAAAATCAAAGTTATTTTCTCTGGTTAATTTCATCTCTTAATTTTGCCGCGAGTTCATAATTTTCTACTTCAATTGCATCATTAATTTTTTTATTTAAATCTTTTATAGAAATATTTTTATAACCTTTTTCAAATTTTTTTTCTATATTTTTTTCAGAAATTTCTTTTTTCATGATAATTCCTGCTTTATCTAAAATTTTTGAATAAGTAAATATTGGTGCGTCAAATCTTAAGGCAAGAGCTATAGAATCTGATGTTCTGGCATCAAGAATTTCTTCAATTTTATCTCTTTCACATATTAAGCTCGAGTAAAAAATACCATCAATTAATTTGTGAATTATAACTTTATTTAATTTTATTTCAAAAGTTTTTGAAAAATTTTTGAAAAGATCGTGCGTTAGTGGTCTTGGTGGTTCTATATTTTTATCTAACGCAATGGCAATAGATTGAGCTTCAAAACCCCCTATGACAATTGGCAACTTTCTTTCACCTTCAACTTCTTCCAAAATCAAAGCATAAGCACCATTTTGGGATTGACTATAAGAAATTCTATTAACTTTAAGCTCTATTAATTTCATCTTATGGAATAACTAATTCAAAAATAGAAAATTAGTTGTTTACAGCCTTAAACGATTTGAGTTTTTCATTCAATTTAGGCACAATATCAAAAGCATCACCTATAATTCCATAATCAGCTGCTTTAAAAAATGGCGCATCAGGATCACTGTTAATAACAACTTTAACTTTTGAAGAACTAACTCCAGCTAAATGTTGTATAGCACCTGAAATACCAATTGCAATATATAAGTTTGTTGCAACAGGCTTACCTGTTTGTCCTACGTGTTCGCTGTGAGGTCTCCAACCCATATCAGAAACTGGCTTTGAGCATGCAGTAGCTGCTCCCAGTATCTTAGCAAGTTCCTCTATCATACCCCAATTTTCAGGACCTTTTAAACCCCTTCCTGCTGAAACTACAATATCAGCATCGGCTATTGAAATACTACCACTACTTAATTCTATGGATTCTTGATTAATAGTAGATTCAGGAATATTTATTTCAAGGTTTAATATTTCAGGACTAGATTTTTTTTCTATTAACCCAAAAGAATTATTACAAATACCTATTATTATTTTTTCATTTTTAATAATCACATCACTAAATGCTTTGTTAGAAAAAGTAGATCTTCTTAATGTAAAAGGCGTTAAGCTTGAAGGTAAACTTACAACATTAGATATATATGTGGAGTTCGTTTTTACAGAAAGTGATGGAGCTAAATATTTACAATCTGTACTTCCGCCTATTATAATATGACTAACTGATAATTTACTACTTGCTTTGGAAATAGCCTCAGCATATTTTTGAACATTAAATTGCGATAATTCATCATTGTTGATATTTAATATCTTATCTGGACCATAATTTGATAATTCATTGATATTTTTAATATTAAAACAAAGAATTACCAAATCAGTTGATAATTGATCGGCAAGTGCTCTAGCATATGAAATTACTTCAAATGAATTTTTCTTTGCTTTGTAGTCTTTTGATTCTATGTAAGTAAGTACTGACATTTCTAAATAACCTTTGCATTTTTGTTAAATATTTCGACAAGTTCATCTAAATTTTCAGAATCAATCATTTTAATTTCTTCTTTTTCTTTAGGTTTATAAAATTTTATTATTTCTGTACCAATCTCATCATTTTCTGTTTCAATTATTTCTAATGGTTTTTGTCTTGCTTGCATAATTCCTCTCATATTTGGAATTTTTAAATCACTTTCTTCAACCAGTCCTTTTTGACCACCAATTATTGCAGGGAGATTACATGAAAGAATTTCTGTACCACCTTCAATTTCTCTTTTGGCTGTTATTTTATTCCCATCAATTTCAAGTCCTACACAATTAGTTATAAAATTTATATTTAATATTTCGGAAATAATTCCAGGAACCATAGTGCCATTATAATCTATGGATTCTCTTCCAGCAATTATCAAATCATAATTATTATTTGAAATATAATCGCTTATCAATTTAGCAACACGGAAACCATCGGTTGGTTTCTCGTTTATTCGTATTGCTTTGTCAGCCCCAATAGCTAAAGTTTTTTTCAATATTGGCTCAGTATTTTCCAGTCCAACATTAATAGTGTCTACAGTTGAATTATCCATTTCTTTAATCCACATTGCACGGGTTAGTCCAAATTCATCATTGGGATTAATTACAAATTGGATGCCATTAGTGTCAAACGTTGTATCATTTTCAATAAAGTTTATTTTTGATGTAGTATCCGGAACACAACTAATACATACTAATATTTTCATAAAATTATTTATAACCAAATATATGAAAAATCAATTTATTATGCACGCATAGTATTTTTTAAATTAATGAATCATTTAATGCTTTTTATTAGTATTTTTGCACAAAGTTAATTATGAGAGAAATTCAATTTAGAGAAGCTATTTGTGAGGCTATGTCTGAAGAAATGAGAAAAGATGAGAGTATTTACTTGATGGGTGAAGAAGTAGCTGAATACAATGGAGCTTACAAAGCATCCAAAGGCATGCTGGATGAATTTGGTGAAAAAAGAGTTATCGATACTCCTATTTCTGAATTAGGCTTTGCTGGAATTGGAGTTGGTTCTACAATGACAGGCAATAGACCAATTATTGAATTTATGACTTTTAACTTTGCACTTGTAGGAATTGATCAAATTATTAATAATGCTGCAAAAATAAGACAGATGTCAGCAGGACAATTTCCATGTCCAATCGTATTTAGGGGGCCAACTGGGTCTGCAGGTCAACTAGCTGCAACCCACTCCCAAGCTTTTGAAAGCTGGTATGCAAATTGTCCTGGACTTAAAGTAATTGTTCCTTCAAATCCTTATGATGCCAAAGGTCTTTTGAAATCTGCTATTAGAGACGATGATCCTGTAATATTTATGGAATCTGAACAAATGTACGGAGATAAAGGGGAGGTGCCTGAGGATGAATATATAATTCCAATTGGAAAGGCAGAGGTTAAAAAAGTAGGTAAAGACGTCACTATAGTCTCATTTGGAAAAATTATTAAAGAAGTTTTTAAAGCTGCTGAAATACTTAAGCAAGAAAATATTGAAGTTGAAATTATTGACTTAAGGACAATAAGACCACTTGATTACGATACAATTATAGAATCAATAAAAAAAACAAATCGACTTGTAATTGTTGAGGAGTCCTGGCCATTTGGAAATATCTCCACAGAAATTACTTATCAGATTCAAAATATTGCATTTGATTATTTAGATGCTCCTGTTATTAGAATTAATACAGCTGACACACCAGCTCCATATAGTCCATCTCTTTTAAAAGAGTGGTTGCCTAATTACAATGATGTAATTAAAGCTGTAAATAAAGTTTTATATAAGTAATAAATTTTTATTTTTGAACCCTCAACTAATTATATTATGAATTTTAATCTGATATTTATCCCAATTGCCCTTTCTATTTTGGGTTTAATTTACATGTTTATTAAAGCTAGATGGGTCAAGAAACAAGATCCAGGATCTGAAAAAATGGTTTCCATCAGTGCTGCAATTAAGAATGGTGCTTTAGCCTTTTTAAATGCTGAATACAAACTATTATTATTCTTTGTTGTCGGTTCATCAATTGCACTTTTTCTAATATCAACAATGGTTGATACAACAAGTTGGTTTATAATTCCAGCATTCATAGTTGGCGCTTGCTTTTCTGGCTTAGCTGGGAATATTGGTATGCGAATAGCAACCGATGCAAACTCAAGAACAACACAAGCAGCAAGAACTAGTTTACCAAAAGCTCTAAATGTAGCCTTTGGTGGAGGAACTGTTATGGGATTAGGTGTTGCAGGCTTAGCTGTTTTTGGATTAAGTCTTTTTTTCATGTTTTTTGCTAATTATTTTATTACGGAGAATGGAAATTTTTATAATGAAATGACAGTTGTATTAGAATCTTTAGCTGGTTTCTCTCTTGGAGCTGAGTCTATTGCTCTTTTTGCAAGAGTTGGTGGTGGTATATATACAAAAGCAGCTGATGTTGGAGCAGATCTTGTTGGAAAAGTTGAAGCTGGTATTCCAGAGGATGATCCAAGAAATCCTGCTACAATTGCTGATAATGTTGGTGATAATGTTGGTGATGTTGCGGGTATGGGAGCCGATCTTTTTGGAAGTTACGTTGCAACTGTTCTGGCATCAATGGTTCTTGGAAATTACATTATTAAAGACATGTCTGATTTTTCATCTGAACAGTTTTCAGATGCGTTTAATGGAATTGGACCAATTTTACTTCCACTTTTTATAGCTGGTGTTGGTATAATTGCCTCAATTATTGGGACATTATTTATTAAGGTAAAAAATAATGATGCTAAAGAAGCTCAAGTTCAATCAGCGCTAAACACAGGAAATATTATTTCAATCATTGTTACCCTATTTTCCTGTTGGTTTTTAATTGACTGGCTTCTTCCAGAAACTATAAATGGAATGAAATTTTTTGGGGAAGGAACAAAAGATATTCCAAGCATTAATATTTTTTATTCAACAATTGTTGGTTTAGCAGTTGGATATCTAATATCATTATTCACTGAATATTACACTGCTCTTGGAAAGAAACCAGTTTTGAATATTGTTAGAAACTCATCTACTGGTGCTGCTACAAATATTATCGCAGGTCTGGCCACTGGTATGAAATCAACTTTTTCATCAGTTATTTTGTTTGCTCTAGCTATTTGGGGATCATATACTCTAGGTGGCTTTTATGGCGTAGCAATTGCTGCTTCTGCTATGATGGCAACTACTGCTATGCAACTAGCGATAGATGCTTTTGGACCTATCTCCGATAATGCTGGTGGAGTTGCTGAAATGAGTGAACTTCCAAAGGAGGTTAGAGAAAGAACTGATATTCTTGATTCTGTTGGTAATACTACTGCTGCAACAGGTAAAGGATTTGCTATTGCTTCTGCTGCTCTTACTGCCCTTGCGTTATTCGCAGCATACGTTACTTTTACTGGAATTGATGGTATCAATATTTTTAAGGCGGATGTATTGGCTGCTTTATTCATTGGAGGAATGATACCAGTAATCTTTTCTGCATTAGCGATGGAGTCTGTTGGTAAAGCTGCAATGAAGATGGTTGAGGAGGTTAGAAGACAATTTAAAGAAATACCTGGAATACTCGAGGGAAAGGCTAAACCAGATTATGAAAAATGTGTAGAAATTTCTACAAATGCAGCTTTAAAAGAGATGCTTTTACCTGGATTAATCACAATTATAACACCTGTATTGATCGGATTTATTATTGGAGCTGAAGCTTTAGGAAGCTACATGGCTGGTGTTGCGGTTTCAGGTGTTTTGTGGGCAATATTCCAAAACAATGCTGGTGGCGCGTGGGATAATGCAAAAAAATCATTTGAAGCTGGAGTCGAAATTAATGGAAAAATTGAAAAGAAAGGCTCTGATGCATACAAAGCTGCAGTAACTGGAGATACTGTTGGAGACCCATTTAAAGACACATCTGGTCCGTCAATGAACATCTTAATTAAGTTAACTTGTTTAGTTGGTTTAGTTATAGCCCCAATACTTGGAGATCATAGCTCTGAAATTTCAGAATATAATGATTTGAAAAATATTGAAAAAAATGTTGTTTTAGAAATCAATGAAGAAAATCCAAATGAAAGTTCACTTACAATAGTAACCAGGTCCGTTGATAACGGTTTAGTTACTGAAAATACTGAAAAATGTTATGGCTCCAGAGCTGAACTTTTGTTAATGGCTGCAAAAATTTCAGGAAATCAACATGAAAATGAAATTTCAGTAATACAAAAAAATAAATAGTCAGTGGATTTTATTTTAGCTTAGAATCAATACTTTTAATGATTGATTTAAAATCATTTTTGTTTTCTACAAAATCTATATTATCAACTTCAATGATCAATAAATTGCTTTTATCATAACTCTGAATCCAGGCTTCATACCTTTCATTAAGTCTACTCAAATATTCAATACTTATGGAATTCTCATAATCCCTTCCCCTTTTATGAATTTGATCAACAAGATTTGGGATTCCACTTCGCAAGTAAATTAATAAATCTGGATCTTTTACAAATGAGTCCAAAGTATTAAAAATAGATTTATAATTTTCAAAATCACGATTAGTCATTAGTCCCATTGACTTAAGGTTGGGAGCAAATATAAAAGCGTCCTCGTATATTGTTCTATCCTGTATAGTATTCTTACCATTACTAGAACACTCTAGCATTTGATTAAATCTACTGTTTAAAAAATAGATTTGAAGATTAAATGACCACCTATCCATTCTTTCGTAAAAATCATCTAAATATGGATTTTTGAGCACATCCTCGTAGTGTGGTTCCCAATTATAATGATTAGCTAACATTTCTGTAAGAGTTGTTTTTCCTGCTCCAATATTTCCAGCTATAGCTATATGCATGGTTTTTGATACTTAACTAATGTATAATAATTTTGAAAATATTTTAAATAAATATTAAACTATTTAAAATAATTGATGTCTATTAATATAACTAGCAAAATGAAAAAAATACTTTTACTTATAATATTAGTCTCGTTTGTAAGTTTTTCTCAGGATTTTCAAGGAAAAGCTTTTTACATGTCAAAAATTAATGTTGATAAATCTTGGATGGATAATATGCGGTCTCCAACAAGAAAGGCATACATGGAAGATATGATAAAAAAAAATACAGAGAAAAATTACGTTCTCGAGTTCAGTTCTACTGAATCTTTTTATACTGAAAAAGAAAAAATTGAAATTGGAGAGTCTCAAGGATATAATTGGATGGCCACATATATTGGTGAAAATATTGGGAAACTTTATAAAAATTTGCAGGATAAAGAAACAATTAATGAAACCGAAATGATGGGAAAGTTTTTTTTAATTTCAGATCCTATTGAACAAATAAAATGGAAAATGACTGGAGAAACTAAAAAAATTGGTCAATATAATTGCTACAAAGCCACTTATGACAAAGAAGTTCAAGAAAGGGTATTTAGTTTTGGTTCACAAAATCAAAATCAAAATAATTTGATTACAAAAAAAGTTGAAGTTTCTGCATGGTTTACACCAGAAATCCCTGTTTCAACAGGTCCCTCATGGTATCAAGGTCTGCCAGGCTTAATTCTCGAGGTCAATGATAACAACACAACTATTTTATGTACAAAAATCGTTATAAACCCTACAGATAAGTCAAAAATAAAAAAACCTAAAAGAGGTAAAGTAATCAGTAATGTTGATTTTCTTGCATTACAAGAACAGAAAAGGCAGGAAGCTAGAGAAATGTGGCAAGCAAGGATGAGAAGATCTGGCGGTGGTAGACCATCTTCCAATAACTAAATTAATTTTAATGAAAAGAGTACTAATTTTTTTTTTATTTCCATTTTTCATATATAGTCAGTCAAGTATTAGTGGAAAAATAACGGATGTTGATGGCAATGTAATAATGGGAGCCAATATTATCGCTGTCAATAATGAAACTAATGTTCTAGATGGCTTTGGAATCTCTAACGAAAATGGGTTTTACAATCTTAATCTTAAAAATAACACAGAGTTTAATATTAAAGTCACCTTCATTGGATTTTCACCTGTTGAGTTTAATATTTCACTAACTCAAAATATTACAAGAAATTTTGCTTTGGAAGAACAGGCCGAAGCTCTAGATGAAGTTGAAATTGTATATGAAATGCCAGTAACAATTAAAGGTGATACAATTGTTTACAGTGCTGATGCATTTAATACTGGAACTGAAAAAAAGCTTGCAGATGTCTTAAAAAATATGCCGGGTATTGAAGTTAATGATGATGGAGAAATTGAAGTGGAAGGTCAGGTAGTAAGAAAAGTACAAATTGAAGGAAAAGACTTCTTTGATGGGGATTCAAAATTAGCAACTCAAAACTTACCGGCGAAAGCTGTTGGAAAAGTTGAAGTATTAAGAAATTTTACAGAGAATAATCAATTAAGAGATGTAACAAACAATGAAGATAATTATGCACTTAACATCAGACTTAAGGATGGTCAAGATAAGTTTTGGTTTGGAGAGATAACAGCTGGTACTGGACCTGATGATATTCATTTAATATCCCCCAAAATATTTTACTATTCAAAAAACTTTAATTTTTCAGTTATTGGTAATTCAAATGATATTGGTCAACCTCCTTTGTCAAGAAGAGATTTTTACAGATTTGGAGGTGGATTTAATAATCTTAACGCAAGGACTGGTACATCAATTAATATTTCATCTGATATTGGAGGAATAGGTAATTTACAAAACAATCGTGCTAAATCGATAGAATCAGAACTTTTGGCAACAAATTTTTCGCTATCAAATGATAAAGGATTAGAAATTAGTGGTTTTAGTATTTTTTCGTCAAACGTTAATGAGATAGAAGAAAAAATTAGTAGAACATATTTTACAAATAATATTACTGAAGAAACTGGACGTAATGTTCTTCAAAATAATGAATTAGAATTATATAAATTTTCTATAGAGTATGAACCAAATGATATTTTCCAGTTAGAATACAATATATTATTAAATCAAAGCAATCAAAATGAAAATACTGATTTGACATCTATGTACGGAAGAGGTTTGAATCGAGTTAATGAACTATTAAATATTGGAAGAATTCAAACCCCATATTCTTTAAATCAAGAATTAAAAATGTACTACACTGCTGGTGAAAAAAATATTTTTTCATTAGAAGCTCAGCATTTAGACCAAGAAGAAGATCCAATTGGTTCATCTGTTAGAGAATTCAATCCATTTTTGAATTTAATTGATTTTGATACAAATCAATCTTCCTACAATACAACTCAAAACAGAAATATTAGAACCAAAAAGTTTGAAACCAAATTTGATTATTATTATTTGATTAATGATCAATCTAATATTAATATTACACTAGGGATTACAGATGTATCTCAAAATTATGCTTCAAATTTCTTTCAAACATTGGATTCTGGACAAATTAAAAGTTTTAATGATCAACTTTATGCTAATAATGTTGATTTTAATTTTACCGATTCTTACATAGCCTTAAAGTACAGAATTAGAACAGGTATCTTTACTTTTGATCCTGGATTAACTTTTCACTCTTACAGCACTAACAATAGTCAATATGGAGATTATTTTGAAACAAAAATAAGTGATGTTAGACCTAACTTTAGAGTTAATTTACAATTTAAAAAAACAGAAAGTTTAATTTTAACTTACAGACAGACAACTCAATTTACGGATGTAAACAATTTAGCTAAAGCTTATGTTTTCAATAACTATAATAATTTATTTCAAGGTGAACCTGAACTTGAGGCAGGTAAGGTAATTAATTATAATTTAAATTATAGAAGTATTAATCAGTTTAATTTTACTAATGTTTTTGCAGGTGCTAATTATTCCAAAAGATCCAATTCCATTCAATCAAGAACAACTTTAGTTGGTGTAAATCAAGTTAGAAAACCTACTAATTCAAGTTTTCCAGTAGAATCCTATTCACTATATGGGAGGATTGATAAAAGAACTAAAAATTTAAAAGGTGAAATTGGAGTTAGATACAATTTTAGTGAATTTAATAATATTGTCAATGATCAAATAAGTAAGACTGAAAACTTAGGTCAAAATTATTCCGTCAGTTTAGCAACTAATTTTAGAGATAAGCCAAATATTGAGATTGGATATAGATATAATATAAATAAGTACAATAATAGCTTTAATAGTGTTGAAAATACTTTTTATAGAGAAACGCCATATGTAAGAGTTGATGCATTTTTTGGGAAAGGTTTTGTTTTTAATTCTGAGTATAGTTACAACTATTATAAGAATCAAAATGAAGTACTTAATGATTTTAGATTTTGGGACGCTGATATATCATTTGAAAAGGAGGGTTCGAAGTGGGAGTATAGTATTGGAGTTACCAACATTTTGAATGATCAATCAATAAATAGAGATTCGGCCAATGATCTTTCCTCACAAACTAGGATGTATTTAATTCAACCAAGATATATTTTATTTAAATTAAAGTATGATTTAACTGCATTTGGAGGCAGTAAAAAATCTGTAGATAAAAATAACAGTTCTAAAGCTAATCTTAGAGGAAATAGAGGGGGAGGAAAGCTTAAGTAGTTATTTATTTATAATTTTGAATGTGCTTTCAAGGACATTCAACATTCTTTGTTTATTAATTTCCCCAATTTTATATACTCAATCTGGACTAGAGAATATTCTTTTAGCTGGTGAAACAGACTCAAAAAATTTGTTTAATGGTTATCTGCAACCAGTAATGAAGGGTTCAATATATTTAATGAATTCCGGATGGTATTCAACTGCAAAAGTTCATAAAAAATTTGGATTTGATTTAACGGTATCTTTAAACTCCATATTGGTGCCAGATACTGAAAAATCTTTTGATATTTCAAGCTTCAATTTTATTCAATCAAATTCCAACTCTTTACCAACTATTTTTGGGGAAAGTGTAAATAATGAACTTGCAGTTATAATACCTAAAAACAATGTTCAACCCCAATTATCGAGTTCGTTTCTGGCACCTGGTGGAATTAAGGATAAGTTTCCGTTAGGTTTTGTTTCATCACCCTTAGTTCAAGCTTCATTAGGTTTACCATTTAAATCGGAAATTACAATAAGATACCTACCAGAATATAATAGAAATCGTATATATTTTTCAAGTTATGGATTTGGTTTAAAACATGATCTTACACAGTATTTTAAGTTTTTCAACAAAATTCCTGCCCTCAGTTTATCTGCATTTGGTGCTGTTTCATTTATGAATATTAATTATGATATTCAATCAACAAAAAGTTTTAATGGATCAAATCAAGCTGCAACATTTGATATTTCAAATTACAAATTTCAAATGCTCTCTTCTTTGAATTTATCAATATTTGAAATCTATGCTGGTATAGGAATTTCAGGCGGAAAATCTTCTTTTGAATTAATAGGTGAGTATGAGCTTGAACTATATACTGTAGATGATAATAATTTATTTAATATTAATGTTTCGGATCCATTTAAATTGAATTATTCAATACACGAAC
The DNA here is from genome assembly GCA_902587325.1 of uncultured Bacteroidota bacterium. Lineage (GTDB taxonomy): Bacteria > Bacteroidota > Bacteroidia > Flavobacteriales > Flavobacteriaceae > Eutrophosalina. The sequence goes on from CACIKV010000002.1 coordinate 16,621, forward strand.
TAAGTAAAAATATAGGCTTAAAATTTAAATTAATTTTTTTACATGCTTTTATTGATTATACTTTTCAAGAATATGATGTAATTTCTGTTGGAGCATCAATAAACTTTAGATAATTCTTGTTTTTTTAATTTTTTTTTTGCAAAATTTGTCTTAATAATAAACGAGGATCGATTTGACTGATTGCAACCTCTATAAAAAAGTGCTAAAGCAGATGCTTTCCCACTAGGTTTTGTCAAATCATATCTCTTAAAATTAAAATTATGAGTGATCAAAAACTATCTACTAAAGCTCTTCATGCAGGTCATGACACTAGCTTAACACAAGGAACTAGAGCAGTTCCATTATACCAGTCAACATCATATGTATTCAATGACGCTGATCATGCTGCCAATCTTTTTGCTTTGGCTGAACCAGGGTATATTTATACAAGATTAAATAATCCAACAAATGATGTTCTAGAACAAAGATTAGCATCTATTGAAGGTGGAATAGCCGCCGTTGTAACTGCAGGAGGAACAGCTGCAATTTCAACAACTTTATTAACTCTTTTAAAATCAGGAGATCATATTGTGGCTTCTAATAGCCTATATGGTGGAACATACAATCTTTTAAGTGTAATGCTTCCAAGATTGGGAATAACTACAACTTTTGTAGATCCTTCTGATCCTGAAAATTTTGCTGAAGCAGTACAAGAAAATACTAGAGCTTTTTTTGCAGAATCTCTTGGTAATCCTAAACTTGATGTTTTAGACCTGTCTGAGATCTCATCCAGAGCTAAAGCATCTAAAGTTCCTTTTATTGTTGATAATACTGTAGCAACTCCAGCATTACTTAGACCTATTGAACATGGTGCTGATATAGTAATTCATTCTTTAACAAAATTTATTAATGGAAATGGCACTGCTTTAGGTGGTGCAATCATTGATGCAGGTAAATTTGACTGGTCTAGTGGTAAGTTTCCAGAATTTACTGAGCCATCACCTGGTTATCACGGATTGATTTACCACGATGCTCTTGGAGAGGCTTCTTTCATAGCAAAAGCTAGAGTCGAAGGATTGAGAGATATTGGTGCAGCATTAAGCCCATTTAATGCCTTTCAAATTTTACAAGGTTTAGAAACTCTTGAAATCAGAATGAAAAGACACAGTGAAAGTGCTCTTGAGTTAGCAAAGTGGTTAGAGTCAAAAGATGAGGTTGAGTGGGTAAATTACCCTGGATTGAAAAGTAGCAAATACAAAAAATTATCTGACAAGTACTTGCCTGATGGACAAAGCGGTATTGTAACTTTTGGAGTAAAAGGAGGATATGATAGTGCAAAAACAGTAGCTGATAAGACAAAAATATTCTCACTACTCGCCAATATTGGTGATTCTAAATCTTTAATTATTCACCCAGCTAGTACCACTCATTCACAATTAAATGATGATCAACAAATTTCTACTGGTGTAACAAAAGATTTAATCAGACTTTCTGTTGGTCTTGAAGATATTAATGATCTGAAAGGTGATTTAGAATTTGCATTTTCACAAATTGATTCTAAGATCTTAAGTTCTTAAATGGAATCAAATCTTTCTTACATCGATGTAAGAGATGTTAAAATTTATTCTGGTAGGAAGGTTAATTTCCAGCTTTCCTACCAAAATATTGGTAGAGATTTTAATGATTCACCAGTTGTTGTAGTTAATCATTCTCTTACAGGCAATTCAAATGTCTCTGGAAAAGATGGCTGGTGGAAAGATTTGGTTGGCAAAGGAAAACTAATAGATACCAATAAATTTTCAGTTTTATCATTCAATATTCCTGGAAATTGTTTTGGTAATGAAAAAAATGATTTTGTTGACGAACTGGTTTTAGGTGATGTTGCCAAAGCCTTTAACCAAGCAATACTTAAGTTAGGAATTAATAATGTCCATTCATTAATTGGTGGTTCAGTTGGTGGAGGTTTAGTTTGGGAAATGGGTATATTAAATCCTGATTTATTTGACAACCTTATTCCTATTGCATCTGACTACAAATCATCAGACTGGCTTATTGCAAATACTCATCTTCAATCCAAGTTATTGGAAAATTCTTCAGATCCAATATTTGATGCTAGAATTCACGCGATGCTAACTTATAGAAATCCAATCTCATTAAACAAAAGATTTCTCAATCAACATGATGGCAACGGTAGAAAGGTAAAAAGCTGGTTGGATTATCATGGTCATAACTTAAAAAACAGATTTCAATTAAAAGCTTACAAGGTCATGAATAAGTTTCTTTCTTCGATTGATGTCGAGTCTTATTCTAACTCTAGTTTTGATGAATTAATGAAAAAAGTAAAAAGTAACGTATATATTATTTCAATTGATTCAGATTTACTTTTCACTGACTATGAACAAAGAGAAATCTATAAAAAAGTAAGTTTAGTTAAAAAAAATGTGTATTATTTTCAAATTAGATCAGATCATGGCCATGATGCTTTTTTTATTGAATATGATCAAATTTCAAGCTTTCTGAAACGTTGCTTTAAATAATATATTTTGAAAATTAAATTATCTGATGTATTTTCGTAGAGAAATGAGAAAAAATTATAACACTAAATTCTACTTTTACTTTTACTATATAAGTTAAAGGGGGATTTTTTGTTAACAAATATATTAAATCAAAGAGTCCTGAGTTTCAGGACTTTTTTTTTGGATTATGAAAATATCAATACAAGGAATTACTGGATCTTATCATTATGAGGTAGCTAAAAATTACTTTGGCAATGACTGTACGACATTAGATTGTATGACTTTCGATGATGTTGTTTTTTCAGTTAAAAATCATCGCTCTGATTTTGGAGTAATAGCTATTGAAAACTCTATAGCTGGTTCTTTGATTCCAAATTATTCACTTATTGATAATAATAATCTTAATATAATAGGAGAGTATTATATAAATATCAATCACCAATTAATGGCACTTCCAGGAGTTAAAATTGAAAATATAAAAACTATATCATCTCACCCAATGGCATTGTTACAATGTAAAGATTTTCTAAAAAGTTCTAATAAATTGATTTTGGAAGATAAAGATACTGCAGATGTTGCGAGAAAAATTTCTGAAAATAATTTAATTGATACTGCTGCAATTGCAAGTGAAAATGCTGCACATATATATGGCTTAAGTATATTAAAAAAGAATATTCAAACAATTAAAAATAATGAGACTAGATTTGTGATTGTTTCTTCTCAAGAATCATTGAACTCCACACTTAAAAAAAATAAAGCATCATTGAAACTAATTCTTAACCATAGAAATGGAAGTTTAGCAAAAGTTTTAAATATTTTTGCAGAATATAGTATTAATTTGACTAAAATTCAATCTATACCTGTTATAGAAACTCCTTGGAAATATGCATTCTTTATTGATTTAACATTTAACAATATTAAAGATTACATTAATGCTATTGAAAAAATTAAACTTAGCTCAGAATTATTTAAGGAATTTGGATTATATAAAAGTGAAAAGCTATGATTAGAGTTGCTGATAGATTAAATCATATTGAAGAATATTATTTTTCAAAAAAATTAAGGGAAGTCAAGAAACTTGAACTGGATGGTAGACCGATAATAAATATGGGTATTGGAAGCCCTGATATTTCTCCTCCAAAAAAAATAATTAAATCTTTAGAGAAATCATTATATCAAAAAAATGCCCATCGATATCAAAGTTATAAAGGAACAGATTTGTTAAGAAATTCAATAAAGAGTTTTTACAAAAAAAAATATAATGTCAAATTAAATTCCGAAAAAAATATTCTTCCATTACTTGGCTCAAAAGAAGGAATAATGCACATATCTTTAGCATTTTTGAATCCAGGTGATGAAGTTTTAATTCCCGATCCTGGTTACCCTACTTACACCTCAGTTACAAATATTGTTGGTGCAAAACCAGTTTATTATGATTTAATTCAAGAAAACTCTTGGCTTCCAGACATAAATAAATTAAATCAAATGGATTTAACAAAAGTTAAACTTATGTGGATCAATTACCCTAACATGCCAACCGGTGCTGATTTAGATTCTAATAATTTTAATGAGCTTGTTTTATTCGCCAAAAAAAACAAAATTTTAATAATTAATGATAATCCTTATAGTTTTATATTAAATGATAATCCAAAAAGTATTTTATCCCTAAAAAATTCTATAGATTATTGTTTAGAATTAAATTCACTAAGTAAGTCCTTTAATTTATCAGGTTGGAGAGTTGGAATGCTTATTGGCTCAAAAAAAAATATTAATAGTGTTTTAAAAATAAAATCAAATATGGACTCAGGAATGTTTTTCGGAATACAAATGGGTGCTGCAGATGCTCTACAATTAGGTGAAAAATGGTTTAAAAAAATTAATAATATTTATTATAAAAGAAAAAAACTGGTACACCAAATATGTGATATTTTAAATATTTCATATAATCCAAATTCTGTTGGAATGTTTGTATGGGGAAAAATTAATTCCAATAAATCATCTAAAGAAATGACTGACTATTTACTTTATGAAAAAAATATTTTTATTGCTCCAGGTTTTATTTTTGGAAAAAATGGTGAGGGTTACATTCGTTTTTCTCTATGTGTCGATGAAGAGTTAATTATTGAAGCAAAAAAAAGGTTAATATGAAAATTGGTATAATCGGTTTAGGATTAATGGGAGGTTCGTTTTCATATGGAATAAAAGAACTATTTCCGAATTCAGAAATTTTTGGATTTGATATTTCCAATGATAACTTTAAAATTGCTACTGAACTGGGAATAATTGATTCGAAGCTTAACATTAATAATATATCTAATTTTAAATTAATTCTTGTTTCTATTCCAGTTGATAAATCGATCGATGTTTTAAAAATTGTTTTAGATAATGTATCTGACAAAACACTAGTAATGGATGTTGGCTCAACGAAGAAAAATATATGTTCTAAATTGAAGAATCACCCAAACAGAAAAAATTTTTTAGCAACACACCCAATATCAGGTACTGAAAATAGTGGTCCAAATGCAGCTATAAAAAAATTATATTTCAATATAACCAATATTATTTGTGAGCCTGAATTAACAAGTCCTGATATATTAAATTTTGCATATAGTTTATTTAGTAAGTTTAATATGAAAATTATTAATATGGACCCAGCCTCACACGATGAACATATTTCATATGTGTCTCATTTGTCTCACATCACATCATTTATTTTAGCAAAAACAGTTATTCAAAAAGAGGAAAATGAAAAAAATATTTTTGATTTAGCTGGAAGTGGATTTGAGTCAACTGTGAGGCTAGCTAAAAGCTCTTCCAAAATGTGGGCTCCTATATTTCTTGAGAACAAAGATAATGTTACAGAAGCGTTAGATGAATACATCAAAAACTTGGATGAATTAAAACAATTGATAGTTAAAAATGATAAAAAATCAATAGTTAATGATTTAAATAATATAAACAGAGTAAAAAAAATCCTTTCAGGTATTAATAATAAAAAAAATGAAAAATAATAAAAAACTTAGAAGCTGGCTTGATAAATTTAATTTAGATCATCCTCTTGTTATCGCTGGTCCGTGCAGTGCAGAAACTGAAACACAAATGATGGATATTGCAGAGAAATTAAAAGACTCTGATGTGTCAATTTTTAGGGCTGGTATTTGGAAACCTAGAACTAGACCTGGAATGTTTGAAGGAGTGGGAGCAATTGGTTTAAAATGGTTAAAAAAAGTCAAGGAAGAGACTCAAATGCTCACTGCTACTGAAGTTGCTAATGCTAATCACGTTAAACTTGCTCTGGAAAATGATGTTGATGTATTGTGGATTGGAGCCAGATCAACTGTAAGCCCATTCATAGTTCAAGAAATTGCGGATGCACTCAAAGGAACAGAGAAGATAGTACTATTGAAAAATCCGGTAAATCCTGATTTGGCTCTATGGTATGGAGGAATTGAAAGACTTTATTCATCAGATATTAAGAATTTAGGTGTCATTCACAGAGGTTTCTCTACATATTCAAAATCAAAATACAGAAATAACCCAGAATGGCAGATTCCTATTGAACTCCAAAATAAATTCCCAGATCTTCCATTAATTTGTGATCCCTCTCATATATGTGGAAGAAGAGATTTGCTTCAAGATGTATCACAAACATCTCTTGATTTAAATTTTGATGGATTAATGATCGAGTCCCATGTGGATCCTGATAATGCGTGGAGTGATGCTGCTCAACAGATAACCCCTAAAGTTTTAATAGGTTTAATGAAAGATTTAAAAATTAGAAAAGGCACCTTCAAAGAAGAGAGCTATTTGAATAAGTTAGCAAAATATAGGACAAAAATTGATATCGCTGACAATGACATTCTTGAAATATTGTCAAAGCGTATGACTATTGCCGATAAAATTGGAAAAATTAAAAAAGAGCAAAATGTAGCCGTATTGCAGTCTAAAAGATGGAATCAAATTTTAGGAAAAATGATTTTAGATGGAAAAGAAAAAGGATTAAGTGAGGAGTTTGTTTTAAAAATATTTAAAGCTATTCATCAAGAATCAATTAATCATCAAAAGAAAATAATAAATAGTTAATGAAAGGTCTGGTTTATAAATCAACAGGTAGCTCTTATAGAATTAAACTACAAGATGAAACTTTTGTTGATTGTAAACTTTCTGGAAAATTTAGGATTGATAATATAAATTCAACAAATCCAATTTGTGTTGGAGATGAAGTTTTAGTAAAAAAAAGTAATTCCTCAGGAAACGTTATAAACAAATTATTTGAGAGAAAAAATTATGTTATTAGAAAATCTGTAAAATTATCTAAACAGTTTCATATTATAGCTTCAAATATTAATATGTGTTTTTTAATTATTACCCCAAAAAATCCAGTTACTTCAACTATGTTCATCGATCGCTTTTTAGCATCTACTCTTGCTTATCAAATTGATACTACAATAGTATTTAATAAAATTGATAATTATGATGACGAATCTAAAGAAACTGCGAATAAATTAAAAGACATATATATAAATGCAGGTTATAATGTAATTTCGGTTTCTGCTAAGAAAAAAGTTAATATAGATATTTTAAAAAAAGCCATGACCGGAAATGTTTGTGTTTTTTCCGGTCACAGTGGTGTTGGTAAGTCTACTTTGATTAATTCACTTGATCCTAAAATCAATATTAAAACTCTACCAATTTCGGATTCTAATTTGACCGGACAACATACTACAACTTTTTCTGAAATGTATGATTTAAATTTTGATTCAAAAATTATTGACACACCTGGTATTAAAGGCTTTGGACTTTACAATGTTAATAAATATGAATTAAAAGATTTTTTTAAGGAATTTTCTACAATAAGTTCATGCAAATTTAATAATTGTTTACACTATCATGAACCTGGTTGTGAGGTGATTAAAGCTGTAGAAAATGGAAAAATTTCAAAATCTAGATATGACAATTATATTACAATGCTACTAGAAATAGAAAATAATTTTAGATAGATGAAAGCAGTGATTCAAAGGGTTAATTACTCTAAATTAAAAATTGGTGGTGAAGTACACAGCGAAATTGAAAAGGGTTTAATGATTCTACTTGGGATTACTCATAATGATACAATTAATGATATTAGATGGTTATCAAATAAAATTATTAATCTTAGAATATTTAATGATGGTGATGGAATAATGAATTATTCTGTAAAAGATATCAATGGTGACATTCAAGTTGTAAGTCAATTTACTTTACATGCACAAACAAAAAAAGGTAATAGACCTTCATATATTGAAGCTGCAAAAGGAGAAGTTGCTGAAAACTATTATAATTTATTTGTGGATGAAATGACAAATATGTTCAATAAAAAAATAAAAACAGGTAAATTTGGCTCTGATATGCAGATTGATTTTGAAAATGATGGTCCGGTTACAATTATAATTGATTCAAAGAAAAAAGTCTAATATGGAATTAAATATTTTACAAAAAAAAGTTGATGATTGGATTAAAAAGTATGGTGTAAGATACTTTAATGAGCTTACTAATATGGCTCAACTAACTGAAGAGGTTGGTGAAGTTGCACGAATTATATCAAGAGTTTATGGTGAGCAATCTCCAAAAAAAAATGAAAAAATTAATGATTTGGGAGAAGAGTTAGCAGATGTTTTATTTGTATTGATTTGTCTTGCAAATCAAACTGAGGTCGATCTAGAAAAAGCTTTTGATGAAAAACTAAAAAAGAAAACAAAAAGAGATATAGATAGGCATCTATCCAATGATAAATTAAAATGAAAAAAATTCAGATAAAACCATCTGATTTATTAAAAAACTCAAGCATTAAAATCTCAGGCTCAAAAAGTGAGTCAAATAGAATTTTAATTTTAAACTCAATATATAAAAATATTAAAGTTAGTAACCTTTCAAACTCAGATGATACCATTTTGCTTAAAAGTGCACTTGATAATCTAAATGAAAAAATTGACATTCATCATGCAGGTACTGCCATGAGATTCCTAACCGCATATCTATCAACAGTAGAGGGTAAAAGGTTCATACTAACTGGATCTAAAAGAATGAAAGAAAGACCTATTGGTATTCTAGTTGAAGCATTAAAAGATCTGGGTTTTAAAATTAATTATTTGGAAAAAAATGGTTTTCCTCCGTTAAAAATTTCTGGAAATAAAAGTAAAATATCAAATATAAGTATTGATTCAAATGTTAGTAGTCAATTTATTAGTGCTTTAATTCTCATAGCACCCACTTTAGAAAATGGTTTAAAAATTAAACTTGAGGGTAAAATTGTTTCAAAGCCATACTTAAATTTGACTTTAAATGTTCTAAAAAAAATAGGAATTTCATATTCATTTAAAAAAAATATAATAGAAATTAAAAATGTAAAAAAAATAAGAAATAATGATTATTTAATAGAATCTGATTGGACCTCTTTATCTTATTTTTATTCAATTGTAGCAGTAAATAAAAAAATAAATATCAAACTAAATAATTTTTTTAAAGATTCATTTCAAGGTGACAGTATTTTGAATAAGATTTTTATTGATCTAGGAGTTAAAACAAAATTTTTAAATGCAAGCGAAATACTATTGTCTCCAATAAAAAAATATAAAAAACCAAATAATTTGTCACTAAATTTGATTGATTCACCTGATCTTGCTCAAACAATTGCAGTGACATGTTTGGCCATGAAGATCCCTGTTGAAATAACTGGTTTACAAACTTTAAAAATAAAAGAAACTGACAGAATCTTGGCGTTAAACAATGAACTTACAAAGTTTGGAGCAAAAATTAAATATGATGATTCAAGTATTGTTATTTATCCTCCAAAAGAAATTAAGAAAAATATTAATATAGACACATATAATGATCATCGAATGGCTCTATCTGTAGCACCTTTGGGTTTAATTGTCCCAATAACTATAAATGATCCAGATGTAATATCAAAATCGTTTCCTGAATATTGGAATAATCTTTCTCAATTAGGATTTAATTTAAAAAATTTAAATTAAATCCAATTTTACTTGACATCCCCTGTTCTCTGAATGTATATTTGCCAAATTAATATATAATATGAAACTATCTAATTTTAATTATGACCTCCCAAAAGAATTATTAGCAGAATACCCTTCTGATCAAAGAGATGAATCAAAATTGATGATTTTAAACAGAGATACCCAAAAAATTGAACACAAATTATTCAAAGATATAATTGATTATTTCGATGATGGTGATGTATTTGTCCTAAATGATACAAAAGTTTTTCCTGCAAGATTAATGGGCAATAAAGAAAAAACAGGTGCTAGGATTGAAGTTTTTCTTTTAAGAGAACTTAGTAGAGATCAGAGATTGTGGGATGTTCTTGTAGATCCTGCTAGAAAAATTAGAATTGGTAATAAACTATATTTTGGTGATGATGATAGTTTAGTTGCAGAAGTTATTGATAATACCACATCGAGAGGAAGAACCTTGAGATTTCTATATGATGGATCATATGACGAATTTCGAGAAAAATTACTTGAATTAGGTCAAACTCCTCTTCCAAAATATATTAAAAGAGATGAGGAAGATTTTGACAAAGAAAGATATCAAACTATTTATGCAAAGAATGAAGGAGCTGTGGCAGCTCCTACTGCTGGATTACATTTTTCTAAGCATCTTTTAAAGAGACTACAAATTAAGGGTGTTAATCTATCTGAGTTGACACTACATGTTGGTTTAGGCACCTTCAACCCTGTTGAAGTTGAAGATCTTTCTAAACATAAAATGGATTCTGAGGAGTTGTTCATTAATCAATCAGCTGTTGATATTGTAAATCAAGCTAAACTGAATAAGAAAAAAGTTTGTGCTGTTGGTACTACAGTTATGAGAGGTTTGGAATCTTCGGTTTCATCAATTGGAACTTTAAATCCATATATAGGTTGGACACACAAGTTTATTTTTCCGCCATACGATTTCAATATAGCAAATTCATTAATAACAAACTTTCATATGCCAAAATCAACTTTATTAATGATGGTTTCTGCTTTTGCAGGTCATGATTTTATGATGGATGCATACCAAGAAGCAATCAAGAAGAAATATAGATTTTACTCCTATGGAGATGCTATGTTAATTATTTAGGATGTCAAATGAGAATGATGATATTCGTTCGATTAGTTTTGATAAACTAAATAACTTTATTCAAAAGAATAACTTTCCGTCATACAGATCTAATCAGATTTTCAACTGGATTAATAAATCCACACTTAGAAGTTTCGATGACATGACAAACATTCCTAAAAGTTTAGTTAAACTTTTGAAAGAAAACTTTGTAATTAATATTACAAATATATTATCAAAACAGGTTAGTAATGATTCAACAATTAAATTTGCTATTAAACTTCATGATAATTTAGTTGTTGAATCAGTTTTGATTCCGTCAGGAAATAGAGTAACAGCATGTGTTTCAAGCCAGGTGGGATGTAGCCTTGATTGTGGATTCTGTGCAACATCAAAGCTTTTGAGGATGAGGAATCTGCACTCTTATGAAATTTTTGATCAAATAATGATTTTAAATTCACAATCTCTTAAAAATTATTCATTACCTATTTCAAATATTGTATTTATGGGTATGGGAGAGCCTCTACTTAATTATAAAAATGTAATAGAAGCTATAAAATTAATAACTAGTGAAGATGGAATCAAAATTTCAAATAAAAAAATAACCTTATCTACTTCTGGAATCTCAAAGATGATTATAAAAATGTCTGATGATAATATTAAATTCAATCTTGCTGTTTCACTACACTCTGCTGTTGAAGAGACTAGGAATATGATTATGCCTTTTTCAAAATCCTTTCCTTTAGATAAATTAATTAATAGTCTTGATTATTGGTATAAAAAAACAAAAAGAAAAGTGACTTTTGAATATTTAATATGGAAAGGAATTAACGATGATTTAGAGCACATTGAAGCTTTAGTAAAAATTTGTAAAAGAATTCCCTCTAAAGTTAATTTAATTGAATACAATAGTATTGATAGTCCTACATTCAAAAAAGCTGATGATTTTTGGGTAGATAATTACCTAAAAATTTTGAAGAAAAATAAAATTCCGGTTTCTGTTAGAAGATCAAGAGGTAAAGATATCAATGCAGCTTGTGGTCAATTGGCAAATAAACATTAATTTAACTAATAGTGAAAAAGGTATTTAAAATTAGAGAACCTATTTCTCATGAAATGGAAATTTTTGAAGAAAAATTTTCCAGTTTAATGTTGACAAAAGTACCTTTATTAAATAGGATTACGCATTATATAATAAAAAGAAAAGGGAAGCAAATGAGACCTATGCTTATCTTTTTATGCTCTAAACTTTTATCAAATGGTAATGTTAATGATAAAGTTTACAGAGGAGCATCTGTTATTGAATTAATACATACAGCTACATTAATTCATGATGATGTTGTTGATGATAGTAAGAGAAGAAGGGGTTTTTTTTCAATAAATGCAATATGGAAAAATAAAATAGCTGTTTTGGTTGGGGATTTCTTACTTTCAAAAGGAATGCTTTTATGCATTGAAAATAAAGATTTTGATTTATTAGAAATTATTTCAGATTCTGTTAAAAATATGAGTGAGGGAGAGCTTCTTCAAATTGAAAAAGCCAAAAAATTAGATATTGAGGAAGATATTTATTTTGAGATAATTACTAAAAAAACAGCATCACTAATAAGTTCTTGTTGTAAAATTGCTGCTGCTGGAATTGGTAGTCTAGATAAAGAAAAAAAAATGATTGGAGAGCTAGGAGTTTCAATTGGCATTGCTTTTCAAATAAAAGATGATTTATTCGATTACGGAAAAAAGAAAATAGGTAAGCCAAGAGGAATTGATATTAGAGAAAAAAAATTGACATTACCATTAATATATTCAATTAATAAATCTGATAAAACAAAAAAGAGATGGCTAATAAGTTCAATAAAAAAAAACAGTAAAGACAAGAAGGTTGTTAATCAAATAATCGATTATGTAAAGCATACAGGGGGGTTAGATTATTCTATAAAAAAGATGAATGAATACCACAAAAAAGCTCTAGTTATATTAGAAAAATTTCCAAAAAATAAATATAATGATGCTTTAAAAGAAATGATTCATTATGTTATTGAAAGAGATTATTAAATTTATATTGTGATATCAAAGATTACTATAGATAAAGTATTCGAAACTGCATTAGTTGAAGAAGTAATAGGTGATTTTATTCAACTAAAAAAGTCTGGCTCAAACTTTAAAGGTCTTAGTCCTTTTAGTGATGAAAAAACACCAAGTTTTATGGTATCACCAGCTAAGCAAATTTGGAAAGATTTTAGTAGTGGCAAAGGTGGAAATGTAGTAGCTTTTTTAATGGAACATGAGCAGTTTTCATATCCTGAGGCAATAAAGTACTTAGCTAAAAAATATAATATTGAAATTGAAGAAACACAACTTACTGAAAAACAAAAAGAGAAAATAAATGAAAAAGAAAAACTATTTGTAATCACTGATATAGCTAAAAACTTTTTTGTTAAACAACTTTTTGAGTCAGATTTTGGAAATAATATTGCTAAGAGTTATTTAATTGAGAGAGGATTCAGTGATTCAATAATTGAAAGATTTGATGTAGGTTGTTTAACTAATTCAGTTGATGATTTAAAAAATTTTCTAATTGGTAAAAAATATAAAATTGATGATTTACAATCATTAGGTTTAGTTTCTTCAAATACCAATTATGATGTGTATAAATCACGCATAATATTTCCAATTAAAACTATTTCTGGAAGGACAGCTGGCTTTGGTGCAAGAACACTAAAATCTAATTATAAATCGGCAAAATATATTAATAGTCCTGAATCAATTATTTACAACAAAAGTAAAATTTTATATGGTTTATATAACTCTAAAAGTGAAATTGTGAAAAGAGATAATTGTTATATAGTTGAGGGTTATACTGATGTGCTTAGATTTCACCAAAAAGATATTAAAAATGTTGTTTCCTCATCTGGAACAGCAATGTCTACTGATCAAATTAATCTAATTAGAAGGTTGACTAAGAATATTACAATGCTCTATGATTCGGATAAAGCTGGTATAAGTGCAACTGTTCGTAGTATTGACATGATTTTAGAACAAAATATGAATGTAAATATAGTTTTGTTTCCAGAAAGTGAAGACCCTGATAGTTTTGCAAGAAATAAGGAGAGTAAAGAAATAATTAATTACTTAGATGAAAACTCAATAGACTTTATTGAATTTAAAGCGAAGCTACTAGGGGAATCTCTTAAAAAATCACCAACAGAAAAGGCTAGAATAATAAATGAAATAGTTTTAAGTATTTCAAAAATTCCTGACAGAATAAAACAAGAAATTTATATTAAACATTGTTCTGAAATTATGAATATTTCTGAAAATACTTTATTTAATGTTTTAGCTCAGCAATTAGCCTCAAAAAAACAATCTAAACTTTTAAAAAATCAAAAAGAGAATATTTTTATTGAAAATAAAAGAATTGATCAAATTTTTGAGTTGGAAAAAAAAATTATTGAGATTTTGGTATTATATGGTGATCGAAGAACATCATTTGATGAAATTAAATTAATTAAAAATGATAGAGGTGATTTCACGTATAAGCCTGTAAAAGTAGAGTCGCTGGTTTATGAAAAAATTTTTCTTGATTTACAGTCTGATGAAGTTGAATTTGCTAATGATAATTTTAAGATTCTTTATAATCTTCTAATTAGTGAATTTCAAAAAAATGAAAGATTTAATCCGAAAACTTTTTTAAATACATTAAATGAAGATCTATCCAACTTAGTGACTACAATTTTAATTAATGAAGATGTTTATCAGTTACATAATTGGGAAACTAAAAATATTTTTGTTAAGAAAAAATTAAAATCAATTTCTCAATTGGTTACTGAAACTATTTTAACTCTCAGGACCCTATTGATTAATAAAAAAGTTGGCGAATTAAGTAAACAAAAAGACAATGGCGAAAATTTAAATCAGGATCTTCTGGATGAAATAGTTAATTATTATCAATTAAAATCTTTGTTGTCTAAAAAACTAAATAGAGTTATTTAGTATTTACATCATCTGGAATTATACAAATGGGAATGGGTTCCATTTTATGTTTGTTCGAAGAATTGAAAAAATTTAAAATGTTGTAAACATCTTTTTCTCTTGAATTAAGCTCATTAAAATTTATCTTTTCTTCAATTTGTTTCATTGCTTTTTCAAGTTCTTCATAAGTTGCACCAATTTGATCCTCATCAGTTCTTGAATCATCCCAAAGTCCGTCCGTTGGAGGAGCTTTAATTATTTCATTATTGATGCCCAAATGTATTGCTACATTTCTGACATCAGTTTTAATAAGATCAGCAATTGGAGATAAGTCAACACCTCCATCTCCATATTTGGTGTAGAAACCAATTCCAAAATCTTCAACTTTATTTCCTGTACCTACAACTAAAAAATTATTAATTGTAGCATAATAGTAAAGAGTAGTCATGCGAAGTCGTGATCTTGAATTGGCCAAAGCTAATAGATTGTGCTTCGAATTAATTTTTTGAATTTTGTCAGAGTATTTTGAAAATGATTCTGATAAATCAATAAATTCTGAACTTACGTTAGAAAATTTATTCTTTAGCCATTTTATATGGTTTTTAGATCTTTCCAGCTCAAAAGCAGTTTGATTTATTGGCATTTCTAAGCATAGTGTTGGATGTCCTGTAGATGCAGCAAGGGTTGATGTTACAGCTGAGTCAATTCCTCCAGAAACTCCAATAACATATCCTTTTGTTTTTGAATCAATTGTGTAATTATTTAACCAATTAACAATGTGTTTGGTTACCTTTGAATAGTTCATAATTATAAAAAAATAATGTATCAAATTTACTGCCAAAATAATTTATTCAAAATTCAATATAAAATCATTTCATTTTTTATATTAACAATTCTAATTGGATGTAATAATAAATCAACAGATAATTATGAAAATATAATTATTGATAGATTTGAAAAAAAATTTTTTAATATTCAACCTGACTCATTAAAAATTTTAATAAATCAATATCCATATTTATTTCCCTCTAGTTTTAGTGATGAAGAATGGTTAAATATTAAGAATGATTCAATTAGAAAAATTATATTTAATGAAACTCAAGTTGAATTTAAAAATGATTATTTAAGAAAAGATATATCAAAATTATATTATAAATTATCAGACCAGTTTTCAAATTTTAATTCTCCAAAAATAATTACAATAAATAATGGTTTAGATTTTCAATATAAATTAATTGATATAGATTCTATAGTATTATTATCATTGGATTGCTATTTGGATAATTATGAATTGTATAAAGCTTTTCCAGACTATATCTCACAAAAAATGAATAAAAATTATTTGATAAGAGATTTAGCCGAAAAATTAATATCAAGATATGTACCATATCCAACGAATCGTCAATTTCTAGACAAGATTATTTATTATGGTAAAGTTTATAATCTTATGATTAATAACCTTGATTTTGTAGAAGCAAACGCTTTATATTATAATGAAAAAGAAATTCTTTGGGCAAAAGATAATGAAAAAGAGGTTTGGAAATTTTTTATAGAAAATGAAATTTTATTTAATACTTCAAATATTTTAGTTGAAAGATTTATAAATTTTGGACCGTATTCAAAGTTTGGTATTTCAACAGACTACGAGTCTACTCCAATGATTGGAAAGTGGATTGGTTATAAAATTGTAAAATCATATTTAAAATCCAATAATAAAACTATTGAAGAAATTTTAAATATGAATGAGTATGAATTATATTTAAATTCTAATTATAAACCTGGATTATGATTTCAAAAAAAACAGACATAGTAATAAATGTTGAATTAGATGAAAATAAAATACCTGAAAAAATGAGCTGGTCAGCTAAAGATGGAGGAATAACTGATCAACAGACCAAAGCTTTTTTATTTTCTTCTTGGGACCACATAAATAAGGAAACTATGAAAATTGATTTATGGACCAAGGACATGCCAGTTGATGAAATGAATGTGTTTATTCATCAAACACTTGTTAGTTTATCTCAATCTTTTTTTAAAGCAACCAATAACGAAAAAATGACAGATACTTTCAAGCAGTTTTGTGATTATTTTTCAGAGAATCTGGACTTAAAAAAAAATTAAATAATACTTTTTTTTATATGTTTTCTGATTTCTGATATTCCAATATTTTTTGTTGAAGAGCAAATAAAAAAGGTGCTATCAATTCCTGATTTGTTAAGTTGTTTAAAATAGTCCTTACAATGTTCTTCAATATTAATTTTTTTTAATTTGTCAGCCTTTGTAAATATTATACTAAAATTTTTATCCTCGGAAATAAGAAAATCAATGAAATCAATATCTATTTCAAGAGGTCTATGTCTAATGTCTATCAATAAAAAAATTTTTAGAAGTTTTTCTCTGTTTAAAATATAATCAAATGAAATATTTAGAATTATTTCAGATTTTTTTTTTGAAAGCTTATTGTATCCATATCCTGGAAGATCAACTATATAAAAATTATTGTCTATTAAGTAGTGATTAATTAATTGTGTTTTACCTGGTTTCTTCGATGTTTTAGCTATATTTTTTCTATTTAAAATAGAATTTATGAGACTTGATTTTCCAACATTTGATCTACCAATCAAAGCAAACTCTTGAAAACCATCTTTTGGACATTGATGTTCATTAGCACTACTTTTTTTAAATGAAATTTTAGAAAAATTATTCATGGCTATAAACTTTTCTTTAAAAGCCAGCCAGCTAAAATCTCATTAAATTTTTTTGGATGTTCCATCATTGGTGCATGACCACACTTATCAATCCAAAAAAGATCTGAATTTGGCATAAGCTTATTGAAATCGGTTGCAACATCAGGTGGAGTTACAGTATCTTGTTTGCCCCAGATTAATGCAGTTTCAACATCTATCTTTGGTAAATCTTTTGCCATGTTATGACGTATAGCACTTTTTGCCATTGCTAAAATTTTAATCAATTTTTTTCTATCATTAACTGTTTCAAAGATTTCATCAACTATTTTTTTAGTAGCGATTTTAGGTTCATAAAATACACTTTCAGTCTTTTTTTTTATAAAGCTATAGTCCTCTCTTTTTGGATAGCTATCGCCCATAGAGTTTTCATATAGTCCAGAACTTCCAGTCAGAACTAATCCTTTTAATAAATTTGGAAAAAGTTTTGCATAAATAAGTCCAACATGTCCTCCTAGTGAATTTCCAATAATGATAAAATCTTTCAAATGTTTATACTTTACGAACTCATTAACATATTTTGCAAAAAACTTAACATTTGTTTCTAGAAGTTTTGAAGTATAAACTGGTAATTCAGGCGCAATAACATTATAGTTTTTTTTTGAAAAGAAATTAAATACATCATTAAAGTTGCTCAATCCACCCATCAGACCATGTAAAATTAGAATAGGCCTGCCTTTACCAACAGACCTGTAGCTGAACCCATTTTCTGAAATATAACTTTCCAAACCTATTATTTTTTAGTAGATGAAGGCAAAGATATGTATTTCATTTTTAAAATATATTTTAGAAATAAAAGCCAAATGTTGATTTTATTTTATTTAAAATGCTGATTAAAAGAAGATTAACTAAAATGCATAAAATTTATTAACAATGTGGTAAAATGTGGTAAAATGTGGTAAAATTTGAATATATTTGAAAGTAACGCTAATCTATTATGTATAATCTAATCGGTACATACGAATGTAAGATTGATAACAAGGGTAGAATTATGTTTCCATCACCCTTAAAAAAACAATTAAAAAAAGATCTTTCAAAAGGTTTTATTTTGAAAAGGTCAGTGTTTCAAAAATGTTTAGAAATATTTCCTTTACATGAATGGGATAAAACTATGATAGGAATAAACAATTTGAACCGGTTCAAAAAGAAGAACAATGATTTTATTAGAAGATTTACTGCTGGACTTAAGCATATTGAATTAGATAATGCTGGAAGAATATTAATTCCGAAAGATTTAATGATTTTTTCACAGCTTAAAAAAAACATTGTAATGTCAACAGCTTTAAATATTATCGAAATATGGGATAAGGAAATGTACGAAAACACAATAAATGATTTAAGTGTTGACTTTGCAAAATTAACAGAAGAAGTAATGGGTAATGATGATGATAATGTTTCATAAACCTGTTATGTTAAAAGAGGCGATTGATAGTCTTGAAATAAAAGGTAGTGGAGTTTATGTTGATTTAACGTTTGGAGGAGGGGGCCATTCAAAAGAAATTTTACAAAGAATAAATGATGATGGTAGACTAATAGCATTTGATCAGGACGAAAGTGCTATAAAAAATAAAATTGATGACAGTAGGGTTGTTTTATTAAAGCAAAATTTCATTTATCTGGAGCAGAATTTAAAATATCTCAAAATATCTAAAGTTGATGGTATTCTTGCAGATCTAGGTGTAAGTTCTTTTCAGTTAGACTCAATCGATAGAGGATTTAGTTTTGAAAGAGATTCTAATCTTGATATGAGAATGAATCAAAAATCTAGCCCTGATGCAATCGAGATTTTAAACAACTATAGTGAGTCTGATCTTGCTAATATGTTTTTTAACTACTCTGATTTAACAAACTCTAGAAAAATTGCAAAAATTATAGTAGAAAAAAGAAATAGAAAAAAAATAAAATCCTCTAATAATTTAAATGAAATACTTTCCATATTTATAAATCATGGATATGAAAATAAATTTTTAGCTAGAGTTTACCAGGCTATAAGAATTGAGGTTAATCAAGAGATAAAAAATTTAAAAAAACTACTAAATCAACTTCCATACTTATTGAATCAAAATGGATTAGTTTCAATTATTACATATCATTCTGTTGAAGACAGGCTTGTAAAAAGATTTTTTAAAAATAATTGTTTCGGTAATGAACCAATTAAAGATGATTTTGGAAATAAAATTTTATCGATTAAACCAAAATCTAACTTTATTAAACCATCTGAATTAGAAATAAAATCTAATCCACGTGCAAGGAGTGCTAAGCTAAGAACAGCTGTTAAAATATGACAAATAAAATTATTGACATACTTGTGGGGAAATTTTTAATTGAAAAAATCAATATTGATAATATCCGATTAATATTTTTTATTTTTTTCCTTGCTTTTCTTCTCATATATTCTTCCCATAGTGTTGATAGTAAAGTGTATGAAATTAGTCAATTAAATACTGAAGTTTCTGTTGTTGAGTCCAATTTTATTGAGACAAGAAAAAAACTCATGAATCTAAGAGTCGAGTCAGCAGTAAGAAAAAAACTAATTAGTAAACAAATAAAACCATCACTAAGCCCGCCCTTTAAAATTTTAATATCAAGTAATAAATGAACAACAATCAATTTGTATTAAAACTCTATGGATTTGCAACAGTTTTTTTATTGTTTGGTTTATTTATCGGTTATAAACTCTTTTATATTCAGTTTGTAGATGGTGAAAAATATAGACAATTAGCTGAGGATAACACATTAAAATATTCAACTGTAAAACCCCAAAGAGGAAATATATATTCATTTGACGGTAGTTTGCTTGCTACATCTACAGTAATGTATGATGTTTATTTTGATTCTAAAACTGTAAAGAAAAATCTTTTTGACTCACAAGTTTATAATCTTTCTAAAAAATTAGCAAAGTTAAAATCATCTAATCATGATATAGTTAGAAAATCATTAATAAGTGCAAGAAATAGTGGAAATAGATATTTTTCTATAATCAAAAATATAGATAAGGTAAATGTTGATAGTATTAAAAGTTTTCCAATTTTTAAATATGGACCAATAAAAGGCGGACTAATAATAGAAAAGAAAATTAAAAGAGAATTTCCTTTAGGAAAAGTAGCTGAAAGAACCATAGGATATGAAAGAATTGATGAAAATGGTAATTACAGAGGAGTTGGTTTAGAGCATGCTTTCGGTAAATATCTCAGAGGTCAAGATGGTTATATGTTAAAAAGAAAAATTTCAAATGGGCAATGGAAAACTTTAGACAATGAATTAAAAAGGGAACCAATCAATGGATTTGATATAATAACTACTATAGATAGTGAAATTCAAGATATTGTTCATGACTATTTATTAGAACAAACAGAAAAATATGAAGCCAATCATTCATCTGCAATAGTAATGGAAGTTGAAACAGGTGATATTAAAGCAATATCAAATTTTGGATTAACTGAAAATGGTAAGTATTATGAAAAATTAAATTACGCAATTGGTGAAGGTATTGAACCAGGTTCTACCTTTAAATTGATAGCTATTGCTGCAGCTTTAGAGGATCAAGTGATTGACACAATACAAAAAGTCGATACATCTGGTGGAATACTTGATTTTTATGGATATAAAGTTAGAGATAGCAGAAAAGGTGGCTACGGAAAAATTAATGTTATGGATGCCATTAGGCTATCGTCTAATACAGGAGTTGTTAAAATTATTGACTCTGTTTATAATAAAAAATCAAAAAAATTTGTTGATCGTCTTTACAATTTTGGTATTGCTAAAACGGTAATAAGCTCAATTAAAGGTGAACCTAGCCCAATAATTCCTCATCCAAATGATGAAAGCTGGAATGGTTTATCATTGCCATGGATGACATATGGTTATGGCGTAAAAATGACTCCTATGCAGATTTTAACATTTTATAATTCCATAGCTAATGATGGTGAAGTTGTAAAGCCAAAATTCATTCACAGTACAAGAAAGTTTGGAACTAATGAAAATAAAGTATATCCAAAACAAATTTTGAATAAGTCTATTTTTTCAAATTATACGAACAAAGTATTAAAGAAGATGCTTTATGACGTAGTGCATCATCAAAATGGAACAGCAAAGAACATAAAATCGAAGCATTTAAAGTTATCCGGAAAAACAGGAACTACGCAGGTCGACTATATTACAGATACTATAAATTATATATCAAGTTTTGTTGGATATTTTCCATCAGATAAACCAAAATATTCTTGCATCATAGTTTTAAATAAACCTAATAAATCAAAAGGTTTTTATGGTAATAAAGTGGCTGCTCCAGTATTTAAAAGAATTGCTGAAAAAATTTTTTCAAAATATCCAAAAGTTGAAGAATATGATTTAAATGAATTAAATGAAAATATAAGGTTTTCAAAAATTGAAATAAAAAATAGCTCTAGCTACAATAAAATAGTAAGTAATGGAACTTAAGGAGCTCTTAAGAAATATTGAAATAGTAAAATTCATCGGAATAAAAGATCGAATTGTTAATAACGTTACAAATAATTCAAGTTTAATAAAATCAAATGATTTGTTCATAGCAATTGATGGAAATACTATTGATGGTCATTTGTTTATTAATGATGCAATTGATAATGGATCAAAAAATATTGTTTGTAAAAAAATTCCTGATAAAATTTATAATCATGTAACATACATTATAGTTAGAAATACTAGAGAAGCTTACTCCAAAATTTGTTCAAATTATTTTAAAAATCCTAGTAAAAAATTGTCCTTAATTGGAATTACAGGTACAAATGGTAAAACAACTACCGCTACTCTTCTGTATAAACTTTTTCATCTACACGGATATAAGGTTGGATTATTGTCAACCAATAAAATTCTAATTGATGATAAAGAGTTTAAAACTGATTTAACAACACCAGACTCATATAAATTAAATTATTATTTGAATGAAATGGTTAATACAAAAGTTGAATATTGTTTCATGGAGGTTTCCTCACATTCAATTGACCAAGAAAGGATTTCAAATTTAGATTATAAATTGGGAGTTTTTACCAATATTTCTCACGACCATCTCAACTACCATAAAACTTTTAAGAATTATATATATACTAAAAAGAAATTTTTTGATTCTCTGTCTAAACACTCATATTCTTTAATAAATATTGATGATAAAAATAGTGGTGTAATGGTTCAAAATACTCAATCAAATATTAAAACATTTTCTTTAAAAAAACTTTCTGATTATAACTTAAAAATTATTGAAAATAACATTGAGGGTTTAATTGTTCAATTGAATGACAAATTAGTTCATACTCAAATAACAGGGAAATTTAATGCATATAATTTAATTGCAGTATATGCCGTGTCTGATATATTAGGATTAGATCCAAGTAAATCAATTGAATTATTAAGTAAGATAAAGCCTGTTGAAGGTCGATTTCAAGTTATCTCAAAGAATGGAATTACTGGAATTATAGATTTTGCTCATACGCCTGATGCAATTGAGAAAGTTTTAGTTTCAGTTAAAGATTATGTAAAAAGTGATGGAATGATAATAACTGTTGTTGGATGTGGAGGAGGAAGAGATAAAGAAAAAAGGAATAAGATGGGTAATGTTTTATCAGAACTAAGTGATCTAACAATTTTCACATCTGATAACCCACGAAATGAAGATCCAAATCAAATTATTGAAGACATGCTGATGGGCGTTGATAATAAAAAAATAAAAAAAGTAAAAACTATAACTGACAGAGAAGATGCTATAAAATATGCAGTATCTATCTCAAAGGTTAATGATATTCTGTTAATTCTTGGTAAAGGGCATGAAAAATATCAAATTGTTGGTGATAAAAAAATTGAATTCAGTGATAGTGAAGTTCTTAAAAATTATTTAAAAATAGCTGTATAATGTTATATTATTTGTTCGATTTTCTTGAAAAAAATTATCAGTTTACCGGTGCTAGTCTTTTTCAATATCTCTCATTTAGAGCAGGAATTACATTTATACTAGCTTTATTTATTTCAACAGTCTTTGGAAAACGAATAATCAATTATCTGTCTTTTAAGCAAATTGGCGAAAACATAAGAGAGCTAGATTTACCAGGTGAGGACCAAAAAAAAGGGACACCTACCATGGGGGGAATAATTATAATTCTCTCAACAATTATTCCAATTATATTATTCGCGGATTTTAAAAACATATACATATTAGTCTTATTAATCTCAACTTTATGGCTAGGAGTTATTGGTTTTATTGATGATTATATTAAAGTTTTTAAAAAAAATAAAAAAGGTTTAAAAGGTTCATTTAAAATTATTGGACAGGTTATTCTTGGTCTTTATATTGGTTTTACAGTATACTTTAATCCTGAAATAAAAACACAAAATATTTATGAAAAGAACACAATAAATTCAGTTGATGAATATAGTTATAGCTCTAAATCAGGATCATTAAAAACTACAATTCCCTTTTTAAAGGATAATGAATTAGATTATGAACAAATATTTGGAATTAAATCAACGAATTTTAATTGGATATTTTACATATTTATAATCATCCTGGTTATAGTATCTGTTTCTAATGGAGCTAATTTAACTGACGGCTTAGATGGATTAGCAGCAGGTTCATCATCAATAATAATTTTTACACTCGGAATCTTTGCGTGGATTTCAGGAAATATAATTTTCTCTAATTATTTAAATATAATGTATTTGCCTGGAATTGGTGAAATAGTAGTTTTTGTTGCTGCAATACTTGGAAGTTTAATTGGATTTTTATGGTACAATACATACCCAGCTCAGATTTTTATGGGTGATACAGGAAGTTTAACTTTAGGTGGTCTGATCGCTATAATTGCAATTTTAGTTAGAAAGGAATTACTACTACCAATCCTATGTGGAGTCTTTTTATTAGAAACTATATCTGTAATTGTTCAAGTAAGTTATTTTAAATATTCTAAAAGGAAATATGGTATAGGAAAGAGGATTTTTCTCATGACACCTATTCACCATCATTTTCAAAAGAAAGGATATACTGAAAGTAAAATTGTAACAAGATTTTGGATTGTTTGTATAATGCTGGCAATTTTATCATTGATAACATTAAAAATAAGATGATAAAAAAAGAAATGACAACGATTTTGGGCTCTGGATTAAGTGGAATTGGCGCTATAAAACTTGCTATTAAAAAAAATATACCTATTTATTTATCAGATCATTCAATCATATCAAATGATACAAAAGAATTTTTATTAAAAAATAATATAAAATTTGAGGAAGATGGTCATAACTGGGATATTATTTCAAATTCAAAAGAAATTGTAATTAGTCCAGGAATTTCAGCAAAAATGGTGATAAAACATATACCATCATTTAACAAAAAAAATATAGTATCAGAAATTGAATTTGCTAGTAGATTTACAAACTCATTTATAATTGGAATAACAGGCTCCAATGGAAAAACAACTACAAGTTTTTTGATTCATGATATTTTAAAAAAGGCTGGATTTAATGTTGGCATTGCAGGAAATATGGGCAGAAGTTTTTCTGAGTCAGTTGCCGATAATCTCTATGATTATTATGTTTTAGAGCTCAGTAGTTTTCAACTCGATGATATCGTAAATTTTAACCCTAATATTTCAGTTATACTAAATATATCGAAAGATCATCTTGATCGTTATGATTACTCACTTGCTAACTACATAAGTTCAAAATTTAGAATTGCAAAAAATCAAAACTCTGAAAATAAATTAATAATTAATGGAAAATGTAAAAATTCAATGAATTTTTTAAAAAGGTTTAAAATAAAATCTGAAATAATAATTATTAATCATAGAAATATTAAAAATGAAAAATCTAATATGATTTTTCAGAGTTATGATAAAATAAAATCAAAAATTAATAATAATAAACTTATTATGGATATAAATAATTTATCAATACAAGGAAATCACAATATTCAAAATTCAATGGCAGCAATTTGTGTTGCTCAACTTTTAAATATTTCAAATGAATCAATAAAAGAAAGCCTTACATCATTTAAAAATATTCAACATCGTTTGGAGCATTTTTTAACCATTCAAAAAGTTAAATACATTAATGATTCTAAGGCAACAAATGTTAATGCAGTCTATTACGCTTTGGAATCATTGAATGCTCCCATAATATGGATAATTGGTGGAATTGATAAAGGAAATGATTATTCTGATTTAATTCCACTTGTAAAGAATAAAGTAAAAGCAATTATATGCTTGGGCAAAGATAACTCCAAGCCTATAGAGTTTTTTTCAAACTATTGCGACTTA
This sequence comes from uncultured Bacteroidota bacterium, assembly GCA_902587325.1. Classification (GTDB taxonomy): domain Bacteria; phylum Bacteroidota; class Bacteroidia; order Flavobacteriales; family Flavobacteriaceae; genus Eutrophosalina. The sequence goes on from CACIKV010000002.1 coordinate 42,211, forward strand.
ATTGTAAGTACAAATAACATGAAAGATGCAGTCAAAAGTGCATATGGGTTTGCTAAACAAGATGATACAGTTCTATTATCCCCTGCATGCGCAAGTTTTGATTTATTTAAAAATTTTGAGGATAGAGGAGACAAATTTAAAGAAGAAGTAAGAAAATTATGAGTTTAATTTCAAAATTAAAGGGAGACAAAGTTGTTTGGTTTGTAGTACTTGCCTTATCATTTTTTTCTTTTTTACCAATTTTTAGTGCTAGTTCAAATTTTGGCATAAACTTTATTTTTTCAAATTTATTCAAACATGTAGCAATTATAATAATCGGTATTTTGATAATGTATACAACTCATTTAATTGATTACAAATACCTTAAGGGACTATCAAAGATTATCTTGCCATTAATTATAATTTTATTGATTTTTACTGCCTTTCAAGGAAATGAAATTGAAGGAGCAAATGCTAGCAGATGGATAAATATACCTTTAATTGGAATTTCATTTCAACCATCAGCACTAGCATCAATTTTTTTACTAATATATATATCAAATTTTTTATCAAAGAATATCAATAAAAAATTAGATTTTAAATCATCATTTGTTCCATTGTGGTTACCTATTCTGCTAGTTGTAATGTTAATATTACCATCAAACTTTTCCACTGCATTAATGATATTTTTCATGGTTTTAACAATTTTATTTCTTGGACAATATCCATTCAAATATATTTCTTCTATAATATTAGCTGGGATTTTTATCGCATCTTTATTTGTTTTACTTGCAAAAAACTATCCAGATTTAGTTCCTAATAGAATAGATACTTGGGCTAATAGAATAGAAAATTATATAAATCCAAATTTATCTGAATCTGGTTATCAAATTAATAGAGCAAAAGCAGCTATAGCCAATGGTTCCTTATTTGGTGTTGGTGCAGGAAAAAGCTCTATGAAATATATTTTACCACAAAGTACTTCTGACTTTATATTTTCAATTGTTACTGAAGAGTATGGCTTTGTTGTGGCAATTTTAATATTATTTCTTTACCTAATTTTATTATTCAGGATAATTATTATTTCATATAAATCAACATCAATTTTTGGAAAATTAATTGCATTATCAGTAGGATTACCTGTTGTATTTCAGGCATTTATCAATATGGGTGTTGCTGTTCAACTAATACCTGTAACAGGTCAACCTCTTCCATTAATTAGCATGGGTGGAACATCAATATGGACTACCTTTTTAGCATTTGGAATTTTGTTGAGTGTAAGTTCAAAAAAAACAATTGGTGAGGCAGAACATAAATCAAATGATTTGAAAATTTATGGTTAGAAGGTTTTTAATTTCGGGAGGAGGAACGGGTGGTCATATATATCCAGCATTAGCAATAGCAGATGAACTTAAAGTTAGATTTTGTAATTGTAAAATATTGTTTACTGGTTCAAGTTCAAGAATGGAGATGAATAAAATTCCAAAGAATGGATATAAAATTAAAGGTTTGTGGATATCAGGTTTTAATAGGAAAAGTTTTTTTTCAAATTTTTTATTTCCATTGAAGCTTATTGTTAGTCTAGCACAGTCAGTTAAAATTTTATATAAATTTAAACCAAATGCAGTAATCGGGACAGGTGGTTTTGCTAGTGGACCTACATTATTTATAGCTAGTCTATTAAAAATTCCAATTTTTATTCAAGAACAAAATTCATATCCTGGAATAACAAATAAAATTTTGTCAAAATACGCTGATAAAATATTTGTCTCTTATGAAAATATGGAAAAGTTTTTTCCGAGAGAAAAAATTTTAAATTATGGCAATCCCATAAGACATAGGTTTGGTAGACATGATGAATTGAAAAAAGAAAAATTTATTAAAAAAAATCAAATTAATTTAAGCAATAATACACTTTTATTTTTAGGTGGAAGTTTAGGTTCGAATGTAATAAATCAATTTGTTATAAATAATTCTGATTTCTTCGAAAAAAATAATTACAATGTTATTCTTCAATGTGGTGAAAGGTTTAAAAACATTATTAATGATAATAAATCTAGTAATATAAAAATATTACCATTCATAGATCAAATGCCAACAGTGTTATCATTTTCTGATTTAATTATTTCTAGATCAGGTGCGATTATAATTTCAGAATTATCTTTTATTGGTAAACCAGTTATTTTCATTCCATCTCCGAATGTTGCAGAGGATCACCAAACAAAAAATGCAAAGTATTTATACGATTTAGAAGCAGCGGAACTTATACACGAAAATGAAATCGATTATAAATTGAAAAATGTTATAAATAAAATATTACTGAGTCAAAAGTATAGACTCCAGCTAGCTAGAAATTTCAAATCATTATCAAATTTGAATTCCACAAAATTAATAGTCAAGGAAATCGAAAAGTACATTAAATGAAATATCAAGATTATAAATATTATTTTTTTATAGGAATTGGCGGAATTGGTATGTCTTCGTTAGCTAAGTATTTAAAATTAAAGAATAAAAAAATCGCTGGATATGACAGAGAGAAAACAGAAATTTCAAAAAATTTAGAAAAAGCTGGTATTGACATTATATATAATTATGATTTTGATAATATTAATCAAAACTATAAGAACTGCGAATTAACATTGGTGGTTTATACTCCTGCAATTTCAGATGATGATATAATATTCAAATTCTTTAGAAATTCAAATTTTGTTATGATAAAGAGATCTGACTTGTTAGCATCAATCGTCAATGATAATTTTTCTATTGCAATTGCTGGAACTCATGGTAAAACTACAATAACGGCTATTTTGTCACATATAATGAGTTATTCAAAATTAAATTACACTGCTTTTATTGGAGGAGTTTCAAATTATAATAATTCAAACTTAATTTATAATGGTGATGAAATTTTTATTGTTGAGGCAGATGAGTTCGATAAAACTTTTTTAAAATTAGAGCCTGATATCATCTGTATCAATAATATAGATGGAGATCATTATGATATTTACAAAGATTATGATGATCTAAAGAATTCATTTGAACATTTCTCTAAAAAACTAAAAAATCAAGGAATCTTGATATCTAATGATCAGTTAGATTTTGAATCAATAAATTATGGGTTTAATCCAAAATCAAATTTTATAATTAAAAATTTGAGATTTGAATTTGGATACTCAATTTTTGATGTATGCTCGGAAAATTTAAAATACAATGAAATATATTTTAATATGATAGGTAAATATAATTGTGTAAATGCACTTGCTGCAATTGTAATAGCTTTAAAAATTAATATACCTATTGACTTAATAAGAAAAGGCCTTAATTCTTTCAAAGGAGTTAAAAGAAGACTTTCTTTTGAATTAAGGCGGCCAAAAATTTTGATTGATGATTATGCTCATCATCCAAAAGAAATTGATTCTGTATATACTTGTTTAGAAGAGATTTACCCAACATTAAGGAAATTTGTGATTTTTCAACCCCATTTGTTCAGTAGAACCAGAGATTTTATTGATGACTTTGCGAAAAGCTTAGAAAAATTTGACAGAATTGTTTTATTGGATATTTATCCTGCCAGAGAGAAGTCAATAAAAGGTATTACATCAAAATTATTACTAGATAAAATAAAAAATGTTAATAAATCTTTAGCTAAGGAAAATGAATTGTACGAACTAATAATTAATGATAACTCAGAAATTATTATAACTATGGGAGCAGGCAGTATAGGTGAAATATGTCAGTCATTAAAAAATAAATTAGTGTATGAAAATTAAATTTATCCACATAGTATTTATAATTTTTATTTCATTTAAAATTTCTGCCGTAATCTTTACAAATTATATAAATGGATTAAATATTAGTTCTGTAAGCTCGTCTGACATTTCATCTAATTCTTATAATTTTATTTCAAAGGACTCATTATATAATTATCTTAAATTATCAAAGCTAATATCCGATTCATTAGCTGTAAAATACATTGATTTAGGGGAAATTGAATCTAAAATTTTAGAAATACCCTTCGTGGATGAAGTTTTGTCATTTATTGATATTGAATCAAATTTTAAATTAGAGATAATTGAGAAGAAACCAATTATGGATCTTAAAGATTACGATTTCATATTATCTAACAAAGGAGAAAAAATACCAAAGATTGATGATTTAAGTTTAAGTATAAAAAGCTGTTTTGGAAAAGTTGATTCCATTGCATTTGGCGACTTAGCTGCGTTAGGAAATTACATTAGTGATGATAATTTTTTTATAAATCATATAAAATATATTTACAGTGACAGCACAAGTTTTTATTTTTCAGTAAATGATTTTGATTATAATGTAAAACTTGGTGATTTAAATCGATTTGAAAATAAATTAAAAAAATATAAAGGCTTTTATGCAGCAAAAGTTAACACTGATTTTCTACATAAATATAATAAACTCAATTTAAATTTTAATAATCAAGTAATAGCTCAAAAGAAATAACATGGAAAATAATGAATTATATATTGGATTAGATATTGGAACTACCAAAATAGTTGCTATGATAGGAGTTGTAAATGAATATGAAAAATTAAAAATTGTAGGTATTGGTAAATCAAAAAGTTTGGGTGTTCACAGAGGAGTAGTTAATAATATAACTCAAACAATTCAATCAATTCAAGCTGCAGTTGAAGAAGCTGAGCTAAACTCAAATAATAAAATTGATAAGGTTGTTGTGGGTATTGCTGGTCAACACATTAGGAGTCTTCAACATAGTGATTATGTCACCAGAGAAAACTCAGATCAAGTTATTTGCGAAGAGGATATCGATAAGTTAATAAATCAGGTTTATAAGTTAGTTATGTTGCCTGGTGAAGAAATTATTCATGTTCTTCCTCAAGATTATAAAGTTGATGGTCAAGGTGAAATAAAGGAACCAATTGGTATGTTTGGGTCGAGAGTAGAGGCAAACTTCCATGTAGTTGTTGGCCAAGTAAGTTCAATAAAAAACATAGCAAGATGTGTAAAAAGCTCAGGAATTAATTTTGAAGGTATTACACTTGAACCTTTAGCTTCTGCTGATGCAGTTTTAAGTTTTGAGGAAAAAGAAGCTGGGGTTGCATTGATTGATATAGGTGGAGGAACTACAGATTTAGCAATATTTAAGGATGGGATAATTCGCCATACAGCTGTAATACCCTTCGGAGGTAATATTATAACTGAAGATATTAAAGAAGGATGTTCTATAATTGAGAAACAAGCCGAGCTTTTAAAGATAAAGTTTGGTTCTGCTTGGCCTGGTGAAAATAAAGAAAATGAAATTGTATCAATACCAGGGTTGAGAGGACGAGAACCAAAAGAAATAACTCTTAAAAACTTATCAAAAATTATTAATGCTAGAATAATTGAGATAATAGAACAAGTATTTATTGAAATAAAAAATTATGGACATGATGAACAAAAGAAAAAATTAATTGCAGGAATTGTTTTAACAGGTGGAGGAAGTCAGCTTAAACATTTAAAACAATGTGTTGAATTAGTTACAGGAATGGATACAAGATTAGGTCAGCCAAATGAGCATTTAGCTGGTAATAATTCAGTTGAAATTTCAAATCCAACTTTTGCAACTGCCGTAGGTTTAGTTATGAATTCATTAAATAGAAAAAAAAATAATAAAAAAATTAAACAGAAAGAAATTATTGAAAATAAAGTTAATGATTCAAATCAAGATAATATAAATAAAGATTTTTCAAAAACAGTTTTTGAAAAATTTACTGATAAAATAAAAAATTTTTTAGAAAACGCAGAATAAAATAACAACTATGAATATAAATCAAGATTTTAATAATTTGACATTTGATTTACCAAAAAATCAAAGTAACGTAATAAAAGTAATTGGAATTGGTGGTGGCGGAAGCAATGCAATAAATCATATGTTTTCAAAGGGAATCAAAGGCGTAGATTACGTTGTATGTAATACTGATGCTCAAGCTTTAGAAAATAGTTTAGTCCCTAATAAAGTTCAGTTAGGAGTAAACTTAACAGAGGGGATGGGTGCAGGTGCTGACCCTAATGTTGGAGAAAAAGCAGCAATAGAAAATCTTACTGAATTAAGAAAAATGCTTGAAAAAAATACAAAAATGGTATTTATTACTGCAGGAATGGGAGGTGGAACTGGAACTGGTGCCGCCCCAATTATCTCAAAATTAGCTATGGAAATGGATATTTTAACAGTTGGAATTGTAACAATGCCATTCATTTTTGAAGGAAAAGTTAGACAAAATCAAGCAAATAAAGGTTTAGAAAAACTGAAAAAAAATTGTGATTCATTGATAGTTGTAAATAATAATAAATTGAGAGATATATATGGTAACCTTGGAGTTAAAGAAGGTTTTTCTAAGGCTGATGAGGTTCTTGCAACAGCTGCTAAAGGGATTGCAGAAGTGATAACCCATCATTATACTCAAAATATTGATTTAAAAGATGCAAAAACAGTACTATCAAAAAGCGGTAGTGCAATAATGGGCTCAGCTGGATCCTCTGGCGATAAGAGAGCTATAAAAGCTGTTTCTAACGCTCTTGATTCTCCATTACTTAATGATAATAGGATTAAAGGTGCACAAAATGTATTACTACTAATTCTTTCAGGATCTAGTGAAGTTACAATTGATGAAATAGGTGTAATTAATGATTATATACAAGAAAAAGCTGGAAATAATGTTAATATTATTATGGGGATAGGTGAAGACCCTGAAACCATTGAAGAAATTTCAGTCACAGTTATAGCAACAGGTTTTGATATTAAATTACAAGATGAAATTATTCATATTGATCCCAAGAAAAAAATTCATTACTTAGAAAATGAGGGTGAAGTAATAGAAAAATTTGATAAGAACAAAAATAAAACGACTTTACAATTTGAAAATGCATCAGATTCTATTGATTTTAAAAATATAAATTTTAATTCTGAAAATATAAGTTATTTAGATACTAAAACTGAAACATTTGAACTTGACGACATAAAAGATTTAGACGTTGAATTTGAGTCTGTTTCAATTGATAATTCCAATCTTGTTGATGAAAAAATCGAAGTTGACGTTAAGTCTATTGTTGTTAACGAACCTGAATTAATTAAATCTGAAATAAATGAATTAAATTTTCATAATACAGTTAGTTCCAATGATGACATAGTAGTTCATACTCTTGAAGATGACATTAATGATATCATAGTTATTGATCCAGTACAAATTATACCATACACTATGGTTGCAGATTCACAGTCTATTAAAGTTGCAGACGAGGTGAATTCAAGTCTAGAAAAAAATAAATCTAATGATGATTTAAATCCGTTCAACAATCCAATTGCTAAGGCTTTAGCTAAGAGAACTGAGGAAAGAAAAATTAAATTAAAAGAATTTAATTATAAATTTGCAAAGGCAAGGAGGGTTTTGGACATGGAGAAAGAACCAGCTTACAAAAGAGCTGGAATTGAATTAGAAAGCGATATTATCAGTAACGATATATCAGCTACAAAAATTGAAGAAGATAATGATGGAAATTTAGAGTTAAAATCAAATAACTCTTTCTTGCATGACAATGTTGATTAAATTATGAGTTTACTAAAAAAAATAGATAATGATATTAAGTTTGCAATGAAATCTAAAGATGCTTTATCATTAGAATCTTTAAGAGCAGTCAAATCTTCAATTTTATTATTTAAAACTAAATCAGGATCTTCTACTGATCTTTCAGATCAAGATGAAATAAAAATTTTACAAAAATTAGTTAAACAAAGAAAGGATAGTGCAGAAATTTATAAAAATCAAAATAGATTAGAACTCTGTGATACAGAATTAAATCAAGCAAGAATAATTGAATCTTATTTACCTAAGCAACTGTCGCCCTCTGAATTAAGTATAATTATTGATAAAATAATTATAAAATTAAATGCATCTAGTATGAAAGATATGGGAAAAGTCATGGGTTTAGCATCAAAGGAATTGTCTGGCAAATCTGATGGAAAAACCATTTCTGAAATTGTTAGAAAAAAATTGATGTAAATTGGCCAAGTAGTTCAACTGGATAGAACATCAGATTTCGGCTCTGAGGGTTGAGGGTTCGAATCCTTCCTTGGTCACTTTTTCTTAATTTCTTGATTACATTTTTTAAAAAATCTAATTGACAATAAGATTGATGCAATAGTAAGTCCCATTAAAAAACCAATCCAAACTCCAGAAGCTTTATGTTCAGTGTATAATCCTAAATATATCATAATAGGAATTCCGAAACAAACGTATGAAATAAAGCAAATTATTGATGGTATTTTAACATCTTGAATTCCTCTCAATGCCCCTTGAGCTACAATTTGGATACCATCAAAAATTTGAAAAAGAGCTACAATTATAAGTAATTTGGATGCAATATTTGCAGTTTCCATAACATCATTATTATTAGCTTTTTCTAAATATAGCCATGGTAATAGGTCTGATGTCAATATAAATATTAAGGCAAATAAAATTTCAATTAATACAGTAATTAAAAAAATTGAAATTGCTATTCTTTTTAAATTTTTATAATCATTTAGGCCTTTTTGATTTCCAATTCTTATTGTTGCTGCAACACTGAATCCCAAAGCAACCATAAATGTTAGAGTTGATAAATTTAATGCAATTTGATTAGCAGCTTGAAAATTAGTTCCAATTATTCCACACACCCATATTCCTGATATAAAAAATCCAACCTCAAACATCATTTGAAGTGCTGATGGGTAGCCAAGATCAATAATTTTTCTGATGTGTAATAATGAAAAATTTATTTCTGAAAAACTACCGATATACTTACTAATATTATTATTAGTCTTTATTAGAATTAATATAATAATTATCATGAAAATTCTTGAAATTAATGTGCCAATTCCTGCTCCTACAAGCCCCATTTGTGGAAATCCTAGCTTTCCATAAATTAAAATATAATTAATTATAATATTAATAATATTTGCCATTAATGTAGAAATCATTGCAATTTTTGTAAATGATAAACCATCAGAAAATTGTTTAAACGATTGAAAAATTACTAATGGAAATAATGAAATTGCAACCCAAGTTATGTATGGATATGCAAGTTCAACTACATTTTCAGGTTGCCCCATGTGGTATATAATCGGTTTGGACAATAGTACTATTAATGTTAAAATAAAACCTAAAATAGAACATGCAATTATCCCATTCGATAGAATCATTTTTGTTTTTTCTGTATTTTTTTTTGCATTGCTTTCAGCAATTAATGGGGTTATAGCTGTAGAAAATCCAATACCAAAGGACATGGCTAAAAAAATAAAACTATTTCCAAGTGAAATTGCAGCTAATTGAGATGTTCCCAGTTTACCAACCATTATATTGTCGACAAATGCAACAAGCGTATGTCCAACCATTCCAATTATAACAGGGTATGCTAGAAAGAAATTATATTTAAACTCTTTGAAATATATTGAAAGATTCAAATTATATTTTAGATTTTATAGTAAGATATTTAGAAGTTTTTAAATTTGTTTTTGGACCAATTATATAATTTAAAAGTTCAAATTCTAAATTTATATGATCTTTAATTTCTTTTGTTTTAATATAAATTATTTTTCTCGACTTTGGTTTGAGTTCAATATACTTGTAATCATTATGAAATGTAAATTCACCAATATAGTTAAGATACATTGGAGCAACTGATTTATTAATTAATTCAACTTCTAAAATTTCTACTTTTCGATCTCTATAATTATAACCTTTAGCAACAATCTCAAAATTATTATTAATAACTTGATTTAAATTTTCATTTTTTCCAATTATAATGTCCCTAAACCAAACAAAGGTTTTTCCATCAAAAAGCGCATTTTTGATTGATTCAATAGATCGACTCTCCGACATAATAAATGTTATAGGCCTATGGTAGCTTTCTTTTTCATTATTAAAATCCCATTCAATTAGTATATGTACATCACTGGTACCCATAATTGTTAAATTATTTTCTAGTGCAATCTTTAAAGCTTCCTCAGAAAATGTATCAAAGTTGACTACTTCAATACCATGAAGTAACTTCTCTTTTATTATTTTATTGTGAATTGGATCAAGTTTAGCAATTCCATCACTTCTGTTAGCTTCCCAATTTGGATGATTCCAAAAAACAAAAGCTTTCTGGTTATTAGCTTCTTTTATAGCATCCTCAAATTCTAATGGTTTTTGTTCACTATCAAAAAATTTATTTGCATCATTTATGAAAATAGCATTAAAATGTCCTGGAGGCATTGGTTTAGTTATTTCAGTACCATGTACAACGGCTAGAGGCTTACTATTTACATAACCTCCTGCAATTTGAAATGATCTATTTCTATTTTTATGTGGAATATCACTTAAATGAGATTGATACTCAATATGCTCAGTCAATGAAATTAAATCAATGCTATCTCTCACTGCTTCATCGACTCTTAGTGTTGGCCAAACAACTCCATCTGAAAAAACAGTATGAATGTGTAAATCTGATGAAATATAATAGACATTTTTAGGGCTTTCAAAAAATGTTTTAACACCTTGAGAAAATATCATATTTGAGAAAATAAATAATATGATTACGCATTTTAAATTTTTCATAGGCTAACAGTTTTTAATAATCTTTTTTTTATTCGCTTATATTTTTTTAGGCTTGTTGAATATGAAGTATAGTTTGTAAAAATTTTATCAATTATTTTTTTATGAAAATCAAAATCAATTTTTTTTAACATATCTAATAACTCATAATCTTCACATCCAATTCTGTGAGCTTCGAATCTGAGGGATGATAATGGTCCTTCTTCACCGGGGTAAATAACATGAGTATCTCCTGCAGGAAGGAAATTATTTGGACCTGCAACTGGAGATGGATGTTTTATAACACTTTGATTAAAAGGGTCAGCTTTATATTGGTTTAAACCCCAATGTAAATAGCCCATAGTATTATACTTTGAACCACCCCAACCAAAATAAACTTGTCTAATTTTTTCCATATCTAGTGTTCTGTTTAGCCATTTACCACCAGGCACCAAACAGGTATAAACAAGTACTTTTTCACCCAACTTTTCTCTTGATCTAAAAAAATCTTCATTTTCTTGAAAATCATTAATTATTGGACACCAAATATCAATTGCATTACCTAAGCTTTCTCTAGTATTAGTTGCTTCCATTATCTTAATTTTTGGATAGATTTTTTTGATTTGCATTGAAACATCAGAATAGCATTTTGCATTAACTGATGTTGGCTCATCTGCAATGTGTTGTAACCATTGAGTTGTTAAATTATATTTTTCAGTAAAATTTTTGATTTTTTTAATGATAATTTCAATCTCATTTTTTCCCTCTTCAGTATAATAGCCTACATTTCTGAGTTTTGTGATAAGTTCAGGGTTTCCCCAATCATCATTTTTACCTCTACCTAGTAGATGAGGGGACTCAAAATATTTAAAACCATATTTAAGAAAGACATTTACAAATGATATCATTTTTTCTTCATCTAAAAAAATCTCACCATTTTTTAGATTAATTAATTCTCCAGGTATTTTAACACAATTCTGCCTGCCAGATGCCATTATTTTAGCGTATTTATCCAACATTGAATACCATTCAGTACTCCACCTGTCAAGATTATGATATTCTTCCATTTTTGATAAATTAAACCAGTTAGTATAAAAGAAATTACTTGAATCTAGATTAGGTATTAAAGTATTGTAAATATTTATTTTAAGTTTTAAATTGTATTCTTTACCATTAATTGATATTTTAAAATTTAATTTGTGATTTTTTACAATTAAATCTTTTTCAATTGGAATCTTAATGTTAATTAAACTAAATTTTGTTTTGGTAATTATGCTTTTGGAATTTAAAGGCTTGATGACCTCAAATACTTCAAAAGGTGCCCGCCTTATCACATGAGGGTTTATTAATCCTTTAAATTGTTCTGTCCTGCTATCCAATCCAGTATTTTGTTCAACAGGCACTGCAAGAACTTCACTTAGATCAACTTTATTGATTGTGGGGCTTTGATAATCAACTTCAACAATGGAGTTTAGATCAGAAAAAACTATTAGATTAACATTGACAGTGGTATTTAACGCTGTATCAACAGCGTATGATTTTGGAAATTTAGTTTTATTAACATCAGGATAAACGGCATCTAAAACATTAGAAAAACCAACATCCTGAGCAATTGCTAAAAATGAAAAAAAAAATAGTATTGTAGTAAAAATATTTTTCATTCAAATTTTCATTAATTTAAGAAAATTAAAACAGCTTATCATGAAAAAATATTATTTATTATTCCCACTGATAATTTTTTTATTTTCTTGCAATGAGGATAAAAAATTAGAAATTATTTCACTATTTAATGGTGAGAATTTAGATGGCTGGATAATTTATGGAACTGAAAAATGGTATGTTGAGGACAATGAGCTTGTTTGTGAAAGTGGTTCTGACGAACAGTACGGTTATCTGGGTACTAGTGAATATTATGATGACTTCATTCTTGAATTAAATTTTAAACAGGAAAATAATGGTAATAGTGGTGTGTTCTTTAGGTCAACTGTTGATGGTACAAAAGTTAAGGGATGGCAAGTTGAAGTTGCACCACCTGGCTTTCACTCTGGGGGAATATATGAATCTTATGGTCGTGGATGGTTAATAAAGCCTGATGTGTCTAAAGATTCAGTTGTAAAGATGGGAGAGTGGAATAAGATGAAAATTAAAGTGATGGATGATGAGGTTACAACGTGGATAAATGATTTTGAAATGATTAAAATTCAAGATTCAATAATTGGTAAAGGATTAGGAGGTATTGCTTTACAAATTCATGATGGTGGTGGAATTAAGGTTAGGTGGAAAAATTTAAAGATTCAAAAGCTTTAGCCGTGAATGTCACCACTTGAATGATCTTTAGAAGCTCCAGTAACACTGCTCAGACAGTTTACCTTGTTATTGACCTTTAAATAACCTAATAGAGCAAAAATTAAAGATTCTTTATAATTAATAATTCTTTTGTTAGGAACTATAAAGTTTATTTTGGAATCAAGGTTTAGGGATTGGATTAAGTTTTTATTAAAAGTCCCTCCTCCAGTAAGTAAAACTTTAGATCCATCATTAATATTTCTCTTAATTTGAAAGCTAGCATGTTTAATAAATGTGGCGAGAATATCAACTTCTTTAATTTTATATTTTTCAATGATCGGAAAAATATTTTTTATAACAAATTCAAACCCCAAAGATTTTGGATACGTTTTTTTATAGTAGTTTAAATTATTTAATTCATTAAATAAATCTATATTGATTATTCCTTTTTTTGATAATTTCCCATCAAGATCACATTCATATCTTAGCTTATTAGCGTAATGATTCAATACTGTATTTAGTGGACAGATATCATATGCAAAAATTTTACTTGAATCTTTTACAGATATATTTATAAAACCACCTAGATTTAAACAATACTTATAGTCATTAAAAAGTAATTTGTCACCAATTGGAACTAGTGGAGCGCCTTGACCGCCAAGCTTTACATCTTTTTCTCTAAAATTATTTACTGTTTTAACACCAGTGATTTTATTAATAATTTCTCCATTTCCAATTTGTAAGGTTTTGTTAAACTTGGGTTCATGAAAAACTGTATGTCCATGAGATGAAATCAAATCAGGTTTATCTAACTTATTCTTATTTATAAATTTTATAACATTTAATCCAATAAACTCACCAAGCTCTTTATCAATTTGCTTGATTTTATCTTTGTCCAGTTTGATAATACTTTTAAGCTTTGTTTTTAGGTTATAATCGTAATCAATAGTATCACAATCAATAATTTCATAGTTAGAAGGATCATGATTATCAAACGAAACATAACAGATGTCAAGTCCATCAACAGAAGTACCACTCATTAATCCAATAATTTTAATTGAATTGCTCATTATTTTTTAATTTAAAAAAACTAAAGAAAAATTAATTAATTACCGAGTCTAATTTTTTAATTGTATTAAATGCATCCTCTGACTTGAAAACAAAACTTCCTGCAACCAGAATGTCAGCACCTAATGATACCAATTTTTTTGCATTATCAAGATCAACACCACCATCAATTTGAATCATTGCCTTAGAATGATTTTTAGTTATAATTTGTCTAAGTTTTTCAAGTTTAACAAATGTTTCAGGAATAAATTTTTGTCCTGAGAATCCAGGAAATACACTCATCAAACATACTAAATCTATTTCACTAATTATTGATTCGAGTGATGACACAGCAGTATCAGGGTTAATAGCAATACCTGCTTTTACATCAAGTTTTTTTATTTGATTAATTGTATTAATAAGATTATCACATGCCTCGTAATGAACGGTTATAGTTTTAGCACCAAGTGATGCAAATTTTTCAATATAATTTTCAGGATTAATAATCATAAGGTGTGCATCCAAGTGCTTGGTTGCATATTTCTTAAAAACTTCAAGGATTGGAGTTCCAAATGTGATATTTGGTACAAAAACACCATCCATAATATCAAGATGAAACCAATCTGCTTCACTTTGATTCACCATTTCAATCTCATCTACTAACTTTCCAAAGTCGCACGAGAGCATTGATGGAGCAATAATTTTCATTAATTATCCTAAGTATGTTTTTAAGATTTTACTTCTAGATGTGTGTTTTAATCTTCTAATAGCTTTCTCTTTTATTTGTCTTACTCTCTCTCTTGTCAAATCAAAAGTTTCTCCAATTTCTTCCAGAGTCATGGCATGTTGTTCACCCAATCCAAAATATAATCTTACAACATCTGCTTCTCTAGGGGTTAATGTTTCAAGAGATCTTTCAATTTCAGTTTTTAGTGATTCATGTAGTAAACCTTTGTCTGGATTTGGGGATTCACCGCTTTTTAAAACATCATACAGGTTTGAATCTTCACCTTCAACTAATGGAGCATCCATGGAAACATGTCTGCCAGAATTTTTCATAGACTCTTTGACGTCTGAAATAGTCATATCAAGTTCTTTAGCAATTTCCTCCGCAGAAGGAACTCTTTCATTAGCTTGCTCTAGAAAAGCATACATTTTATTAATTTTGTTAATAGATCCAATCTTGTTAAGTGGCAATCGAACAATTCTGGATTGTTCAGCTAAGGCTTGAAGTATTGATTGTCTAATCCACCAAACAGCATATGAAATAAATTTGAAACCACGGGTTTCATCAAATCTCTTGGCAGCTTTGATAAGACCAAGATTCCCCTCATTAATTAAGTCAGGTAGTGTAAGACCTTGGTTTTGGTATTGCTTCGCAACAGAAACAACAAATCTTAAATTAGCTTTTGTAAGTTTTTCAAGGGCAATTTCATCTCCTTGTTTTATCCTCTGGGCTAATTCAACTTCTTCTTCCGCAGTTATTAAATCAACTTTACCAATTTCTTGTAGATATTTATCTAAAGATGCAGTTTCTCTGTTTGTAACTTGTTTTGTTATTTTGAGCTGTCTCATTTAAGTCTTTTATTACTTATACGATTTATAACTAAAAAGGTTTCATTTCAATCCTTTTTTTTTGGTCTTTCAAGTAAAATTTTTCTAGAAACTTTTTGTTTTCTAGTTCTTGAATCAATACCCATATATTTAACTTTGGTTATATCACCAATATTCAGGTATTTTTCAACTTTTTCAACTCTTTCCCACGCAATTTCTGAAATATGAAGTAATACTTCTTTCCCAGGTCTAAATTCAACAACAGCTCCAAATTCTAAAATTTTTACAACTTTTACATTATACTCTTTTCCAACTTCAGGTTTAAAAGTAATGTTGTCAATTTTCTCAATAACTAAATCAATCATTTCTTGATTTGTACCTAAAATTTCAATAACACCTTTTTCATCCTCTTCCTCAATAACAATTGTTGTACCAGTTTCTTTTTGCATTTCTTGAATTATTTTTCCACCAGGACCAATAACAGCACCAATATATTCACCATCAATTATTAGTTTTACCATTTTTGGTGCATGTGGTTTAACAGAATCAGCAGGTTTCTCAATTGTATTAGTCATTTCTTTTAAAATTTCTAATCTCCCATTTTTAGCTTGTTCCAATGCTTTTTCTAAAATTTCATATGACAAGCCTTTAATTTTAATATCCATTTGACATGCTGTAATACCATCTTTGGTGCCTGTAACTTTAAAATCCATATCACCAAGATGATCTTCGTCACCAAGAATATCAGATAAAACTGAATATCTTTTTCCATCAGAAATTAATCCCATTGCAATTCCTGAGACAGGTTTCTTTATTTTAACTCCTGCATCCATCAAAGCCATAGTTCCCGAACATACTGTTGCCATTGAAGATGAGCCATTTGATTCTAAAACTTCAGAAACAACTCTAACAGTATAAGGACAATCATGTGGAAAAACTTTACTTAAAGCTCTTTGAGCTAGATTACCATGACCAATTTCTCGTCTTGATGTTCCTCTTAGTGGTCTTGCTTCACCTGTGCAAAAAGGTGGAAAATTATAATGTAAATAAAAATTTTCTTCACCTTGATTTGTTGGCGAATCAATAATATTGGCATCACGTGATGTTCCTAGTGTAACAGTTGCTAAAGCTTGAGTTTCACCTCTTGTAAAAACTGATGAACCATGGGTAGAAGGTAAATAACTAACCTCACACCAAATTGGTCGAATATTAGTGGTTTTTCTTCCATCAAGACGAATACCCTCACTTAATACAAGCTCACGAACTGCTTCTTTTTCAACTTTTAAAAAATAACTTAAAATTAATTTTTTATTTTCTTCTAAATCTTCTTCGCTGAAGGATTCTAATAATTTCTCTTTAATTTCGGCAAATTCCTTGGATCTTTGTTTTTTATCGAGCCCTTTTTTAGCTATTTCATAACACTTGTCATAACACATACTATGAATTTTATCTAATAATTCATGATTTTCTTCACCTTTCTCATACTCTCTAATTTCTTTTTTTCCGATCTCATCAACTAATTCAATCTGAGCATCAATTTGATCTTTGATAGCGTTATGACCAAATTTAATTGCATCAGTCATTTCTTGTTCAGATATTTCTTCAAATTCACCCTCTACCATTGAGACAGAATCATAACTAGCTCCAACCATAATATCTATGTCAGATTCTGCTAATTGAGTTCTGCTTGGATTTATAATAAAATTTCCTTCAATTCTTGCAACTCTTACTTCTGAAATAGGGTATTCAAATGGTATGTCAGATAATTGAATTACAGTTGATGCAGCCAATCCTGCCAATGAATCAGGCATGACATCATCATCATGTGACATTAGTTGAATCATTACTTGAGTCTCATAATGATAATCTTTAGGAAATAGAGGTCTTAAAACTCTGTCGACTAATCTCATAGTAAGTATTTCATCGTTTGATGGTCTAGCTTCTCTTTTAAAAAAGCCACCAGGAAATTTTCCAGCAGCTGCAAACTTTTCTCTATAATCAACTGTTAGTGGAAGAAAATCAACTGGACTTGCATTTCGTGACGAGACAACAGTTGCCAGCAGCATAGCATTGCCCATTTGGATAACAGCCGAACCATCCGCTTGTTTTGCTAATTTTCCGGTTTCGATTGAAATAATTCTACCATCTGGTAAATTAATTTCTTTTTTATAAATTTTAGTATTCATTTTGTTTTCATTAATTAATTGTTGTGTGAGTAGCAACCAATGAAAACTTAATTTTATTTTCTTAAAGAAAGTTTTTTAATAATGGATCTATACTTATTTATATCTTTATTTTTCAAGTAACTCAAAAGACTTTTTCTTTTGCCAACCATTTTTAACAAAGATCTTTCAGTATTAAAATCTTTTTTATTGTCTTTTAAATGTTTAGTCAAATGATTAATCTTTGTTGTAAATAATGCTATTTGACCTTCTGTGGATCCAGTATCTTTATCTGATGATCCATTATCTTTAAAAATATCTTCTCTTATTTTTTTTGTTAAATACATTTAACTCAAATTTTGTGGGCAAATATAATATAATTTTTTAATGTTAAAGAGATTTTTTTCTCAAGCTTTTATTTAAAATCAAGTCAATGTATAGATTAACTTTTTCTTTTAAATCGTTTCTGTGTGAAATAAAATCAATGAAACCATGTTCTAATAAAAACTCTGATTTCTGGAATCCTTCAGGAAGATCTTTTCCAGTAGTATCTTTCACGACCCTAGGACCAGCAAAACCGATCAAAGCACCAGGTTCTGCAATAATTATGTCTCCAAGCATTGCAAAAGACGCTGTAGTTCCACCTGTTGTAGGATCTGTGCACAATGAAATATATGGAATTTTTTTATTTGATAATTGAGTTAGTTTCGCAGATGTTTTAGCCATTTGCATCAAAGAAATTGCACCTTCCATCATTCTTGCACCACCTGATTTTGAAATTATTAAAAGTGGAGATTTAGTATTTATTGAATGATCGACTGCTCTAGATATTTTTTCACCAACTACAGACCCCATCGATCCACCAATATAAGAAAAGTCCATGGAAGCTATAGTTATATTTTTACCTTTGGACCTTCCAAAAGCAACACTAATTGCATCCTTTAGTCCAGTCTTGTTCTGTGCTTCTTTAATTCTTTGAGGATAAGATTTAGTGTCAGAAAAACTCAAAGGATCTGACGCTACTAAATTTCCAAAGAGAATATTGTATTCATTATTGTCGAAAAAAATTTCAAAGTATTCTTTCGATCCAATTCTCATGTGAAAGTTGTCTTCAGGCGAAACATAATTATTTTTAACAAGTTCATCATTGTCAACAATTTTTCCAGATGGAGTTTTATGCCATAAACCGTCAGGCGTATCTTTCTTGTCTTTCGTATTTGTTTGAATCCCTTTTCTTTTTCTCTTAAACCAAGCCATAATGTCAAATAAATCTCAAAGACAGATTATAAAGTGTTAATATTGTTTAAATCTCTAAATGCTTGTTCAAGCCTTTCAACAAAGGCTACTTCACCTTTTCTAAGCCAAACTCTTGGATCATAAAATTTTTTATTTGGAATATCATCGCCCTCAGGATTTCCAATTTGGTTTTTTAAATAACTTGAATTTTCATTAAAATAATTTCTAACGCCGCTCATAAAAGCATATTGCATGTCAGTATCGATATTCATTTTAATGGCTCCGTAAGAAATAGCTTCTCTAATTTCTTCAACTGAAGATCCAGAACCTCCGTGAAAAACAAAATTTACAGAATTTGCAGGTAAATTAAATTTTTTTGAAATATATTCTTGAGAGTTTTTTAAAATTTTTGGTGTTAATTTCACATTTCCGGGCTTGTATACTCCATGAACATTTCCAAAAGCCGCTGCAATTGTAAAGTTTTTACTAACTTCAGATAATTGCTCATAAGCATAAGCTACCTCAGCAGGTTGAGTATATAGTTTTGAATCATCAATGTCGGTATTATCCACTCCATCTTCCTCTCCACCTGTGACACCAAGTTCAATTTCAAGAGTCATATCAATTTTTGACATCCTTTTTAAATATTCTTTGCATGTTGAAATATTTTTAATAAGATCTTCCTCTGAAAGATCAATCATGTGAGAGCTAAATAGAGGTTTTCCAATTTTAGCATAGTTTTTCTCACTTTCATCTAAAAGTCCATCTACCCAGGGTAATAACTTTCTCGCAGCATGATCCGTGTGTAAAATTACAGTACTGTTATAACTCTCTGCAAGCTCATGAACATGTTTTGCACCTGCAATTGATCCTTTTATTGATGCAACTTGATCTAAATTATTCAGGCCTTTACCTGCATTAAAACTTCCACCACCATTAGAAAATTGGATAATTACTGGTGAGTTTAACTTTGATGCAGTTTCTAAAGTTGCATTAATTGAGCTAGAACCAATAACATTTACAGCTGGAATAGCAAATTTCTTTTTTTTTGCTAAATCAAATATCTTTTGAACGTCATTTCCTGTGATAACACCCATTATATTATATTGTTAAAAACAAAAATAGTAAGAATAAAGCAAGTTAAAAAGGATAATTTAAACCAATATTAAAAACAGCTTTTTTTAATGAAAAATCGTTAAACCATCTATCTTTTTTAATTAAAGCTGGGTTATATGTTTTCAAACCCATGTCCAACCTAAAAATAAATAAGCCAGAATCATATCTTACTCCTATACCGCTTCCAATTGCTAATTCATTAAGATCTTCAAAACCATTAAAACTTCTTGATTCTTCTTCAGTGTCATCAAAGACATTCCAAATATTTCCAATATCTGTAAAAATTGCACCATTAAAGTTTCCAAACATTTTAAATCTGTACTCTAAATTAAGAGCTAGTTTAAGATTAGCTTCATTAAACTCATTTTTAGCACCACTTGAACCTGGACCAAGCTTATAAACTTCCCATGCTCTATTATCGTTAGAGCCACCTCCAAAAAATGATTCTGAAAATGGAATATTATTGGAATTTCCAAAAGGAATTGCAATACCACCGAAATATCTCATGGCAAAAAGAGAATTATCACTTACATCCCAATGCCTGATAAAACTGGATTCAATCTTTAAAAATTGTGAAAATTCCAAATCCGAAATAAGTTTCTTGCCCTCAGAGTTTTTATTAATCAATATACTAGCTAGATTTCCAGACGACTTGAACTTAAGTTTCCATTGCCTAAAATTCTTTTTATCATATCTGTTATCATAATTATTAGAAATTTGAAAACTGGATCCTATAATTAAATTATTAGATATTAGTCTTTGTCTTCTACCCTCAATGTAGCTAAGTAATGAAAAATCATCACTATCAATAATTATATTTCCATTTAATACATCTTCAATAAATAAATTAATACCGTTTGGAATATTTAGCTGATCATTTAAAAAATATTTTGAATCAGATGTATATTTAGAAGAAATAAAATTTAATTGACCATACGAATTTGAGTATATGTTAAAATAATTTTCAATATTTTTATTATTAATTAACTCAATTTGAATAGCTGAAAAATCAATAAATTTATTATTTTTCGTCCACCCATAATTAAAATCAAGTTTAAAACTGTTTCTATCTAATCCAATATTTCTTTGGTTTGATGATCCAAAACTCAAAAATGTAGTTTTGTTTTCTAAATTATCAGTATAGTTTTCAAAAAACAAGAACCTTGGAAAATTGATTGTTAAATCATAATTAGTTTGCGAAATTGTTTTATTGCCAGATTTACCGATTGATCCACTTGCTGTAAGATTAAGGTTTTCTCCATTTTTAAAAAAGTTTCTTGATTTAAATCTATTTTCAAAAGCAATTCCTATATCCTCAATATCAGATTGTTTAAGGTCAAATCCAAAGCCTAGTCCAAACTTCTTTTTATTATTTAAAATTATGTTAGCGTCTAGTGTGTTGTCGCTAGCTTCAGTATATTGTATTGATGGAAAATTAAATAGATCAAGATTATTTAATGATTTTAAAGTAGATTTTCTTAATGAGTCATTAAAAACAGAATTCTTTCTGAATTTAATTTTAGATTGCAAAAAACCTTTATTGAATTTAAATTTCGTTTCATTATCAATTTCTTCTAAATTAATATTTCTAATTTTAAATATTTTATAATCATCTCCATTAATTATTATATCAACTGGTAAAGAGTAATTATTTCTTGTCGAATCGATTTTAATTGAAAATACTATGGAATTTATTTGAAATCCATAAACACCATTATTTCTAAAAAGATTGTAGAGTCTATTTCTTTCTAAATCAAAATTTTCAGTAATAAAAAACTCATTTTCTTTTAAAAATGAATTGAATTTATTTTTATTATAAATTGAGTCAATTATTTTTGATTCGATTTTTGAAACAATATTTCCGATATAGTAACGTGGACCTTGCTTTACATTAAAATCAATAGATGCCTTTTTTTGTGGTTTTTTATTTACAGTAAAACTTACAGAATTGTCAAGATATCCAATATTTTTAAAATAAAGATTTATATTTTCTTTGGACTTATTAATTTTAGAGCTATCAATTAGGCTAATCTTTTCTCCATTATTTTTTTTCCAATCATTAAAATTGTTATAATATTTATTTATTTGAAAAAGTTGTTTTTGAGAAAATATATTTGTCAGTTTTTCTTTTTTATTTTTTTTTGATATCCATTTTTTAAATAAACTATCAGAGTTTTTTTTTGCACTTGATGCAATTAAAGCACTAATGGGAATTCCTAAAAATTTTGAGTTTTCCTTGAGTGTTATTAGCTCTTTTAAAGAATCGTTTTTAACAATTTTTCCATCAATTTTAATGCTAGTTTTTTCAACAATGAAATCTTTATTTGAAATTGTTTTTTGAAGTGAACACCCACTAATAAATAATATTAGTATTAATATTAATTTTATTTTAGTAAAGATTTTGAGCATATTATAAATTCAAAAATACATCTAAAAAAATGGTTACCAAAAATGAAATAAAATTTATAAAATCACTAACTAGTAAAAGAGTTAGAAATAAATTGAAATTATTTGTTGTTGAGGGTGAAAAATCTATAAATGAATTTTTAAAGTCTGATTATAAAGTTTATAAAATATACTCAATAAATCCAACGACTTTTAACATACCAGAAAAAGTTGTTGAAATTTCTGACAAACAACTATCTCAAATAAGTTCTTTTAAATCTCCAAATAAACATCTCGCAGTATTTAAACAAGTTGAGGTTACGTTAAAAAATAAAAATATTTATTTTATTTTGGATAATGTTAATGATCCCGGAAATTTAGGAACAATTATTAGAACAATTGACTGGTTTGGATATAATCAATTAATTTGCTCGAAGAATTCTGTTGACTGTTATAACTCTAAAGTTATTCAATCTACTATGGGATCTCTTGCCAGAGTTGATGTTCATTATACAGATATAATTAAGTTTTTAAAAAAATCTCAATTGCCCATTTATGGCACATCATCAAAAGGCACTTCTATTTATAAATTTTCTGGAAATAAAAAAATTGGAATTTGGATTTTTGGATCTGAGGCACATGGAATTTCTAATGACATTCTAAAATTTGTAAATGAACGATATACAATTCCTAAATTTGATACAAAAACAATGACAGAAAGTTTAAATTTATCAACTTCTTTTTCTATAGTTGCAAGTTTTCTTAGATTTTATTAATAAAAACTCAAATTTATAAATATTGCTCTTGTCATAAGTTTTTTAATATTTCCTGTCCAAGGATTGTCAGGAACTCCATCGGGTAATTCATTATTTAAACCAAATATTCCTCTAATTGATGGTGAAAATTTAAAATATCTCAGATAAAAATCTATTCCAAATGATAATTCATAATAAATATTAAATTTTGCGAACTCAAAATTATCAATTGAATAGTTTTCAAGTGTGCTTTCTAATTCTGAAAGATTTATTGAAGCAGAAATACCTCCTTTAAGAAATGGTTTCAAATTTTTTAATCTTTTCGAGCTGTATTTTAAAAGTAATGGAAAATGAATATTATTTGATTTAATTGTCCATAGAGTATCATTATAATTAGTAAAATTCCTTCTCTCATTAAAAATTAATTTCTTAGAATTAGAGTATAGTCCAGGTTCAATACTTAATCTTAAATTTTTGTTCAGTTTTAATTCTCCAATTAGGCCAACATTTAATCCATTTCCTCTTTCAACTGAAATTGGGTATTCAGGATTGTCCTTATATACAATTTTATAATCATATTGATTAGTGCCAATAAAATATCCAAATCTTAAATCCTTTTCATCGAAATTAGGAAGATTTATAAATTGAGATAACGAGACAAAAGAGGTTAGAAATAATAAAATAAATAGTCTTATTTTCACTATTCAAATCTACTAAAGTCTTAATTAAGCTCATAGTCATAAGTATTTTTATTTAATTATATACAAAATCAAGTATATTTGTTGAGTTATTCAAACAACTGGTTGATGAAAATAATTATTGCTGGGGCTGGTGAAGTAGGATTACACTTATCTAAATTATTATCTTTTGAGTCGCACGATATTACTCTTATTGACAATAATGTTGTAAATCTCAAAGATGGTGAAAACTACCTTGATATAAAAGTCATTAATGGTGATTCATCATCGCCATCCTCCTTAAAAAATGCAAATGTTTCAAATGCTGATTTAGTAATTGGAGTCACAGCAAGCGAATCAATTAATTTTTTTACATGTATACTAGCTAAAAAATTAGGAGCTAAAAGAACTATAGCTAGGCTCACGAATACAGAGTTTATTGAAAATGGAAATAAGTTTGATTTTTCATCTATTGGTATTGATGAAATTATTTCACCCGAAAATCTTGCAGTTAATGAGGTTAAATTATTGATTAATAATTCAGGATTTACTAATAGTCATGATTTTGAAGATGGAGCTTTAAACATGATGGCTGCAAAAATTCAAAATGATGCTCCATTTATTGGAAAAACAGTAAAAGAAGCAGCTTCTGTTTATCCAGGTATAAAATTTATGCCTATAACAATTGAAAGAAGTGGAAGTCATTCAGCTATAATACCAAGAGGTGATACCGTCTTTAAAAAAGATGATCATGTATATTTTATCACATGCAGTGACGGTATCGATGAATTGTATAATTTGATGGGTACAGAAAGAGATGAAATTGAAAAAATTATGATTCTTGGAGGGGGAAGAGTTGGTTATAAAGTAGCTAAAGACCTTAGTGATGAAGGATATAAGGTAAAAATAGTTGAAATAGATCCAAATAAGGCAGAGAATATTGCAAATTCGTTAAGCAATGTTTTAGTATTAAATATTGATGGAACTAGAGTAGATCTGCTTAGTGAAGAAAATTTGGAAGAAATGGATGCTTTTATTGCTACAACTGGAGATTCACAAAAAAATATAATGTCATGTTTAATGGCTAAATCAAAAAATATAGGTAGAACCATTGCTATTGTTGACAATACCGATTATTTTGAACTTTCTGAATCCATTGGAGTTGATACATTAATCAACAAAAAATTATTAGCTGCTAATGAAATTTTCAGATTCATTCGAAAAGGG
Organism: uncultured Bacteroidota bacterium; assembly: GCA_902587325.1. GTDB lineage: Bacteria > Bacteroidota > Bacteroidia > Flavobacteriales > Flavobacteriaceae > Eutrophosalina. Next base: position 67,218 of record CACIKV010000002.1, read on the forward strand.
AATATTTTAGAACTCAACAAATTAAATAATATGAATGCTGAGGTTCTTGAATTTTTAGTGAATAAGGATTCAAAGGTTAAAGGAAAAAAAATCAGAGATTTAGATTTTCCAAGGTCTGCCATAATTGGAGGTATTATAAGAGAAGGTATTGGTAAAATTGCTCTTGGTGATTTTACAATTAAAAAAGGGGATAGAATTTTAGTTTGCTCACTTTACAATTCAATTAATAAAGTAGAAAAGTTATTTCTTTAATAATGTCACAGCTTAACTACAAATTTATTTCTTACATCATTGGTTTATTGCTTTTGTTTAATGCTACAGCAATTTTTTTAACATCCTTTGTAAGCTATTATTTTAACGACGGTTTTTTTTCCAGTGTTCTAAAATCAGGTTTAATATGCTTTATTTTTGGATTATTTGTAATGTTTCTGTCAAAAAATCCAAAAAAGATTATAAATCGTCGTGATGGTTATTTGGTTGTAGTTGTAGGGTGGTTAACGATGGTTTTTTCAGGAATGTTGCCATATGTTTTTACAAATACAATTGATAATGTACCTGATTTAATTTTCGAGACAATGTCAGGCTATACTACAACAGGCTCAAGTATAATAAGTGATATCGAAGCTTTGCCTAAAAGTATTATTTTTTGGAGAAGTATGACTCATTGGCTCGGTGGAATGGGTATAATAGTTTTAGCAATTGCAATATTGCCAATGCTTGGAATAGGGGGTATGCAATTATTTTCAGCTGAAGCACCTGGTAGTGGAATTAGTGGAGATAAAATTCATCCGAGAATCAGTAATACGGCTAAAAGATTATGGTTTATTTATTTGGGTTTAACAATCTTAGAAACTCTTTTATTGAATATTGCAGGTATGAGTTTTTTCGATGCAATTAATCATTCTATGAGTAACATTGCTACTGGCGGTTTTTCAACAAAAAATGCTAGTTTGTCATTTTGGAATTCCATGCCTCTAATACAATATATTATCATTTTTTTTATGATACTTGCGGGAACAAATTTTCTATTAATATATCTTTCATTAGTTGGCAGGTTTAAAAAGTTGTTTTCAAATACGGAATTCATTTGGTTTTTAGGACTTATTGCTTTTTTTGTTTTAATAACTACGATTATTCTTAATTCTAATGTAGACTTAGACTCAACTAATTTTAATCACCCTCAAGTACTTGGTAAGTTAGAAGCTAGTTTCAGACATGCACTTTTTCAAGTAGTCGCAATAATAACAACAACAGGATTTGTAAGCGGTAATTTTGCAGCTTGGACACCATTTTTAACAATGTTGTTTTTTGGCTTAATGTTTATTGGAGCTTCCTCTGGATCTACATCTGGAGGGATTAAGATATCAAGACATCTTATTCTTATTAAAAATGGTTTTCTTGAATTTAAAAGATCATTACATCCAAACGCAATTTTACCACTTAGATATAATCACTCAGTTGTAAAAAAAGGAGTAGTAGTAAACATTTTAGCATTTTTCATGCTATACTTAATATTATTTATTGTAGGAGCCGGTGTTTTAAGCACACAAGGTTTGGATTTTATTTCATCAATTGGTGGATCTGCTGCCTCACTTGGCAATGTTGGTCCTGCATTAGGATCCATTGGTCCAGCTTTTAATTTTGAAAGTATAACTGGATTTTCAAAAATTTGGTGCGCAATTTTAATGTTAGTTGGTAGATTAGAACTATTTACTTTTTTAATAATATTCACTCCATATTTCTGGAAAAATATTTAGTGTAGTAAATCTTTAATTCTATTAACCGCTATTATTATATTTTCTTTTGATGCAGCGTAACTTATTCTAATATTTTTTGGAGAACCAAATGCATCACCTGTGACTGTAGCCACATGAGCTTTTTCTAAAATAACTATGGCAAAATCAGAAGCATTTTTTATTGTAATATCACCTATTTTCCTTCCAAAATAATATGAAATATCAGGAAATATATAAAATGCACCATCTGGATTATTTAACTTAAACCCTTTAATTTTACTTAACAGTTTAATAATTAAATCCTTTCTTTGTTCAAATTCTTGGACCATATAATTAATCTTATTTGGTGATTGCGTAATCGCTTCAATTGTAGCACGTTGAGCAATACAATTTGCACCACTTGTTACTTGTCCTTGTAATTTTGTGCATGCCTTTGCAATCCAGACAGGTGCTCCCAAATATCCAATTCGCCATCCAGTCATAGCAAAAGCTTTAGCGATTCCATTAACAGTTATAGTTCTATCATACATACCTTCAATACTGGCAAAACTTACATGTTCAGAACCATAATTAATATGTTCGTATATTTCATCTGAAAGAATAAAAATATCGGGATGATTTCTTAGTACACTTGCAATTTCATTTAATTCATCTTTATTATAAACACTTCCACTTGGATTATTTGGTGAGTTAATAATAACCATTTTTGTTTTTTCAGAAATTGAATCATTAATTTGTTTTGCTGTTACTTTAAAATCATTTGTAATATCACTTTCGAGAATTTTTGGTATGCCATCAGCCATTAAAACAATAGCGGAGTAACTTACCCAAAATGGAGCTAATAAAATAACTTCCTCTCCAGGTTTTATTAATGCCTGAATAACATTAGCAATTGACTGTTTTGCACCTGTTGAGACAACAATTTGATCTGGATTGTAAATTATTTTATTATCCCTTTTGAATTTTTTACAAATAGCTTCTTTAAGTTCAGAATATCCATCTACTGGTGAATACGAATTATAATTTTGATTTATTGCATCAATTGCTGAATTTTTAATAAAATCTGGGGTATTAAAATCAGGTTCTCCTAGACTTAAACCAATTATGTCAATTCCATTATTCTTTAACTCTCTAGCCTTAGCTGCCATGCTCAATGTTGCGGAGGGGGGTAGGTTGTTAATTTTATCAGTCAAAAATTCTTTCATAAATTCAAATTATTATTATCAAAGATATTTAAATTACATTAGTTAAATAGGAACAAATGGATCTGTTAAAAAAATATTTTCCACAAATTACAGAATTTCAAGTTGAAAAATTAATTCTGTTTAAAGATTTAATAAAGCAATGGAACAAGAAAATAAATTTAGTCTCAAGAAAAGATGTTGAAAACTTTGAGGTAAATCATATTTTACATAGTTTAAGCATTTCAAAATTTATTAAATTTAAAAAAGACACTCAGATATTAGACCTTGGAACTGGAGGTGGTTTACCCGGTATTCCTTTGTCTATTGTTTTTCCTAACTCAAATTTCAAATTAATTGATCGAAAGAATAAAAAAATTAATGTTTTGAATGAAATCATAAATAAATTAAGTATTAATAATGTGAAAGCTCAAAATATTGATATAATTGACTTGAATCATAACTATGATTTTATTATTAATAGAGCTGTATCATCTACTGATAACTTGATTAAATTATGTAATGGCAGAATAAACTTTAAAGAACATAATGAGATTAAAAATGGAATAATTTGTCTTAAAGGTGGCAATTTAAACTCAGAACTAAAAAATATAAATAAGTTTCAAATAGTTGAACTGAAATATTTTTTTTCAGAATTATTTTTTGAAAAAAAAAAAATACTTTACATTCCTAATCCATATAATCATATGGATAACTAGTTGGAGGGTTATGAGTTCTACTCACTAGTCTAGGACTTACCCATCTCAATAAATTAAGTTTTGAGCCTGCTTTATCATCTGTTCCAGACGCTCTACAACCGCCAAAAGGTTGTTGACCTACAACAGCACCAGATGGTTTGTCATTAACATAAAAATTACCAGCAGAATATCTTAACTTGTTAAGTGCAATTTTTATACTTTCTTCATCTTGAGATATAAATGCTCCAGTTAATGCATATTCAGATGTATTATCAACAATGTCAAGCATTTCCTCCCAATTTTTATCATCATAAACATATAATGTTACTACTGGCCCAAATATTTCCTCTTTCATTGTCTTAAATTGGTGATTCCTAGTTAGTATTATTGTTGGTTCAACAAAATATCCTACTGAATCATCGTAATTTCCACCATGAAGAATTTCACATTCATTACTAGATTTAGCATAATCTATATATTTTGAAATTCTTTCAAATGCACCTGCGTGAATAACAGCCGTCATGAAGTTGTTAAAATCAATTGGCGAACCCATTTTAATGGTTTTGGTTTCATCAATGACTTTATTAATCAGATTATCAGAAATTGAATTTGGAATATATATTCTTGATGCTGCAGAGCACTTTTGACCTTGATATTCAAATGCACCTCTTATTATTGCAGTGGAAGTTGTATCTATATCTGCCGTAGGGTGACAGAAAATAAAATCTTTACCTCCAGTTTCTCCAACAATTCTTGGATAATCTCTATATAAGTTTATGTTGTTACCAATTTTTTTCCATAAATCTCTAAAAACTGAGGTTGACCCAGTAAAATGTAATCCTGAAAATTCTGGATGGGATAATGCAATATCTGAAATCATTTTTGGGTCTCCTGTAATTAAATTTATGATACCATCAGGTAATCCTGCTTCACGAAAAATATCCATAGTTATTTTAGCAGTATAGATTTGGTTATCACTTGGCTTCCATAAAACAACGTTACCCATCAATGCTGCACTTGCACATAAATTTCCACCAATTGCTGTAAAATTAAATGGAGTAATAGCATAAACAAATCCTTCTAATGATCTGTATTCTAAATTATTTGATTTTCCTTCTCCATTAACAGGTTGTTCATTATAGATTTCTGTTAAATATGCTACGTTGAATCTTAAAAAATCAATAAACTCACATGCCGCATCAATTTCAGCTTGAAAAATATTTTTTGATTGACCGATCATCGTACCGGCAGTTATTTTAGATCTATACTTATTTGAAATCAGATCAGCAGCTTTTAAAAATATATCGCATCTTTTTTCCCATGGTGTTTCCGACCAAGATTTTTTATTCTCAAGTAGATTTTTAATTGCATGTTTCACGTGATTTTCATTTGCTTGGGAATATGTTCCAATAGAATTCTTATAATCGTGAGGCGGAAGGATTAATTTTCTATCATTAGTTAATATTTTTTCACTTCCAATGAACAGGGGAATATCAATTTTAGAATTGAACATTTCATTATAAGATTTCACAACCATTTTTCTTTCTTTAGATCCTTTCAAATATTTTAAAACAGGCTCATTTTTTGCTTTATAAATTCTAATTGTACTCATTAATTTTAAAGTTTCATTTGTAGATAATTTAATGACTGGAATATATGCTTTAAGATCATCTATATATAATAGTATCTAATTTACAATATTTGATGAATTATTTTTGGCAATTGCTTTTATTTTAAAATAATTTTCTTCTGGTCTTTTTTCATATAGAATTGCAGTATATAAATTTTCTGTTTGCCAAAAATTTTCAATTTCATTATTTAAATTATTTTCATTAATTACATATTTATAATTATAAAAACCTTGCTTTAATAATAATTCAGTTCGGTATTGATTATTCATTTTTTTTAAAATACTATTTTTATTGATTTCATAATTATTAAAGTTTCCAACCACATAAACCGGATGATTATTTATATTGTCATTTTTTAATGAAAAAATAACTTTTGAATATTCCGATTCAGTGAAGTTCTTTTCTTTATTGTTTTTAATTATATACTTACCATTAATATCAGGTTCGTATACATAAATATTTGAAATTTTATCTTCTCTAAGCTCAGTAACGTATGTTGTGTTTAGATTAATATTTTTTATTTCAACACTCGTTTTTAAAATATTTGAATTATCAAAATTAAAAAACTGTAATCCACCACTAAAAGTAATATTATCAAAAACAAAACTATCAGCAAGTTTAAATGTTGGATAGTTTATCATTTTACAATCTGTCAAGTTGTAATTTTTATGTACCATTAATTTATATTGAAAAGAATTATTGTTGAAATTACAATCGTTGCAAGGTATTGTTACTTTGAGATTTTGATTTGATTTTTGAAAATTTATGTTTTTTGGCTTTGATATTTCAATTGAGCCAATTTGTGGATTTTTAATTAAAATAAATTTTCTTGAAAACACATAATTACCATTATTATCCTTGACAATAATTTTGTAATTCCCACTTTTTGTTAAACTTAAATTTTTATTTGGAATTTTAAATCGGTAGTGAATGTAAGGATTTAAAGTGTTATAGGATTTTGTGTAGTTAGTGATTCTAATATCATCAAAACCTTCCAAAAACTCAGATTTTCTAATATCAGATAATTCCCATTTGAAGTCATAATGTTCAATTTCGTAATAAAAACTTCTACTTTTCTCATTTAATTCATCAAAAATAACCGTAATGAATTCAAAATCATTGAAAATTAATTTTTCATTATTATTAGCATCTAATAATTGAATTGATTTTATTAAATTTTCCTGACTAATTAAATTATTATTTAACATAAAAATTGTAATAAAGTATGATACAACTAATCTCATATGAAAATGTTTAAAAATCTAAGTAATATTAACAAAAAATATTTCACTTAATGGCATTTAATTAATACATTTGCACAGTATTAAATTATTTATGTCAAAAGACATTAGGATAAAGAAGGGTTTGTCCATAAATATTAAGGGTACTGCAGATAAAAAAATAGAAAAACTTCCTCTAGCAAATACTTACGCCCTGAATCTAAATGACTTTCATTTAATTGTTCCAAAACTTATAAAAAAAGAAAATCAGACTATAAAAAGGGGTGAACCAATTTTTTATTCTAAAACTAACGAAAATTTATTATTTGTTTCTCCAATTTCTGGAAAAATAAAAGAGATAGTTCGAGGTGAAAGAAGAAAAATTATAAATATTATCATTGAAAGTGATGGGGAAGATGATTTTATAAAAAATAAGCCTTTAAATTTTAAAAATTCAACGGCTTCAGATATTAAGAAGCATCTTTTAAAATCGGGACTATGGCCATTTTTTAAACAAAGACCCTTTGATATAATTGCTGACCCAAATTTAAAACCAAAATCTATTCATGTTTCTTGTTTTGATTCTGCCCCATTGTCTGTTGATTTTGAATTTATTCTGAAAGACAATATTGATTTGTTTAAAACTGGCCTTGATGCTCTTGAAATTTTATGCCCCGACAATTTAAATTTAGGTTTAAAAAAATCTCAAAATTTTTTAATTAATGAGCTTAGTGATTATAATTTTACAGTTTTTGATGGTCCTCATCCCTCAGGTAATGTTGGAGTTCAAATTCATCATATTAATCCAATCAATTCCGGAGATGTGGTATGGATTGTTAAGCCCGAAGATATTATTACGATTGGAGGTTTTTTGAAAACTGGTGAATTTTGTCCTAATAGAACTATTGCAGTTTCTGGCCCGCCTGTAAAAAATCCTATGTATTTCAAGACTCGAGTAGGTGCAAAATTAAATTCGATACTAAATCATATAAATTTTAATGATGAATCTAATCTAAGAATTATTAATGGCGACGTTCTTTCTGGATATAAAGTTAAATCCGATGGTTTTTTAGGATATTATAATAATAATTTGTCAGTTTTAAAAGAAGGAAATAATTATAGAATGTTTGGATGGATTCCTTTTATAAATAATGAAGTCCCAAGTATTTACAAGACTTCTTTTTCATGGTTATCTAACAATAAGCCAAAGGAATATGATACAAATTTAAATGGAGAAGAAAGAGCGTTTGTAGCTACTGGTGAAATGGAAAGTGTTTTTCCAATGGATGTTTATCCAATGCAACTTGTTAAAGAATGTTTAATTGGGGATATTGAAAAAATGGAAAAGCTTGGCATTTATGAGGTTTCACCTGAAGATTTTGGACTAATTGACTATTCATCATCATCAAAAATTGAAGCTCAAACTATCATTAGAGAAGGTTTAGATTACTTATATAAAGAAACACAATAAAATGAAAATTAGAAATATTTTAGATGAATTAAAAAAACCATTTGAAAAAGGTCAAAAGCTTGAAAAATTATATCCTGCTTTTGATGCTTTTGAAACTTTTTTATTTGTTCCAAATCATACATCAAAAACTGGTGCTCATATCAGGGATGCTATTGATTTAAAAAGAGTAATGATAACAGTAATTATAGCTCTTTTGCCTGCGTTATTTTATGGCATATACAACACTGGATATCAATATCTAGTGCAGCTTCCTGAATCTTTTACAACAGTTGATGCAATTATACATGGATCATACAAGATAATTCCAATGATTGCTGTATCATATATTGTAGGATTATCTATTGAATTTTTATTTGCAATTTTAAGAGGACACCAAGTAAATGAAGGTTACCTTGTTACTGGACTTCTTATCCCAATGATTATGCCTGTTGATATTCCACTTTGGATGGTTGGTGTTTCAGTTGCTTTTGCAGTTGTTATTGGAAAAGAAGCATTTGGAGGAACAGGAATGAATATACTTAACCCTGCTTTAACTGCAAGAGCTTTTGCATTTTTTGCATATCCAACTTACATGTCTGGCAATCAGGTTTGGGTTTCTGAGGCTTCCAATGTTGATGGTGTTTCAGGTGAAACAATTCTTGGGATGCTTGCTGCTGGTAACTCACCGGGTCAATATAGTGTTATGGAAATGTTTGTTGGGTCGATTCCAGGATCAATTGCTGAAACCTCTACTTTGATGGTATTAATTGGAGCGATTATATTAATATATACTGGTATTGGAAGTTGGAGAATCATGCTAGGAGGTATTATTGGAGCAGCTATTACTGGAATTTTATTTAATCTTTGGGGAGCCAATGCTTTAATGAGTTTTAATTGGATGAATCATTTAATTGTCGGTGGTTTTGCTTTTGGGATTGTTTTTATGGCTACTGACCCTGTTTCTGCTTCACAAACTGTAAAGGGAAAGTGGATCTATGGTATTTTAGTTGGTATATTATGTATTCTTATAAGAGTTTTTAATCCTGCTTATCCTGAAGGAGTTATGTTAGCAATTTTATTGATGAATGTATTTGCACCAACAATTGATCATTATGTGATTGAATCAAATGTTAAGAAACGAGAAAAAAGACTTATAAATCAATTAAAAACAGCTTAATGGACAGAAATTCTAATTTTTATACTTTTCTTTTTGTTGGCGTCATGATTGTTGGAATTGCTTCAATATTAGCATATACTTCTCAAACATTAAAGCCAATGCAAGATGAGAATGTAAAAAATGAGAAAATGCAAAATATATTATCAACTGTTGGTATTAATGTTTCAAGGGATGAAGCTGAGAAATTTTATAAAAAATATATCATTGAGGAACTAGCATTGACAATTGATGGATCTATAAATAATACAATAAGTCCTTTTTCTGATTTAAATTTAGCCAAAGAATTAAAAAAAGATTATAAAGATCAGCATTTTCCCCTTTACATTGCTGATATTGATTCAGAAAAATACTACATAATCGAGTTGAGAGGAACCGGCCTTTGGGATGCAATTTGGGGATATATTTCATTAAAATCAGACTTCAATACTGTGAATGGGGTTTCTTTTGATCATAAAGGTGAAACCGCTGGTTTAGGAGCTGAGATTACAAAAGATTGGTTTAAAGAAAGTTTTATAAACGAAAAAGTTTTTAATGATGATGGAAAACTTGTTGGTATTACAGTTTTAAAAGGAAATAATGACCCTACTAACTCTGATAAAGACGATCATGAAGTTGATGCTATTTCTGGTTCTACAATCACTGGTGATGGGGTTACAAATATGATTATTGAAAGATTAAATAATTATTTACCATATATTAAAAAGTTTGAGATTGCGCAATTATAAAATTAACAAGAAAAAAAGTAAAAATAAACCACTATTTCTATTTATTGGAAAAAATAGTGAACCTCTTTTTTCAAAAAAAAATAAGAAATTACTTTCTGACCCACTTGACGATAACAATCCAATTACAGTTCAAGTTCTTGGTATTTGTTCCGCTCTTGCCATTACAGTTCAGCTTAAGCCTGCAATAGTAATGACCATGTCAGTTATTTTTGTAATGGCTTGTAGCAATGTTATAATTTCTATTTTAAGGAATTTAATTCCAAATAGAATTAGAATAATTGTTTTTTTAGTTGTAATATCTTCATTAGTTGCTCTAGTAGATCAATTTCTTAAAGCTTACGCATACGATGTTAGTAAGGAGCTTTCAATTTTCATTGGTTTAATTGTAACAAATTGTATCGTCATGGGTAGACTTGAAGCATTTGCTCTTGGGAATGATGTTTGGAAATCTTTTCTTGATGGTATTGGAAATGCTTTTGGCTATGGTGTAATACTTATTTTAGTAGCTTTTTTTAGAGAACTATTAGGCTCTGGAAATTTAATGGGTTTTCAGGTTATTCCAGATTTTATATATGACATGGGTTATGAAAATAATGGATTAATGTTGTTATCGCCAATGGCTTTGATTACAGTAGGAATAATAATATGGATTCAAAGATCTAGAAATAATAAACTAATTGAAGAAGGATAGTAATTATGTTAGAAGATTACGCAAATTTATTTATCAAAAGTATTTTTATTGAAAATATGGTTTTCGCATATTTTCTTGGAATGTGCTCTTACCTAGCTATTTCAAAAACTTTAAAAAATGGTGTTGGAATGGGGTTTGCTGTTATTTTTGTTTTAACGATAACTGTTCCATTAAATTATCTTATTTACGAATATCTTTTAGTTGACGGAGCCTTGAAATGGCTTGGTCCAGAGTATGCAAAATTAGATCTTAGCTTTTTAAGTTTAATTATGTTTATTGCTGTTATTGCATCAATGGTTCAGCTTGTAGAAATGATTGTCGAAAAATTTTCTCCTGCTCTTTATGGTTCTTTAGGTATTTTTCTACCATTAATCGCTGTTAATTGTGCGATTTTGGGTGGTTCACTTTTTATGCAAATTAAAGATTTTTCAGGAATATCTGAGGCGGCTGTTTATGGCTTTGGTTCTGGAGTGGGATGGTTTTTAGCCATTGTTGCTATCGCTGCAATTAGAGAAAAGATTGCTTACTCAAATGTTCCAGCTCCACTTAAAGGTTTAGGTATAACTTTTATAATAACTGGACTGATGGCTTTGGGTTTTATGAGTTTTATGGGAATTAAATTATAATATATGAGTGTTTATACATACATACTTGTCAGTACCTTAATTTTTATTTTTATTATATACATTTTAGTAGCTATGCTTCTTGGAGTAAAATCCAAATTGCTTCCATCAGGGCCTGTCAAGATCTTAATCAATGGTGAAAAAGAAATTGAGGTTAACTCAGGAAGCACGCTGTTATCCACACTTGGTGATAATAAAGTTTTTTTACCATCGGCTTGTGGTGGTGGAGGTACATGCGTTCAATGTAAGTGTATTGTTAATGATGGTGGTGGAGAAATCTTACCCACGGAAAAACCTCATTTCTCTAGAAAAGAAATAAAAGATGGTTGGAGATTGGGCTGTCAGGTAAAAGTGAAAGAGAATATGAATATTCATGTCCCAGAAGAAGTATTTGGGATTAAGAAATATGAAGCTAAAGTTGTGAGAAACTATAATGTTGCCTCATTTATAAAAGAGTTTGTTGTTGAGATTCCAGAAGAAATGAATTATAAAGCAGGAGGATATATTCAAATTGAAATACCAAAATGTGAAGTTGATTATAAAGATATCGATATTACTTCTCATCCAAAGGAGCATCCAGATGATCCTGAGAAATTTAAATTAGAGTGGGATAATTTTGGATTGTGGAATTTAAAAATGAAAAATGATGATGACGTTGAAAGAGCTTACTCTATGGCTTCATACCCTGCAGAAGGTAAAGAGATTATGTTAAATGTTAGAATTGCGACTCCCCCTTGGGACAAGTCTAAAAATAGTTGGATGGACGTAAATCCTGGTATCGCCTCAACTTATATTTTTTCTAAAAAACCTGGTGATACTGTAACAATTTCTGGTCCATACGGTGAATTTTTTATAAACGAATCAGACTCCGAGATGCTATATGTTGGAGGTGGAGCTGGGATGGCACCAATGAGATCCCATCTTTATCAATTATTTAGAACTATTAAAAGCGGTAGAAAAGTTAACTTCTGGTATGGTGGAAGATCAAAAAGAGAATTATTTTATGTTGATCATTTTAGAGCATTAGAAAAAGATTTTCCAAATTTTAAATTTTATATTGCCTTATCGGAGCCAGCGGAAGAGGACAATTGGATAGTTAAAGATAGCCTAGATGGAGAAGGAGATGGTTTTGTAGGATTCATTCACCAAGCTGTAATTGATAATTATTTAAACTTTCATGATTCGCCTGAAGATATTGAAGTCTATTATTGTGGTCCTCCACTTATGAATCTTGCTGTTGAAAAAATGGCTCTAGATTTTGGAGTACCCCCAGAAAATATTAGATTTGATGACTTTGGTGGGTAATCCTTTCAAATATAGTTATCTTTGTATTTTACTATTTGCATGCTCATGTCATTCAGATTTTTCCTTTAAAAACTTTACTGGTTATACTTTTGGTACTTATTATGATATTAAAGTTTTTTCTGAAAAAGAAATTTTATTGTCAGAAGAAAATTTTGATTCCATATTTTTAGCATTTAATAACTCCTTTTCTACATATAAAAATTCTTCAATTATTTCAAGGCTTAACAATGGAAATGATGTAGATATTGATGATCTTTTTTTTGATGTTTATAATAAATCTAAAATTTTGAATAGTAGAACTAATGGCTTGTTTGATCCAACTATTGGTTTATTAATTGAATATTATGGTTTTGGGCCTGAAAATTCAAAAAATATAATTGATGAAGATTCGATATTACAAATTTTGGAAACTGTTGGTTTTGAAAAAATATCAATTAATAATCGTAAGCTTATAAAGGAAAATAATAAAACAAAATTAGATTTTAATGCAATTGCTAAAGGTTATGCTGTTGATGTAATTTCCAATTATATTGAATCTAAAGGTCATTTAAACTATTTAATTGATATTGGAGGAGAAATAAAGTCTGCTGGAACTAATATTTCAAAAAAAGATCATTGGAAAATTGCAATAAATAATCCAGACCTAAACAATCCCGACAGTTTTTATAAAATATTAAGACTTAGCAATCATTCTATAGCAACATCTGGAAATTACCGTAATTATAAAATTGACTCACTTACTGGAAATAAATATGTTCATATTTTAAATCCAATCAATGGGAAGTCTCAACAAACAAATATATTGAGTGCATCAGTTGTTAGCAGTAGTTGTTTTAAATCTGATGCTTTTGCGACAGCAATGATGGCTACCAATCTTAAAAATGCAATAAGTCTAACTGAAAATAATAATGATATTGAATCTTTTATTATTTATGTTGATTCATTAAATAATATAACAAATTACGCTTCTGCAGGTTTTAAAAAATTATTGCTTAAACCTTGATACATACTGGAATGCTCCCAGCATTGTGAAGCGAGTACTTATCTTTTTCATCTTGTGATATATTTGATAAATAGTTTTCATTTTTAACTTTAAAACCAATATTTTTTAATTTTTTAAAATAATCTAAGCCATACATTCTCAAGTGGTCATATTGCCCAAAAAGTTTATTCCTATCTTGTTTATTATCTATATCTCTTCCTTCATGAGTATAATTATTATTTATATCTATGGGTACTTGTAAAATTGCGATACCATTTTTATTTAAAACTCTATAAATTTCTTTCATGGCTTTTTCGTCATCATAAATATGTTCTAAGACATGATTACATAATATATAATCAAAGGAGTTGTCATTAAATGGTAGATTACATATATCAGCTTTAATATCAACAATTGGTGAATTTAAGTCTGTAGTTGTGTAATTTTTAAAAAATGATTTAAAAAATTTGTGAAAACATTGTTCAGGAGCAAAATGAAGTATTTTATTATTTGAATTAAAAAAATCAGTTTCTTTTTTTAAATAAAGCCACAATAATCGATGTCTTTCTAATGAAAATGTTCCTGGACATAAAGCATTTTTTCTTTGTTTATTATATCCGTAAGGAAAAAAGTAAGAATAAGATTTATTGTTAATTGGATCAGTAAATCTTGTTCCCTTAAAAAAAATATCAAAGAAAGGCTTAAATAAAAGACTTGTTCTTATGAGAAATGTTCTTGTAAATAAATTAAGCAATAATCTTACTATTAACTTCATATTTATTTAAATTCATTTTCTTCATTGGATTCAATTCCTAAAGCATCATATATGTATTTAAATGTGGATAAAAGTTTTGTTTGACCATTTATTAATGCCACATTGTGTTCAAAGTGAGCACTAGGTTTTTTATCTGCTGTTTCAATTGTCCAACCATCATTTAAATGTAAAACTTTATCGGTTCCTAAATTAATCATAGGTTCGATTGCCAAAACCATTCCATCAACCAGTGATTTTCCATTACCTCTTCTTCCAAAGTTTGGTACTTCAGGTTTTTCATGTAAGTTTTTACCTAAACCATGACCAACTAAATCTTTTACAACACCATAACCATTTTTTTCATTATAATTTTGTATTGCATAGCTAATATCACCAACTCTATTTCCGGTTTTAAATTCTCTTATACCTTCGTATAGAGATTTTTTAGTAACATTAAGAAGTTTTTTTATTTCATCAGATACTTCACCAACTTCAAATGTGTAAGCATGATCTCCATAAAATTCATTTTTGACAACGCCACAATCAATTGATATAATATCGCCATTTTCAAATGGTATTTCATTTGGAATTCCATGAACTACTTCTTGATTTGGGCTAACACAAAGAGTGTTTGGAAAACCATACATGCCTAAAAATCCAGGTTCTCCACCGTTATCCCTAATAAATTCTTCTGCAATCTTATCCAGTTTTAAGGAATTTGACCCAGGTTTAATTTCCTTCGCTATAAGGCCTAGGGTTTTTGAAACTAACAAAGCACTTTCTCTTATTAATTCAATTTCTTCCTCAGACTTAATCACTATTTTTTTAGAATCCATAGTAAGCATTTTCATAGCCACTATCACTGAGAATACTAAAAATATCTTTTTCCAAAGTTTCAATAGTTATTTCAACTATTCTATTAATTTCCTTATCCTTTCTGTAGAATATAAACGTTGGAACATTAATAATATCATAAATTTCGTGGTAGTTATCTTGCGATTTTTTTTCATTATCCAAGCCTATAAGCTCAATTTTTCTTTTATTAAATCTTAATTTATCCATTACTTTTAAAAATTGGGGAACCAATAGCCTGCTATCGTCACACCAAGTACCCATTATAATTTTGATAGATATATTTTTATCTAAGAAAGGTTCTATATTGCTTAAAACTCTTTTCTCAGGCTTATAATTTTTATAATTTAAATTGAATGAATCTTTAAGAAATGGATGTTTTTCAAGTTCTAATCTTTTAAATTTGCCAATTAAATCTACATACTCAATATCTTCATTATCAATATTAGCTTCTTTTTTTACTTTACTATTACAACCAACAAATAAAATTAATAACAGAGTTAGTTTTATTACATTTTTCATATTAAAATTTTTCCTGACATTTTCTCTGGAATGTCAATATCCATAATATTTAAAATAGTAGGGGCAATATCTGCTAAAATACCATCATTAACTTTATCAATTTTTGAATCAATAACAATAATAGGAACTGGATTTGTAGTATGCGCTGTATTGGGTGAACCATCATTATTTTTCATGACATCACTATTACCGTGATCGGCAATAATTATAATTGAGTAATTCTTATTAATAGAAGATTCAACGATTTCCCTTAAGCAAGTATCAACTGTTTCACATGCTTTTACAGCAGCGTTAAAGTTACCTGTGTGACCTACCATGTCTGGATTTGCAAAATTTAAGCAAATAAAATCAGATGAATTTGAATTAATTTCTGGAATTATAGCATCTCTTATTTCAAAAGCACTCATTTCAGGTTTTAAGTCATATGTTGCAACCTTCGGGGAAGGACACATTATTCTTATTTCATCTTTAAAAGGTGATTCTTTCCCTCCATTAAAGAAAAATGTGACATGGGGATACTTCTCTGTTTCTGCAATTCTGATTTGAGTTCTCTGGTTTTTTTCTAAAACTTCACCCAATGTTTGACTTAAATTTTCATTTTCATAAATACAATCGATATTTTTATAATCATCATTGTAATTGGTCATAGTTAAGAATTTCAAGTTCAATTTCTTCATTGAAAAATCATTAAAATCCTTTTGACTTAATACCTCTGTTAGTTGTCTTCCCCTGTCAGTTCTGAAATTAAAAAATATAACAACATCATTATCTTCAATTTTTGCTAACGGAAGATTTTCATTATCAACAACTACTATAGGTTCCATAAATTCATCAGTTATTTGATTGTTGTAAGAATCAATAATTGATTTTTCAATTTCATTTGATTTTTTCCCAATTCCATTAACAATCAAATCATATGCTTTTTTAGTTCTTTCCCATCTTTTGTCTCTGTCCATGGCATAATATCTACCGCAAACACTAGCAAGTTTTGCATTTGTTCCATCCATGGATTCCAAAAGTTCATTAATCATGTTAATTCCAGATTTTGGATCAACATCTCTACCATCTGTAAAGGCGTGAATAAATACATTTTTTAATTCATGAGTTTTAGATAGATTAATTAGGTGTTTAATATGATTAATATGGGAATGAACACCGCCATCAGACACAAGACCAATAAAATGAAGCTTTTTTTTATTTGACTTACAATAATTAAAAGCTTCAATCAGTTTTTTATTTTGATCTATTGTTTTATTAACTATGTCACGATTAATTTTTGCTAACTCTTGATAAACAATTCTTCCAGCACCTATATTTATATGACCTACTTCACTGTTACCCATTTGCCCACTTGGAAGACCAACATTTTCACCATGAGTTAATAGTTTAGCGTTTGGATATTTTTTAATAAGACTATCAAAATAAGGTGTTTGAGCCTGATCAATAGCTGAGAACTCTGAATTATTAGATATTCCCCAGCCATCAAGAATAATTAGGATACTTTGTTTTTTTTCTTTCAAATCAATTTTATATCAGCAAATTTAAAGATATAATATCAATTTATAGCTCAAGTTCTTTATTAACACCTAGAATATTTTCATTAATATATTTTTCAATAAATTCTTTTGTTAAATATTCTTTACCCATGATATCAAGATTCGATATTATTTTCAAGATATTATTTTTTTTAAACTCCTCTAAAAGATTTTTTGATATAGGCTTATAGCTGTAATGCCATGGTTCATATTCAAACCCTTTTCTTTGTTCATCATTAGTGTAGGTTAAATAAAAACCAAATTTTTCGGAATTTGAATCCATCCACTTTTTCAATTTATTAAAAACACCACCGGTTTCGTATTTTTCAGAAATTAATGGGTTTTTTTCATTTTTAAATTCTTCATCAATTATATCAATCTCAGTTCCCCAATGATGTCTAGAGGTTCCGGGAACAGTAGAGAATCTTATAATTTCATTTAAGGCTTCATCAGGCTTTAATTTAAATTCTTTTGTGAACTTGATAAATTTTGAATTCCAAATCAAAGCTTGTCTTTCAAAATCTCTATGACCAGAAATGATTTTAATTTTAATTCCATCATTCATAGCTGCATTTCTCATTTTTTCAAATGCTTTAAAAGTTTCTTTTTCTAGTAAAATGGTATCACCAACAAGATGTCTAGTTGTTTTACCTTGAAGAATATCTAAGTCTATTTTTTGTGACATTAATTCTGATGTATGAGTTAAAATTAAAATTAAAATAAAGAATTTACTTTTATTCATAGTTTTTTGTAAAGCATATAGTGTAAACCTATTTCGTTAATATTGTATCTTATCTCAGAATTACTGTAATTTAATTTTAAATAAAAATCAAGTGCTTTAACTCTTGCATTCATCCACAAATAACTGATTTTTTTGTTTTTAAGTAAAGACTCAACTCTGTTAATTATCATTTTTCCGATACCTTTTTTTTGATGATTAAAATCAACAAATAGACCTCTTAACTGAAAACAATTAGGAAAATCTTTATATGGACATTTATTTTTTATCATTGAAACTCCACCTACTAAAACTCCATCAATATAGGCTCCAATATGAAATGATGTTTTATCATCATCACCTTGATAAATACATTTAGATGGATTCATGTTGTTTCTTAAGATTTTACTTCTAAGTTTAAGCAACTTGTTAGATTTGACTATTTTTATGTTAAGATTCAATTCTAACAAATTTAATCTTAAATTGTTAAAATTAAAATGCGGGAGTAGCTCAGTTGGTAGAGCGTCAGCCTTCCAAGCTGAATGTCGCCGGTTCGAACCCGGTCTCCCGCTCAAGATTTAAGTAATGAATTATAAAAAATATTTTTTTGTTTTAGTTATTCTTTTTTCATCCATTTCATTTGGACAAAATGATTATCGTACATGGATTAAAGGAAAAGTTCTGTATAAAAATGTTAGTGTTGTTGGTGCTAATGTTATTAATAATACTTCTCAAAGCGCAACAATTACTAATGAAGAAGGAGAATTTGAAATAGAAGTTAAATTAAATGACAAATTAATTTTTTCGTCAGTTCAGTATCAAATTTCAGAACTTAATATCTCAAAAGAAATTTTACAAAGAAATAGAATTGTTGTTGATGTTAATGAAAAAGTTACGGCTCTAGATGAAGTTGTTATAACACCTGAAAATAGAGAAAAATTTCTTGATCTCAAGGAAGAGGAGTTTAAAAGATTTGATTATACAACTGATAAATCAACAAGAGTTGTTAATGTAATTAATGAACAAGGTAAGTTGAGAGATGGTATTAACTTTGTAAATCTTTACAGACTTATTTCAAAATCTATAAATAAAAAAATATCAGAGGAAAATTCATCGTTTAATTATAGTCCTAGTGATTTAATAAGAGAAGTTTATGATGATCTTTTCTTTATATCAAATCTTAATATAAAAAAAGATAAAATTAACGAGTTTTTGATTTATTGTGATGAAAATTTTCCATCTAAAATTTTATTAAAAAAAGAAAAGGAATTTGAATTAATAGAATTTCTAGTCAAACAAAGTAAAAAATTTAATAGAATTGTCAACAAGGGTTAGTTTTTGTATTACATTTTTTTTATTATCTGTATTAGCTTACTCCCAAAATTCAGAAATTAAAGAACTTAATGCTTTGATAGTTAATGATGAAATTGAAAAAAGTGGAATTGTTGTCATCAATAAATCAAGTGGTGGAACTACAATTACTGATAAAGATGGTTTTTTCAGTATTGGGGTAAGTCTAAAGGACTCATTGTTTATAAGATCTATTCAAATTAAAGATTATTACTTATATATTAACGAAGAAATATTTAAATCTGACTCATTGAGAATTTATTTAGATCAAAAAGTCAATGAATTACGAAATGTAACTGTTTCTCCATATAATTTATCAGGAAACTTAATTACAGATATTAATAAAATCGATAAAAATGAATTATTAAACTTTGATGATGTTGGTATTCCTGGTTATAAAGGTGAGAGGAAGGAAAAGATAGCTTACAGCAATAATGCTCAAGTATTATTAAATGTATTGCTTCTGCCTGTAATGCCCGTCAATATCGAGGGTGTATATAAACAGCTAAGTGGTTATTATGATATGCTTAAAATGGCTCGTGGACTTGAAAAAAGATATGATACTATTGAAAAAATAATTCAATTTTATGGAATAAATTATTTTGTTAATAGATTTGGATTGAAGGAAGATGAAATTTATGAATTTATTTTAGGAGCTGCTGAAAATTATGATTTGGAATTTGACTTTAAGAATTCTAATCATGGACTAATTTTACTTAATCTTGACAAATTTTATGAATCAATTAATAATTAAATTTTTAAGTTTAGCTTTATTCATAACAACTACACATAAGTATTATGTTAGTACAACACTCATTGATTTTGATTTGAAAACGAAATCCTTTGAAATAACGTTAAAAGTTTTTTACGATGACCTTGAATTAGCTCTTAATTTAGATTCAAAAAATATTGATTACAAGCAAGATTATGAATATTTGAATGAGTTGTATTGGAGTTATTTAGAACAAAATTTTCAGTTAAAAAGTAATGGTGATTTAATTAAAATTGAATATTTAGGGTTTGAAAAAAAAAGAGATCAAATTAACTTGTATATGGAAATTAATGACGAATTAAATGAAGGCAACTTTACAATAAAAAATTCAATATTGTTTAATTCATTTTCAAACCAAAAAAATATAATTTTAATAAGAAAAGGTAATTTCAGGAAAAGCTTCATTCAAGATAAATATAATCCAACGGATGGTATTGATTTTGATTATTAGTTTTTTATAAATTTGCAACTGAATAAGAAAAATGAACAAACATATTTTACCAATAGCTATTTCACTATTACTTTTTTCAAGTAGTGTTATATCACAAAGGATACAAACCGAACAAATAAATACGAACAAGTTTAGACAATTAAATCAAGAATTTTCTTCACCTAACATGTTCAGAACTGCTTCTGGAGCACCAGGACCTGCATACTACCAACAACAAGCAGATTATAAGATTAATATTGAGTTAGATGATTTAAATAAAAAAATTTATGGTGATGAAATAGTAACCTATACAAATAATTCACCTGATCAACTAGATTATTTGTGGGTGCAATTAGATCAAAATATAAGATCAAAAGATTCGCCAAGCTTAATTAGAGATAGTAGTAAGTTAGTTGAACCAGCATATATTCCTAATTCATTTGATGATGATTTTTTAAAAAAGCCATTTGATGGAGGATTTAATATAAATCACGTAAGGGGAATTGATAATAAGCCACTCGATTATTTTATAAATCAAACTATGATGAGGATTGATTTACCAGAGCCACTGAAAACTGGACAAAGTTTTTCTTTTAAAGTTAAATGGAATTATAATATTAATAATCGATTAGAGGACAGAGGAAGATCTGGCTATGAGACGTTCCCAAGTGATGATAACAGAGCTTATACAATTGCTCAATTTTTTCCGAGAATGTGTGTTTACGATGAAGTTGAAGGCTGGCAAAATTATCAATTTTGGGGTGATGGTGAATTTGCTTTGCCATTTGGAAATTATGAAGTTAATATAACGGTTCCAGCAGATCATATTTTAGAGGCAACCGGTGAGTTAATTAATAGAAAAGAAGTATATACAAAGGAAATGATGAAAAGGTTTAATCAGGCTAAAAAGTCATTTGATGAACCTGTTTTAATTGTAAATCAGGAAGAGGCTGAAATTACTGAAAAATCCTTTTCAAAAGATAAAAAGACTTGGAAATTTATTGCAGAAAATGTTCGTGATTTTGCCTTTGCAACATCTCGAAAATATATTTTGGATATGATGGCGGTTAAAATTGGTCAAGATACTGTGATGGCTGTATCACTTTATCCTAGAGAGGGAAACCCAATGTGGGAGGATTTTTCTACCATTACTGTTGTTGAAACCTTAAAATTTTATTCTGATTATACATTTAATTATCCTTATCATAAAGCTGTTTCAGTTCATGCTCACAGAGTTGGAATGGAGTATCCAATGATATGTTTTAATTTTGGACGACCCAATATTGATGGATCATATTCTGATGATGAAAAATTCGGAATGATTGGTGTTATTGTTCATGAAATAGGTCATTTTTTCTTTCCTATGATTGTCAATAGTGATGAAAGACAATGGGCCTGGATGGATGAAGGAATTAATACCTTCGTTCAATATTTAGCTGAACAAGAGTTTGGTAAAAAGTATCCTGAAATTATTTATCCTTACAAAAACTTTCCATCTGACAGAGGACCTGCTGAAATGATAGTTGATTATATGAGTGTTGATCAGAATTATTTAGCTCCAATAATGTCTAATCCTGAAAATGTTTATAGTTTAGGTCCAAATGCATATGGCAAACCTGCAACTGCGCTTAATATTCTTAGGGAAACTATAATGGGTAGAGAATTGTTTGATTATGCATTTAAAAAATATTCAAACAGGTGGAAATTCAAACATCCAACCCCTGAAGATTTTTTTAGAACTATGGAAGATGCATCTGCTGTTGATCTTGATTGGTTTTGGAGAGGATGGTTTTATACAACTGATTATGTTGACATTGGAATTAAAGAAATTAATCAATACTATGTATCTCCAAACCCTAGTGAGGAGCTTAAAAAACTGTTGATCGATGAAATGGGAATTCCAAGGAATAGTTGGAGACCTTTAATTTTCTTAGATAAGTTCGAAAATGATAAAGAAAATAACAAAGAAAAAGCTCCGCTTGATAATTCTAAATTGCTTAATAATTATCTTAACGAAAACTATTCAAAAGAAGAAATCAGTAATTTAAATATTCCGAAGTATTATTATGAGGTTATTTTTGATAAACCTGGAGGATTAGTAATGCCAATAATAATTGATATTGAATATGATGACGGTACAACTGAAAGAAAAAAATATCCTGCACAAGTATGGAGAAAAAATGATTTAGAAGTTAGAAAAGTATTGACAAGTAATAAAAAGATTTTAAGTATTAAACTTGATCCAGATAAAGAAACAGCGGATATTGATGTATCAAATAATTCTTGGCCAAAAGTAGAAAGTAATTCAGATTTTGATAATTTTAAATCTAAAATAAAGGGATAAATGGTTCTATTATTTATTAGCGGAGCGGAAATTTTAGTAATTTTTTTAATTATTCTTTTGCTTTTTGGAGCTGACAAGATCCCAGATATTGCAAAAGGTTTGGGTAAGGGGATAAGACAGGTTAAAGATGCAACCCAAGAGATTAAGTCTGAAATTCAAAAAAGTGCAAAAAAAAAGGGTATAGATACTAAAGAGATTTCTGATCAAATTGATAGTGTTAAGGACGATATTGATGATTTAACAGGTTCGATCAGAAGAGATCTCTAGATTTTTCTAATAAAACTTAACCCATCCCTTACTGGAAGAATAACAGTTTCAACTCTTTTGTCTGAATTTACCTTTTCGTTAAATTCCAAAATAGATTTTGTAGCTAAATCATCTTCCTCAACTTTGTCAAGTATTTTGCCACTCCAAAGGATATTATCAGCGATAATAACTCCACCAGATTTAACCTTATCAATTATCAAATCAAAATATAAAGGATAATTTTCCTTATCAGCATCGATAAAAACAAGATCGAATTCAAAATATAGTTTATCAATTATTTTTATAGCATCACCTGTATATTGTATTACTTTTTTAGAAATTCCAGCTTTATTGAAATATTTATTTTGAATGTCTATTAATTCTTCATTATGGTCAATCGTATGAATAAAACCATTATCATCAAGACCTTCTGAAAAACAAATTGTTGAATAACCAGTGTAAGTTCCAATTTCAAGTATAGAGCTAGGTCTTATTATTTTTGAAATCAGAGATAATATTCTTCCTTGATAATTTCCACTTAACATTCTAGGGTTTAATATTTTTAAATGAGTCTCCCTATTTAACTCTTTTAATATTTCTGGTTCATCAGAACTTTTACTAAGTGTATAATCAAAAATTTTTTTATCAATAAAGTTTTTCATTTTTTTGGCCTAGCATATTCAAATCTATCAATTAGCTTAGTTTTTGCATAACCGTCGAGTCCATTAATAGTAACAGTTTCTGCTTTATCTAATCTTATCCATCCATCATCTTCTAGAAAATCTTTTCCAACATAAAGACATTCAATCGATGCAACAACAAGAATTGTATTATTCTCTTTAATATTATATTCATTCAAATATTTACAACCAAATTTAATCTTTGAATTTTTTACAAAAGGAGCTTTAAAACCGTCAAGATATTCAGGTTCAAATTTTGTTTTTTCAAATTCTGAGATTTCTTTTGGATATTTAGCAGATGTGTGATGAGCATCTTTAATGTCCTCAGCTTTTACATGATTAACTGTAAAATATTTTGTATTAAAGATGTTATTATACGTGTTTCTAGGAACAGTCCTTGGCCTCAGAACAAAACCAATCATCGCTGGATCACTTCCAAGGTGAGTGATAGAGCTGAATATTGCAAGATTTGTATTTCCTTCACTGTCTATTGAGCCCAGAAGATTTGCTGATTTGTATCCAGTACAACTATTTATAAGATTTAATCTATAAATTTTTTCTAAACTTTTAATTTTATTTTTATCAAATCGAACCATATATTTTTATTAATTTAAAATTATGAAAATTAATAGCAATTGGAAACTAAATTTAAAATAGCAACAACCTTTTTAGTAATTGGTATTATTTGTTTTTTAGTATTTTACTTAATCGATTCTCAAGTTGATGAAAATGGAATAATACAAGAACCATTTTTTTTATTACCTATAGGTTTTACAAGTTTACTATTATCTATTTTCTTATTTATCTTGTTTGCTGTTATAAAAAAAAAATAGGATTCAATTTGAATCCTACTTTAATTTTTTAGTTGTATTATAAAATTTAATTTTTTCTTTCCTTGGTGTCCTTTTGTTCACAAGTTTCTTTTAATTCTTGTAAATCTTTTTCACTATCCATCACTTTTTCAATGAGATTTTTATCATCATCATAAAATGTTACAGTGACAGGGAATAATAATTTAATTTCTTTTCTATCTGACTTACTTTCTGAGTTGTAAGTTTTAACAACATCGCAATGTTCTTTTCTATCATTAACTTTAATAATTTTTCCATCTGGAAGTTCAAGCGAGAGCGGATATTTAAGTTTAAAACATGGCTTGCTTCTTTTCTTTTTATCTTTTTTGTCAAAATCT
Organism: uncultured Bacteroidota bacterium; assembly: GCA_902587325.1. Lineage (GTDB taxonomy): Bacteria > Bacteroidota > Bacteroidia > Flavobacteriales > Flavobacteriaceae > Eutrophosalina. The sequence goes on from CACIKV010000002.1 coordinate 92,029, forward strand.
TTACTTCTTTCTAATTTTCTGCCATCAGTATCAAAAAAAACATCGCCAGATTTAATTCCCATGTTAAATACATCAATTGACATCATTCCTAATTGATAACCAAGGCTAGGAGCCAGTTTTGCATCTTCGATAAAATCATCAGGCATTTCATTAGAAATAGAATTTTTTATTAAATAAGGTAAATCATTTTCTAAAACTGAAATTTTATCCTCCGAATTAATAATAGCATCAATTAGTTCATCGTCAGTCAATATATTTTCAACTTCACAGGAATTGATAAATAATAACAATATTGGAAGGAATAAAAGTTTTGAGTAATACTTCATTTTAATTTTTTATAAAAATACTAAAATATTAGTAATCATGTAACTATGAAATATAGTTTTCAGTATTTTTAGCTTTTTCTTCCATGATTTTTCTTATGAATGAGTGATCATTTTCTGATTTAACTTTGATTTTTAAAAATTTACTATCAACATTAAATGTGTATTCTTTTTCAGTGACTTTAAAAACTACCAATTTATAGTACGGTATTGCTAAACCATATGTCTCTAAAAGTGACCTAAAATATATGATAATACCTTTCGTTCTTAACTCAATATTACAATGATTTGTATTTTGATCAAGAATTAACAGATTTTCTATCCCTTTATTTGCTTTAGTAATTAATAACTTTCCAGAACCAACACCTCCTTTTTTTATTTTTTCAAAAAAAGAATATGAGTTTCCAATTAAATCATCAATTTCATTTTTAATATTATCATTTTTATACGAAACATTTCTTAACATGTAAAATAAATATCAATAATTATACTAAATTTAATTGTTGAAAAATTTAATTTCATTATTTATATTAATACTATTAGTTCTGTCTTGTAGTGACAACAATAATGACTCAGAGCTGGCTGAATCCCCTTGTATTGAGGCTGATTATGTGTCATTTAAAACCTCAACCAGTCTAACCAGCTCAAGAGGCTATGGTTCATCAACTTTTTTAAATAATAATATTTACATATCCAGAGGAGCAAAATTAAATATCGATGGTGTTTCTAATTCACGTACAAGTGATATAATTAGGTACGATACTAATAATGAAACTTGGTCTGAAATTACAAACGATCTCATTAGTCTGAGATACGGAGATATAGAAATTTATAATTCAAAAATTTATTTACTTAATGGCGATATAAGTGGTGGAGGTCTTAATAATTCAGTCGAAGTTTTTGATTTAACAACTAATGAACTAAAAATATTAAATGGTATAAACCCTTATCCTGTCAGAGAAAATGGAAGTGATATTTGGAAATTTCATAATATTATTTTTTTTGGTGGAACAGATGAAAATGGAGATTGCTCAGACAAAATTGTAAAATATAATTTAAACGATAATTCATTTGAATTAATAGGTAATCTTCCAGTTGCTATTTGTAATACTAAGGGTCAGATAATAAACGATAAATTATATATTATAGCAGGATATTTAGGATCAGAAGTGCTTAACAAAATTTTAGTGTATGATTTAAATAATAATTCTTTGATAGACGAAATTTCAATCCCGGTCTCAATTTCTGCTCACACAACTTCAAAATATAAAGACAAAATTTTCATAAAAGGTGATTATAATATCCAAAATTTATTTGCTGTTTTTGATACAGATGATAATTCATTTAGAATTATTGAAAGTGATGTTGCAAACTCTAGACATTTAATGTCTGAAATAGTTAATGGAAAATTTTATGTTTTTGGAGGTAATACAACATCTCAATTTTCTACTATGACTGATAAAGTTCAGTACTTAGATCTAGATAACGAGGGTTATTTTTGTTATGATTAATTGAGAATTTGTTTTGGGGTGATTAGCTCAGTTGGTTCAGAGCACTACCTTGACAGGGTAGGGGTCACTGGTTCGAATCCAGTATCACCCACAAAAAAATACACACTGATTATCAACGCTTTACAAAACTAAAAATTGTTCCCAAATTTTGACTCGAACTAGTGAAAATTTAATTTTTGTAATTAGAAACCTAACATTTTCTCAGAATATTGTATCCCTTTGGTTTGTAAAGTATTTTAAATTATTAGATATTTTTTTATTTGATTTTTCTCTTATAAAATCAATTAAAATTTTATCAATGATTTTCTTATTTTCATCAGGATAAGTCATCCTAATTAAATTAACTTTTTTAATCCATTTTCTAATCTTACTAATTGAGTTTTTATTAAGTGTTTTTAGAACTTTAACTCCCATTTTGTCTAAGGCAACTGCGTTCATATGTTGTTCAAATTGATATTTCATTGGAATAACCAGTAATTTTTTTCCAAGAAATAGTGCTTCAGATGGAGTTTCAAAACCAGAATTACATATTACTCCTGAACACGACAATAAACTTTCTTCAAACTCCTCATATCCTGTAGGAAAAAATGAAATATTTCCTCTCCTATACTTCTGCTTTGTATGTTGGGAAAAAACATGCCAATTTTGCTTGTATATTTTTGAAAATATAGCATAAAGATACTCATCTGAATATGATGGTAAATATGTAGTTATATGAGAACCATTTTTAATTTCTTTATTTCTTAGGTTGGATTTTATTATTGGGAAAAAAAAATTTCTATCATATTTTTTAAAATGAAATCCATAGCCTTTCTTAATAGGTGAATAATATTTTAAAATAAATGACTGAATCAGATTCACTTTTGATCCTTTTGGTACTTTATGTGATAATAAAGAGAATTGATGACTCAATGCAATACAATTTTTTTTTCTTTTAAATAAACATGCCCAAGCAGATATAGGTTCAAAATCATTAATTATTAAATCGTATTTGTTAACTGGACAATTATAAATCTCTCTAATAAATGTTATTGGATTGAATAATTTAAATGTCTTGAAAAAATCAATTCCTCCTTTTTTTCCAAATACAAAACTCAAGCCTTTATATTGATATTTTATATCATATTTCAATTTTAATGATGATTGAGTTCCACTAATCAACACATCAACCTCAGCTCGATTTTTAAAAATTTTAATTAATTCATTTGCTCTAATTATATGTCCGTTTCCTGTTGACTGAACTGCGTATAAAATTTTCATGATTTAAAATTTTTAAGCATAGATTCAAAAAGTTCGTTTGTTGATTTATCAATTGTTGATTTTCTTTCTTTTTTCAGATTTTTGAAATTATTAGGATCATATTCGAACAAACTCCAACTATCATTGTTGTATTCCAGTGAAGTTAAATTTTCTATCCAATCTCCAGAGTTCAAATATGTTATTTTTTTTCCCTTATTAATTTGATCCCTAATAACTGGTTGATGTATGTGTCCACAGACAACAAAATCATAATTATTTTCACGAGCTATCCCGAGAGCAATATCTTCAAATTGATTGACATATTTCACTGCTTCCTTGACCTTGTATTTTATGTATTTAGAAAATGATATTTTTCCTTTACCCCTCCATTCCCTAAAACGATTAACAGTAAAATTTAATCTAATCAAAAAATCATATCCTATTCCTCCTAATTTTGCGACCCATTTAGAATACTTCATTGTTATATCAAATACATCACCATGAAAAAACCAAGCTTTTTTACCATTTAATTTTAAAACTGCTTTATTACTAATTTTAAAATTTTTCATTCCATAACCATTAAATTTCCTAAGAACTTCATCATGATTTCCTGGTAAATAATAAATCTTGGTTCCTTTAGATAAAAAATCTAAGAGTATTCTTATTACTTTCAAATGAGATTTTGGAAAGTACTTTTTTTTGAACTGCCATATATCAATTATATCACCATTTAGAATGATTTTTTTAGGTTTGATAGTTCTCAAATAATTAATTAATTCATCAGCTCTGCACCCTCGTGTACCTAGGTGAATATCTGAAAGAACAACTAAATCTATTAGTCTTTTTTTATACATACTTGATAATATGACTGTAATGTGAATCAAATGTTTTTAAAATAATAAGATAATGTTAAAATTTAAAAATTAATGTGGACAGAATCTGTCTACATTAATTTTCATTAGTTTTGTTTAAGTGAAAGTGATACTACGGGGAACACCCTAAAAAATTAAGCTTTTGAAAATGAATAGCTTAAGATGTGAGTTCGAGTCCAGTATCACCCACAATTTATATCGATAAAAATCGTAGATTTAATGATTAAAATTTAACACAATGAAAAAAATATTTATTATGCTAGTTTTTTTACTAGCTTCTTGCTCTAGTCCTCAGCAAAATCCAGACTTTGAAAAAAATGTTGAATTAGCAAAAAATTATTTTGCAACTTTTGTTACTGAAGATTTTGATGCAACTGCTGCTCTTATATCTGATGATGTAGAATGGCAAGGATGTTTTTATGGTACAACACTTATGAATAAGGAACAAGCAATGGAATACTCTAAAGGTTGGCATGATGCTATGGAAAACATAACTTATACCGCTGAGAATTATTTGCCTGGTGTAGATCCTGAAACTGGATTGCTGAACGGTAGCGTAAGAACTTACGGAACTTGGACAGGAACAAATACTGCTAGCGGTAAAGACTTTGAAATTTCAATGTATCACTACTTTACATTTAATGATGATGGTAAAATTATTAATGCTGGCGATTATGGTGATGCAACTGGACTAATAATGGCTGTTGCACCAGATCCAGCTGAATAAATATGCTAAAACTGAAAAGCGCCAATTGGCGCTTTTTTTTTCATATTTGGCACTTGATTTGTAATTAAATTAATGATGAATTTCTTTGGAAATATTCCTATTTCGGGCTGGTCATATTCAACCTTTTCAAATGATAATGTCTCTCTTTTTGATAGGCTTCTTGAAATATTTAAGGAGTTGTTAACTTATACATCCGGAGATTTTGATGAAGCTGTAGACTGGTTAAGACAATTAGACAAAGAATATTCTTTGACTACGGAAGATTATACTATCGATGACTTTATCGATGAATTATTAAACAAAGGTTTTATATCAACTGAAATAAATGCCAAAGATGGGAAAGAATTAATAAAGATCACATCCAAAATGGAAAAGGCTTTAAGAAAGTTTGCATTAAAAAAAATTTTTGGACAAATAAAGAAATCAAAACAAGGAAATCACAAATCAAAATATTCAGGATCAAGTGATGATGATAATTCTGATATCAAAAGTTTTGAATTTGGTGATCCATTTGACAAAATAATTGTAAGTGAAAGTTTAAAGAATATGTATAATCGTACCGGTACTGATGAATTGAATTTAATTTCAGATGATATAGTTGTAAGTAATGGAAATTTTCAATCTCAAATGAGTACAGTTCTTATGATTGATATAAGTCATAGTATGATATTATATGGTGAGGATAGAATAACACCTGCCAAAAAAGTCGCTATGGCTTTAGCAGAATTAATAACAACAAGATATCCAAAAGATACATTAGATATAATTGTTTTTGGGAATGAAGCTAAAGTAGTTGAGCTTAAAGATTTACCCTATTTAAAAGTCGGACCTTATCACACAAATACTGTTGCCGGTATTCAATTAGCTATGGACATTCTTAAAAGAAAAAAGAATAATAACAAGCAAATATTGATGATTACAGACGGAAAACCTAGTTGTTTAAAACTTAGAGATGGGAGTTTTTATAAAAACAGCGCTGGCTTAGATCCTAAAATTATTAATAAATGTTATAACATGGCAAAACAAGCCAGAAAGTTAAAGATCCCAATCACTACCTTCATGATAGCCCGTGATTCCTATTTACAACATTTTGTTAGAGAATTTTCTAAGGCAAATGGAGGTAAGGCATTTTATACGGGTTTAGATAATTTAGGAGAAATGATTTTTGAAGATTATAATAGCAATAAAAAAAGAAAGATATAAATGAAAAAACCTAGTATAAAAACCTTAAAAGAGTTGAAGAATTCAGAGTATAAGTCTCAAACAATAAAAGATGAGTTATGTAAAAATCTTTCTATTCTCCTCAAAAGTGGAAAGCCATCATTTACTGGCATCCATGGCTATGAAAGTACAGTAATTCCGGACTTGGAAAGAGCAATTTTATCCAAACACAATATAAATTTCTTAGGACTTAGAGGTCAAGCAAAAACAAGATTAGCCAGAAAAATGATTGATTTATTAGATGAGTGGATACCTTTCATAAAAGGATCTGAAATAAATGATGATCCATTATCACCAATTTCTAATTACGGAAAAAAAATTTTGGAAGAAAAAGGTGATAGTACGGAGATTGAATGGTTACACAACTCAGAAAGATTTTATGAAAAATTAGCAACACCTGATGTTACCGTCTCTGACTTAATAGGTGATATTGACCCTATAAAAGCTGCATCTCTAAAACTATCTTATGCTGATGAAAGAGTAATTCATTTCGGTATGATACCAAGAGCTAATAGGTCAATTTTTGTTATAAATGAATTACCAGATTTACAGGCCAGAATTCAAGTAGCATTATTTTCAATACTTGAGGAAAAAGAAATCCAAATTAGAGGATTTAAACTGCGCATACCCCTTGACCTACAATTTGTTTTTACTGCAAACCCTGAAGATTATACTAATAGAGGCAGCATAGTAACACCATTAAAGGATAGAATTGGTTCCCAAATCATTACTCATTATCCATTAACTACCGAAATTTCAAAAAAAATTACGGATCAAGAATCAAATTTTATTGATGACAATATATATGTTCCAGAAATTGCAAAAGATTTAGTTGAGGAAATCAATTTTGCTGCCAGAAGAAGTGATTATGTTGACTATAAAAGTGGAGTTAGTGCAAGAATGAGTATTACAGCGTTTGAGAATTTGGTAAGTACAACCAAGAGAAGAATGCTAATTAACGGTGAAGATAGCTCCTCTGTAAGACTTTCAGATTTTGGTGGAATAATCCCTTCTATCAATGGAAAAATTGAGTTAGTGTATGAAGGTGAAGAACAAGGAGCTGATCAGATTTCCTATGACCTTATAAATGAAGGTGTAAAATCAATATTTGTTAAATATTTTCCAGAAATAAAGAAATTAAAGAAGGAAGAAGAGATATCACCATATGATGAAATTACTGAATGGTTTATTATGAGTAACAAGGAGATTTTTATTGGAGATGAGTTTACTAACAGTGAATATGAAAAAATATTGAATAGTATTAAACCTCTTAATACTTTTATTGATAAGTATTGTAAAAATGAAAGCACAAAAGATTTATTATTTATAAAAGAGATATTACTCTGGGGTTTATCTGCTTTTAAGAAATTAGATAAAAATAGAATGTTAGATGGATTAGAATTTAAAGACTCGCTCGGGACCTACTTCAACGATATAAATAAATAATTTTTTTAGTTTGAAAACCACTTATGCTTTCCAAAGAAATTTCTTTCAACAACTTTTTTGTTTGACAAGTACCAATCTAAACCAGAAATAACACTATTAAGATATTTTTTTAAGTTTGGTTTAAAAAATAAGTAGTGTGGGATAAAAGATAGAATTTTCGATTTTTCCCTCAAAAACCATGGATATACAGCTATACATAAATAAACCTTATCGTTCTTTTCAATAATCTCCCATTTTACTAAAGATTTTTTTCCATTTTTTCTACCAATTAATAACTCATAGCCTCTTTTTTCTTCCCATTTTGTAAAGTTTCGGATTAATTTAATTCCATTAAGGTAAGTAAGCTCATCACATGACCCTTTCCCCGGCCATTTAATAACATTATTTGATTTACAAAATGGATGGTAAAGTTCAAGATTTTTAGGCGATGAAATTAAGTTCCATATCTCATCCCTATTTGAGTTAATTCTTTTTATTAATTTAACACTCCATGAATTTTTGTACTCAATCATTAAGCTAACATAATTTTATTTTATGATTTTTCAAAAGGAAATAGTAATTGAGCCACATCCCAGAGGATTTCATTTAATAAGTGAAAATATTTTTAATGTATTACCTAAAATGAGTGGATTAGTTCATGTCTTTATAAAGCACACATCAGCAAGTTTAACAATTAATGAAAATGCTGACCCAAGTGTAAGGGTTGATTTTGAGACTCATTTTAACAAACTAGTTTCAGACCAAGATGATCATTACACTCACATTACTGAGGGACTCGATGATATGACATCTCACATTAAAAGTTCTCTATTGGGATCATCAATTAGCTTTCCTATAACAGATGGAATTCCACAAATTGGAATATGGCAAGGAATTTATTTATGTGAACATAGGGATCATGCCTCATCAAGAAAATTATTTATAACAATTATAGGAGAATAAGACATTATGTCTTGGTTTACAACCAATTAAAATGTCATTTTGGCAATTTATATAAAAGGAATGTGATTTGATATACGTTAAATAAATAATTAATGAAAACAGATCAATTTACATTTAAAACACAAGAAATTCTTCAAGATTCTCAACAAAAGGCACTTGAAAAAAGTCACCAGACTGTTGAAAATTCTCATATCTTAAAGTCAATTATTGATAATGATGATAATATTTTTCCATATGTTTCTAGTCAGTTGGAGGTAAATAATGAAATTATTAAATCTACAGTTGAAAAGATGATTGATTCTTTACCTAAGGTCAATGGTGATTTTGTGGGATTTTCACAAGATTCATCAAAAACTTTGATGAAAGCGATAAATCACTCAAAAAAAATGGGGGATAATTATGTTTCAATTGATCATTTATTAATCTCATTAATTGACTCTAACAATGAATTATCAAAGATTTTGATTGGATTTGGATATAACCTAGATAAAGTAAAAAAGATTTTGGTAAATATGAGGAAAGGTGAAAAAGTAAAATCATCATCAGATGATACTAACTTAAACTCCCTTGAAAAATATGCTATTAACCTCACATCAAAAGCAAGTGAAGGTAAATTAGATCCCGTAATTGGTAGAGATGATGAAATAAGAAGATTGTTGCAAATTTTATCTAGGAGATCAAAAAATAATCCAATTTTAGTTGGGGAGCCTGGTACTGGAAAGACAGCTATCGTTGAGGGATTAGCAAAAAGAATCATTGAAGGTGATGTACCTGAGGACTTGAAAGAAAAAATGATTTATGCTCTTGACATGGGCGCATTAATTGCAGGCGCAAAGTATAAAGGAGAATTTGAAGAAAGATTAAAATCTGTGATTAAAGAAATTACAACTTCCGATGGAAGAATAATCTTATTTATTGATGAAATTCACACACTTGTTGGAGCAGGGGGAGGCCAAGGCTCTATGGATGCAGCAAATATTTTAAAGCCTGCATTGGCAAGAGGTGATCTCAGAGCAATTGGTGCAACTACACTTGATGAGTTTCAGAAATACTTCGAAAAAGATAAGGCACTTGAAAGAAGATTTCAGAAAGTCTATGTTAATGAACCAGATATTGAGAATTCAATTTCAATTTTAAGAGGAATCAAAGAGAAGTACGAAGCTCATCATAAAGTAAAAATTTTAGATGAAGCTCTTATTGGAGCTGTTAAATTATCAAGTAGATATATATCTAACAGATTTTTACCGGATAAAGCTATTGATTTAATGGATGAATCTGCCTCAAAGCTAAGGTTAGAAATAAATTCAAAACCTGAAGAACTTGATACGCTTGATAGAAAAATAAGACAAATTGAAATAGAATTGGTTGCAATAACTAGAGAAAAAGACAAAAAGAAGATTAAAAAACTTAATGATCAATTGGCCGAATATAAAGAAGAAAGAAACTTATTGTTTACAAAATGGGAAAATGAAAAGAATGTAATTGAAAGGGTACAGCAAACAAAAATCAATATAGACGAATTAAGATCCCAAGCAGAAAAATATGAAAGAGATGGTGATTACGCAAAAGTTGCTGAGCTAAGATATGGTAAGATCAAAGATTTTCAAGAAAAACTCAAAGATTATGAATTGGAAATGACTAAACAGTTTAATGAAGATTCATTATTGAGTGAAGAAGTTACATATGATCATATAGCTGAGGTTGTATCAAAATGGACTGGAATTCCTATATCAAAAATGCTAAAATCTGAAAAATCAAAGCTTCTAGAGCTTGAAAGCCAAATATCTAATAGGCTAGTTGGTCAAAAAGATGCTGTTGAGTCAGTAAGCGATTCAATTAGAAGGAGTAGATCTGGTTTACAAGATGAAAATAGACCAATTGGTAGTTTTTTATTTTTAGGTACAACAGGTGTTGGAAAAACTGAGCTGGCTAAGGCTATAGCTGAAATTTTATTTGATGATGAACAAAATATTGTCAGAATAGATATGAGTGAGTATCAAGAACAACATTCAGTTAGTCGTTTAATTGGTGCTCCTCCTGGATATGTTGGATATGATGAGGGAGGACAGTTAACTGAAGCTATTAGAAGAAGACCTTATTCAGTTATTCTACTGGATGAAATTGAAAAAGCACATCCTGACACTTTTAATATTTTACTTCAATTACTTGATGAAGGAAGATTAACTGATAGCAAAGGAAGAACAGCAGACTTTAGAAATACCATTGTAATTATGACTAGTAATATGGGTAGCGAAGAAATTCAAAGATCCTTTGAAGAGATTGATGATTTTAATAAAGCTAAATCTAGAGCATTGGATTCCACTATGATGCTTCTAAAAAAATCATTGAAACCAGAATTTTTAAATAGAATTGATGATATAATTTTATTCTCACCTTTGACTAAAATGGAAATTAAAAAAATTGTTGAGTTACAATTTGAGATTATTTCTAAAAAATTAAAAAATAAAAATATTAATCTATCCATTACTGATGACGCACTTGACAAATTGACTGATTTGGGATTTGATCCAGAGTATGGTGCAAGGCCAGTTAAAAGAGTAATTCAAAAAAATATTCTTGATAATTTAAGTAAGATGATTTTGTCTGAAAAAGTTAGTACCAAGAATAAATTAGTGGTCGACTTTTTTGGAGATGAAATTGTAATAAGGAATTAATTTCATACTTTAATTGAGTATTTATGAAATACCTTTCTTTTTTATTTTTTTTTATTTCTATCGTTTCATATTCTCAAAAATTTGATGAAAAGGTAAATCTTCTGATTAATGAGAATATTGCTGAAATAATTGAGCTGAGACATTGGTTCCACGAAAATGCTGAGCTAAGTAATCGTGAATTTAAAACATCTGAAAGAATTGCTGAGGAACTTATTAAAATTGGATATAATCCACAAACAGGAATTGCAAAAACTGGTGTTGTTGCAATTCTAAATGAAGGCAAACCAGGGCCTGTTGTTGGGCTAAGAGCTGATATTGATGGACTTCCTGTTAAAGAACGCGCAAATATTCCTTGGGCATCTAAAATGACAGGAATTTATAATGGTGAAACAGTACCTGTTATGCATGCATGCGGTCATGATATGCATACTGCGATTTTATTAGCTACAGCAAAAATTTTATACGAAATTAGGGATGAAATTCCAGGTCAAGTAAAATTTATTTTTCAACCTGCAGAAGAAGGCGCTCCTGCCGGTGAAGAGGGTGGTGCACAATTAATGGTAAAAGAGGGAGTTTTAAAAAATCCTGACGTTGATGCAATATTTGGTCTACATGTTTGGTCTGGTTTATATGCAGGACAAGTTCATCTAAGACCACAAGGTATAATGGCAGCTGTTAATGAGTTTAGAATTGATTTAAAAGGAGTTCAGACACATGGATCTACACCCTGGACTGGTAGAGATCCAATTGTTACAGCTGCGCAGATTGTTAACTCATTGCAAACAATAGTAAGTAGAAGCTTACCATTAACTGAGGCAGGTGCTGTTGTGACAATTGGTAGTATTCATGGCGGAGTAAGGAGTAATATTATTCCTGAAGATTTATATATGTTAGGTACCATTAGAACCTTAGACAATGATATGAAAACTATAGTTCTTAAAAGATTAGAGGAAATAGTGTATAATGTTGCTAAATCTAATAATATTGAAGCTAAAATTACATATATGGTATCATACCCAATCACATACAATGATCCATTTTTATACAAAGAAGTTCTTCCCACATTAAAAAGAGTAAATGGCGAAAAAAATGTTTTTTTAATGAGGGCAATTACTGGTGCAGAGGACTTTTCTTATTTTCAAGAAAAAATACCTGGAATATATTTTTTTATTGGTGGATCAAAAAATGGCACGGATCTAACTAAGGTAGCTCCTCATCACACTCCAGATTTTTACGTTGATGATTCTGCTATCGAAACTGGTATTAGATCAATGACTTCTTTAACGATTGATTATCTATTAAATAATTAATTTTTTGAATTTTCAGGAGCTTTTCTCTTCTTTGAAATTTGTTCATAAGAATATCCAATTTCATAAAGCTTTTGTTCAGATTTTGATTTGGTAATAAATGTTAAGCCTACAGGTTGATTATTATTTCTAAATCCCATAGGTACAGTAAGACAAGGATTGTGAGCAACTGCTGCATAAGCAGCGTGATAATTATTAATAGAAACAACAGCATCTATATTAAACTTATCTAAGGCAGAATCAAAAAATTTATTTCCATTCTTAGATAATTCATTTTTTAAAGATTTGAAATCTGAAATACTTAAGGTATCCTCTATTATTGACCTAAAAATCCCTTGACCATATGGTGATCTAATTACAGAATCTAACGAATTATAATTGATAATTGTTTTTATATCGTTTACTAACAAATCTTCATTTCCATAATCTTTTAAATATTTTACTAAATCTACTCTCATGTCCTCATCCAATAGTTTTCGAAAATTGGTAAGAGGGATATTAGATTGTTTTATTTCAATCATTTTAGCACCAAAAGATTTTAATAAATCAATATTTTCTTTATACAGTGAATCGTTTTTGTAATAATTAGAGTAATAACCTAAACTATAATTTTCAATTTTACTTTTTTTTACAAAACTTATATCAATTGGATTTGAATCGTAGGAAAATGAATCATTACCATCATATCCTAATATTGCATTCATTAGAATTATATTATCAATTACAAATTTTGTCATTGGGCCTGCAGTATCTAATGTTGATGAAATTGGAACAATACCTGATCTACTTACTGATCCTATTGTCGGTTTCATTCCAACAAGAGAATTTGATGAAGAAGGTGACAATATTGAACCTGAAGTTTCAGATCCAATTGAAACAGAAGCTAAATTTGAAGCGATAGCAACACCACTTCCTGAACTTGAACCCCCTGTATCAATTTTCATTCTGCCATATGGATTTAAAGTTTGACCGCCCATTGAGCTGTAACCATTTGGACAACCTAAACAAAAATAATTTGCCCATTCACTTAAGTTTGTTTTTCCTAAAATTATAGCTCCTTTTTCTTTTAATTTTTCTACGATATATGAATCTCGAGTTATATTATTTTTTAAACTAAAAGCACCCGCGGTCGTTGCTAGACCATCAAAACCAACGTTATCCTTTAAAAGAATTGGTATTCCATAAATAGAGTATTTTTTACTTTGAGAATTTTGATCACGTAATTTTGCTTCACTTAAAACATTTTTATTAATTGAAATAATTGAATTTAAAAATTGGTCTTTATCAAATTCAATTAAATATATTCTTGATAAGTAAAAAAGAGTTAGTTCCTCATAAGAAAAATCTTTTTTAGAGATACTATTTTGAATTTCAGGAATTGATTTTTCAATTATTAAATCTTTTATCTGATCATATCTACTTTTCAGAAATTTTGAAATTTCATTTTCAAACTCATTTATATAATTATTTTTATCGTTTGAAATACTTTGAATTATCTTATATCTTAATCTTTGATTCTCGTTTTTTGAACTTTTTATAATTTCATTTGTCTGGTCAAAATTAGTCCAAGCTTTTAAACTGTTTTCGTCACATGAAATAGTGGTAATTATGATAAAAAGTAGTATTATAGTTCTCATAATATTCTTTCATAAATTTCTTCCATTTTCATTCCTCTAGATCCCTTGATTAAAATATTTTTAGCTGATATTGATTTAAATTTCTCAAAAAAATCATTTTTATTTCTAAAAAAGTGATGTGATGGTTTTTCTATTTTTTGCTGGTAGAATATCTCACCTATAAAAACGCAATTATCTATTTTTTTTAATAAACAATATTCAATTATTTCTTTGTGTTCTTTTTCTTTTTCGTCACCGAGCTCATACATATCACCCAAAATGGCAATTTTAGTACCTGAAGCCATATCAAACGATTCGATTGCAGATTTCATACTAGAGGGATTTGCGTTGTATGCATCAAGAATTATTTTTTTATCATCATTAATTATAAATTCAGATCTATTATTTTTTAACTCAAAATTTTGCAACTTTTTTGAAATAGTATCAATATCAATTTTAAAAAATAAACCTAAAGATATAGCTGCGCAGACATTCGAGAAATTATAATTACCATACAAGTTAGTTGATATAATTTTATTCTTGTATTTCACAGAAACCCTGTTCTCAGAAATGTCATTAAAATTATAGTGTGAATTTTCCTTGCTTCCGAAAGTAACTGAATTATCATCAATAAATTTAGTTTGTGTCTTATCATCAGAATTTATTAGTATTGACTTTTTATTTTTTAAAATCCATTTATATAATTCTGTTTTACCTTTAATCACACCATCTATATTTTTAAAGCCTTCAAGATGTGCTTTTCCAAAGTTAGTAATGTAGCCAATATCAGGTAATGTTAATTTGGTTAAAAAATCAATTTCACCAAAATTATTTGCTCCCATTTCAATAATTGCAATTTCAGTATCAGCCTTAATTTTGAGTAAACTTAGTGGTACCCCAATGTGATTATTTTGATTCCCTTCAGTGCACACTACATCATATTTATTTTCTAGAACTGTTTTAATAAGCTCTTTTGTACTTGTTTTACCGTTGCTTCCAGTTAGCGCTATAACTTTTGCTGATGATTGTTGTCTATTAAATTTACTAAGTTCTTGAAGGGTTTGAAGTACATTTTCAACTTTAATAATTTGATCTTTATATAAATCATTTTTAAAATCATTATCAACAATGACAAAACTAGCCCCCATTTTAAGAGCTTCCAGCGCATATTCATTTCCGTCAAAGTTTTTGCCTTTTAATGCAAAAAAAATTGAATTTGAAGTAATTTTTCTAGTGTCTGTTGACACTAAGTAATTACAATCTATTAATAGTTTATGTAATTTATTGATATACACTATTTAAATATAAATAAAGTGAAATATAAAAAACAGTATGATTTACCTTTTCTTAGGTTTACTAGTGTTCCTAGCCTCTCCAAGATATGACATCGCACATCTAAAACCTATAAAATTTGTAGTCATGTATTCAGGGTAGAATCTTCTTTGAGCAGGGTCTAAATAATAAGATCGGTCAAGCCATGAGCCACCTTTATAAACTCTCGATTCGTTACTAATAAGTGAAGTACTATTAATCGAAGAGTTACCATCAGGGTTCATTGGAGAATTATACATAGATTGATCTTTAGTTTCACCTGCTGTATAAAATCTTGATGACTCAGAATCTCCATCTCTGTAGCTTCTGTTATCAGCAGAACTGTAATTGGTTCTCATAAGGTCAGTTTCATCTAAATCAACTTCGACTAAATCCCCAGGTAAATTTTGAATGTATATTCTACCGTTAGGTAAAATTGAATCAACAAATGTTTCTCTAGTTACAGTAGTTACTCTTCCATCTTCAGAAATTAATGGTTTACTATATAAATTTCCTCTGTAGTAATTAAAATCATTAGCTTCTTCGTCAATAATTGGTCTGTATACATCAGCCACCCATTCAGACACATTACCAGCCATACCAAATAAACCAAAACTATTCGGAGGATAAGATCTAACAGATGTTGTAATTCCTGAACCAGTTTCTGACCAACCAGCAATTCCACCATAATCACCTTTTCCTAATTTGTAATTAGCTAATTGATCACCTAACGTCTTTTTTTTCTGAGATCTAGTATATTCACCTTGCCAAGGAAATTTTTTCTTTCCTCTGTATAGATTACCATCTCTTAATTCACCAAGACCTAAAGCAGCATATTCCCATTCTGTTTCAGTTGGAAGTCTATACTCTGGTAAAATGAGTCCATTTTCGATTGAGGAATGAATAGTGTCATTTTCTGTAATTGATTTATCTCCAATAACAGATGAAATATTACCATCATATGTTTTTGATGGATCTAGTAAATATGTTTTAGTATTAAAGGATAGTTTTGAGTTAGGATTCAGGACAGAATCACGATTAAGAAAGCCTTTTTCAGCAAGGATTCTTTCATTAACTCTGTTAGTTCTCCATTTTGCAAAATTATTTGCTTGATGCCAGCTAACTCCAACTACTGGATGATTTTGAAAAGCAGGATGTCTAAGGTAATTATTTACCATATCCTCATTAAAACCGAGAGGATTCCTCCAAACAAGGGTGTCTGGAAGTGCAGCAACATATATTTTTTTAAGTTCTTCATCACCACCATACATTCTTTTTAACCAATCAATATATTCTAAATACATAATATTGGTAACCTCAGTTTCATCCATGAAAAAAGATCTAACATATTGCTGAGTTGGAGTATTGTTCCAATCATGCATCACGTTGTCTTTGGTATTACCTTTGACAAAAGTTCCACCCTGAACGAATATCATTCCAGGGGCATTTTGTTGTCCTCTGTATTTTGTTTCGGCTTGAAATCCTCCTTCAGAATTAATTTTCCAACCTGTTGCTTGAGATATATTTTTACCAGCTTTATAATTGTTTCGACTGCAACCAATCAACATGATAAGGGCAAATGAAAATAGAATTATATAGGATTTTTTCATAGAATCGATTGTAAATATATGAAGATTGATTAAAAAATAATTACTTCATTAATAAAATCGCAATAATCAGACCATAATTTTTTAGTTAAATACAGTTATTATTTAAAAGAGATTAATTAAAAAACTATATTAAATAATTAAAAAAATCGTGATATAATTTATTGGTATTATATTTATAAATCTTTAAATGAAAAAAATATTAATTTTTATTTCACTCTTTACGGCATTCCTGGGTTATTCACAGAAAGAAAGGAGAGTCATAACTACAGCTGTTCCATTTTTAATGATTTCCTCTGATGCTAGGGCCTCTGGAATTGGAGAACAGGGAGTTGCTACTTCATTTGATAATTTTTCACAACATTGGAATCCCTCAAAATACGTATTCTCAGAAAATTCCTCTGGTTTTGGTTTTAGCTATACACCTTATTTGAGTAAAATTGTAAATGATGTTTTCCTAGGAAATTTGACATATTATAGAAAAAACTCTGAAAGATCAGCTTGGAGTTTCAGCTTAAAGTATTTTAGCCTTGGAGATATAGATGTGTTACAAAACCCTTTGGATATCCCAATCATTGAAAGTCCAAATGAATTTACCATAGATGCGGGCTACTCTTTAAAATTAAACGAAAATTTTGGTCTCGGAATTACCGGAAGATTTTTACTCTCCGATGTAAAACTTCAGTCTTTTGATGCTGAGTCTCAAGCTGCCACCAGTGTTGCAGTCGATATATCAGGATTTTTTCAATCGGATATCGTAACAATCGGAAGAAGTAATGGAATCTTAAGAGCTGGATTTAATATTTCTAATTTAGGTCCTAAGATGAAATATACGGACTTAGGTCAAGAAAGTTTTATTCCAACAAACTTAAAAATTGGATCTGGGTTTGAGTTTTTCTCTGATAATAGCAACAGCTTAACTGTCTCATTTGAAATTAATAAGTTATTGGTACCAACACCAAGTATTCCAATTTACGACTCTTCAGAAACAGAAATAATTGCTTACCGACAAGATGATATTGGTTTTTTAAGTGGAATTTTTAAATCATTTGGAGATGCTCCGGATGGTTCATCAGAGGAACTGAAAGAATTAACCTACAGCTTTGGTTTAGAATATTCTTTTAACGAATCCTTTTTCTTAAGATCAGGATATTTTAGTGAGCATGAGCTAAAGGGATCTAGAAAGTTCATAACCCTTGGAACAGGCTTTAAAACTAACTCAAATTTATCTATTGATCTTTCTTATTTAATTTCCACGTCGGAGATTATAAGCCCACTGGAGAACACTCTAAGATTTTCTTTATCATATAACTTGTTTTAATCAAGAAAAAAACATTATTCTAATTAAGAATTAAGTAATTTTTTTAAATTATCTTTGCTCATAATTCTATGAGACCTGTCACGAAAGAAACTTATCTAAACTGGTACGAAGAAATGCTTTTCTGGAGAAAGTTTGAAGACAAGCTTGCTGCAGTATATATTCAACAAAAAGTAAGAGGTTTTCTTCATCTTTACAATGGTCAAGAAGCAGTTTTGGCTGGCGCTCTTCATGTTATGGACACTTCTAAAGATAGAATGATAACAGCTTACAGAAATCACGTCATGCCTATCGGATTGGGAGTTGATCCTAAGAGAATTATGGCTGAATTATTTGGAAAAAGTACTGGAACTTCAAATGGTTTAGGAGGTTCAATGCATATTTTTTCAAAAGAACATAGATTTCATGGAGGTCACGGTATTGTTGGAGGACAAATTCCACTTGGTGCTGGTATGGCTTTCGGTGATAAGTACCATGGTCGAGAAGCGGTTACCTTATGTTTTATGGGAGATGGCGCTGTTAGACAAGGTTCTTTTCATGAAACCTTAAATTTAGCAATGTTGTGGTCGCTTCCAGTGGTATTTATTGTAGAAAATAATGGTTATGCAATGGGAACTTCAGTAAAAAGAACTGCAAATCACACCGATATATGGAAGTTAGGTTTAGGTTATGAAATGCCATGTGGACCTGTTGATGGTATGAACCCTGTAAAAGTCGCGGAAGCATTAAATGAAGCAATTACGAGAGCTAGATCTGGAAATGGTCCTAGCTTATTGGAGATGAAAACTTACAGATATCGTGGTCACTCGATGTCTGATGCCCAAAAATATAGAACAAAAGAAGAAGTTAATGAATACAGAAAGATTGACCCTATAACTCAAGTCAAAGACTCAATATTGAGTAATAATTATGCCAGTGAAGAAGATTTGAAAGAAATTGACACGAGAGTTAAAACAAAGGTTTTAGAATGTGAAAAATTTGCAGAAGAATCACCATTTCCTGAAGTCAATGTTATGTATGATGCTGTATATGAGCAAAAAGATTACCCTTTTATAAAACATAAACTATAGAATGGCTGAAGTAATTAAAATGCCCAGATTGAGTGATACCATGGAAGAGGGTGTGGTAGCTACTTGGTTAAAAAAAGTTGGAGACAAGGTTGAGGAAGGTGAAATTTTAGCAGAAATTGAAACTGATAAAGCTACAATGGAGTTCGAGTCCTTTTATGAGGGTACATTGTTACATATAGAAATTCAGGAGGGTATTACTGCTACTGTAGACTCTTTATTGTGTATTATTGGAGAAGAAGGGGAGGATATTTCTCAATTTCTAGTTCCAGTAAATGAATCATTGCCAACATCAAGTGATAATAATCAACTCGATTTAGTTGATCAGATTAATGAACAAGAAAGTACAGAAACTGTGGATCCAGTTACATCTTTAACCTCTGATAAAACTGATGATGTAACAAATGAAAGTGGGTCTATTGATTATATTACAATGCCCAGACTGAGTGATACAATGGAAGAAGGAACAATTTCTAGCTGGTTAAAAAATGTTGGAGATAAAGTAAGTGAAGGTGAAATTTTAGCTGAAATTGAAACTGATAAAGCTACAATGGAATTTGAGTCTTTTTATGATGGAATACTAAGTCACATTGCTGTACAAGCAGGAGAAACTGTAAATGTTGATGAATTAATTGCAATTATTTCTGAAGGGGAGATAGATGTTACAAAAGCTCTTGAAAATTATTCAAAAGAACCTATTGAACCTTCGACAGAAACAAAATCTGATGTTGAAACTAATGAAGAAGAGACTAGCTCTGTTGAAGTTGACGTAATTCCAGAAGTATCAATTTCTGATAAGAGAATTTTTGCTTCACCATTAGCAAAAAAAATTGCTAATGAAAAAAATATTGATCTCTCTCAAATAACTGGTTCAGGTGAAAATGGTCGAATAGTAAAAGAAGATCTTGAAAATATAAATGTTTCTGAAAAAGTTCCTCCCGTGCTAGTCAGCGAACCTTCTTCAGTAAGCCAACCTGATGTTAATTTAGCACCTGTCAAGCCAGTTTTTAATGATGGTGAAGAATTTACTGAAATTGAAAATTCTTCAATGAGAAAAGCAATTGCAAAAAATTTAAGTAAATCTAAATTTTCTGCACCGCATTATTACTTGTCAGTTGAATTTAATATGGACAATGCAATCGCATTTAGAGAACAATATAATTCAATGCCCAATACTAAAATTTCATTCAATGATATAATTATCAAGGCATGTGCTATTGCATTAAAAGCTCACCCACAAGTAAATTCTCAGTGGTATGATGATAAGATTAGATTAAATAATATTGTTAACATAGGAGTTGCTGTTGGAATTGAAGATGGTTTAGTGGTTCCTGTTATTAAGAATGCTGATATGGAATCTTTACACAATATAAATAGCACAGTTAGAGATTATGCAGTAAGAGCTAAATCAAAAAAATTAAGACCAGATGAAATTGAGGGAAGTACCTTTACAATCTCTAATTTAGGCATGTTCGGTATTCAGGAATTTACGTCAATTATTAATCAACCAAACTCAGCTATTTTATCTGTTGGAACCATAGTAAAAAAACCAATTGTTGTTAATGAAAAAATTGTAGTAGGAAATACCATGAAATTAACATTAGCTTGTGATCATCGATCTGTTGACGGTGTTACTGGCTCATTGTTTTTACAAACTCTCAAAGGTTACATTGAAAACCCTGTTACAATTTTAGTATAAATTAATGAAAACGGTTATAATTACAGGGACTAGTTCAGGGATCGGATTAGATTTGGTCAAAATATTTGATTCGAACGGATATCGTGTGATTTCTCTTTCTAGAAATGATCTTCCTAACACTACCAACTTTTCTGAAAATGTAAATCATATAAATTTTGATATTACCAATAATTCTGATTTTAATTCGTTAGTTGTATTAATTAAATCAAAATACAGTAATATTGACGTACTTATAAATAATGCTGGAAAACTAATAAGCAAACCTTTTGGTGATTTTTCTGACTCGGAGTTTAGGTCCATTTATGATGTAAATTTTTTTGGAGTGGTTAACTTGATAAAGTCATTACTACCCTATTTTCATGAAAAAAGTCACATTGTAAATATTAGTAGTGTTGGTGGTATTAATGGAAGTTCAAAATTCACAGGGTTGAGCTCATATTCATCAAGTAAAGGTGCTCTAAATATACTAACTGAAGTCTTAGCTGTTGAGTTTAAAAATGGACCATATATTAATTCTTTATGTTTGGGAGCGGTCCAAACCCCTATGTTAGAACTTGCCTTTCCCGATTATAAAGCATCAACCACTCCTGCAGAGATGGCAAATTTTATATATGGTTTTTCAACTTCCAATCCAATTATGTTTAATGGAAAAATAATTCCCGTATCGATTTCGAACCCATGATTTCAAATCTCGAAGAATTTATACCGGTTAAATCAATTAACTATGTAAATTCATTAATTGAAAAAGAGAAGATTCAGTTTAAAATAGTAAGGGAAAGAAACTCTAAACATGGTGATTTTAAGAGAACAATAAATGGTGATTATATTATAACGATTAATAGATTTTATAACCCTTACCGCTTTGTCCTTACTCTTATTCACGAATTAGCTCATTATTTTGTAACAATTAAATACTACAAAGCTAAACCGCATGGAACACTCTGGAAAAATAAATTCAAACAGCTTTTAAATCCTATTTTAAATAAATCAGTTTTTCCAAATGATTTATTAAAATGTTTATCCAAACATATGGAGAACCCTAGATCAACTTTTTCATACGATTTAGAATTATCTAAAGTTTTAGATAAATATGATAATTCAAGAAACAAGTATTTTTATTTAGATCAAGTTAAGGATGGGGATACATTTTTTTATGGAGATGGTAATAAATTTCTAAAAATCAAAAAAAGAAGAAAAAGGTATCTTTGTGAAAATTTAGTTAATAAAAGAAAATATCTTTTTTTAGGTAATGCAAAAATTAAATTAGATGAAAACAGTAGCAATTAGTGGTTATTTTGATCCAATTCACGTTGGACATTTAGAATACATAAAAGAAGCTAGAAAGCTGGGAGATAAGTTAATTGTTATTGTAAATAATAATCATCAATGTGTTTTAAAAAAAGGTAAACCATTTATGGATGAAAAAGATAGATTAGTTATTACTTCTAGTTTAAAAGATGTTGATGATGTTTTTCTTTCTGTTGATAAGGATAAAACAGTATGTAAGTCTCTTGAACAAATAAAGCCAGATATTTTTGCTAATGGTGGGGATAGAAAAAATTACGAAATTCCAGAATCCACGATTTGTAAAAAGTATAATATTCAAATTATTGATGGATTGGGTGATAAAATAAGAAGCTCTTCAGATCTTACTGGACTTAAAGAAATAAAATAGTGGAAACAAAGTTTGATTTTAATGATAATTCAGAAGAAATTAAAAAAAATGCATCTGGCTTGTTTAATGCATTATTTCGTTTTACAAAAAAGGTATTCAATTTTAAAAATGATGTTGATAAAAATCTAGTTGTAAATTCTATAAAGAAGGATATTTCCATGATAGGAACAACTTCATGGATTCTTGTATGTTCTATTTTAATTGCCTCTGTAGGATTAAATGCAGATTCAACTGCAGTTGTAATAGGAGCAATGCTAATTTCCCCTCTTATGGGTCCTATTTTAGGTTTAGGTTTTTCAATAGCAACAAATGATCTTGATACATTCAAGAATTCATCAATGAATTTTATAGCAATGGTATTAATAAGTGTTTTAACTGCATTTATTTTCTTTTCATTATTTCCTATCAAGGATCAATCGTCAGAGCTCTTAACAAGAACTGAATTTGATATTAGGGATGTTTTAATTGCATTTTTTGGTGGTTTAGCATTAATCATTGCAAAAACAAAAAAAGAAAATATTAGCACAACAATTTTTGGAGTTGCTATTGCCACAGCTCTTATGCCTCCTTTATGTACAGCTGGATTTTATCTAGCTATATATGATCTTACAAATGCTGGAAAAGCAATGTACCTTTTTATTATAAATTCTATGTACATTATTGTTGCAACTTATTTGGTTTTAAAGCTTTTAAAATTTCCATTATTAAATTATACAAACTCATCTAAAAGAAAACTAATAAGCAAAGTATTGACTTTTATTTCTATTATAATATTGATTCTGCCAATATTTACTTTTTTAAATGCTGTAAATAAAGCAAACTTTAATAAAGAGGTTGAATTGTTTTTGAATGATGAATTGGTAGGTTTAGAGAATTATAAATATTTAATTGAAAGTGCTAAAAGTGATTTTGATGATCAAGAAATAGTCTTAAATAATTATGGTCAGAAACCAATTTCTGATGATGTTATCTCTTTATTGAAAAGTAAACTAAAAAGTTATAAACATTTAGAAAATACGACATTAGTCTTTAAACAACTGGAACTAGATAAAAATTCAAATTCTTTTATTAAAGAGCTTAGGTTAAGAGATTCAATCGAGATAGTTGAAAAGAATTTACAACTTGATGAACTCTCTAAAGAAATTGAAGAATTAAAAAAATTGAGCAGAGAAAAATTATTATTTGAAAAGATTGCTAAAGAAGCTAATTTAATTTATCCAGACCTAAAGCAATTTGAAATATTTGAAAAAATTAGAACTGATTTTAATTCTACTAAAAAAATATTGGTAGTTAATGTTAATTGGGAGAATTCACTAACCGATTTGGAAATAGAAAAACTCAATTTAAGCTTAAGAAGATGGCTAGAGTTTCAGTTTGAAAGTGATGACTTTATTATAGAGAATAACTGATTATTTTAATTTTTTTACTAATTCAGACGAGTATACAAAGTCATTGACTTGTTCATTACCAGAATTTAATATCTCTTTATTTGTCCCTTGCCAAATTTTTAAACCATCTTTAAGAAATACAATATTTTCACCAATTTCAATCACGGAATTCATATCGTGAGAATTTATAACAGTAGTTATTTGAAATTCATTTGTGATTTCTTGAATTAATTTATCAATTATAATTGCTGTTTTAGGGTCTAAACCAGAATTTGGTTCGTCGCAAAATAGATATTTAGGATTCATGACTACAGCTCTTGCAATTGCAACTCGTTTTTGCATACCACCAGAAAGTTCTGCTGGTAATTTGTTAATAGCATCTTGAAGATTCACTCTTTTAATAAACTTTAAAGCTCTTTCCTCTTTTTCATCCTTTGCAAGACTAGTTAGCATATCTAGAGGAAATCGGACATTTTCTAATACACTCATAGAATCAAATAGAGCACTACCTTGAAAGACCATTCCCATTTCTCTTCTGAGATTTAGCTTATCAAAATCACTCATTTCATTTGAAGATTTACCATCATATATTATTTCACCCTTGTTAATAATATGCAGTCCAAGAAGACACTTTAAAAAAACTGTTTTTCCAGATCCACTTTGTCCAATAATCAAATTAGTTTTTCCTTTCTGAAAATGAGCATTTATCTCAGTTAGGACTTCACTTTCCTCAAATCTTTTTGATATGGATTTTACTTCTATCATTAAGCTAGTAATAATTGAGTTATTATGTAGTTTAAAATTATTATGATAATGGATGTCCAGTAAAAAGACTGAGTACTGGCTTTTCCAACATCCAAAGCTCCACCTTTCATGTAATAGCCATGAAATGCAGGAACGGTTGCAAGTACAAAAGAAAAAACAAGAGTTTTTACGTAGGAATATGTAACGTGATATCCGTCGAAGTCAGTTTGAATCCCCTCAATATAGGCTTCACTTGGAACACCGGTTAATGCCATTGCTAATAAACCACCAATAATCCCTAAAAACATTGAAATTGTAATAATAAAAGGATATAAAAGCATTGCAATAATTTTAGGAAAAACTAAATAATTTAAAGAATTAATTCCCATAACTTCTAATGCGTCTATTTGTTCAGTAACTCTCATAGTTCCAATACTGGATGTTATGTAAGACCCCACTTTACCTGCCATAATAATTGAAATAAATGTAGGAGAAAATTCTAAAATTACAGATTGTCTTGTTGCGAAACCAATTAGAGTTTTTGAAAGAAGTGGACTTTCAAGATTTAGAGCCATTTGAATTGCAACAACTCCTCCAATAAAAAAAGAAAGAATTGAAACTATAGGAATTGAATCCAATACTAAATCATTAATTTCTTTAAAAATTTGTTTGTATAAAATTGATTTTTTACATGACTTAGAAAATGATATTTTTACCATTAAAAAATATTTTCCTATATCGTGTAAATATTTCATTTTTAAACTTGATATGTAATTGCATTGACATTCATTCCAGCTCCAACGCTAGCAAATAAAATAATATCACCTTTGTTAAGTTGATGTCCTTTAAAATTTTCCTTTAAAACAATATCATATAATGTTGGTATTGTTGCTACTGACGTGTTACCAAACACATCAACACTGATGGGCATAATATTTTCAGGAATATCCATTTCAAATAACTTATAAAAGTATTTAAGAACAGCTTCATCAAGTTTTTCATTTGCTTGATGTATAAAAATCTTTTTCACATCTTGAATATTCTTTCCACTTTCATCCAGGCATTTTTTTAATGCGCCAGGTATTGTAGATATAGCAAACTCATAAACTTTTCTGCCATTCATTTTAATATGTTTTTCAATTGAATTTGAATTTGGATTAAATGTTCTATCACAGAAAAGGTACAATGCTTCTTTTCCAGAGTATGTAACAGTTTTGTGAGAAAGGATACCACCTGCCTTAGAGCTTTCCTCTATAATTGAAGCTCCAGCTCCATCTGCAAAAATCATTGAGTCCCTATCACTTTTATCAACAGTTCGTGAAAGAGTATCAGCACCAATTACTAAGCATTTTTTTGCTAAACCAGCTTTTATATATGCTGATGATTGTATTACACCTTCAACCCATCCTGGGCAACCAAAAATTAAATCATAAGCAACACAATTTGGATTTTCAATTGCTAATTTATGTTTAACTAAAGTTGCAACCGAGGGCAGAGCAATATATTGACTAGAATCAAAGTCAATTTCACCAAAATTATGAGCAACTATTATATAATCTAAATCCTCTTTATTAATTTTTGCTGATTTTATTGCATTTTCTGAAGCGAATGTTGCAAGGTCTGAGGTATTATGATTTTCTTCAGCATACCTTCTTTCCTTAATTCCTGTTATAGACTGAAATTTTTCAATTATTTCTTTATTTGAATCAGAATATGGCTTTCCTTCTTTATCGTAAAAATCTCTATTTAAAAACTCATCATTTTTAACAATTTTTTTTGGAATATATGATCCAGTCCCTGTAATTTTTATAGGCATAAAAGAATTTTAATAAAAGTATGAATTAATTAGCTATCAATATAATTTTCAACTGGTGAACAAGTACATATTAAATTTCTGTCGCCATAAGCTTCATCAATTCTAGTGACAGAGGGCCAAAATTTATTATTTCTTACATAATCAAGCGGGTAAGCAGCATATTCTCTTGAATATTGTTTGTCCCATTTGTTGGCAGTGATCATGTCAAGTGTGTGAGGAGAGTTTAACAATACATTTTCTACATCTTCTTTTGATGAAGAAATAATTTCAGCTTTAATAGAAATTAGGGCATCACAAAATCTATCAATTTCAGATAGATTTTCGCTTTCAGTTGGTTCAATCATCATTGTTCCAGGAACCGGAAATGAAACTGTTGGTGCATGAAATCCATAGTCAATTAGTCGCTTGGCAATATCCATAACGCCAATATTGCGCGAGTCTTTATATTCTCTACAATCAATAATTAATTCATGAGCAGAGGTTCCATTTTCTCCCTGGTAGAGAATTTTGTAATCTTTTTCTATTCTTTTTTTAATATAATTTGCATTTAAAATTGAAATTTCTGTAGCTTTTTTTAAACCATGTGGCCCCATCATACATATATATCCATATGAAATTAAACAAGCCATTGCTGACCCCCAAGGAGCTGATGAAATTGCTTTAATCGAATATTCATTCTGAACAAAACCGTCTGAGCTAGGTAAAAAACTTGCAAGATGTTTTGCAACACAAACAGGTCCTACACCAGGCCCTCCTCCACCGTGTGGTATAGCAAAAGTTTTATGTAAATTAAGGTGGCAAACATCAGCACCAATTAAATATGGGTTTGTTAAACCGACTTGAGCATTCATATTTGCTCCGTCCATATAAACTTGACCACCATTTTTATGAATAATTTCAGTAATTCTTTTTATTGATGATTCAAAAACACCATGGGTGGATGGATAGGTAATCATTAATGCAGCTAAATATTCTGAGTTTTCTTCGGCTTTTTCTTTCAGCTCTTCCTCATTTATGTTTCCATGTTTATCAGTTCCTACAACTACAACCTTCATACCTGCCATAATAGCGGATGCAGGATTAGTACCGTGTGCAGAAGAAGGTATTAAACAAATATTTCTTTTTTCTTGATTAATGCTTTTAAAATAAGCTCTTATTAACATCAAACCTGTATACTCACCTTGAGCTCCTGAATTAGGTTGTAAAGTGGTAGAATGAAAACCAGTTATTTCGTTAAGTTGTTGTTCAAGAGTGTTAAGAATTTCTATATATCCTTTAACCTGTTCGTTAGGTGCAAATGGATGTATATTATTCCATTTTTTCCAGCTTAGAGGTAACATTTCAGCAGCTGCATTTAGTTTCATTGTACATGAACCTAAAGAAATCATAGAGTGATTAAGTGATAAATCTTTTCTTTCTAAACTTTTTATGTATCTCATCATTGAAGTTTCAGAGTGATGAGTATTAAATATTTTATCTTCTAGGAAAGTTGATTTTCTTTCAAATTGACTTACAGAATTATTATTGTAAGCATCTTTATCAAAATTAATTTTTTGACCTTCAAGACTAGAAATAATATCAAAAATTAATTCTACATCTTCTATTTCTGTTGCTTCATTTAAAGAAATTGAAACTTCGTTCTTGTTGATATAATTGAAATTGATTTTTTTATCAACAGCAAGTTTTTTTAATTTAATAGAATCTGTTTTTATATGAAGAGTATCAAAGAAGGATTTATTTAATTGTTCAATACCAAGATTTCTGAGATTATTATTTAATAAACTACAGAGATCATTAATTTTTTGAGCAATTGATTTTAATCCTTTAGGTCCATGATATACAGCATACATACCAGCCATAACTGCTAATAAAACTTGGGCAGTGCATATGTTGGATGTAGCTCTTTCTCTTTTTATATGCTGTTCTCTTGTTTGAAGAGCCATCCTCAAAGCTTTATTTCCTAATCTATCCTTTGAAATTCCAATGATTCGACCAGGAATATGTCTTTTGTATGAATATTTAGTTGCAAAATAACCTGCGTGAGGACCGCCAAATCCTAGTGGAATCCCAAATCTTTGAGATGTGCCAACAACCACTTCACAACCAGATAAAGCAGGTTTTTCTAATATAGCTAAAGCTAACAAGTCGGATCCAACAATAAACTTGATGTCAAATTCCAAGAGATAATTTGAAATTTTTTTTAGATCATTTATTTTTCCGTGTTTTCCAATATACTGTATGTAGCATCCAAAAAAAGTATCATCAAAATTCATGTTTTCTACATCATCAACAATCACATTAATTCCTAGTGGTTCAGCTCTTGTCTGAATAACTTTGATTGTTTGTTCAAAAGTATCCTTTGAAATAAAGAATTTTAAACAATCACTATTGATTTTTTGTCTCGATCTGTTTGCAAATATCATCGTCATAGCTTCAGCAGCAGCTGTTCCCTCATCTAATAAAGATGCATTTGCCATCTCCATTCCAGTTAGATCGCATATAACAGTTTGAAAATTTAGTAATGCTTCCAATCGACCTTGGGCGATTTCAGCCTGATAAGGTGTGTAAGCAGTATACCATCCAGGATTTTCTAAAATATTTCTTTGAATAACGGGTGGCAAAATTGATTCGTTGTACCCAAGACCAATAAAATTTTTGAAATGTTTATTTTTTTGTGATTGTTTAAAAATATGGTCTAAAAATTGAGCTTCGCTCATTTCAGCGTCTAGGTTCAAAGATTTTTTCATTTGTATACTCTCAGGAATTGTTTTACGAATTAAAGAATCTAAATTATCAAGACCTAAATAGTCAAGCATGTATTTTTCTTCAGAACTGGAAACGCCAATATGTCTTTGTGAAAATTTCATTTTAAAAAACAAAATTATTGATTATCACAATTGATTACAACATAAAAAAAGAATGATTTAATAAAGTTTTTAACTTTTTTATTGACAATTGAATTAAGTGCCTAAACTGGAATTATTTACTTTAATTTGAAGTTGTTTTTTATAGTCAATTATTTTCTTTAAAATTTTAGTATCTGAAGCACCAATTATTTCAATCGCTAATATTCCAGCATTTTTAGCTCCGTCTAACGCAACAGTTGCAACAGGGACTCCGCCTGGCATTTGAAGAATTGATAAAATTGAATCCCAACCATCAATTGAGTTTCTTGATTTGATTGGTACTCCAATTACTGGAAGGGGCGAATTAGAGGCAACCATGCCTGGTAAATGGGCAGCTCCACCCGCACCTGCTATAATTACGTTGATTCCGCGTTTGTGCGCATTTTTACTGTAATCCATCATTTTATCTGGAGTTCTGTGTGCAGAAACAATTTCAATTTCATAGTCAATATCAAATTCCTTTATAATATCTTCCGCTTCCTTCATCACAGGATAATCGGATTTACTCCCCATTATAATACCAACTTTACTCATTTTAAATTGCTTTTACTTTTATTTTTTCCTTTAATGATTTAGCTTTTTTATAAGCATCATCAAATTTATCACAAATAATTGTTATATGACCCATTTTTCTATTAGGTCTAGTTTTTTCTTTTCCATAAATATGTAAATGGGTATTTTCTTCACTAAAAATCTCATTTAGGTTTTCGTATCTGACATTGCCTTCAAAACCCTCACCACCAACTAAATTTAGCATAATAGCACACCCATCATGATTTGTGTTTCCAAGATCTAAGTTTAATATAGATCTTAGATGCTGTTCAAATTGAGATGTAGGACATGCTTCAATTGTAAAATGTCCACTATTGTGAGGTCGTGGTGCTACCTCATTAATTACTATATTGTCTTCATCAGTTAAAAACATCTCAACAGCTAATAAACCAATAACATCTAATTTTTTTGTCGCTTCAATTGCAATATTAATTGCTTTTTTATTTAGTTCTTCTGAAATTTTTGAAGGACTAATCACATATTCAACTTGATTTGAAAAAGAATTAAATTCCATTTCTACAGTTTCATATGTTTTTATTTCACCATTAAAATTTCTAGCTACTATTACTGCTAATTCTTTTTTGAATGGAACAAACTCCTCAATTATCATTTCGCAATCAGGTAGGTCTAAAGTATCTTTTTCAGATCTCAAAACCTTTACGCCAAAACCATCATATCCAAGTTTTGTCTTTTTCCAAACTGATGGAAATTGAATTATTCCATTTTTTATATTTAAAAATAGATCATTTAAATTTTTATAATAGCTGTATTTACTAGTTGGTAAATTATTTTCATTATAAAATTTTTTTTGTTTTGATTTGTCTTGTACAATTGACAGAGTGTGAGGTTTTGGATAAACCTTTTTTCCTATATGTTCAAGTTTTAATAAAGCATCAATATTAATATGTTCAATTTCGAATGTTATAATATCACATCTTTTTCCAAATTTTAAAATATCATTATAATTATCTAGCTTACCGATATAAAAATTATTACAAAGATTTTTACATGGCGAATTTTTATTTGAGTCTAGGACCAATGTTTTAAGATTCATCCTATTCGCTTCACTCAAAATCATTTTTCCTAGCTGTCCCCCACCAATTAAACCAATCTTTATATCTTGAATATCTTTCATTGATGCAAAAATACACTAATTTATAATTTGACTCTTAATGGGTATATTTGCTTTTTAATTATTTTATGTTAAATATTATTATATTCGGAAAACCTGGCTCAGGTAAAGGAACCCAAGCTTCCATTATTAAAGATAAATACAACCTTCAGCACATATCAACAGGAGATGTTTTTAGAAAAAATATGTCTAGCAAAACTGATTTGGGTCTTTTAGCAAAAGGTTACATGGACAAAGGTGAGTTAGTTCCCGATCAGGTTACAATTGATATGTTAAGTCACGAAATTGATAATTTTCTGCCCTGTAAAGGTTTTATTTTTGACGGTTTTCCTAGGACAACCTATCAAGCAAAGGCTCTTGATAATCTACTCTCATTAGAGTCTCAAAAAATTGATTTAATCATTGCTTTAGATGTTGATAACACAACCTTAACTGAAAGATTACTGCAAAGAGGTAAAAGTAGCGGAAGGTCTGATGACCAAAGTGTTGAAAAAATTAATATTAGGCTTCAGGAATATGATAATAAAACAAAACCACTAGTTACATTTTATATGCAACAAAATAAGTTTTTCTCTGTAGACGGAATTGGATCTCTACAAGATATTACTTCAAGAATAATTCATGTTATTGACAAATACACCAATGACTGAAGATAATTTTGTTGATTACGTAAAAATATATGTTAAATCAGGGAACGGCGGTAGTGGTTCAACCCATTTAAGAAGAGAGAAGTACGTAGAAAAAGGTGGTCCAGATGGAGGAGATGGAGGAGATGGAGGAAATATAATTTTTATTACTGATAAAAATTTATGGACTCTGTATCATTTTAAATTTAAAAGACATTTTAAGGCCGAAAATGGAAATAACGGAAGCAAGTCAAGAAGCACAGGTGCTAATGGAAAAGATGAAATAATCAAAGTGCCAGTTGGTACTATTGTTAAAGATTTAGAATCTGATGAAATATTGTTTGAATCAATTAAAGATGGAGAAAAAAAAGTTGTTGTAGCAGGTGGAAAGGGAGGTTTAGGTAATTGGAATTTTAAATCATCTACTAATCAAACACCTAAATATGCACAGCCTGGATTAATAGGCTTAGAAAAAAAATTATTATTAGAACTTAAAGTTTTAGCAGATGTTGGTTTAGTAGGTTTACCTAATGCTGGAAAATCTACGCTGTTAAGTGTTATTAGTGAAGCAAAACCTAAAATTGCTGATTATGAATTTACAACACTCAAACCTAATTTAGGAATTGTTAAGCACAGAGACTTTAATACATTCATTGTTTCTGACATTCCTGGCATAATTCAAGGCGCATCTAAAGGTAAAGGTTTGGGACATCATTTCTTGAGACACATTGAAAGAAACTCAATTTTAATTTTTTTAATTTCATGTGAATCTAAAAATGTTATAAAAGACTATAAAATACTAATATCTGAACTAAAAAATTATAATAATGAATTATTAGATAAAGAAAGGATAATTGTTATATCAAAAAGTGATTTAATTTCGAATCTTGTTTTAAATTCAATTCAAAACAAGATTAATTCTAATTTAATTGGAATAGAATCTCATTTTATATCCTCAGCTAATAATAATGGCATCCAAGAATTAAAAGATATCATATGGAAAAAGTTAAATGTTAACCAAAAATTATGAAGAAAGTTCACTTTATAGCAATTGGGGGGAGTGTAATGCATAATATTGCTATTACATTAAAACAATTAGGTTATGAAGTTTCTGGTAGTGACGACAAAATTTATGATCCATCTAAATCTCGTCTCGAAAAACAAAATTTATTACCTGATAAATTAGGTTGGAATCCAAATACTATTGATGAAGAAATTGATTTTATTGTACTTGGAATGCATGCGAAGAAAGAAAATCCAGAATTAATAAGAGCTTTAGAACTAGGCTGTAAAATTTATTCTTATCCAGAATTAATATATGAGTTTTCTAAGACTAAAACAAGAATTGTAATTGGTGGAAGCCATGGAAAGACAACAGTAACTGCAATGATTTTACATGTTCTAAGTTTTTACAATATAAATATTGATTATTTATTAGGAGCTCAAATTGAAGGTTTTGAAAAAATGGTTAATCTAACTAAAAGCAATGAGTTTATATTAATCGAGGGTGATGAATATTTAAGCTCACCAATAGATAAATCACCAAAGTTTCATAAATATAATTCAAATATTGCCGTTATTACTGGTATAGCTTGGGACCATATTAATGTATTTCCTTCATTTGAAAATTATGTAAGTCAGTTTGAAAAATTTATTGAATCTATTACAGATGGTGGGGTTTTAGTCTTTAATAGTAATGATGATTTAGTGACAAATATTGTTAACAGTTCTACAAAATCAATTAGAAAAATTCAATATGGTTCAGTTGATCATGAACTGATTAATGGTACAACTTATATTAAAACAAGTGAAGGAAATGTTCCATTAGAAGTATTTGGTGATCATAATTTGTCAAATTTATGTGCTGCAAAACAAATTTGTTCGCTTCTTGGTGTTTTTGATGATGAATTTTATGCAGCAATAGCTAATTTCAAAGGTGCCAGTAACAGGTTAGAAACAATCTACAGAGATAATAGTAAAGTAATAATTAAAGATTTTGCTCATTCTCCTAGTAAATTAAAAGCTAGCATAGATGCTGTTAAAAAACAATTTTCAAACAAAAATATAATTGCTGTTTATGAGTTACACACATTCAGCAGTTTTAGTAAAGATTTTATTAATGAGTATTATGGAACAATGAGTAATGCTGAAATTAAAATTATATATTATGATAAAGATGTTTTAAGTAAAAAATCTGAAATTGAAATTGATGAAAAAACTATTAAGATTGCGTTTGGAGATTATGATTTAAAAGTTTTTTCG
This sequence comes from uncultured Bacteroidota bacterium, assembly GCA_902587325.1. Taxonomy (GTDB): domain Bacteria; phylum Bacteroidota; class Bacteroidia; order Flavobacteriales; family Flavobacteriaceae; genus Eutrophosalina. The sequence goes on from CACIKV010000002.1 coordinate 126,011, forward strand.
ATAAAATCTATTTTGGTTAAAAATATTTTAGATAATAGTTTTGATAATTCAGTTCTTTTGTTAATGAGTTCAGGAAATTTTTCCTCTTTGAACATAAACTTATTAATAGAAAATATTAACAGCCAATGAATAATATAAAAAATATTTTTTTTGACTTAGATCATACAATATGGGATTTTGAAAAAAACTCATCATTGACCTTTAAGAAAATTCTAAAAGATTTCAAGATCGATATTAATCTTGATGAATTTTTAGAAATATATGTACCAATTAATTTTAAATATTGGAAATTATATAGAGAGGAAAAAATTACAAAAGAGTTTTTAAGATATAATAGATTAAAGTCAGCATTTGATAAGTTGTCAATAAAAGTTTCAGATGACACAATTGAAAAGATTTCTGAAGATTATATTTATTATTTACCATCAAATCATAATTTGATGCCTAATGCTATTAAGACTTTGGATTACTTGAAAATAAAATACAATCTTTACATCATAACAAATGGCTTTAGAGATGTTCAAAATCAAAAAATGAAGTCTTCAAAAATTAATAAATATTTTAAAAAGATTTATGATTCGGAGTCAGTAGGTGTAAAAAAACCAAACCCTGATATTTTTAATTTTGCGATTGAAGATTCCAATTCATTAAAACCAGAGTCCTTAATGGTAGGAGATAGTTATGAAGCTGATATAGAAGGAGCACTGAGTGTAGGATTAAATGCTATCCATTTTATCGCTCATGGTGAAAAAGTTCATAATAGATGTGCAATAATTAATGACCTTTCAGAGTTGATAGAAATTTTATGATTTTTTTGAAATTTCTACTAAAATTATTCCACACGCTACGGATACATTGAGTGACTTAATTTTTCCTTTCATTGGAATTCTTATTGTTTTGTCACATAATTGTAAAACAGATTTTGAAATACCTTTACCTTCCGAGCCCATTATAATTGCTGTTTTTTTATTAAATTTAAAATTAAAAAGTGAATTTTCACTTTTTTCGTCGGCTCCAATAATCTCAATATTTTTTTCTTTAAATAAAAATATAGCATCTTTAATATGATCCAACTTATATATAGGTAAATTAAAAATTGCACCAGATGAAGATTTTATTGTATCTCCATTGATTGGTGAACTTCCTGATTTAGATATTATAATTCCATTAACACCTAAGCACTCAGAACTTCTAACTATTGCACCAAAGTTTTTGGTATCTGTTATATTGTCAAGAATCAAAAAGTTAGACTGGTTATTGTCAATAGCATCTTCAAGATCACTTAAATTAAAAGTTTTCACTGGAGATATTGTTGCAACTATACCTTGATGGTTTTTTTTTGTTAAGTTGTTAAGTTTTTCTATCGGGACAAATGATATTTTTATTTTTTTTTCAATGATAATTCTTTTGATGTTGTCCATATGTAAATTATTTTTATCAATGAAAACTTTATCAATTTGAATATCATTTTCTAAAGCTTCAAATACTGATCTTTTACCAAAAATAATTTCACTCATAATAATTTATATCAACTGCAATATATGTTTTGTTGTAATTATAATCTCAATAATTTTTAAATTATTCAAATCAATTATATAATTTTTAAAAGTTTATTTTAAAACAATTAGTTTTTTAATTTTTAATCTGTAAAACTTCATTTTTAAATATTCGAAAAATTTTTTATCAAAGTTTGATTAATAAATAAATTATTATACATTTGCAGCCCTTTAATAGAGGAAAATATGCCAACAATATCGCAATTAGTAAGAAAAGGAAGAAAAAAGATCACGAAGAAAAGCAAGTCGGCTTCTTTAAAATCTTGTCCTCAGAAGAGAGGTGTTTGTACACGTGTTTACACAACAACACCTAAAAAACCTAATTCAGCAATGAGAAAAGTTGCAAGGGTAAGACTAACTAATGGTATAGAGGTTAATGCATATATTCCAGGTGAGGGTCATAATTTACAAGAGCATTCAATCGTTCTCGTAAGAGGTGGTAGAGTTAAAGACTTACCTGGCGTTAGGTATCACATTGTTAGAGGTGCTCTAGATACGGCTGGTGTTGAAGGCAGGCTACAAAGAAGGTCTAAATATGGAGCAAAAAAAGCTAAAGTAAAAAAAGGTTAATGATGTTCAAATTCTATGAACCGCTCAATTAAATAAAATGAGAAAAAGAAAAGCAAAAAAACGTCCATTACTTCCAGATCCAAAATTTAACGATCAGCTTGTTACCAGGTTTGTCAACATGTTGATGTGGGATGGAAAAAAATCAACTGCGTTTAAAATTTTTTATGACTCTTTAGATATTATTGAGAAAAAAAATAATTCTGAAAAGTCTTCTTTAGAAATTTGGAAAGATAGTTTGTCAAATATTATGCCTCATGTTGAAGTAAGAAGCAGAAGAGTTGGAGGGGCTACTTTTCAAATACCAATGCAAATAAGACCAGATAGAAAGATTTCACTTGGTATGAAATGGCTGATTGGATATTCAAGAAAAAGAAATGAGAAATCCATGGCTCAGAAATTAGCTGCTGAAATACTTGCTGCTGAAAAAGAGGAAGGCGCAGCTTTCAAGAAAAAAGTTGATACCCACAAAATGGCTGAAGCTAATAAAGCATTCTCACATTTTAGATTTTAATAATGGCAAGAGATTTAAAATATACAAGGAATATTGGTATTGCTGCCCACATTGATGCAGGTAAAACTACAACAACTGAAAGAATCCTTTATTATACAGGTGTGAGTCATAAAATAGGCGAAGTTCATGATGGTGCCGCAACTATGGATTGGATGGAACAAGAGCAGGAAAGAGGCATAACAATTACATCGGCTGCTACAACATGCGAATGGAATTTTCCAACTGATCAAGGAAAAAAAATTGACATTTCTAAGCCATATCATTTTAACATAATTGATACGCCAGGTCACGTAGATTTTACAGTTGAGGTTAATAGATCACTAAGAGTTTTAGATGGTTTAGTTTTTTTATTTAGTGCTGTTGATGGTGTTGAACCTCAATCTGAAACAAACTGGAGATTAGCTGACAATTATAAAGTTCCTAGAATGGGATTTGTTAATAAAATGGATCGTCAAGGTTCGGATTTCTTAAAAGTATGTCAACAAATTAAAGACATGCTAAAATCTAATGCTGTACCAATTGTATTACCCATTGGTGAAGAAGAAGATTTTAAAGGCGTTGTCGATCTTGTAAAGAATCAGGCAATCGTTTGGCATGAAGAAAATAAAGGATCAACATTTGATGTTGTTGATATTCCTGATGATATGAGGGCTGATGTTGAAAAGTTTAGAGCAAATTTAATTGAAGCCGTTGCTGAATATGATGATAATTTATTAGAAAAGTTTTTTGAGGACCCTGAATCCATTTCGGAAGACGAAATTCATGAAGCTTTAAGAAAGGCTGCACAAGATATGAGTATTATACCAATGGTGTGCGGTTCAGCTTTTAAAAATAAAGGAGTTCAGTTCTTGTTAGACTGTGTTTGCCGATACCTACCCTCACCAGAAGATAAACAAGCAATTATTGGTACTCACCCTGATAATGGTTCTGAAATTTCTAGAAAACCTACTGTCGCTGAGCCATTTTCTGCTTTGGCGTTTAAAATCGCTACAGATCCTTATGTTGGAAGATTAGCTTTCTTCAGAGTGTACTCAGGTCGCTTAGATGCAGGTTCATATATTTTTAATAATAGATCGGAAAATAAAGAAAGAATTTCTAGAATTTACCAAATGCACGCTGATAAGCAAAATGCAATAGATTTTATTGAAGCTGGTGATATTGGTGCTGCTGTTGGTTTTAAAGATATAAAAACTGGGGATACATTATCTGCTGAGAAACATCCAATTGTTTTAGAAAGTATGGATTTTCCAGACCCAGTTATTGGTATTGCTGTTGAACCTAAAACAAAAGCAGACGTTGATAAACTTGGAATGGCGTTAGGAAAACTTGCTGAAGAAGACCCTACCTTTCAGGTTAGAACTGATGAAGCATCAGGTCAAACAATAATTTCTGGTATGGGGGAACTTCACTTAGATATAATTGTAGATCGATTAAAAAGAGAATTTAAAGTAGAGGTTAATCAAGGTCAGCCTCAAGTTGAATACAAAGAAGCTGTAACTGCAACTGCTGATCACAGGGAGGTTTATAAGAAACAGACCGGTGGTAGAGGTAAATTTGCCGATATTGTTTTTACGATGGAACCGGCAGAAGAAGGAGCATCTGGCTTAGAATTTATAAACAATATTAAAGGTGGTAATATCCCTAAGGAGTATATACCATCTGTCGAAAAAGGCTTTAAAGAAGCAATGAAAAATGGACCTCTAGCTGGATTTGAAATTGATTCTCTTAAAGTTTCTTTAAAAGATGGTTCATTTCATCCTGTTGACTCTGATTCATTGTCTTTTGAGTTAGCTGCTAAGCTAGGTTTTAAAGAAGCTGCAAGACTTGCTAAATCAGTCATTATGGAACCGATGATGAAATTGGAGGTTCTAACACCTGAGGAAAATATGGGGGATATTGTTGGAGATCTTAACAGAAGAAGAGGTCAGGTAAATAACATGGATGACAGAGCAGGATCAAAAGTTGTGAAAGCAATTGTTCCACTTTCTGAAATGTTTGGTTACGTCACATCTTTGAGAACTTTAAGTTCCGGTAGAGCAACATCAACAATGGAATTTTCTCATTATTCTGAAACTCCAAGTAATGTTTCAGATGAGGTTATTGCATCAATTAAAGGAAATCAGGAATAATTATGAGTCAAAAAATTAGGATAAAACTGAAATCATACGACTTTAACTTGGTTGATAAGTCAGCTGAGAAGATTGTTAAAACTGTAAAAACAACAGGAGCAATTGTAACTGGGCCAATACCACTACCAACCAAGAAAAAAATATTTACAGTATTAAAGTCTCCACATGTCAATAAAAAGTCGAGAGAACAATTCCAGCTTTCATCTTATAATAGATTGCTCGATATTTACAGTTCCTCGTCAAAAACAATTGACGCTTTAATGAAATTAGAGCTACCAAGTGGAGTTGAAGTTGAAATAAAAGTTTAATATAAAATGTCTGGATTGATAGGTAAAAAAATTGGAATGACAAGTCTTTATGATGATGAAGGTAATAACCTTGCATGTACTGTAATTGAAGCAGGCCCGTGTATTGTCATCCAAGTTAAAAATAAAGACAAAGATGGCTATGATTCTGTACAGCTTGGTTTTTTAGATAAAAAAGAAAAAAATTATACTAAGTCAGAGATTGGACATTTTAAAAATGCCAAAACTGATCCAAAACAAAATATCTGTGAATTCAAAAACTTTAAGAACGAACTTAACATTGGCGATGTAGTTAGTGTTGACCATTTTATTGAGGGTGAATTTGTTGATGTATCTGGTATTTCTAAAGGTAAAGGATTTCAAGGTGTTGTAAAGAGACACGGTTTTGCTGGTGTTGGGCAATCTTCCCATGGTCAGCATAACAGATTGAGAGCCCCAGGTTCGATTGGGGCTGCTTCATATCCTGCTCGTGTTTTTAAAGGAATGAGAATGGCAGGTCAAACCGGAAACGAGAAAGTAACAGTTCAAAATCTAAAAGTTATTAAAATTGTTCCAGAGAAAAACTTATTATTACTTAAGGGTTGTGTTCCGGGTCACAAAAACTCAATTATTACAATTAAAAAATAATGAAAGTTTCAGTTTTAAATATTAAAGGAAAAGACACTGGTAGAGAGATTGAACTTTCAAAAAAAGTTTTTGAAATAAACGCAAGTGAGCATGCTGTATATCTAGATGTTAAACAATATTTAGCAAATCAGAGACAGGGAAATGCAAAAACTAAAGAAAGAGCTGAGATTAAAGGAAGTACTAGAAAAATCAAGAAACAAAAAGGTACCGGAACTGCCAGAGCAGGAAGTATTAAAAATCCACTGTTTAGAGGAGGAGGTACTATTTTTGGTCCTAGACCTAGAAATTATGAATTTAAACTCAACAAAAATGTTAAAAAACTTGCTAGAAAGTCTGCTCTGTCCAACAAGTGTAAGTCTAAATCAATATCAATTATTGAAAAGATAGATTTTAAATCACCCAAGACTAAGTCATTCAACGATCTTTTGAAGGCTTTTGGTCTCGAGGATAAAAAAACTTTATTTGTAATGGACGGAGTTAATAAAAATGTATATTTGTCCGCCCGAAATTTGAAAAAGTCAGAAGTAGTAACTGATTCTGAAGTTTCGACATATAAAATTGTAAATGCTCAGCATCTTGTAATCGAAGAAAATGTTATTGAAAAATTACAATCTAATTTAATTTAAAAATGGAGATTTTAATAAAACCTATAATAACTGAAAAAGCCACTAACGATAGTGAATTAAGGAATAGGTATACTTTTCTAGTTAAAAAATCCGCAAATAAAGTTGAAATTAAGCTTGCCGTACAAAAAAAATATAATGTGACTGTAGAAAAAGTTAGAACTCAGATTTATGGACCTGAAAGAAAAACTAAGTATACAAAGAATGGTTTACAGAAAACGAAGTCTAACATAAAGAAAAAAGCTATTGTGAAACTTGTTGATGGTGAGACAATAGATTTTTATAATAATTTATAATTATGCCAATTAAGAGTTTAAAACCAATCACACCTGGACAAAGAGGAAGAACAGTAAATGGTTTTGATGCTATTACAGCTCGTAAACCTGAAAAAAGCTTATCAATCCCTTTCAAAAAATCAGGTGGAAGAAATAGTCAAGGGAAGATGACTATGAAATTCAGAGGTGGTGGTCACAAAAGGAAATTTAGAATTATAGACTTTAAAAGAGATAGACACGACGATTTTGCCAAAGTATTATCAATTGAGTATGACCCGAATAGATCTGCCTTCATTGCGCTAACTGAGTTTAGTGATGGAGAGAAAAGATATATTATTGCTCAAAAAGGATTAAAATTAGGAGATAATGTTATTTCTGGCGAAAAGGTTGAACCATCTGTTGGAAATGCCTTACCATTGTCATCTATTCCATTAGGAACTACAATTTCATGTATTGAAATGAATCCTGGTAAGGGTGCTGCTTTAGCTAGAAGTGCTGGTTCATTTGCACAATTAATGGCAAGGGATGGTAAATTTGCTACGATAAAAATGCCTTCTGGTGAAACCAGATTAATTTTAGTTGGATGTTACGCTTCAATAGGATCAGTTTCAAATTCTGATCATCAACTAGTAGTTTCAGGAAAGGCAGGTAGAACAAGATGGCTTGGTCGAAGACCTAGAACTAGAGCTGTAGTTATGAATCCTGTTGATCATCCAATGGGTGGTGGTGAAGGAAGAGCTTCTGGAGGTCATCCAAGGTCTAAAAATGGGATACCTGCTAAGGGTTTTAGAACTAGAAATAAAAAGAAGTTTAGTAATAAATTCATAATTGAAAGAAGAAAATAAGTTATGCCAAGATCATTAAAAAAAGGACCGTATGTTCACAATAGTTTGCTTAAAAAAATAGAAGCTAACCTTGATTCTAATAAAAAGGCAGTTATCAAGACATGGTCAAGGTCATCAATGATAATTCCTGATTTTGTAGGTCAAACTATTGCTGTCTATAATGGCAGACAGTTTGTTCCAGTGTACATTACTGAAAATATGGTAGGTCATAAACTTGGAGAGTTTTCACCAACAAGATCATTTAGAGGTCATGCTGGTGGCAAAAAAGGTAAATAGTTATGGGAGCTAGAAAAAGAAATTCATCTGTTGCTGCAAAAGAACTTAACAAAAATTTAATTTTTGCTAAACTTAATAATTGTCCAACATCACCAAGAAAAATGAGATTAGTTGCAGACCAATTAAGAGGAAAAAAAATTAATAAAGCACTCTCCATACTTAAATTTAGCCAAAAACAACCGTCAACAAGACTCGAGAAGCTTTTGCTTTCCGCGATAAATAACTGGCAACAAAAGAATCCTGATGCAGATCTTGAAAACCAAGATTTGTTTATTAAGGAAATTAAAGTGGATGGTGCTGGTATGTTAAAAAGATTGAGACCTGCTCCGCAAGGAAGAGCTCACAGAATAAGAAAAAGGTCAAACCATGTTACTATGATTCTAGGTAATTTAAATCAAAATAATATTTAATGGGACAGAAAACAAATCCAATTGGCAACAGGCTAGGTATCATTAGAGGATGGGAGTCTAATTGGTATGGTGGTAAAAAGTTCGGTAATATGATTGCTGAGGATGAAAAGATTAGAAAGTATATTTTTACTAGGCTTGTCAAAGCAAGTGTTTCAAGAGTTATAATAGAAAGAACTTTAAAGTTGTTAACTATTACTATTACCACTGCTAGACCTGGTATAATAATTGGTAAAGCTGGTCAAGAAGTAGACAAGTTGAAAGAGGAATTAAAAAAACTTTCAGGTAAAGATATTCAGCTAAACATTGTTGAAATTAAAAGACCTGAACTTGAAGCCCATCTTGTTGCATCATCAATTGCTAGGCAAATCGAAAACAGAATTTCCTACAGGAGAGCTATAAAAATGTCAATTGCTGCTACAATGAGAATGAATGCTGAAGGTATTAAGGTTCAAATTTCAGGAAGGCTTAATGGTGCAGAAATGGCAAGGTCTGAGAGTTATAAAGACGGACGTATTCCTCTATCTACCTTTAGAGCTGATATTGATTATGCGTTGGTTGAAGCTCATACAACATATGGTAGGTTAGGAATTAAAGTTTGGATCATGAAGGGTGAAGTTTATGGAAAAAGAGAGTTGTCTCCATTGGTTGGTTTAAGCTTGGCTTCTAAAAAAAATAAAAGTAATAAGCAAAGAAGAAGATAAAATATAAATTATGTTAGCACCAAAGAGACAGAAGTTTAGAAAAATGCAAAAAGGGAGAATGAAAGGAAATTCTCAGAGAGGACATAGACTTTCTAACGGAATGTTTGGAATCAAATCTCTTGAATCTAAATTTATCACTTCTAGACAAATTGAAGCTGCAAGAATTGCAGCAACAAGATTCATGAAAAGAGAGGGCCAATTATGGATTAAAATTTTTCCTGATAAGCCTATAACTAAGAAGCCGCTTGAAGTTAGAATGGGTAAGGGTAAAGGTGCCCCTGAATATTTTGTAGCAGTTGTCAAACCGGGTAGAATAATTTTTGAAGTTGCGGGTGTTAGTTTTGAAATTGCGCAAGAAGCCTTAAGGTTGGCAGCTCAAAAATTACCCTGTAAAACTAAGTTTGTTATTGCAAATGATTATGAAACAGTTTAAAAATGAAACAAAAAGAAATTAAAATATTAAGTGATGATGAACTTAACGATAAGTTAAGTTTATTTTCATCTAGTTTGTATGAAACAAAAACAACTCATGCTGTTTCGCCTATTGAGAATCCTCTTAGTATTAGAAAAATTAGGAGGACAATAGCTAGGCTTAAAACTGAAATTTCTAAAAGAGTACAAAAATAATTATGGAAAAAAGAAATTTAAGGAAAGAAAGGATTGGAATAGTTACAAGCAATAAAATGGAAAAATCCATAGTTGTTTCTGAAGTTGGAAAGGTAAAGCATCCAAAGTATGGAAAATTTGTTTTGAAAACGAAGAAATTTCATGCACACGATGAGAAAAATGAATGTGGTGAGGGTGATGTTGTTAAAATAATGGAAACTAAACCGATTAGTAAAAACAAATGTTGGAGATTGGTTCAAATTATTGAAAAAGCTAAATAAATGGTACAACAAGAGAGTAGATTATTAGTTGCAGATAATACAGGAGCAAAAGAAGTTTTAACTATCCGTGTTCTTGGTGGGACAAAAAGAAGGTATGCTTCTTTAGGGGATAAAATTGTTGTAAGTGTTAAAAATGCTACTCCTAGCGGCACTGTAAAAAAAGGTCAGGTTTCTACTGCAGTTGTTGTTAGGGCGCAAAAAGAAGTAAGAAGGAAAGATGGTTCATACATTAGATTTGATGACAATGCATGTGTTTTGTTGGATGCTGCAGGAGAAATGAGGGGCACTAGAGTATTTGGACCAGTTGCAAGAGAATTAAGGGATAAAAATTTTATGAAAATTGTTTCATTAGCACCGGAAGTATTATAATATGAGAATTAAAGTAGGGGATAGTGTAAAAGTATTAGCTGGGGATCATAAAGGATCTGCAGGAAAAGTTGTTAAAGTATTCAGAGCTAAAAATACAGCTTTAGTTGAAGGTGTTAATCTCGTGAAAAAACATAATAAACCAAATGCTAATAATCCGAAGGGTGGTATAATTGAAAAGGAAGCTCCAATTAATTTATCTAATATTTCTCTCGTAACTAAAGATGGTGAAATCACTAGAGTAGGTTACAGAACAGAGAAGGATGGTAAAAAGGTGAGATTCTCCAAAAAATCAAACGAAATTATTTAAGTTATGAGTTACGTACCCAGATTAAAAAAAGAGTATAATGATGTAATTACTAAAAATTTGATGGACAATCATAATTTGGGTAATATCATGCAGGTTCCAAAACTTAAAAAAATTATTATTAGTAAAGGTGTAGGTGCAGCAGTTGCAGACAAAAAGTTAATTGATTATGCTTTAGATGAAATTTCACTTATTTCTGGGCAGAAAGCAATTGCAACAATGTCAAAAAAAGATATTTCTAACTTCAAACTTAGAAAAGGTATGCCTGTTGGAGTAAAAGTTACTTTGAGAGGCGATAGAATGTATGAGTTTTTAGATAGACTCATAACCGCTGCTCTTCCTAGAGTAAGAGACTTTCAAGGAATAAAAGTTTCTGGATTTGATGGAAGAGGAAATTATAATTTAGGTGTGACAGAGCAAATTATTTTTCCTGAAATAAATATTGATAAAATTAATAAAATATCTGGAATGAATATAACTTTTGTAACTTCTACCAATGACGATAATTTGGCAAAGAGCTTATTAAAGGAATTAGGACTTCCATTTAAAAAAAATTAAAATATGGCAAAAGAATCAATGAAAGCCCGTGAAGTTAAAAGAGCTAAGATGTGTGCAAGATATGCAGAAAAGAGAAAAGCTTTAAAAGAAGCTGGTGATTACATAGGTTTACAAAAGTTACCTAAAAATTCATCTCCTGTTAGAGCGCATAACAGATGTAAGATTACCGGAAGACCTAAAGGATATATGAGACAGTTTGGTCTTTCTAGAGTAATGTTTAGAGAAATGGCTAATAAAGGATTAATTCCTGGGGTGAGAAAAGCAAGTTGGTAAATAAAAAAAGTTATGAATACAGATCCAATCGCAGATTTTTTAACAAGACTTAGAAATGCAAATATTGCAGGTCATAAAACAGTTATGATTCCAATGTCAAAAATCAAAAAAGAAATCACAAAAATTCTTTTTGATCAGGGTTTTATTTTAAATTATAAGATTGATGAGGATGAAGTACAGGGTACAATTAAAATTGCATTAAAGTATGATAGACTCAGTAAAGAACCTGTGATAAAAAAATTAGAAAGAGTCAGTAAACCAGGTCTTAGAAAGTATACTAATAGTTCTTCCATTCCTAGAGTTTTGAATGGTCTTGGAATTAATATTATTTCAACTTCTAAAGGCTTAATGACTGGTAAAAAAGCATCTAGAGAAAATCTTGGAGGTGAAATAATTTGTAACGTTTATTAATTATGTCAAGAATAGGTAACAGTCCAATTGTAGTTCCAGAAGGTGTTAATGTTGAAATTAACTCTAATGAGTTAGTTGTATCAGGTAAGCTAGGTTCATTATCTCAGGTGTTTGATGGAGTTACTTTATCAAAAGAGGATAGTGTAATAACTGTTTCAAGAAACTCAGAATCAAAGGATCACAAATCTAAACATGGTTTGTATAGATCTCTAATTGCTAATATGGTTACCGGCGTTAATGAGGGATTCACAAAGGAGCTTGAATTAGTTGGGGTTGGTTATAGAGCATCAAACAGTGGACAAAAACTAGATATTGCATTAGGTTTTTCTCATAATATAGTTCTTGATTTACCTTCAGAAGTAAAAGTTGAAACTATTAACGAAAAGGGTAAAAACCCTATTATTAAATTGACGTCTCATGACAAACAATTACTAGGAATGGTAGCTGCCAAAATTAGATCATTTAGAAAACCTGAACCTTACAAAGGTAAGGGAGTAAAGTTTGTAGGTGAACAAATAAGAAGAAAAGCTGGTAAGTCAGCATAAAAATAAATTAATGAGTACTGATAAAACTATATTAAAAAGAAATAAGATTAAGAAAAGAATTAGAAAGGTTGTATTTGGTTCTAATGAAAGACCAAGGCTTTCTGTTTACAGAAGTAATAAAGAAATTTATGCTCAGATAATTAATGATGTGAATAAAAAAACTATAGTCTCTGCATCATCAAAGGATAAAGAATTAAAAATTAAATCAAATAACAAAATTGAAATTTCCAAGATTGTTGGTAATTCTATTGGGAAAAAAGCTCTTGAATTAGGAATAATTTCAGTTTCGTTTGACAGGAATGGCTATCTATACCATGGTAGAGTTAAATCTTTGGCTGAGGGTGCCCGTGAGGCAGGACTTAAATTTTAAAGTTTATGAAGAAAAAAAATACTGAATTTGTAAAACCAGGTGGTCTTGACTTAAAAGACAGATTAGTTAGTATTCAAAGAGTTACAAAAGTTACTAAAGGAGGAAGGGCTTTTGGTTTTTCAGCAATTGTTGTTGTGGGTGATGAAAATGGAGTTGTTGGTCATGGTTTAGGAAAAGCAAAAGAAGTTTCTATTGCTATTTCAAAAGCTGTTGAGGATGCAAAAAAGAATTTGGTTAGAATTCCCTTGTACAATTCAACAATTCCTCATGAACAAAAAGGCAAACATGGTGGTGCTCGTGTATATATTCAACCTGCTTCTGAAGGTACAGGTGTCATTGCAGGTGGTGCCGTTAGAGCTGTATTGGAGTCCGCTGGCATTCAAGATGTACTGTCAAAATCTCAAGGATCATCAAACCCTCATAATGTAGTCAAAGCAACATTTAATGCTCTTTTTCAATTAAGAGATGCCAACAAGGTTGCATTAGAAAGAGGTATCAGTTTAGAAAAAGTTTTTAATGGATAATTATGAGTAACATTAAGATTAAACAAATTAGAAGTAAAATTAATAGGCCTGCTGATCAAAAGAGAACTCTTGAAGCCTTGGGTTTAAGAAGAATTGGTCAAGTTGTTGAACATAAGGTAACACCTTCAATTGAAGGTATGATAAGGAAAGTTGAACACTTAATAACAATAATTAAATAATATGGAATTGTCTAATTTATCACCTATTAACGGTTCAGTCAATACTAAGAAAAAAAGAATAGGTAGAGGTCAAGGCTCTGGAAAAGGTGGCACTGCAACAAGAGGACACAAAGGTGCAAAGTCTAGATCAGGATACTCAAAAAAACTAGGTTTTGAAGGTGGACAAATGCCACTTCAAAGAAGGATTCCAAAATTTGGTTTTAAAAATATTAATAGAGTTGAATATCAAGCAGTTAATTTAAAAGTATTACAATCATTATTTGATAATAAAAAAATCAAAAAATCTAATGTTAATATCAGTGATTTAATTAAAAATGGCTTAGTTAGTAAAAATGATTTAGTCAAAATTTTAGGTTCTGGTGAATTAAAAACTGCTTTAAATATTGAAGCTCATAAATTTTCAAAATCAGCACAAGATAAAATTGAAAAGTCCGGTGGAAAAATAAAAATAATATAGATGTTAAAGTTTTTTGAAATATTAAAGAATATTTGGTCTATTGATGAGTTAAAGAATAGAATTTTATTAACGCTGTTTTTTTTAGCAATTTACAGATTAGGAGCTCAGGTTGTCCTCCCTGGTGTTGATTATAATATTATTGCTGATGCTAAAATTGCAGGTGATGGTGGACTACTTGGTTTGCTTAATGCATTCACAGGAGGTGCATTCGCAAATGCATCTATTTTTGCTCTAGGAATAATGCCTTACATTTCAGCTTCGATTGTTGTCCAGCTTATGGGTGTTGCTGTTCCATATCTGCAGAAACTTCAAAAAGACGGTGAAAGTGGTAGAAAGAAAATAACTCAAATAACTCGCTGGTTAACTATAGCTATTTGTGTAGTGCAAGCACCTGCATATTTATATGGTTTAGGAGCTCTTGGCGTTCCTGATGCTGCATTTGTCTTAGGTAAAGGTGTATCTTTTATGATTCCTGCAGTAATTATTTTAGTTACCGGTTGTGTATTTGCTATGTGGCTTGGAGAAAAAATAACTGATCGTGGTATTGGTAATGGAATTTCCTTACTAATAACGGTGGGTATTATTGCATCCCTTCCTCTTTCATTTGCTCAAGAATTTGTCTCACAAATTTCAGGATCTGGAGGTCTTCTAATGATTGCAATAGAATTTGTTATTTGGGTAATTGTTATAGCATTATGTGTATTATTAGTCAAAGCTGTAAGACAAATTCCTGTTCAATATGCTAGAAGATCAGTAGTTAGTGGCCAAAATAATATGTTTTCAAAAAGACAATACATCCCGCTTAGATTAAATGCCTCCGGTGTTATGCCAATTATTTTTGCTCAAGCAATTATGTTTGCTCCAGCATATTTAGGTCAAATAATTGGAGGAGGACTAGGTCAGTGGATGCAAAGTTCTTTTTCTAATATGTTCGGATTAGCTTACAATATTTTATTTGGATTATTGATTATATTATTTACATATTTTTACACTGCCATTACAGTTCCTACGAATAAAATGGCTGATGATTTAAAACGAAGTGGTGGTTTTGTTCCAGGTATCAAACCGGGTTTAGAAACATCAGATTTTTTGGATAAAGTAATGTCTCTTATAACATTCCCAGGTTCTATTTTTTTAGCTCTAATTTCTGTACTTCCCGCAGTCATTGTAGCTTTAATGCAGATTCAACAAGGTTGGGCATTATTTTATGGAGGAACTTCGCTATTAATTATGGTAGGAGTCGCTATTGATACTATTCAGCAAATAAACGCATATCTGCTGAATAGGCATTATGATGGTTTAATGAAAACTGGTAAAACTAGAAGAGTAGCATAGATGGCAAAACAGGCAGCAATAGAACAGGATGGAGTGATAATAGAGTCATTATCAAATGCAATGTTTAGAGTAGAACTTGCAAATGGTCATGTTGTAACTGCTCATATATCTGGTAAAATGAGAATGCATTATATTAAATTACTCCCGGGGGATAAGGTTAAGCTTGAGATGAGTCCATATGATTTAACAAAAGCTAGAATAACATTTAGACATTAACTATGAAGGTAAGAGCATCAATTAAAAAAAGAAGTCCAGAGTGCAAAATTGTACGAAGAAAAGGTAAATTATACGTAATTAATAAAAAGAATCCAAGATTTAAACAAAGACAAGGTTAATATTATGGCAAGAATTTCAGGTATAGATATTCCAAAAGAAAAAAGAGGGGTCATTGCTCTAACTTACATATATGGTATTGGAAAAAGTAGAGCTCAAAAAATATTAAAGAAGGCTGACGTAAATGAAGATAAAAAGGTTAATGATTGGTCTGATGATGATACTGCAAAAATAAGAGCTGCAGTGTCCGAACTAACAATTGAAGGTGAGCTTAGAGCTGAAAACCAAATAAATATTAAAAGATTAATGGATATTGGCTCTTACAGAGGAATTAGACACAGGTTAGGTTTGCCATTAAGAGGTCAAAGAACAAAAAATAATTCTAGAACAAGAAAAGGGAAAAGAAAAACAGTAGCTAACAAAAAGAAAGTAACTAAATAAGCTTAAATTATGGCCAAAGTAGTAAGTAAAAAAAGAAAAGTAATTGTTGAATCATTTGGGGAAGTTCATATTAATGCAACTTTCAATAACATTATCATTTCTTTTACAAATAAAAAAGGTGAGGTAATTTCTTGGTCCTCTGCAGGAAAAATGGGATTTAGGGGTTCAAAAAAAAATACTCCTTACGCAGCACAACTTGCAGCTGAAGATGCTGTAAAAGTTGCTCATGATGCAGGTTTGAGAAAAGTAAAGGTTTATGTTAAAGGCCCAGGAAATGGAAGAGAATCTGCTATAAGAAGTATTCATAATGCTGGAGTTGAAGTAACAGAAATTTTCGATGTTACACCAGTTCCTCATAATGGTTGTAGACCACCAAAAAGAAGAAGAGTTTAAAAAAAAGATATTATGGCAAGATACACAGGACCTAAAACAAAAATATCTCGAAAATTTGGTGAGCCAATTTTTGGAGCTGATAAGTCTTTTGAAAAAAAGAATTATCCACCAGGACAGCATGGAATAAATAAAAGAAGGCAGAAGAAATCTGAATACGCTATCCAGTTAATGGAAAAGCAAAAAGCCAAGTTCTTATATGGGATTTTAGAAAAACAATTTAGAAATCTTTTTGAAAAAGCGAGTAGAAGCAAGGGAATTACAGGTGAAGTTTTACTTCAATTGTGTGAGTCTAGACTTGACAATGTTGTGTTTAGAATGGGTTTATCTAAATCTAGAAGAGGAGCAAGGCAACTTGTCTCCCATGAACATATTCAAGTCAATGGTAAAGTTTGCAATATAGCATCCAGAACTATTAAAGTAGGGGATGTAGTTGGTGTTAGAGAAAAGTCTAAATCACTTTCAATTATTGAAGAATCACTCTCTACTAATGAATCTGTATATGAATGGATTACCTGGGATAATAATAAAATGGAAGGTGTATTTAATAATATACCAACCAGAGAACAAATTACAGAAAATATAAAAGAACAATTAATAGTCGAATTATATTCGAAATAATACAATAATAAATATGGCAACATTTACATTTCAAAAACCAGACAAAGTAATAATGATTGACTCAACAGATTTTGAGGGAAAATTTGAATTCAGACCTTTAGAGCCAGGATATGGCTTAACTGTTGGTAATGCTTTAAGAAGAGTTCTTTTAGCTTCTCTTGAGGGATTTGCATTTACATCAGTTAAAATAGATAATGTTGAACATGAATTCACATCTCTTCCAGGAATAGTTGAGGATGTAACAGAAATTATTTTGAATTTGAAACAAGTTAGATTAAAAAGACAAATTGATTCAGTTGATAATGAATTAGTTTCTGTTTCAGTTAACATGCAAGATCATCTCAAGGCAGGTGATTTACAAAAATTTATTTCTGGATTTCAAATATTAAATCCTGAACAGGTTATATGTAACATGGAAAAAAGCGTTAGTCTTAATTTCGAATTAAATATTGAAAAAGGGAGAGGTTATGTTTCCTCTGAAGAGAATAAAAAATTAGGAGCTCCCATTGGTACTATTTTTATGGATTCAGTTTTTACTCCAATAAAAAATGTCAAATATTCAATTGAAGACTTTAGGGTTGAACAGAAAACAGATTATGAAAAACTTATTTTTGAAATTACTACTGACGGATCAATTGAGCCTAAAGATGCTTTAACCGAAGGGGCAAAAGTTTTAATCCATCATTTTATGCTTTTTTCTGATGAGAGAATTACTCTTGAAGCAGATGAAATTGCACAAACAGAAACTTATGATGAAGAATCTTTACATATGAGACAACTATTAAAAACTAGACTAATTGATATGGATTTATCTGTTCGAGCATTAAATTGTTTAAAAGCTGCTGAGGTTGATACGTTAGGCGATTTAGTTTCTTTTAACAAGTCTGATCTTATGAAATTCAGAAACTTTGGAAAAAAATCACTTACTGAACTAGAAGAGTTAGTTCTTGTTAAAGGATTGAATTTTGGAATGGATTTATCAAAATATAAGTTGGATAAGGATTAATTAAAAGTAATAATGAGACACGGTAAAAAATTCCCGCATCTTGGTAGAAAAAGAGGTCATCGAAAGTATATGTTATCTAATATGGCATGTTCTTTAATTGAACATAAATCAATTAATACTACTCTCACAAAGGCTAAAGCTTTAAAGCTATTTATTGAACCAATTATTACTAAGTCTAAAAACGATTCTACTCACAATAGAAGAATAGTTTTTAGTTACTTGAGAAATAAATACGCAGTCTCAGAGCTTTTTAGAGAAATTTCAGTTAAAATTGGTGATAGACCTGGGGGTTATACTAGAATAATTAAGTTAGGAAACAGGCTTGGCGATAATGCAGATATGGCTATGATTGAACTTGTTGATTATAATTCTACATATACTAGTTCAAAACCTGATTCTAGAAAAAGAAGAAGAAGAAAGAAAAAATCAAATGAATCTATTAGTGCGACTAATGAT
>CACIKV010000003.1 GCA_902587325.1 uncultured Bacteroidota bacterium
TCAATAAATAGATTATTTTTGTTTAAAATAAATGAGAATTTCTAATAAAAACTTTATGTTAGAAACTAACTTAAAACTATTAACAACAACTAACAACATATGAACATTATTATTTCAAATGATCACGCTGGTGTTGAATTAAAAAATAATGTAAAAAAATTTTTAGAAGCTAAAGGATATAGCTTGAAAGACTTTGGTAATAATGACGGGGAGAGTGTAGACTATCCAGACATTATTCACCCTCTTGCAAAAGAAATATCAGAAAATAAAGATAGTAAAGGAATCATAATGTGTGGAACAGGAAATGGAGTAAGTATGGTTGCTAATAAATATGAAGGAGTTAGAGCCGGATTGTGTTGGAGTAAAGAAATAGCAGAGCTTATAAGAAAACACAATAATGCAAACGTATTAAGTTTACCAGCTAGATTTATTTCTACAAAAGATGCTTTAGAAATAGTAAATGTTTTTTTAGAAACGGACTTTGAAGAGGGTGGAAGACACGAAAGAAGAGTAGGAAAAATTGATAAATAATGGAATGGACTATTAAAGATTGGTCCGAATTAAGCAAAGAAGAAATTGAAAAAATTTTTAGTTTAAGGTCTGAGGTATTTGTAGTTGAACAAGACTGTGTTTATCAAGATATTGACGGAAAAGATCAATTAGCCAAACATGTTTTAGGTTTTGAAAAAAAAGAGCTTATAGCTTATTCTAGAATATTTAAACCAGGTGATTATTTTAAAGAAGCTTCTTTTGGAAGAGCTGTTGTAAAAAAATCATACAGAGGAAAAGGAATTGGAGATGATTTAGTTAAGATAAGCATAGAACAGTTTGAAGAAAAAAAAATTAAAATATCTGCACAGTCTTATCTAAAAAGTTTTTATTCTTCACATGGTTTTAAAGCAGAAGGCGAGGAATATTTAGAAGATGGTATTCCACACACAGCAATGTTTATAAAAAAATAGCTTTTATTGTAATCTGAAAGATATTGGCACAGACATAGGAACCCTAACAGCCTCTCCATCAATCTTACCAGGTACAAAACGAGGAAGCAATGAAATAATTCTTTTTGCCTCCTTTTCTAGTATTTCATGAGGTCCGCGCGTACGAATATTATCAATATAACCACCGACTCCAATATAAAACTGAACAAAAACTCGACCTTGTATTTTCTTTTTTTGAGCCTCTTTAGGATATCTAAAGTTTCTAATAATATGTTCTTGAATTTTAGTTTGTGCGCAACTTCTTTTATTTTTTATGTTTTCACAACCTGGATAAATAGGCACATCTTCTATTTTATCAAACACGGAAGATCCATTTTGTGACATACCAAAAAAAGAAAAAAGAACAGCAATAAAAAAAAGACGAAGAATCAAATCAATCTATTTCTCAACTAGCTTTTTATAAGTGGACGAACCGTATCCTAGTATAGGGTAAAAAATAAAAGGAAGTAGTATCAACCCAATTGTGAAACCAACTCCCTTACCAAAAGATTTAGATAGAAGATTAGTGAGCCAAATTGATACAACAATTCCGACGAAAGGCACGAATAAAAGAAAAATAAACCACCAAGGCTTATTTACTATTTGAAGTAAAACTAAAGTGGAATATATAGGTATGATGCAAGCCCAGCCAGGTTTTCCAGCCTTAGCGTAGGTTAACCATGCAGGTATTATAACCAGCGGAACTATAAAAAAGAGAACAAATAAAAACAAAAACCCCATAATTAAAATTACAAACTCAAAATCTTTTTTTATATCTATTATTCAAAAGACCGTTCTCTTTTATGAAATACTAAATTTAGAACCTAAATTTTTAAACATCATTAATTTAGATAAATAAAAAATTATGAAAAACTTAAGAAGTTTTATCAACAAGTTTATCTAAAAGCGATTCAGTTATAGCTTTTAGTTTTGAGAATTGAGTTTTTTCTGGTGAATTATAAATTATAAAAAAGCCAATACCATTTTTTATCGCAGCTTGTTTGTTAATAATTTCCCTTAGCTGCCTTTTAATTTTATTCCTTGACACAGCAGATTTAAAATGCTTTTTAGGTACACTAACGGCATATCCGTTTTCAGTGTCATTAAAATCATAAAATTTGAGCAATATGGGACCTTTATTGATTATTTCGCCTTTATCAAAAATTATATCAATTTTTTTCTTGTTTTTAAGAGGGGCTAACATTAGTCAATTTCAAACGAGTTATCAAATTGATTTACATCTGCTATTCTTTTTGATGGATCAATTTCAACTTTTATGATTTTTTTATCTCCTTCAACAACAAATTCATAATCGGGAGATGTCCAGGTCCAAGGATCCATATAAAAAATATTTTTTGAATAAAACTTTTTGTTTCCATGCATAAGGTCAGTAGGAATATAGTATATATCAGCACTACCATCAGCAAAAGAGACTTCAATTTCAATTGGCATCGGCATTCTTGCTTTTCGTTTTACCGTAATTGATCTATCAAAGACTAAAGAAGAAATGTCAAGACCATAGTCAATTTTATGATTTGTTCTTGTCCAGTCATTTAAATACCATTCGAGCTCAAGATCAGAAACTTTTTCAGCAATCCTTTTAAAATCGTTGGGAGAGGGGTGTTTGAACTTAAACTCTTCATAATATCTTTTAAGTGTCTTTTTAAGATTCTCATCTCCTATTACATATCCAAGCTGTGCCAAAAAAACAGACCCCTTACTGTAGGCAGAAGCCACATATGCAAAATTATAGTCATATCTGTCGGAATGGGTTGTTTGAGCCTGTTCTAGACCAGAGCCAGCAAGAAGATAATATCTGTCATAGCTGCTTTTGTGAGGAAAGTCTGGATTTTTATTGTTCACATAGTTTTCTGAAAGAGTTGTCATATATTCCGTAAACCCCTCGTCCATCCAGGCATGTTTTGCTTCATTGGTCGCTAATAAATGTTGAAACCAAATGTGTGACATTTCATGAGCTGTTACACCAAGAAGACTTGCGTACGACCTTAAGCCTGTTATCATAGTACACATGGCATATTCCATTCCTCCATCGCCACCTTGAATTATTGAATATTGCTTCCATGGATATGGGCCTATGTTTTCTTCAAAAAACTTCAACAATAAAACAGCATCATTTTGAAGCTTTTTCCAGTCTGATATGTTTACATCAGGTTTGTAAAAAAAATGAAGGTCTACACCAGACTCAGATTTTTTAATGTCATGAATATATTCAGGGTCAGCAGCCCATGCAAAATCATGAACATCAGGAGCATAAAACTTCCAAGTATTTGTCTCTTTACCGTTATCTTTTATGGACTTATTAGAGTACCCATGACCTATCTCGTGAGGGTTTTGTAAATACCCAGTCCCACCAACAACATAATCTTTGTCAATAGTAATATTTACTAAGTAGTCACCCCAAACGCCATGAAACTCCCTTCCAATGTAAGGGTTGGGATGCCAACCTTCAAAATCAAATTCTGCGAGCTTTGGAAACCACTGTGTCATTGTTAAATCAACTCCTTCTTTGCTTATTTTTCCAGATCTTCTAATTTGTAATGGAATTTGCGCGTCAAAACTCATGGATAGTTTTGTTTTTTTCCCAGGTAATAATGGCTTGTTTAATCTAGCTAAAAGAATAGTTTCATTCACATCGTATATGAGATCTTGACCATCTTGTTTTAGTGATTTTACACTCAAATCACCAAAATCTTTTTCTTCTAATGCTACTATCCTGCTTCCAACTCTGCTATCAGGGTCTTTAATAGTACGAGAGCGTATGTCCATTTGGCTGTTAGGCTTAAATGCATTAAAAAATAAATGATAATATACCTTTTTAATTGTATCGGGTGAGTTGTTAGTGTAAATCAACTCCTGTTCACCCGTGTATGTAAAGTCATTTACATTCACTTTTATATCCATTTTATAATCAACATGTTGCTGCCAGTATCCTTGTGAATTGGAAATTTGAGAGAAAAGAAGAAAAAAAACTAATCTATACATATCAAATTAAATCTCATTAAAATTAAAGGACTTATTAAAGCTAATTCCCTTTTCTGTTTGTTTTAATGAAATAATTTGGTTGTGGGCATCGTGCTCCATAAACAATAGAAAATCGTTCTCAACAGCCAAATTTAAAAAATCAGCTTTTTCTTTCATAGTAGTTAATGGCCTTACATCGTAACCCATTATATATGGAATTGGTATATGGCCTGCAGTTGGTATTAAATCTGCAGCAAAAACCAAATCTTTGCCTTTGTAATTTAATTTAGGAATCATTTGTTTTTCAGTATGCCCATCGACAAACATTATCTCAAAACCTAAGTCTTTACAATAATTAAACCCTTTTTTTTCGCAATCAATAAAATTCAATTGACCAGACAATTCTATTGGTTCTAAGTTTTCAATTAAAAAAGATGCTTTTTCTCTTGCGTTTGGATATTTAGCCCAATTCCAATGATTTTTATTTGACCAATATTTAGCGTTTTTAAATAGTACTTCATTTTTATTGGTTTTTTTATTAAAAAAAGAACCACCACCACAATGATCAAAATGAAGGTGTGTAAAGAATACGTCAGTAATCTCATCTATTGAAAAACCGGCTGAATTTATTGAATCAATTAAATTATAATCACCCCATTGGTGGTAGTATCTAAAAAATTTTTCAGATTGCTTATTACCCATTCCTGTATCAATCAGAATCAGCTTATTATTATTCTCTACAAGAAGACATCGAGATGCAATATCTATCATATTGTTAGAATCAGAAGGGTTAGTTTTTTGCCATAGACTTTTTGGAACAACACCAAACATCGCACCACCGTCTAATTTAAAATTACCAGATTCAATCGGATAAATATTCATTGATGTAAATGTAAAGAATTATCTTATAGTTAGTCTCAAAACTGAACAAGCAGCTTTTTTTACAAATTTATCTTCGCCTACACCAAATAGAACCCTTATCCAGTTATCTTTCTCTGGGGTTCCTAGAATAAGTAAATCATAACCTGCTGATTCCTCAGAGATTGTTTCAGCTGGGTTATTGCTTTTAATAATCTTAAGTTCTGATTTTGATTTCGTCGACGAAATGACATCTTCTGATGTTCTTTTGAGAGAGGAAGTTTTTCTTTCATTCTCAGAAATAATATTCAAAAGAGTAAGTGAGGCATCAAAATGTTGACAAATTTTGTCGGCAACATTTATAAAAGCTTGGTTTCTTCTGCCAGGCCTTAAAGCAATTAGTACTTTTGAAAACCTTCTAACGCCATTATCTTTAAACAGAGCAAGATTGGAGTTTACATTTCTTAACAACCACCCAATTGGATTACCCACAAATATTCCGGCATGTTCTCTGCCATCCCATTCCATAACCAACCATTTACATTTGCTTTGACCTGTTATATTGTCAATTGAATTAGCAACATCGTGAGTAGTAATCGACTCATACGATATTTTGAGATTTTTATATTTTCCTAGCTTTTCTAATCTTCTTTTCTTAGACTCAGACGCTGGGTTGTTTATTTCAACTGCCTCAAGAAATGTTTGATTAGGAACTTCTAATAAATTTATTGTATTAATTTTTGATTTATCATTTATTGAAGAAGCCATTTCAACTAACATCTCTGTTGATGTTTCATCACCTAGCAAAGGAACAACTATTTCAGCATTTATGTTGCTGATATCTTCAGAAGAAGTTTTAATAATTTTTGAGTCACTTTCATTTTTTTCTGACGATCCACTTTTAAACAAAAAAGACAAAAAACCGTAGCTAGATATAACACCACTTCTTTCGGTTTTGCTCCCATAAAATATAAAAATTATAATTCCAAGAAGAAAAACACCCAACACCGACAATAATGGCATCAAGCCTAGATATGAAAGTAAAATAACTCCGCTTAATACACCAAAAATTTGAACATAAGGATAAAGTGGAGATCTGAATGAAGGATTATACCACTGTGCATTTGTTTCTCTTAAAACAATCACAGATAATTCATTAAAGATGAACATCAACACTTTAAAGGCACTCGCAAGTTTAGCAATTTTTACAACATCTAAATAAAGAATAGCTAAACCAATAATTATCGAAGTTGTCAAAATCGCAGGTACTGGAGTTAAAAATTTAGAATTTATTTTTCCTAGATAATTTGGCATTAGCTTATCCTTACCCATTGCAAACGGAAACCTTGAAGATGCTAGAATACCAGAGTTTGCCATTGATAAAAGAGTTATAACACCAACCACACCTGCAACGTAACCTAAAGTTTTACCACCAACAGTTTTAAATAAAGTATAAATAGGTTTTATATCAGTTGAAAGCAAACTTGCCTCTACATTTCCTACTAACACAATTGCAACTAAAACATATATTGTTGTAATTAAAAACAATGAAATTATCATTGTCCTTGGAAGATTTTTTTCAGGATTTTTAATTTCTCCAGCCACTGCAGCTATTTTAGTAACTCCAGCATATGAAATATAAAGAAAAGCTACACCTGTAATAAATCCAGAACTTCCATCAGAAAATATAGGCTCTGTCAGCTTTGAATCAAAAGTATTAAAGCCTAAAAAAACAATTATTATTAATGATATCAAGCTAATAGTTACAATAACAAGTTGTGTTTTCTCAACTTTTTTAACACCAAAAACATTAAGAAGAACAATAACCAATAAAGCTAAAAGCGCAATAATCTTTGTTAAATCAGAGTCAACTTCAATTAGTACATATAAATAGGCACTTAAACCAACTAACGAAAAAGCACTTTTCAAAAGTAGAGACAACCACAATCCGATACCTGCAACAGTACCAAAAAGAGGCCCAAAAGCTCTTTCAATATAGACATAAGTTCCACCAGATTTTGGCATTGCAGTCGCAAGTTCTGATTTAGATAAAACTGCAGGCAAAATACATAGTGCAGCCACTAAAAAAGCTAACCATATTGATGATCCAGTAATTCCAACTGCCAGTCCAGGCAGCACAAAAATTCCACTTAGCATACCACCAATACTAACGGCAATAGCACCAGGCAATGAAAGGGTTCTTTGCAGTTTTTTCATTTCTTCTAAAATAAAGAAATTATTTCTTTAAAAAATAATTTATTCACTAACAGTCCCTGGAACGCCATAGTAACCAATACCATTTAGATAGGGAGCGTCAGGAGTTAAATGGTAATGGTATATACCATCAGGAAAATCAGATGTTGAATGAGAGTGACCATGATGATCATCCAAATCTGCACTTTTTAACTCTTGTCCGTTTTCTACTGGGCCATAAATAGGAAATCCATCAAGTAAGAAACCTATTAAAGTATTTTTACCATGATTTTTTGTTAACCAAAAAGGTTCCATGTGATAGTGGTACCTACCACCCCCTCCATTTCTTCCGGGCGCAGGATGACCATTATACTGGTCAAAAGAATTTATTTCGTTCGATAGCGGGGCCCCTCCTCCAGCATATTGATTATAGAAGGTAACGCCGTTTAATGAAACACCGATTGGACCCATAGAGGTTTCGGTAATTATTTGTGCTTTTTTTGGACTTACTGGAATTTTAAAACGGATATTGCCAGCAGATATCCTGTTAGGATTTAAGTTAAAACTTGTAACAAATGGATTTGTACCATCGTAAGCCTCATACATTTCATTTTCCCATTCTGTATCTAAAAAGTAAGGACTTTTGTGATCAGGAACCCCGTCAGTGTTAATGTAGACAAAACCATCTTCTATATAAATTTCACTTGTAGTTTTGTAAATTTTCTGATAAATTGATAATGGAATTTCAATATTATTTTCTACTAAAATTTCATCAGAGTCTTCGTCACTTGAACACGAATAAAATAAAAGAACTACAAACAAAAAGAGAAGATTGTAATTTTTCATATACATCAATATAATAAAACCTTTAATCATTTAGCTTCAAAACGGCCATAAATGCTTGTTGAGGAATTTCAACATTTCCAATTTGTCTCATTTTCTTTTTACCTTTCTTTTGTCTTTCTAGAAGCTTTCTTTTTCTTGTAATATCACCCCCATAACATTTTGCTGTTACATCTTTTCTTACTGCTTTAATAGTTTCTCTGGCTATTATTTTAGCCCCAATCGCAGCTTGAATTGGAATGTCAAATTGTTGTCTTGGAATAAGCTCCTTAAGTTTTTCACAAATCTTTTTTCCCATTGAGTATGCGTTATCATAATGTATAAGAGCTGAAAGTGCATCAACAGAATTATTGTTTAGTAGTATGTCTAACTTAATTAACTTAGACTTTTTTAAACCAATTGGGGCGTAATCAAAAGAGGCATAACCCTTAGAAATAGACTTGAGCCTATCATAAAAGTCAAAAACAATTTCCGCAAGAGGCATGTCAAAAATTAGCTCGACCCTTTCAGTCGTCAGATAGGTTTGGTTCTTAATTTCTCCTCTTTTTTCTATACACAAACTCATAACAGGGCCAACAAAATCTGCTTTTGTAATAATTGAAGCTTTTATGAATGGTTCCTCAACTCTATCAAGCCGTGAAGATTCTGGAAGATCTGAGGGAGTGTTAACTATTATTATATCTTCAGGATTTTTTTTGTTAAATGCGTGATAAGAGACATTAGGAACGGTTGTGATTACAGCCATGTTGAATTCCCTTTCTAGCCTTTCTTGAATTATTTCTAAATGCAACATGCCTAAAAATCCACACCTAAAGCCAAAGCCTAATGCAGAGGAGTTTTCAGGTGAAAAGACAAGTGAGGCATCATTAAGCTGAAGTTTTTCCATGGAAGACCTTAAGTCTTCATAGTCATCACTATCGACAGGGTATATTCCAGCAAAAACCATTGGTTTTACATCTTCAAATCCTGATATTGGATTTGATAAAGTAGATTTGGAATCGATAATGGTATCACCAACTTTTACATCTTTAGCATTTTTTATTCCCGTTATTAAATACCCAACATCTCCACAAGAAATTTCTCTTTTAGGTTTTTGGTTGAGCCCTAAAGTTCCCACCTCGTCAGCATAATATGATTTATTAGTGGCAAAAAACTTAATTTCTTGCCCTTTTGTTATTTTTCCAGAAAACACTCTGAAATATATCTCAATTCCTCTAAAAGGGTTGTATACTGAATCAAAAATTAGAGCTTTAAGCTCATCGTTTAATTTATTTTTAGGAGCAGGGATTCTTTCAACTATTGCTTTGAGTATTTCATTTATTCCTTCACCAGTCTTTGCAGAAGCCAAAATAATTTCGTCCTGTTTACAACCCAACAGGTCCACTATATCATCAGAAACTTCCTCCGGCTTTGCAGAGGGCAAGTCTATTTTATTGAGAATGGGAATTATTTCTAAATCATTCTCTAGTGCTAAATACAGGTTTGAAATTGTTTGAGCTTGAATGCTTTGAGCAGCATCTACAATTAAAAGAGCTCCTTCACATGCTGCAATTGATCTTGAAACTTCATACGAGAAATCAACATGACCAGGTGTATCAATTAGATTTAATACATAATTGTTATTATCTAATTTATAGTCCATCTGAATTGCATGAGATTTAATGGTTATTCCTCTTTCTCTTTCAATATCCATATCATCAAGTAGTTGATCTTGTTTTTCTCTTTCAGTAACTGATCCTGTTTGATCTAAAAGTCTATCAGCAAGAGTGCTTTTACCATGATCAATGTGAGCAATTATGCAAAAATTTCTAATATTATTCATCAATCAAAGCAAATATAATCCAATTAATCCCTTTAGCTTATAAAATTTAATAGTTTAAATTTGTCCTCTAATAAGTATTAATTGGTAAAAATTGGAAACATAGAATTAGGAAATTTCCCATTACTATTAGCGCCTATGGAGGACGTTAGTGATCCCCCATTTAGAGCTTTGTGTAAAGAAAATGGGGCAGACGTGGTTTATACTGAATTTATTTCTAGCGAAGGCTTAATAAGAGATGCTGCAAAAAGTGTTATGAAATTAGACATTTATGAAAAAGAGAGGCCGGTTGGAATACAAATATTTGGAGCTAACCTTGAATCGATGTTAAAGGCAGTTGATATAGTTGAGAAAACAAAGCCCGATATTATTGATATTAATTTTGGATGTCCTGTAAAAAAAGTCGTTTGTAAAGGTGCAGGTGCAGGTATATTAAAAGATATAGATAAAATGGAAACTCTTACTAAGGAAATGGTTAAAAGAACTTGCCTGCCAGTAACTGTTAAAACTAGATTAGGATGGGATGAAAAATCTATAAAAATAGTTGAGGTTGCAGAGAGAATTCAAGACGCTGGGGCAAAGGCCATTTCTATACATGGAAGAACTAGATCGCAAATGTATAAGGGCTCTGCTGATTGGACGAAAATAGCAGAAGTAAAAAACAATCAAAGAATGAAAATCCCTGTCTTTGGAAATGGTGACGTTAATTCGCCAGAAAAAGCGTTAGAAATGAGAGATAAGTTTGGACTTGATGGAGCAATGATTGGTCGCGCCTCAATTGGCTATCCTTGGTTTTTTGATGAAATTAAATACTTTCTTAAAAATAAATGTTATAAAAATCCACCTACTATTTCTGAAAGAATTTCTATGGCTGAGAGACACTTAAAAATGGCTATTGATTGGAAGGGCGAAACACTTGGTGTTTTAGAAACCAGAAGACATTATTCAAATTATTTTAAAAATATTCCAAACTTTAAACAATATAGAACTCAGATGGTAACAACCGATTTCTCCGAAGATTTATTTAATCTTTTTTCTGAATTAAAAAATATTTTCAAAAAAGAACCAATTTTAAATTAATTTCTTAACTGCTTTGGCAGAAAGATAGGAAGATGTAAATCCAACAAAAATAGCAGTAAAAAGAACAATAATTAAATTATAATAAGTAAGCTCAACCGGATAAGCCAAATCAATACTTCCAACTTTAACAAAAGAAAGTTGTTTCTGACTAATCACAGCTAAAATAGATAAGAATAATCCGACTATTAGTCCTGTAAAGTTAATCATCAAACCATTTTTGAAAAAAACTTTTTCAATATTTAAATTATTCATTCCTAAAATTTTTAAGGTTTTAAGACTCGACTCCTTCTCAATAATTAACATTATAACAGAACCAATTGCGTTAAAGACAGAAATTAAAACAATCATTATCATTATTGTTGTTACAATTAATTTTTCACTTTTCATCATTTTAAATAGGCTTTCATTTAACTCTTCATGTGACTTAACAGTAAGTCTTTTGAATCTAGATTTTAAAACATTTTTTAAATTAACACGATTGTTAGGGTTTTTTAGATAAATTTCTGAAACGGAGTTTTTACTTAATCCAAAAATAGATTGAGCAGTTTCAAGACTACATACTATAATATTTTCATTATCATCGTTTCTTGTATTAAAAACACCCTTTGAAAACAGAACCCTACTGTTTTTGAAAGGGTTAATTAAAATATCAGGATAAGAACTATTTATTGAGTAAATTTCAAAAGCACCAGTAGAATTAAAAAGTGTTAAATCTAATTTTTCAGTTATTGAGTAACTTGTGTAAGCGGAACTGTTGTCTAAAAGAGTATATTCTCCAACAGATATTATACTTGAAAAATTTATAACATTATTAAAGTTTTTATCTACTCCAATTATTTTACTGTAAGTTTTTATTCCATCATATTCAATTAAAACATTTCCTGAAAGTATTTTTGAATAAAAACTATCTCCTATCTCATTTGATAGAAAAGAAATTTCTGTGCTATCTAGATTGAAATATTCATTGTTTTCAGAAAAGATTTTAATATCTGGATCAAACGATTTAGAAAAATTTAGACTGTATTTTTCTAGACCAGAGAAAACTGAAAGAATTGTAAAAAAAGAAAAATATGCAATGGTCAAAACAAGAACTGAAAAAGAAGAAATGATGGAAACAATATTAAATTTTGTTTTGGAAAAGAGATATTTATATGCTAAAAAACTAGAAGCTTTCAATTTAATTTTTTAAAGGGTTATCGCCCTTTTTTATTGCATTTTCAATCCCTTCAATATAGTCTAAAGAATCATCAATAAAAAAATCAATAGCCGGAATAATTCTAAGTTGATTCTTAACCAAAAAAGATAGCCTTTTTTTTATTTCAAAAATGTTTTTTTTTAAAATCTCGCAAGCTTTGTTGGCATTAGAAGACGGAAATACGCTTATAAAAACCTTTGCTGTGGATAAATCGACTGATACTTTAACCTTGCTAATGGAAATTAAAAAATTAACTCTTGTCTTTTCACGAAAAAATCCTTGTACAATATTTGACAAATCTTTTAAAAGAAGAGAGGAAACCTTTTTTTGTCTTTGACTTTCCAAAAATTAGATTTTAGTAATTCTTAATGTGTTTACATGCCCCTTTTCATAAATTGGCATTGCAGCAAGATTAATTACAAAATCCCCTTTCTTAACATATTTACAATCTAATGCTAGTTGATTTACTTCCTCAACGGTTTTATCTGTGCTTTTAAATTTATTGTAATAAATACATTTAACACCCCAAAGAAGATTTAATTGTGTGAGTATTTTTTTGTTTGAAGTAAATACGATTACTAGTGAGCTAGGACGCCAAGAAGAAATTTGCCAACCAGTGTATCCGCTGTATGTCAAAGTACAAATCGCAGATGCACTTATATCATTAGCTATTTTTGCTGCATTCATGCAAATGGATTTGGTAATAATTCTGTCAGTTTTTACACTAGGAAGATTTCTTGGTACGCTTATCAAATGAGAATCTTCGACTCCAATAATTATATTTTTAATTTTTTTTACAACTTCACAAGGATATTTACCAACTGAAGTTTCTCCAGAAAGCATAATTCCATCCGCACCGTCCATAACTGAATTTGCAACATCGTTAACCTCTGCTCTTGAAGGTGTTAAGCTGTCTATCATTGATTCCATCATTTGGGTAGCAATAACAATAGGAATCCCTGCTTTTTTACATTTTGTAACAAGCATTTTTTGGTTTAAAGGAACTTCTTCTGCTGGAATTTCAATTCCCAAATCTCCTCTAGCCACCATAACACCATTTGATACTTTTATAATTTCATCCATTTTTTTGATAGCCTCAGGCTTTTCTATTTTTGAAATTATTGGAATATGATGATCACAATTATCGGATATTAATTGCTTTAGTTCAAGAATATCTTTCTTTGAGCGAACAAAAGAGAGAGCAATCCAGTCAAAAGAGTTGTTTAATGCAAAGATGGCATCTCTAATATCTTTTTTAGTTAGAGCAGGTTGAGAAATTTTGGTGTTGGGCAAGTTTACCCCTTTTCTAGATTTTAAAACTCCTTCTTGAATAACTTTTGCTTCAACAACATCATTTTTGTTTGAGGATATAGCCTTAAATATAATTTTTCCATCATCAATGAGAACTTTATCACCAGATTTAACATCTTTTGCAAAAGATGGATAGTTGATTTCTATTATATTATTTTTATTTACGATAGATTTATTTGTTGTGAATGAAATTTTTTCATTCTTTTTAAGCTCTCTATTTTCTATTACTTCACCAATTCTAATTTTTGGACCTTGTAGGTCTGCTAACAGAGTAACATGGTTATTTAATTTTTTCCTAATAATATTTACATCATTAACAATTCTTTTAACATCTTTATGATCAGCATGAGAAAAATTTACTCTCAAAACATCTACACCTGATTTTATAAGCCTTTCGATCATTTCTTTGGAATTACTGGCTGGTCCAAGCGTCGCTATAATCTTTGTCTTTTTAAACTTCATTACTCAAAAATAAGGTTATATTTTGATTTATCAGTTTGTAAATGTGCCTCATAACATGATATTATATTTTTAGAACTATTTATTTTTTCAATTAAATTCTTAATATTAAATCTTCCGTCTTCAATTTTTAAGAAATATTCTACTTTAGGGTAGTCGGGGATAAAAAGTGAAGCTTTGTCAAATTCATTGAAAAGAGTTGATTCAGATTTTACATTTGATGAGTTAATAGATTTGTTTGAAAAAAGAAATATTTTTGAATCATACTTTTCCGAACAATATTTATAGAGCAAATAACTAGAAATATTATCCATAACATCTACATCAGCTTCTCTCCTCAAATTAATTTTTAATAAACTATTTAGATTGTAAGCAATTTTAAATATTTCAGTATTACTGTGTATAGCTAATAGAGTATATTCTTGATCAAAATCATAAAGTTTTAATCTGTGTTTTGGCATATCAAAATATATAAATCAATCATATTTCTTAAGAACCACACATGCATTGTGGCCTCCAAATCCAAAGGTGTTGCTCATAGCATATCTAACATCTCTTTTTTGAGCTTTATTAAAAGTAAAATTTAACTTATTGTCAATCTCAGGATCATCATTAAAATGATTAATTGTTGGAGGAATAAGTCCTCTATCTATAGAAAGAATACAAGAAATAGCCTCTACAGCTCCTGCTGCTCCTAGAAGGTGTCCAGTCATTGATTTCGTTGAATTAATATTGATATTATAAGCGTGGTCACCAAAAACTTCTTTAATTGCTTTAGCCTCGGCTTTATCACCAAGAGGAGTTGATGTTCCATGCATATTAATAGTATCTATTTGTTCGGGAGAAATTGAGGAATCAGTCAAACTATTTCTCATAACAGAAATAGCTCCCTCACCGTCAGGGTGAGGTGCAGTCATATGGTAAGCATCTGCAGACAATCCTGCTCCGGCAACTTCAGCATATATTTTAGCCCCTCTTGATTTAGCGTGTTCATATTCTTCCAAGATCAAACAACCACCACCTTCACCTAAAACAAAACCATCCCTATCATAGTCGAAAGGCCTTGAAGCAGTTTTAGGATCATCATTTCGTGTAGACAAAGCTTTAACAGCATTAAAACCTCCAATTCCAGCAATAGTTACGCCAGCCTCAGACCCTCCGGACACAATTATATCTGAATAACCAAGACGAATGTAATTTAAAGAATCAATTAAAGAGTTGGCCGATGATGCGCAAGCTGAAACAGTAGCAAAATTAGGGCCTTTAAATCCATGACGAATTGATATAACACCAGGTGCAATATCAGGGATTAGCTTTGGGATAAAAAACGGGTTGAACCTAGGAGTACCATCACCTTCAGCATAATTAATCATTTCATTTTGAATTGTCTCAAATCCTCCTATTCCAGACCC
This sequence comes from uncultured Bacteroidota bacterium, assembly GCA_902587325.1. Classification (GTDB taxonomy): domain Bacteria; phylum Bacteroidota; class Bacteroidia; order Flavobacteriales; family Flavobacteriaceae; genus Eutrophosalina. Next base: position 15,133 of record CACIKV010000003.1, read on the forward strand.
CCAGATTACTCCAATTCTTGATTTATCAATTTTTTCAAGCTGAAGTCCAGAATCTTTAATAGCTTCATCTGAACACACTATTGCATATTGTGCAAAACGATCAAGTTTTCTTGCTTCTTTTCGATCAAAGTAGTTAAGAGGATCATATCCTTTTAGTTCACAAGCAAACTGAGTTTTAAACTTACTTGAATCAAAATAAGTTATAAAATCAGCACCGCTTTTTCCAGAAACTAAACCTTTCCAAAAAAAGTTAATGTCATTGCCAATAGGCGTTAGAGCGCCTAACCCAGTTACAACAACACGTTTTAAACTCATAAAAATTAATTAAGCGCTTTCTATATATTGAACTGCTTGACCAACAGTTTCAATCTTTTCAGCTTGATCATCTGGTATTTGAATATCGAATTCTCTTTCGAATTCCATTATAAGTTCAACCGTATCTAAAGAGTCAGCACCTAAATCATTAGTGAAACTTGCTGTAGGAACAACCTCGTTTTCATCAACGCCTAATTTATCAACGATGATAGCTTTTACTCTTGAAGAAATATCTGACATAATACTAAGATTTATTGTTGTGGACAAAAATAAAAAACTTTAAATTATAAACTTGTATTTTTGAGTTAATTTTAGTTTTACTCTGAAAAGCCATTAAAAATATGAAAAAAATTGTCTTGTTTGCTTCTGGAGGAGGCTCAAGTGTAGAAAACATATTAAGGTCTTTTGTAAATGAAAAAAAAATTAAGGTTTCAGGAATTTTTTGTAATAATCAAAAAGCAGGCTTGTTAAATAGAGTTTATTTAAAAAAGTTTAAAATAATATTATTTAAAAACAATGATCTTTTAAATGGTAATGTAATCAGACAATTGAAAGTAATAGACCCAACACTTATAGTTCTTGCAGGTTTTTTAAAAAAAATACCAAAAGACATAATTTTAAATTTTCATCGAAAGATTATAAATATACATCCATCACTACTGCCAAAATATGGTGGGAAAAATATGTATGGAAAAAATGTCCATAAAGCCGTGATAGAAAATAATGAAAAACAATCTGGTTTTACTATCCATTATGTAAATGAAGAATATGATCAAGGGGATATTATCTTTCAAAAATCAATTGAAATAGACACTAAAAATGTGGATGAATTAGCCAATAAAATTTTAGAAGAGGAACATAAATATTATCCTATAATAATAAAACAAGTTTTAAATGCTTAAACCTGACATAATAGTTTATACTGATGGTTCGTCAAGAGGAAATCCAGGACCTGGAGGCTATGGAATTGTAATGCAAAAATTTGGTTCAAATTATATCAAAGAATTTTCAGAAGGTTATAGAAGAACAACCAATAATAGGATGGAGCTCTTAGCTGTAATTATTTCATTAGAAAAAATAAAAAAAGAAAATCAAGTGGTACATGTTTATACTGATTCAAAATACATTAGTAATTCAGTCGAGAAAAAATGGATATTTAATTGGGAAAAAAAGAACTTTAAAAATAAAAAGAACGTTGATCTTTGGTCTCGGTTTTTAAAAATTTATAGAAAACATAAAGTGAGTTTTTTTTGGGTAAAAGGGCATAATAACAATATTAAAAATGAAAGATGTGATTTTCTTGCATTCGAAGCTAGTAAAAAATCAGAATTAAAAATTGATTCCGAATATGAAAAATAAAATTTTAATTACAGGAACAGTTGCTTTTGACGATATTGAAACACCTTTTGGTAGCTCGGGTAAAGTGATTGGAGGAGCAGGAACATATATTGCTCTAGCATCAAGTTTATTCACTAAAAATTTAGCAATTGTATCAATCATTGGAGAAGATTTTCCTGAAAAAGAAATAAAATTTCTTAATAGTAGAGGTATCGACACAAAGATGATTGAAATAATCAAAGGGGGAAAAACTTTCTATTGGAAAGGAAAATATCACGAAAATATGATAGGTAGAGACACGTTAACAACTGAGCTAAATGTTCTGGAAAAATTTAACCCTATTATTAATTCAGAATTTTCATCCTCAGAGATTATTTTACTCGGCAACCTTCATCCATTTGTACAAAATACAGTTATAAATCAATGTTCAAATCCTAATAGATTTATAATATTAGATACAATGAATTTTTGGATGGACAACGCTTTAAATGAACTTAAAGATGTTGTCGAGAAAGTAGATTTAATTATAATTAATGATGAAGAAGCTCAACAATTAACAAATGAATCTAACATCTTTAATGCTGGAAATAAAATACTAAAAATGGGTCCTAAAAAAGTAATAATTAAAAAAGGAGAGCACGGCTCGATTTATTTAGACAGTTTTCATAAGTACATACTCCCAGCATTTCCTGTAGATTCTCTAGTTGACCCAACTGGTGCTGGCGATTCTTATGCTGGAGGAATAGCCGGATTTTTATCTACAAAGCAAGAAATCGGTTTTAATGATATCAAGCAAGCTATGATATTTGGTACATTAACAGCTTCTTTTTGTGTCGAAAATTTTGGAGTTGAAGGTTTAAGAAATGTAGATTATGAAAAACTTGTAAGTAGATTAAAAATTTTCAAATCTTATATAACCTAATTTTCACAACTATTTCGTTATTTTGTTGTTCAAACAATGAGTGACCACATAAATCATGAATGCGGACTAGCACTGATAAGGCTGCTCAAACCACTTGAATTTTATAAAAAAAAATATGGCACCTCTTCTTATGGCTTAAATAAGCTATACTTAATGCTTGAAAAACAACATAATAGAGGGCAAGATGGCGCTGGTTTTGCTAGTGTAAAGCTTGATACAAGTCCTGGGGAGAGATTTATGCACAGGGAAAGATCAGCTAATCAGAACCCAATTCAAGAGATCTTTCAAATATCAAATGATAGAATTATAAATGAGCTAAAAAACAATAAAGTTTTAAAAGATAATATATCAATTCAAAAAAAAATTATTCCACATATTTCTGAGGTTTTTTTAGGACATGTCAGATATGGAACTTTTGGAAAAAACAGTAAAGATGCAGTTCATCCATTTCTGAGACAAAATAATTGGATGCATAGAAACTTGATTGTAGCTGGAAATTTTAATATGACGAATAATAAAGAATTGTTCGACAATCTTGTTTTGTTAGGTCAGCATCCAAAAGAAATGTCAGACACTGTTACAGTAATGGAAAAAATTGGACATTTTTTGGATAATGAAGTAGCTAAAATTTATAAGAATTTAAAAAAACAGAATGTCTCCAAAATAGAAGCATCCCCAATAATAGAAGAATCTTTGGATATCCCAAGAATCTTAAAAAAAGCTTCTGAAGATTGGGATGGAGGATTTGTAATTGGAGGAATGCTTGGTCATGGAGATGCATTTGTTATAAGAGATCCGGCAGGAATTAGGCCTGCATTTTATTATATGGACGATGAAGTTGTTGTAATTGCTTCTGAAAGGCCTGTAATTCAGACAGTTTTTAATACAAACTTTAAAGAAATAAAAGAAATCAATCCTGGAGATTGTTTGGTTGTTAAAAAAAGTGGACAAATACAAATTAAAAATGTCATTGCACCTGTTGAAAAAAAGGCATGCTCATTCGAGCGTATATATTTTTCAAGAGGTAGTGATAAAGAAATTTATAACGAAAGAAAGCAATTAGGAAGCTTGTTGTTCCCTCAAATTTTAAAAGCTATTGAATATGATCTTGAAAATTCTGTCTTTTCATATATTCCTAACACAGCAGAGGTTTCATTCTATGGTATGGTTCAAAAAGCTCAGGATTACATGAACAGGGACGCTGAGAAAAAAATAATAAATGAAGGTGAAAAAATTTCAAAAGAAAAACTAAGAGAGCTCTTATCTCAGAGACCTAGAATAGAGAAAGTTGCAATTAAAGATGCTAAATTAAGAACTTTTATCACAGATGATTTAAGTAGAGATGAGCTTGTTAGACATGTTTATGATGTTACATATGGATCAATCAAAAAATCGGATAACTTAGTAATAATTGATGATAGTATTGTAAGAGGAACAACATTGCAGAAAAGTATTATTAAAATGCTTGACAGGCTGTCTCCAAAAAAAATAATTATAGTCTCAAGTGCACCACAAATTAGGTATCCTGATTGTTATGGAATTGATATGGCAAAAATGACTGACTTGATTGCTTTTAGAGCAGTAATTGAATTACTTAAAGAAAACAATAAGGAAAATACAATAAAAGAAGTATATAAAAAATGCTTGTTAGAGAACAAAAAGGAAGTAAGTAAAATTAAGAATATTGTAAAAGAAATTTATGAGCCTTATTCTGACGAACAGATTAGCAGAAAGATATCTTTAATTTTAAAAGAGAAAGATATAAGTGCTGAAGTGGAGGTTGTATATCAATCGATTGAAAATCTGCACTTAGCATGCCCTGAAAATTTGGGTGACTGGTATTTTTCTGGTGAATACCCAACACCTGGTGGTAACATGGTGGTTAATCAAGCTTTTATTAATTATTATGAAGGCTCTTCTAAGCGAGCTTATTAATTGGTAGCTTTAGCAAATTTTTCTCCAACTATAGACCAGTCAACAACATTAAAAAATGCATTAATATAATCAGGCCTTCTGTTCTGATAATTTAAATAATAGGCATGCTCCCAAACATCAATTCCCATTATTGGGTATCCATCAGATCCAACTCCTTGCATAAGCGGATTGTCTTGGTTTGCAGTAGAGCATATCTCTAAAGAACCATCTATTTTAGTACAAAGCCAAGCCCAACCGGATCCAAACCTAGTTGCAGCAGCAGCAGAAAACTTAGATTTAAAATCTTCAAAAGATCCGAATGAGCTTAAAATAGCGTTGTTCAGTGCTCCTGAAGGTGAGCCTCCGCCATTTGGGCTCATAATTTCCCAAAAAAGGCAGTGATTAAAATATCCCCCACCATTATTTCTTACAGCGTTATTTGACATGTCTAGACCTTTTAGTAAGCTTTCAATATTTAAGCCTTCTAAATCAGTCCCTTCAATAGCCGCATTTAGTTTGTTGGTATATCCAGCATGGTGTTTACCGTGGTGGATTTGCATTGTTCTTGAATCAATATTTGGCTCTAAAGCATCAAAGCCATAATTTAAGTCTGGTAATTGGAAACTCATGGTATTTATTATAAATTAATGTATAAAATTACGGAATACTTTTTACATTAAATAAATCTATTGAATTCAAATTTTCAAATTATTAATGCTAGTGCTGGATCAGGTAAAACTTTTTCACTGGTTCAAAATATTTTAAAAGAGCTTTTTATCAGTAACGAGGAATCTTATAAAAGAATATTAGCCTTGACGTTCACAAATAATGCGGCTAATGAGATGAAAAAAAGAATTCTGGAGGAATTAATTCAAATTGCGGATGATATAAACTCATCTGAGATGTTCAAATTACTGAATAAAGATTTAAATATTGAAAAGAGAAATGCATCACAAAAAGCGAAGAGAATAGTAAATAAAATTTTACATAATTTTTCTTTTTTTCAAGTAAGTACAATTGATAAGTTCAATCATAGAATAATAAGGGCTTTTTCACAAGATTTATCATTGTCAAGTGATTTCGATTTAATAATTGATCAAGATGAATTTAGAGACCAATTAGTTAACGAATTCTTAGATAACTTAGATGAAAGTAAATTAATTTCTTCTGTTCTAACCGATTTTTCTTTAGATAAAATTAAGGACAATAACTCATGGGATATTAGCTATGATTTATCAGAATTAATGAAACTTCTTTTAAGTGAAGTGAATATTGATATAGTATCTAAATCAGAAGTACTCGAAAAAAAGAATTTTTTTAAATTCAAAAATTTTATATCAAAAAAACTCATTGAATTAAAGAAAAAATCAATACTTAATTCTAAATTACTTATTGATTTATGTAATGAAAATTTCAATAACTCTAAGGCTTTTTCCCGTAACGCATTACCAAATTTTCTTACAAACATTATTAGTGGAAATGTAGATAAAAAGAAAATAGATTCAATTTTAAAAAGGTTTGAAAATAATACAATTTTAAAAAAAGAATTTGTTGATCAAAATTTAGATTTTCTTGAAAAAGCTCAAATATCAACTACTAAAATAATAGATTATTTACAAAAAATATTGGTATATGAGAGCATAAAAAAAAATAATACTCAAAATCATATCATACAAGAATTAAAAAAATTTTCATACAATTTTCAAAAAGAAAATAATATTCTATTAATATCAGAATTTAATAATTTAATTTCAGAAAATATTGCAGATCAACCAGCGCCTTTCATCTATGAAAAAATTGGTAATAGGTTCAAAAATTATTTTATTGATGAATTTCAAGACACATCAAGCTTGCAATGGAGAAATATAATTCCTTTGACATCACACGCAATTGAAGCTATGGACGAAGATGATTTAACTGGCACTCTTTTTATTGTCGGCGACCCAAAGCAATCACTATATCGTTGGAGAGGAGCAGATCCAGAAATTTTTAAATCGATTTTGAATAAAAAAACACCTTTTTATGTTGAACCATATATAAGAAATCTTGAAGATAATTTTAGAAGCTCATTTGAGATTGTAAAATTCAATAACAATTTCTTCTCATACATCAAAAATAAAATTCAGTTAAAAGAAGCTCAAGATACTTTTTCCTCCATTATTCAAAATCATACTAAAAAAAATTCAGGACATGTTTCTATATCCTTTTTAGAAAATAATTTAAAAGACGATAACTATAAAAAAGCAACTTTAATCAAAGTATTGGAAATAATCTCAGAAAGAAATAAACAAAATATTAGTCTAAATCAAATAGCAATTTTATTGAGATCAAATGATGAATGTTCATTAGTATCTGATTTTTTATTAGAAAATAACATTAATGTAACATCTGAGGACATGCTTTCTATTGAAAATTCTGTCGAAATTTCTTTTTTAATTAATCTGCTTAAAATAAAGAATGATGTAAAAAACACAAGAATTAAATTTGAAATATTGAAGTTTTTATCATTTAAAGAAGATGAATGCATTAATCATGATTATATAAATAAAAATATTACAAGAGATATATATTCAATTTTTGATAATTTTTTAAAGTTGAGTTTTTCAATATTTAAAAAATTAGATTTATATGACAGCATCGAATATGTAGTCAATAATACAAATTTGTTTAACCAAAAATTAATTTATGTTCAAGCTCTTTTAGATTTAATCTTAGATTATAATATCTCTATCAAGAAATTTAAAGAATCTTTTTTTGAATATTGGGAAAGAAAAAAAAATAAAACTAAAATATCACCACCACAAGATTTAAATGCAGTTAAAGTTTTAACTATCCATAAGTCCAAAGGTCTTCAATTTCCAGTTACCATATTGCCATTTTTTGATTCCAAACTAAGTAAATCAAGTTTCAAAACATGGGTTGAATTAAATGAAAATGAATTTTCTAAACAAGTCTTGATACAATTCAGTTCAAGTATGAATTACTTTAGTAAAAAAGCAAAAGCAAAATATGAACTTATTCAAAGTAATATGATCACGGATAGCTTGAATTTAATGTATGTTGCGATGACTAGAGCTCAGAATGAAAGTTATATAATTTCTAAAGTTTCAGTTGATGAAAATCAAAATACATTTTCTAAACTTCTCTATAATTTTGTCTTAAATAACTACCCTAACAAGTTTAAAAGCAATGAAATTAGGTTTGGAAATTTAAAAGAATTAAAAATTAATAACAGTTCTAATAAAACCATTTATGAGTTAGAAAATTTTAAAAGGAAAGAAAATCTCGAAATAGACAAATATGTTTTTTCAAATAAAACAGAAAATTCATCAAAAGGCGAAGCCTTTCATTTAATAATGGAAAAAATCATATACGATTATCAATATCAAAAAGTTCTTGACGAATTTTATTCAGTTGGTTTGATTAACGAAAATGAGTTAAAATCATTTAGAAAACTTATAAAACAGATTGTAAACCATTTAGAGTTAAAAGAATTTTTTAATTCAGAAAATAAAGTTTTTAATGAAAGAGAAATTTACTTATCATCTGGTGAAGTAATTAGGCCTGATAAAATTCTTTTTCATAATGATAAAGTTGTTTCTATTTTAGATTATAAAACAGGACTAAAAAAATCTCAAGATATAGACCAATTAAATAAATATATTTCTTATTTGTCAAGAGGAGGATATAAAATAAAAAAAGCCTTACTAGTTTATACAAAAGACAACCTTGAATTACTTAACTTGGTCTAAATGATACGTATATTAAGACTTGATTACTCCTTTAAATTGGTTCAAAACAGCATCTATTTTAACTAAAATCATTATGTTTGTGGTTAGATCAAATAGTAAATAACACTAAAATGAAAAATTTTGTAAAAATATTTGTTGTCTTTGCCTTAGTTGTTTTCACTAATAATTCTTGGTCACAAGACAAAAACAATCCTTGGCAGTTTAGCTTTGGAACTAGTGCCTTAAATTTCAACGGTACTAACATTGCTGGGCCTAATGGAAAATATTCTAATATTATTTTAGATGAATATTTTCATTTCGAAGAACATTGGAACTGGAGTGGTGATGTTTTTAGTACTATAAGTTTATCCAGGTATTTGGATGACGGATTTTCAATTGGTGTAAGAGCCACTATTAATGACTTCAACAAGTTGCATGATGGGTATGGAGATTATCCTATGAATGTTCAATCTGAAAAGCAGAAGATGATTTCAGCGGATGTGATGATAATAAAAGATTTTAGTAAACTCACCTTTTTTAATTTTGAGCCTTTTATAGAGTTTGGAGCTGGTCAATCTTTCGTGGAATCTGAAAAAGATTATTTTATAAATGCAGGTGTTGGAGTGCATTACCCTTTATCTGAAAAAGTTGCAGTAAAATTAAATAGTTCATTTAGAAAGAATTTTAAAAATGATGCAGCTGTAAATTATTCTCCGAATCTACTTCCTCACTTCCAGCACAATATTGGAATCTCAGTAAACTTTGGAGGTAAGGATACTGATCAAGATGGTATTTATGATCAACACGATGACTGTCCGCAACAGCCAGGCCTCCCTGAATTTAATGGTTGTCCTGACAATGATGGTGATGGTATAGAAAACAGTAAAGATGCTTGTCCAGACACACCTGGACTTTTGGAATTCAACGGCTGCGCAGATTCTGATGGTGATGGTATTGCAGACCCAATGGATAAGTGTCCTAACGTAGCAGGTTTATCTAAATTTGAAGGTTGTCCTGATAGCGATGGCGATGGAATTGAAGATGCTAAAGACGCCTGTCCTGATGAAGCTGGACCAAGAAGGTTTAGAGGCTGCCCTGATACTGACGGTGATGGAATTGCAGATCCTCAAGACAAATGTCCTAATGATTTCGGACCATCTGATAATGAGGGATGTCCAAACCCAACTGCAGAAGCTATTGACGAATTAAATAAACTAGGTGCAGTTGTCCAATTTGAGCTTAATAAATCAAATATTAAACCTGAAGCATTTGACATACTGATGGCAGTTTATGATTTAATGACTAAATATGGCAATACAGACTTCTTGATTGAAGGACATACGGATACATCTGGTCCTAAAGTATTTAATGACAAACTTTCTTTAGATAGAGCAAATGAAGTTAAATCTCACCTTATAGAAAAAGGTGTTGATTCTGATAGACTTTCGACAGTTGGATACGGTGAAGACAAACCTAAAGAATCCAACAGTACAAGAAAAGGAAGAATTTCTAATAGAAGAGTAGAATTCAAAGTTGTTGAATAAAACTTTTTAATACTGAATAGATAAATAAAAGCGCCTATAAATTAGGCGCTTTTTTTATTTTTAAAAAAATGAAATCATTCTTCGAATTAGTAGTTAAAGATCTCATATCAAAAGTTGTATTTGAAAAAACTTTTTTTATTATACCAAATAGAAGATCAAAAGTTTTTTTAAAAAAAGAAATACTTAAATCAATTAAAAATACAACATTATCACCCCAGATTCTTAGTATTGATGATTTCATAGAGCTTATATCAGAAATGAATGAGTCACCAAAAACAACTCAAATATTTAATCTCTATGAGGCTTACATGAAAGTTTCTAAAAAAAAGGATTTTGAATCCTATAACCTTTTCAGAAACTGGTCTAATATGTTATTAGATGATATTAATGACGTAGATATGTCTTTGGCAAAAAGTAACGATGTTTTTAAGTATTTATTCGAAATACAAAAATTACAAACCTTTTCCCAAGAAGAAGGTAAAACCAGACTGGAATTTTGGAAAATGATCCCCCAAATTGTAAATGAATTCAAACAAATTCTTCAAAAAAAGGATAATGCTAATAAGGGTTTATGTCACCTAATAGCTAAAGAAAATATAAATATATTTTCAAATTCTCATTCTGATAATTCATTTATTTTTATTGGACTAAACTCATTATCGAAATCAGAGGAATTTATTATTAATCATATACTTGAAAATAATAATTCAAAAATATACTGGGATTGTGAATCAATTTATTTAAAAAATAAAAATCATCAATCAGGACATTTTTTTAGAAAATACATAAATAATTGGCCGTATTACTCTTGTCAACCATTTAATTGGAAAAAAGATAATTTAGATCAAAAAAAGAATATTAAAATTTATGAAACATCAAAAAAAGTATCCCAAGTAAAGACTGTTTCTAAAATACTTAAACAAATTTATTCTAAAGATAAGGATTGCAGAACAGCAATAATTTTACCTGAAAGTCAACTGCTGAGACCTCTTTTAAATTCAATTCCAAACAACGTTCCTGGACTAAATGTATCAATGTCAATTCCACTAGTTGATTTGGATCTTTCTGGGCTAACCATTAGCATTTTCAATTTATATGTGAACTCGAAATCTAACAGTTTTTATCATAAAGATATTTTGAATATTATTTCAAATAATTTATTCAATTTAATTTTTTCACAAGATAGAAAGATGCTAAATGAAGTTAAAGTATCAGTTAATCAAAATAACATGATTTATGTATCTAAAAAATTCTTGAAAAAAAGTTTAAAGTCAAATAAAGTAATTACAAAACTATTTGATTTAAATCATGAATCAATTCTTAATAATGTAGAAGAATTAGTTGATTTATATATAAAAACAGAGAACAGTAAACTTTCTATAGAGCAAGCAAATAAGATCAAACAAATCATTTTAATAATTAAAAATTTCAACAATAAACATTCATTTAATCTATCATTTGACTCTTTAAGAGATTTCTATTTCGATATCTTAAAAAATCAAAACTTAAGCCTTGTAGGTGATCTTGATTCAAAGGTTCAAATTATGGGTCTTCTTGAATCTAGAGCTATTGATTTTGACAAGGTAATCATATGTTCAGCTAATGAGGGTATATTACCAAAAAACAGCTATTTATCAACGTTTCTACCTTATGATTTGAGGAAGAAATTTGACTTACCTAGCATAGAGGAAGCAGATTCAAGAGTAAGTTATGATTTTTATAGGCTATTGCACAGAGCTAATGATATTCATATAACATACAACTCTAGTCCAGATGGTATTGATTCTGGTGAAAAAAGCAGATTTGTATACCAGCTAGAATTGTTAGGTAATAAAAAATATGATATCCAAAAATTTGTATCTACATTTCCTCTATCTGATTCAATAATTCAATATGATGAATATTCAAAATCAGAATTACTCATAGAAAGACTAGATGAAATTTCAAATTCAGGATTTTCCCCATCTGCTTTAAAAGACTTTTTAGATGATCAAATTAGATTTTATGAAAGATATATTTTAGGTATAAATGAGTTAGAATCAGTTATTGAACGAGCAGAACATAAAGGAATTGGTACAGTTTTTCATAACGCATTAGAAGATATTTATAGGCCTTTTGTTGGGCAAAAACTAACTATAAAAAATTTAAAAAAGTCTATAAAAAACATAGACAAAATTTTGAATTTGAAATTTGAGGATGAGTATGGTAAAAATTATAAGTATGGGAAAAATATAATTGCCTTTAAAGCTTTGCACAAAAATATTTCAAAATTGATTCAAATAGATATTGAAAAGTTAAATAATGGGGTAGAAATTGAAATATTGGTTATTGAAGAATTATTTAAAATCGAGCTTGAAACAGAAAGTGGAAAGAAATTTTATTTAAAAGGAAAAACAGATAGAATTCAAAAGGAAAATGGTATTGTTTCTGTTTTAGATTATAAAACTGGAAATGTTGAAGAAAGTAAACTTTCTTTTATTAATAATGAAGATATAATTGAAAAGTCCAAAACTAATGCCTTGCAGTTAATATGTTATGCTTTAATTTATTCTACTCATGAAAAATATAACGGTCCAATAAAAGCAGGTATTATTTCATTCAAGCATATAAACAAAGGAGCTTTATGGCTTAATGAAAAAATTTCAAGAAATGAATCCAAAAATTTATTTGGAAAAACTGATTTAAAAATGTTTCAATCGTTGATTTCAAAAGTTGTAGATATGATTTATGATACCAATAATTCTTTTAAAAATGAATAATTCAGTGAATAATATTAAATTTACCAAGATTTATTTTTTTAAAGAAATCAGGTCCTATAGCTCAGTTGGTTAGAGTAGATGACTCATAATCATTTGGTCCCTGGTTCGAGCCCAGGTGGGACCACCCTAAGAATCCCTAATTATCTAATTATCAGATAGTTAGGGTTCTTTTTTTTACAAAAATAGTGTTGGGGTATGTAGTGGGGTATGTAAATAACAGGATTTAATAAATTGATTTTCAGGAGAAAAGCAATGAGTTTGGGTCCTTTTTGGACTCGAACCAACCAAAACAAATCAACTTAAAGTTTCTGTCCCATTTGGGACAGGTTTTTTAAATCCAATAAAACCTTCTATTCAAATATTAAATAATTTCTTTAATTTGTTTAACCTAATCTTAAATTATTAAAATCCATTGGTAATGAAATATAATAGATTGAAAGAGTGTTTGGTAGAGAAAGAGATATCACAGAAATGGTTATCTGAAAAACTATCAGTTTCAACTGTTACCGTAAATATGTGGTGTAAAAACAAATCACAACCATCAATAAAAAAAATATTTGAAATATCTAAATTGATAGATGTTGATACTAGAGAATTAATTCAATCTAATATCGAGGTATGAGTAAAAAAACGAAGAAACAAATAGAACAGTACCAGCATTCCAAAGATGAGAGAGCGAACATCCCTCATATTGGTTTAGTCACTCCTGAAAGTGACCCTGAAACAAGAGAAAAGAAAACTTATGAATATGACCCACATCTTGATCCACAATTACAATGGGCAGGGAAAAAGGAACATACAAGTTTTAAAGTTCCTACTGTTAGTTTACACGTTCATGAGAGAATAGACCCCAAAACTATAATCGAGACCGTAAAGAAGGATAACGACGATGGAGGACAGATTAGTCTCTTTTCAGAAAAGAAACCTCTAAGAGAAGCAATTGACTTTTATAAACATAAAGAAGGTTGGACAAACAGACTCATTGCAGGTGACAGTCTATTAGTAATGAACTCCCTTTTAGAAAAGGAAGGTATGGCGAAGAAATTAAAAATGATGTTTTTTGATCCTCCATATGGGATTAAATATGGGAGTAATTTTATGCCATTTATTAATCAAAAAGATGTAAAAGATGGAAAAGATGATCATCTTTCAACAGAACCTGAGATGATTAAAGCGTTTCGTGATACTTGGGAGTTAGGAATTCATTCTTATTTAACATATATCAGAGACAGAATGCTACTGACAAGAGAATTATTATCAGATGATGGAAGTGTATTCGTTCAAATATCAGACGACAATCTTCATCACCTCAGAGAGATTCTTGATGAAGTTTTTGGTCCCGATAACATGATCAATTTGATCGTATTTAGTAAGACAGCTGCTGGACTACAAGCATCTAAGAACCTGTCGACAAGGTTAGATTATCTCTTATGGTACGCCAAGGACAAGGATAAATTTGAAATGAATAAGATCTTTGAAGACAAAGATCCGATCAAAGCGGGATATGATTTTGTTGAGTTAAGTGATGGTTCTATTCGAAAAATTTCGAAGGATGAAAAATCAAATCTTTCTAATTTACCAAAAGGGGCGAGACTTTTTACTTCAGCCAGTATTACAAAACCTGGTCCCGGATCTAAATTTGATTTTGAATATAAAGGTGAAGTTTATAACTCAGGTAATAGGTGGTGGGGTACAACTGAAGAAGGTTTAAGAAACGTGGGGAAATTAAACAGATTACTTAATCACGGAAATACCTTGAGATTTAAGAGGTATTTCGATGATTTCCCCCTAAGTGAAATCGATAATTTGTGGATAGGGTTTGGTGGAGTAACAAATAAAAAGTACGTGGTCCAAACTAATCCTGAAATTTTAAAGAGGTGTTTATTATTATCAACAAACCCTGGCGACTTAGTAATGGATATTACCTGTGGAAGTGGAACTACGGCTTTTGTTTGTGAAGATTTAGGAAGAAGATGGATAACATGTGATACTTCAAGAATATCATTAAATATCGCAAAACAAAGGTTAATGACCTCACAATTTGACTATTATGAATTGTTTCATGAGTCTGAGGGAATTTCGAGTGGTCTTAAATGTGAAGTCATCGAAAGAGTAACTTTTGCTACCCTCGCTAATAATACACCACCAAAAGTTGAATATATTAATAATAAACCAAAAATAAATAGTTCAAAAACAAGAATAAGTGGACCATTTACCGTTGAAGCCATTCCTTCTAATCATACCAAGAATTTCGATGATTTGGAATATATAGACGCGTCCTCGGACGTTTCTATATCTCGTAGTGGAGAGACTAACAGGCAGACAGAATGGAGAGATGAACTGTTGAAGTCGGGAGTTAGAGCAAAAGGTGGACAGAAGATCGAGTTTTCAAGAGTTGAACCTATCTCAGGAACCAAGTTTATTCAAGCAGAAGCAGAAACTAAAGAAAATGTTCCAAAACGAGTTTTAGTTGTTTTCGGACCGGAACATGCTCCATTAGAACAAAGATCTGTCGAAAACGCATGGCAGGAAGCAAGAACACTGAAACCTGATATGTTAATCTTTTGTGCATTCCAATTCGATGAAGAGGCGGCAAAAGATATTGACGAACTCACTCCATCTATTGCAGGGATGACCCTTATCAAAGCACAAATGAATTCTGACTTATTAACTAACGATTTACGAAAAAATAGGAGTACTAATGAGAGTTTTTGGTTGATTGGTCAACCTGATGTTCAATTACACAAACTGAATGATGGGAAAATAAAAGTTGAAGTGATGGGATTTGATTATTATAATCCCAAAATGGGAAATGTTGAAAGTGGGGGTAAAAAAAATATTGCTATGTGGATGCTCGATACTGATTATGATAACCGTTCACTTTTCCCTTCACAGGTTTTTTTCCCAATGTCAGGTTCAAAAGATGGTTGGTCAAAATTGAAAAAGAATCTTAAATCAGAAATTGACATAGAAAAAATTGAATCATTCAGAGGAACCGTTTCTCTTCCTTTTGAACCAGGTTCTGTTGTTGCGGTCAAAATCATTGATGATCGTGGTATTGAAAGTTTAAGGGTTCTAAATGTATAGTCATGTCTGAGGGAATAGATAAGTTAATCATAAACACCCCTCATCAAGAACCCGAACATCATTGGCACTATGATAGAGATAACAGAAATTTCTTCATTAAAAATGGTAGAAGACCTGCTGGTTATGTAGTTGCAACTCCTAATTCTAAAGCATTTGATGATCCGGGTATTTTCGTTGAAATAGATACTGTAAATCAAATTCGTCCAAGGGTTAAATCGTGGAGAGAATCGGGATATCCGGGGGTAACGGGTATTACAAAAAGGTTGTTAGACCATTGGCAAGATCCCGAAGAAAGAAAAGATCGAAGATTCTTTTTTTGTCAATTAGAAGCGATTGAAACTCTCATTTGGTTAACTGAATCTCCATCATCTGAAAAAGTAGGGATTGAAATCAAAGGTGATGGAGGAGATTTCGAGAGATGGTGTAGTAAAATGGCCACCGGGAGTGGAAAAACGATAATCATGTCTATGATTATTGCTTGGAACTTTTTAAATAAAGTAACCAGTCCGACTGATTCAAGGTTTAGTAAGTATGCTTTGGTAATGGCTCCTGGTCTTACAGTGAAAAGTCGATTACAGGTACTTCTTCCAACTCATGAACAAAACTACTACGAAGAATTCAATATAGTTCCTCCATCCCTTATGGATAAACTACGTCAAGGGAAGGTTATCATTAATAATTGGCATACGTTATCGTGGGACACTCAAGACAAGATTGACTCAAAAGTTGAGAAAGGTCAATTACGGTCTGTAGATAAAAGACAACGTATGGAAATTAGTGGTGAAGCATACGTTAGACAAGTACTCGGAGAAATGAGTAATGCCCGTAACATTATAGTATTAAATGACGAAGCTCATCATGCATGGAGAATGAATGTTGATGCAACGGGGAAATATCAAAGAGTAGGATCAAGTAAGGACAGTGCTGAAGAAGCTACAATTTGGATTGGAGGCTTAGATAGAATACATAAACAGAGAGGGATCCTAAGGTGTTTTGACTTATCTGCGACCCCTTTTACCCCATCAGGGAAAAAAGCGGAAGAGGAGTCATTATTTACATGGATTGTATCCGATTTTGGACTTAATGACGCCATTGAATCAGGACTGGTTAAAACACCGAGAGTTGTTATTAGAGATGACAGTGAGAGAACAAAAGAATTAAAGTCAAGACTATATCATATCTATACAGACGATGAAGTTAAAGATGATATAAATAGACGAGCAGATGAGACAGAACCTTTACCTGATTTACTAATTAACGCTTATTACTTATTAGGAAAAGATTGGTTGGAAACAAAAAATGAATGGGAAAGTGTTGGTCATAAGGTCCCTCCTGTAATGATTACAGTAGCAAATAGAACCGAAACTTCAAGTAGGATTAAATACGCTTTTGATCATAATCAGATTTTAATACCCGACTTATGTAACCCTGAAAAAACTCTTCAAATTGATAGTAGAATCTTATCGAAAGCGGAATCAGAAACAGAAGTGTTAGATCTAGTTATTGAAGACACAGAGGATGAAGAGTCAACTCCTAAACTGACGAAAAAACAGGAAGCTGAATTATTACGTCTAACTGTTGACACTGTTGGAAAAGAAGGAGAGCCAGGGGAACAAATCCAAAATGTTATTTCAGTCGGTATGTTATCAGAGGGATGGGATGCGAAAACCGTCACTCATATCATGGGGTTACGAGCGTTTTCAAGTCAGTTACTCTGTGAACAGGTAGTTGGAAGAGGACTAAGAAGAGTAAGTTACGACATAGGAGATGACGGTTTCTTTGAACCCGAATACGTGAACATATTTGGGGTTCCGTTTACTTTTTTACCACATGAGGGAGGGGATGGTACACCACCACCACCACCAAAACCAAAAACAAAGATTGAACCACGGAAAGAAAAAGTTCAACATGAGATAGTTTTTCCAAACGTCATTAGGATTGACCACGTTTACAAACCACAGTTGAAGTTGGATTGGGATAAAATAAAGACTTTGGAAATTGATCCTTATGAATCCATTACAGAAGCAGAACTGTCAGCTATCATTGGGGGTAAACCGAATCCTAAGGTTAAGTCCATGATTGGATTAGAACAGATTTCAGAGGAAACGAGAATTCAAACTATTGTTTTTCGAATTTCATCCTCGATTTATAATTCTGAAAAAAAACCTGATTGGAAAGGAGGAAAAGAAGTTTTCTTGGGTCAAGTAGTTAGATTGGTTCACGAATTCTTAGAGTCTGACAAAATCAGAATCAAAAATAACTTGTTCAGTCAAGATGAATCCAAAAAGAAAATCTTGATCATTTTGAATATGAACAAGATCATTCAACACATTTGGTCAGAAATTCGTTCCGAGAATACAGAGAGACTTACACCTATATTTGATAAGGAAAGGCCTATTCGTTCAACTTCAGATGTAAGAACATGGTATACAAGTAAACCGTGTGAGTATGTTGAAAAATCTCACATTAGTCACTGTGTTTTTGATAGTGGTTGGGAAGCACAAGAATCATATTTCTTTGAGAGGTCAGATTTGGTGACATCGTTCGTGAAAAATGACCATTTAGGGTTTGTCATTCATTATAATCATAAAGGGGTTATACGTAAATATTATCCTGACTTTATTATTAAACTTAGGAATGGTAATCATTTAGTCCTCGAAGTTAAAGGGGTTGATAGTCAACAAAACCAAACTAAAAGGGAATATCTCAACGAATGGGTCAAGTCAGTGAATAATCATGGAGGATTTGGGAAATGGTCTTGGGATGTATCGTTTGACCCAAATGATATTGGTGAAATATTGAAAAAACACTACAATAATGAAAATTAACCAAAAAATGATTTTGAAAAAAAACTTTATTTCTCAGAAAAGAAAAATCAAAAAGAGATTATTGAGATGATTAAAGGTGAGATTCAAAAATTAAAATCCTGAGTATATCTTATTGATAATAATACCGAATAAAACATAATTAGTTAATACAATGAACATTTTCATTCCGGTACATTTATTGAAATATTTTCTATGTGAGATTATTAATAATATTTATCCTCTTTTTTTATCCTGTGAAAAAGAAAACTGTGATTTAAAATACTACCCTAATCCACCTTATGGTAATCCTGATGATACAATACATTCAGAAAATTCCGTTAGGTATTTATATGTGTGTTATAATTCAGGTTTTAATAGGGCAGTTACATACGAAATTGTTGGAGAATGTTGGGAAATGTATATTGATGAGGATTACAACTCTAATTGTAATTAATACCTCATTAGTTAAAGTCCAAACCGGACTCGAACCAACCCTAATTAAAAATTGACTAAAATATTTTTTAGGTTTTTCCATACCCAAGGGGTATGTATTTACATACCCTTAGGGTATATAGTTTACTTGTAATCAATTGATGTAGAGACGCTTAACAGGATGGTTCGAGTACAGGTGGGACCACCCTTAAACCCTCTAAGTCCTTGACTATGAGGGTTTTTGTTTTTAATGATTTAATTATCGAACCAATTATCGAACCAAAATATTTAATTTTGAAAGGGAATGAACAGAAAATACTCCTATTACATAGTTTTTGGACTTTCATTTTTAACATTCGGATTGGTTCAAGATTACATCAGACCAAATTATGAAGGAGGAAATGACCTTATAATTTATTTTCTTGGAGTAATTCCCAACTTCCTTCCAGGTATTGGTCTTCCAAGTATGTTTTATGTAACCATTCCAGAGATTTTTAAACCTAATACATCTATTTACAGAAATAGATTAAAGTGGTCAATAATCATTTCTATGATTGGTCTAATTGGAAATGAGTTCATAACAATTTACACTCCGGGAAGAGGAGTTTTTGATTGGAATGATATTGTATGGACAATTATTGGGGGAATAGTTTTTTATTTTCTACATATAACAATTCAAAACAATGGTCCTAAAAGAACCTGAACCAGGGTTCAACCTAAAAAATCTAGTTTTCACCTTTGGTTCACAAAGGAAACCAAAATGGTTCACAATGTGAACCAAGTAAAATCCAAAAAGTCAGTATTTACGAAGGAAGAGCAACCCTCCTGTGAGGACAGGTGGGACCACCCTTAAACCCTTTAAGTCATTGATTTAGAGGGTTTTTGTTTATAAATATCTAGTCTAATATAATGAAGTTCTTAGCGCTTATTTGACACTTTTGTTTACTTGTCTTTAAAAAGTAAATTTTTTATGTTTGTAATAAATAATCATTAATTTTTTAAATTTTAATATAATGGATGCAAAAGCATTAATAGCAAAAGGTTATGAACTTTTTAGTAAGGGGGATATGGCTGGATATTTTGACACATGTGACGATAATATTGTTTTCACATATCCAGGAAAGGACCACCCCTTGTCAGGAGTTTACAAAGGTAAAGCAGCGATGATGGAACTTTTTATGAAAATTCCTGAGTTGTGGGATAATTTCAGTGTTGAATCTGTATTCATGATTAGCGAGGGAAATAAGGTTTTCAGTAAAGCCATCGCTAAAGCAGATGGTATGGATACAATTTTTGGTCACTATTTTGAATTAAATGATGAAGGTAAAACAATAGTTTTTACAGCCCATGACGATACTTTAAGTGCATTTAATGCAATGAAAAAATAATATTTTCCATTTTTATTTCTGTTAATTCTAATCTTTGTGATGTAACTGATAAATTATGATTAGGTAAACTAATTGTTTCTATTCTAATTCTATAATATTCTTGACCTAAATTAAACTTTCAATAAACCAAAAAAGACCAACTGATCCAATAGCAATTGATGCAGGAATTTTTAGTTTGTTTTTATTTTTACTATTTATCAAAATTGCTCGAACTAAAATAAAGGCGATTACTAGAACTGCAAGTTGCCCTAACTCAACACCAATATTAAATGCTAGAAGCAACGAAATAAAGCTGTCTTTTGGTAAACCATATTCTGTAAGTAGAGCTGCAAAGCCAAGACCGTGAAGTAATCCAAAACTAAAAACAATTAATGGTCTCCACTTTGTTGTTTGCTTAAACAAAGTATTTTCTAAAGCAACCCAAACTATGGATAGAAAAATTAAGGGCTCAACAACAGATAATTGAAGTTTAACTAATCCTATTGCAGCAAGTGCTAATGTAATGCTATGAGCAAGAGTAAAGGCTGTTACTTGAATAAGTAAAGATCGAAATTTTAAACTGGAAAAAAATAGCCCTAAAACAAAAAGAATATGATCAAGCCCTTCAGGAATAATATGTTCAAAACCTGCTTTTATAAAAATATAAATCTTTTTGAGCCAAGGCATTGCGTTAAGCCTTCGAATTCTCTGTCTTTTTAGTGCTGCACCGTATTCAGCGGCAATCTGTTCATTTTCAAAATTTAGTTGGCCACGCTCGATTTCAGAAATTACAAAATCTTCTGGGTTATGACAATTTGCCGTAAAACTTGTAAAAAACAATACAAGAAAAAAAAATTTACTTACGGAATTCACAAATATTTAATATTATTAGCCAGAAGATCCATCCAAGCCTCTTACTTTAAGTAGTGGGGCTATTATTGGTTTACGACCACGAAAATTCACAAATAAATCCATTGCTTCTTCAGTTGCACCTTTTTCATAAATTGTCTTTCTAAGTTTTGTTGAAAGTTCTGGATCAAACACATCTCCTGCTTCTTTAAAAGCTTCAAAGGCGTCAGAATCCAAAACAGCTGCATGGACATAACTATAGTACCCAGACGAATATCCACCTGAAAAGATATGAGCAAAATATGTACTTCTATACCTTGGAGCAATTTCATCTATTAATCCAATTTTTTCAAGAGAGACTTTTTCAAATTCATTAGAATCTTTTAATGGATCTGTATAAGAGATTGTATGCCAATCCATATCCAGTAATGAAGCTGCTAGGTATTCTGTATTAATAAATCCTTGGTTAAATTTAGAAGCTTTTAATATTTTTTCAATTAGTTCATCTGGAATAGATTCTCCAGTTTCATAGTGTTTAGCAAAAGACTTTAAGACCTCTGGCTCACTAGCCCAATGTTCAAGTAATTGTGATGGAAGTTCAATAAAATCTCTAGGACCAGAAGTTCCTGCCATGCTTGAGTAAGTAACATTTGTGAGTATACCATGCATAGCGTGGCCAAATTCATGAAATAGAGTTACCACATTCTCAAAGCTTAAAAGTGATGGATTATCTCCTACTGGAGCAGGAAAATTACACACATTTACAACTATAGGTCTTTCACTACCATCTAAATTTGATTGACTTTTGAAGCTACTCATCCACGCTCCACCTCTTTTATTAGATCGTGTAAAGTAATCTCCGATAAATAAAGCTAAATGACTACCGTCTTTGTCTGTAACTTCCCAAACACGTGCATCTGGGTGATATAAATCAATATCAAAAATTTCTTTAAAATTCAGTCCCCATAGCTTATTAGTTGTATTAAAAACACCTTGAATTACATTATCAAGTGACATATATGGTTTTATAGCAGATTCGTCTAAGTCATATTTTTCTTTCCTAACTTTTTCAGAATATTGCCACCAATCCCATGCTGCTATTTTGAAATTTTGCCCCTCATTATCAGCAACCATTTGCATGTCAGCAACTTCAGCTTTAGCTCTTTCAAGAGCGGGCACCCAAAGCTGAATCAATAGTTCGTATACTTCCTCGGGTGTCTTAAGCATATTTTCCTCTAAAATGAAATGAGCATGAGTTTTATAGCCCATAATCTTAGCCCTTTCAGCTCTTAGTTTTGCTATTTGAGCATTAATTTTTTTATTATCAGTTTCATTATTGTTATCTCCGCGCATGATATAAGATTTATATAAAATCTCCCTAAGGTCTCTGCGTGTGGATTCAGTTAAGAAAGGATACATACTGCTACGATGAGGAGTAAAAACGTATTTATCTTTATATTTTTCTTTTTCTGTTTCAGATTCAACTTTATTCATTTTTTGAAAGGCTGCTTCAGAAGCTGCTGAGATAATATCATTAGACAAACCATCTAAATCAGATTTATTTAAAATAAGTTCAAAACCGTTTGTTTCAGCAAGAAGGTTTTGACCAAATTCGGTTGAAAGTTGAGAAATCTTAGAGTTAAGTTCTGTTATTTGTTTTTTTTCAGTTTCATTTAATAAAGCACCACTTCTAACAAATTGTTTATGCCTATCATTCAAAAGTTTTTCTTGTTCTTTTGTAAGATCTAAATTTTCTCTTTGATTCCAAACTGCGTCTACTCGCTTAAATAAATCTTCATTAAGTGCAATTTTATCATAGTGAGCAGAAAGCATTGGACTCAACTCAAGTTGTAGTTCTTGTAATTGTGGATTTGTATTGGAACTTGACAAATTAGAAAAAACACGTTGTACTTTGGAGAGAAGCTTGCCTGTTCTTTCAAGTTCTTCGATTGTATTAGAAAAAGTTGGTGTCTCAACATTATTAACAATCAAATCAATTTCTGCAAGATTTTCTTCCATACCTTTTTTAAAAGCTGGCATATAATGTTCATTTTTTATAGCTGTAAATGGAGGAACTTGATATGGGGTCGACCATTCTTGTAAAAAAGGATTAATAGTTGGATCAATTTTGGTTTTTTGTTCACAGGAAATTATTAAAAATATTCCTGCAATAATTAAGAGCTCTTTCATTTTTATGATTTTATGGGCCTGTAAAGATAAATAACTCTTTACAATGTTGAAATAATTTTTTAATTGAAAGATTATAAAATGTATGTCTTTAATTATTTATCATAAATTAGTATTCCAAACAAAAATTATTTAAAAATGAAAAAAATATTTTCAACTCTCTTATTGTTATTATTAATTATATCATGTTCTAACCAGTCAGGTACAGCAATTGTAATGGATGATGATGAACTTACATTGAATGCAAAAAAATTATTAAAATCATATATAGACAATGATTTCACACTTTGGGAAGAATTATTTTCTGATGACTGTGAAGTTAGATTTAATAATATTGTAACTGATAAAACAAATTTAATTGCAGGTATTAAACAAGATCATATTTTGTTTGAGACTATGGTCACGTCTGATGAATATGCACACACTAATTATTTTAATAATGGTCAAGTATGGACAAATCACTGGTTTGTTAATACTACTACAGGAAATTATACCAAAGAGACCACTTCTGCAAGAGCTCACACTGATTTAAAATGGGAAGATGGTAAGGTGGTTATATTTCAAGTATATTATGATCCAGCCTTTCAAATCAAAGAGGCAAATGCAATGTCGCTTGCAACCAATTAGATTGGTAAAACAGTTATAAAATCAAAGTGAGCTCCGCTATAATTTAAATTTGCGTGGAGTAATATAAGATCACAGCATTCAACATGAAATATGTCATAGCGGGTAAAATTCTAGAGATATTATCATTGATTTCAATTCTAACTAGTATTGCAAAAAACATCATTATTGTCAAACCTAATGACGAAAGAGTTAAAATAAAATTTAATTTTAGCCCTATTATAAGGCCACTTGCTGCTAGAATTTGAAATATTGATATTGGTTTCCTGTATTTACTAAATCCCCATCTCTCAAACTCACTTATCATCCTCTTTGAATACAATGAGTTCAATCCATATATAATAAAAGAAATACCTGAGAAAATTATAATAATTAATGCTATATCCATTAATTATATTATACCATAATTATAAGCGAAAATAAATAATGACATAATTAAAAAAATAAAAGATGGAGCGAATTTATTTATAGGATTTTTAACTTTTATATGAGACATTTGGGCACATATCATAAAAAATGCCATCGATAGTGATGCATATAATACAACTTCGTTAAACCAAATACCCATTATCAAAATTGCAGAGATTGATATTTTAGAAGCACCTACTACATTTCTAAGTAAATCGGAATATCCATATTGTTTGAATTCAATTACAATATTGTCAAATCTAAATACCCAAACGTATAGTACTGAAAATGCAACAATTATTTGACATGCTAATGATAGGGTTTCCATTAAAAGTCAGCTTTATAATTAATTCTATTACCTTTCACAACCTTTAAATTAATCATAATTCCATCAGATTTTGAAAAAATTACAATAATTTTTTTTTTAAGCATATCCATAATAGGTTCAAAATCCCCATAAATTTGAGTGCTAAGAGGATTTTCAAGAATATCAAAATCCGTATTTCTTAGAGATAAAATAAAGTCCTTAATAATTTTTTTATAATCATTATTTAAAGGCATTAGTGTAATTTCTGCAGAAACATTCATATTGTTAATTTAGAAAAATTTTCTTCATTATATTAGTTTAAAATTGATATTATGAATAATAAAATTTTTATTGCACTCATTTTTTCTTTAATAACATTTTCGTCACAATCCCAGTGGGGAATTGCATATGGTGCTGGGTGGGGTAACGCTGATCTAAAATCCTATCCCAACTTTTTTTCATCTATTGATTATGTTGGAGATGGCATAAATGGACATAGGCTTGATATTTATTTTCCAACAAGTATGAAAGTTAACTTAAATAATTTGGGTGTTTTAGCATTAAATAAAAAATTTAATGAGATTAATGAATTAAAAAATAAATTAGAGGAAGAAAATAAAAAATATCCGTGTGTAATTGTAATTTATGGAAGTGCATGGAGAGGAAATGCAGGGAAGGATGGTGCGCTTCATCATATTAAAAATGCAGCTAAAAAGTTGTTAAAAAATGATTTTGTAATTGTCACAATGAATCACAGGTCTAGTTATAATCATACTTTTCCAGCTCAAATTCATGACGTAAAAGCTGCAATTAGGTTTTTAAAAGGGAATTCAGAAGCTTTAAATATAGACCCAAATTTCATAGTAGTCCAAGGATATTCATCCGGTGGACATTTAGCTGCTTTTATGGGCGCTTCGTCTGGGAAAACCAAATTTAATTTGAATGGAAAAGAAATTGATTTGGAGGGTTCATTAGGTAATCACTTAGACCAAAACGGTGATGTTCATGCTGTAGTTGATTGGTATGGTCCAGTAGATTTACAACAAATGGATGATTGCAGAGATGTAGTTAGACCTAAGAGGAACGAAGATGCTCGAAGTCTATTAATCGGGGGACCTATCGCTGAAAACAAAACATTAACCCAACTTGTAAATCCTATAACTTATTTAGATTCAAAAACACCACCTTTCTTAATTTTTCATGGAGCTAAAGACACAGCTGTTCCAGTTTGTCAAAGTGAAATATTACATGATGCGTTAATTGAAAAAGGTTTAAATTCAAGGCTAATTATTGAAGATGAAGGGGTTCATTCAGGCACTAATGGTAAAATGTTTGCTCAGAAAAATTTAGATATCATGACAGACTTTATTATGGATCAGTATTTGAAATCTAAATTGTAAAAAAAACCAGAACAAGAATATTAAAATTTCGATTATCAGCACTAACAATTTTATTAATATAAAAAATGAAGAATTTTGGAATACTCTTACTCATTTTGTTGGATTTATTTTAGTTTTAATAGGAATTCCATTTCTTTTTTATTTTGATAGTGGAATTACCACTTACAGCAAACTATCAATAATACTTTTTTCAGTTGGGCTATTATTAGTTTATTTTTCTTCAACTGCTTACCATTATGTCAATAAAATTAAAATCAAGAAAAGACTTCAAATTTTTGATCATGTAAGTATTTATTACTTGATTTTAGGATCTTACGCTCCTGTTTGCTTAATTACTCTTTATAATTCATCAGGAGTTTTAATTTTTTCAATTGTCTTTTTTTTAGCAATAACAGGGACTTTTTTAAAATTATTCTTGAGTGTAAAAATTGAAATATTTTCATTGTTACTTTATATAGTTATGGGATGGTTAATCATTATTGATATTAATACGCTTTTTGAATTAATAAATTTTAAAGCAAAGATCTTATTAATTGCAAGTGGCGTATCTTATTCGTTTGGAGTAGTCTTTTATTATAATGATAATATAAAATTTTTTCATTCTATTTGGCATATTTTTGTTTTAATAGGTTCCACATTACATTATCTGTTTATTTTATTCCATATTATATAACATATTTCAATATTCAATTGAAAAATTTTAATTTTAACTTTTAACCAATTAATCAAAAAATTATGAAAAAAATATTTATGTACTTTCTATTGCTGAATTGTACAATATTATTATCCCAAAAAAAAACAAATGGTAAGATATATATTGAACATCCAGCGTTAGAAATTGTCAATCAATTTAATGATGCTTTTGTAAAAGGTGATCTAGAAAAAATTAAAAGTTTAGTAACTGAGAATTTTTCTTGGAGAAATTCAACTATGAGAACTAAGCCTGGTACTCTTCAGCAACTTCTAGGTAGATCCAACTACCTAAGCAAAAACATTGAAAATTTTGAAATTAAACATTATGGTGGATCTTATCCAGATGTGTTTGAATATAAAAAGGATGAGGTTTTAGATGTTATGACTTATACGTGGATGACAGGATATGATAAAAATACTGGAGTCGAGCTAAACATGCCTAGGCATGCTAATTTTAGAATGAATAGTACTGGAGATAAAATTAGATATATAAGCATAATGGATGATCAAGTTTTATGGAGAAAAGCATATGATGCATACGAAACAAAAAAGAATGGAATTATATTTAAAGATCACCCTTATGTTTCTAAAGTAAGACTTTTAATTCAAGCTTACGAAACCATGGATGTTGAAAAAATAAAAAGTCATTATTCTCCGAATGCTAGATTTTATGATGTAATGAATAGTGTACCATTTGATAAAGCAAAATCATTAGAAGAGGAGTTTAAAGATTTCAGCTCCTACGCTGAAATTTTAGAGTTGGTTGACATTAGGGAGTATGGCTTTCCAGACGTATTAGATTATGAAGGTAATGATACAGTAGTTATTTCTTGGTGGGTTATGGATTTTAAAAATAAAAAATCTGGTGAAACATCAACAATCTTCCAGCATATAGTTCACCATTTTAACGAAGATGGTGAAATTGTTCGTGAAAACTATTATTTTAATCCTGCGCAGCTTCCATTATAATCACAGAAAAAAACTCCTCTTCGGAGGAGTTTTATAAATTAGCAATTAACCTACTTTTTTCTTCTTTGCTAATAGTTGCAGGTCTTCAACTTGATCTGTTTCATCAACAATTTCAAGGCCTAAAATTGTCTCTAAAATATCTTCAAGAGTCACTAGCCCTTTGATAGATCCAGTCCTATCTTTTACTAACGAGATGTGCTCTCTTTCTTTAAGTAACCTGTCAAAAATGAAAGGAATTTTTGATTCAGGATCTATTACTATTAAAGGTCGTTTAATTTTGGCAAGCATTGAATTGCCTTTTTCATTTATTATATTTTCTAGAATTTTGTCCTTTAAAACATATCCATTTATATTATTCATATTTTTTGAATACAATGGAATTCTTGAAAAAATTAAATTGGATTTTTTATAAAATTTGCTAATTGTCATATTTTCATTAGCAGTTTCCATAACAGAGTACGGAGTCATTATTTTTTTTACTTTTACATCTTTAAATTTTATTAAATTTTTAATAAAATCAGACTCTTTTTCTTCAATTATGCCTTCTTCTTCAGCAATTTCAGCCATGGTTGAAAAATCCTCCCTCTTCATTCCTGTTTCCTGTGAAGATTTTCCTAAAATTCTTGTGACTGATTGTAAAAGCCATAAAATTCCAGAATATCTAAATACTGGAATTACAGAGCTTAGAAAAATTGAGGTAAATTTTGCAAGTGATGACCAATAATTTGCACCAAGGGTTTTTGGTATTATCTCAGAAACTAATAAAATTAAAACTGTCATTATTGCTGAAACAATTCCAACCAAAAGGTCTTCTCTCAGTAAGATTCCAAAAATATAGAAATCGCTGTTTTCAGTAATTGATGAATATAAATTTTTTGCTTGAACACCAACTAATATTGAACCTAATGTGTGAGCAATTGTATTTAAAGAGAGTATAATTATTAATGGCTCATCTATTTTTTTCTTTAGTTGCTGAAGGTTTTCAGCATATTTCTTACCCTCCTTAATTTTAATTTTTAAATAGGTGGTATTAACACTTAAAAGTACGGCTTCAAGTATTGAACATATGAAAGATAAAACAATTGTAACTGTAGCGTATAAAAAAAGTAATTTCAAAAGGCTTTTTGATTATTAAAATTAATCATTTATTAATAAAGTTTTAACTTAAATTATCTACTATTGAATATAACAATAACATTTAAATAAATTAAAATCCAAGCGAGTTAATCTTTTTTCTGATCAATGTTTGTTCTGTAAAAGATTTCAATAAAAAACAGAACACTTACTATTGGAAATAAAAAATTAGTGTCTACGATTTCATTAATTATTTTAAACTTCATTAAAAGCGTGAAAATCAATAAAGGAAGAGATGAATAAAATCCAAGTTTTATAAATTTTCTAATCATTTAATTTTAACATATTAATGCTATGTAAGCAAATTACATTTTTTAAATTTGTAATCACTAAAACAAATAAAAAAATATGAAAGAGTTTCAATCATCAAATGGGATTTCAGAAGGTAAGTGTCCTTTTATGCATGGTAGTTCTACAACACCAAATACATCGCCATTAAAATGGTGGCCTAAAAGACTTAATTTAGACATTTTACATCAGCATGATCAAAAGACAAATCCATATTCAAAAGATTTTAATTACAGAGATGAAGTAAAAACTTTAGATTTTGTTGCTCTTGAAAATGATATGCATGATTTAATGACTACTCCACAGTCTTGGTGGCCAGCTGATTGGGGCCACTATGGCGGATTAATGATTAGAATGGCATGGCACGCAGCTGGCACATACAGAGTCGCTGACGGAAGAGGTGGAGCCGGAACAGGCAATCTGAGATTTGCTCCCTTAAATTCATGGCCTGACAATGGAAACCTTGATAAAGCAAGAAGACTAATGTGGCCAATAAAAAAGAAATATGGAAACAAAATAAGTTGGGCTGATTTGTTTATCCTAGCTGGAAATATTGCCTATGAAAGTATGGGTTTGAAAACATTTGGATTCTCTTATGGTAGACCTGATATTTGGCAACCTGAAATTGATATTTATTGGGGACCTGAAGACGAAATCATGGCTCCGAGTGAAAATCGTTATGTTGATTTAGACGACCCATCTACTTTGGAAACACCATTGGGAGCTACTCATATGGGTTTAATTTATGTTAACCCGGAAGGTGTTAATGGTAAACCTGATCCAATAAAGACCGCTTTACAAGTTAGAGAGACATTCGCCAGAATGGCAATGAATGATGAGGAAACAGCCGCTCTTACTGCTGGTGGACATACTGTTGGTAAAGCTCACGGAAATGGAGATGATTCTAAGCTTGGAAGAGAACCTGAAGCTGCTAATATTGAAGATCAAGGTTTTGGATGGATAAATCCAACATTGGAAGAAAAAGGTCCAGTTACTAGCGGTCTTGAGGGTGCATGGACAACTAACCCTACAAAATGGGATAATGGATATTTTGAAATGTTATTTAATCACGATTGGGAGTTAAAGAAAAGCCCTGCTGGAGCTTGGCAATGGGAACCAGTGGAAATAAACGAAGAAGATAAACCAATTAATGCATTAAATCCAAATCAAAGAGATAATCCAATAATGACAGATGCTGATATGGCAATGAAAATGGACCCGATATACAATGAAATATGTCTTAAATTTAAGAATGATCCAGAATACTTTTCAGACACGTTTGCTAGAGCTTGGTTTAAGCTAACACATAGAGATATGGGGCCAAACACAAGGTATATTGGACCAAACACTCCAACTGAAACTTTGATATGGCAAGATCCTGTTCCCGGAGGAAGAGATAATTACGACCAAGAAGAAGTAAAAAATAAAATATCTGATTCAGGCCTTTCTATTTCTGATAGAGTTACAGTTGCTTGGGATAGTGCAAAAACTTTTAGAAATTCAGATTTGAGAGGTGGTGCCAATGGAGCAAGACTATCATTGTCACCTCAAAATAATTGGCCCGCCAATGAACCTGAAAGGCTTTCCAAAACCTTAAATGTTCTAAAATCAATTTCATCTGAATTTGGAATTAGCTTGGCTGACACAATTATTTTAGCTGGTAACTCTGCAGTTGAGGAGGCTGCAAGTTTAGCAGGTATTAATTTAGAATTACCTTTTGAAAAAGGTAGAGGCGATGCTACACAGGAAATGACAGACGTTAATTCTTTTTCAAATCTAGAACCTGAAGCCGATGCATTTAGAAATTGGTATTCAGGAAAATCTAAGTCTAGCCCTGAAGAATTGATGATTGATCAAGCTCAATTACTAGGTTTGTCTGCACCTGAAATGACAGTCTTGATAGGAGGAATGAGATCTTTAGGAGCTAATCACGAAGGTAATAAATCAGGAATTCTTACAGATAAAGCAGGGGTTTTATCCAACGACTTTTTTGTTAATCTTACAGATATGAACAATAAATGGAATATTGTAGGAGAAAATAAATATGAAATTCGGGATAGGCAATCAGGCGAACTTAAGTGGACAGCAAGCTCAGTTGATTTGGTTTTTGGGTCTAATTCAATTTTAAGGTCATATGCTGAGTTATACGCTCAAGATGATAATAAAGAAAAATTTGTTTATGATTTTATTTCAGTTTGGAATAAGATTATGAACGCTGATAGATTTGAAAACAACTAAAGAAAAAGAACATTACATTAAAGAAATATATAAACTTATTGAAGACAATAAAAAAGTATCAGTAAGTAGCTTAAGTTTTACATTAGGAGTTTCAAAATCCTCAGTCTCAAATATGTTAAAAAAATTAGTAAAAATGCAGTTAATAGATACTGCCCCATATAAGCCAATTACTTTAACTAATGATGGAAAAAAGCTCTCAAAAAAAATTGTAGCTCAGCATAGATTAGTTGAATCATTTTTGGTAGAGATAATGGGTTTTAATGCTGATCAAGTTCATGAAATTGCTGAGGAATTAGAACACATTAATTCTCCTGTTTTTTTTAGAAAAGTAAAAAAAATGCTTGGTCAAAAAAAAATTGATCCCCACGGATCATCAATTCCTGATATTGATTTTTAATTTTCATATCTACCAGGCGCTAATACTGAACTAATTAAATCAAATACTTTTTTTGGTACAATTTTTAGTAGAAAAACTATAATTTTCCATGTTTTAGTTGGTACAACAACTTTCTTATTATCTAACATGCCTTTAACTCCTTCTTTAGCAATCCTAGAAGCAGACTTTTTCAGAAAATTCGGCACACTGTCCATTTCATTTTGAACACCACTTGCTGTATGAAAATTAGTTACCGTATATCCAGGGCAAACAGCAGTTGAATAAATATTATTTTTATTGTAGCTTAAGTTTAATGCTTCACTGAATCTATTCATAAAAGTTTTCACTGGGCCGTAAAGAGACTGGATTTTAGAAGGTGGTGCATATGCTGCAACAGATGAGACAATCATTATTTTTCCATCATTTTTTTTAATCATTTCAGTTAGAAAAATTTTTGTTAGTGATATAACAGATGTTGATAAGACTCTCAAAAATTTTTCTTCCTCTTCCATTGGAGTATTGTGAAAAAAATTAGGCAGAGCATACCCTGCATTGTTGATTAGAATATTGATAAAATATCCCTTTTTTTTGCAGAAATTATAAATTTTTGTTACGGATTTATCTTGACTCAAATCAGCACAAATAAAATCACATTCAACATTAAATTTTGAAATTATTTCATTTTGAAGTTTAATTAGTCTTTTTTCTCTTCTTGCAGTCAAAAGCACATTTTTCCCCCTAGAAGCCAACTCTTTAGCTATTTCAAGACCTATACCTGAAGATGCACCTGTAATTAATGAAAAAGATTTGTTCATAATTATTCAAAACCTTTATCCCAATCACCATAAATTAAGTTTGGTAATAAAATAAATTTTTCACCAAATAAGTATGATAAGGAATCAACATTATTAATTCTTTTTTCATTTGATTTATTGTAAAAAACTGAATCAAAATCAGATAGGTTATCTCCAATTAACATAATTATTTCATATTTAGATAATGAATTTCTTCTTTTTGTTTTGTCTGTTGTTTCATCTCTTAATAACATTAACGTTTTTTCATTGAAAGGAAACCCTAAAGAAATTAGATTTTCTTTTGTTGGTTCATAGTTTTCAATTCTTCTGTTTGATAAATAAATTAATTCAATATTTTTTGTTTGAGCATAATTTAAAAATTCTAAAGATCCTGGAATCGCTTTAGCATTTTTTTTATTTACCCATTTTGACCAAGACTGTTCATTAAAACTTTTGGATGAATCAATTAGCATCTCATTGTAGGGTAAGTTATTTAAAATAGTTTCATCAATGTCAATAACAATTGCAGGTTTTCTATCGGAGCTTTTTACATTTTTATCCAATCTTAATTTTGCAATATTGAATGCTTGATATGAAAGTGCAACATATTCAGCAGAATTTTTTTGCCAATAAATAGAATGTTCTTTTTTTGAAATTGATTTTTTATTGCAAGAACTCAAACAAAATAT
Source organism: uncultured Bacteroidota bacterium (assembly GCA_902587325.1). Taxonomy (GTDB): domain Bacteria; phylum Bacteroidota; class Bacteroidia; order Flavobacteriales; family Flavobacteriaceae; genus Eutrophosalina. Next base: position 48,305 of record CACIKV010000003.1, read on the forward strand.
TAATAAAAATAATATTCTTACCATCACTATAAATTAAAGAATTAATTATAGATAATACTAATTTTTTTAAATACCTATATTTAACATATGAAAAATATTTTTACAAAGAATCCTTTTCTTTTTGGAATGATTTTTCTTGCAGTTGGCCTAATTGGATATCAAGAACTAAAGTCTTTTATTTTTGGTCTTTTATTTATGCTTATTTCACTTTTAATGTTTTTTGTTGCTTTTTTTAAAAAAAGTTAGTTTAACTTTTCAATTAAATTAATGGAACAGTAATTGTAATTTTAATAAATATAAAATGAAAAATGTTTCCTTTTTTATTCTCCTTTTAAGTATGCCAATTTTTAGTCAGAAATATGAGACACACTCTTTTGAGACATTATTTACAGAAGATAATTTTGAAATTAGAGAATACGATTCAGTAATGAAAGCACGAGCCTTTTCTGATTCAGGAAATAATAATTTTATGAAGCTTTTTAGATATATTTCTGGAAATAATGAAAAAAAAGAAAAAATTTCAATGACAACTCCAGTCTATATGAAAGAGCAAAATAATAGTTCAATAATGGAATTTGTATTGCCAGCAAAATTCAATGAAAATAATGTTTCTAAGCCTCTATCAGATGAAGTAGAATTGTATATGGACAGTGGAGGTACTTATGCATCCATTAGTTATGGTGGATATTCTAACTCTTTGAAAAGAAAAAAGTACAGATCAGAACTTAATAAAATAATTTCAAAAATGAATCTTGATAAAATTGGTGATTTTATTTACCTTTCATACGACAGCCCTTACAAGTTTTACAATAGAAAAAATGAGGTGATTGTGAAAGTAAATTATTAATGTTTTGAGAGATATTTTTTTTAAATTATTAGTTTTATCATTTGTATTACTTAGTCATGAAATTTCTTCACAAGAAAAGGAACTTTTCGATTTAATTATTACTGATGAAAATGCAACGCCTGATCTGTTACCTGAGAGGATGATTATCACTCAAAGACTTTTCTGGGGAGAAAAAGGGCTTTTAAGAAAAACAGGAATTGCTCCATTAAACTTAGAAAATAGAGAAAAAGAATTAAAAATCAGAAGAAAAATGCTCAAAGCTCACCAAATAATTGGATATACTACACTTGCTGCAATGGTAGCACAAGGATTTATTGGTGGTAAATTATACAATGGTGATTATAGCTTGTATAAAACGCACAAAAATATGGCTAAAGTTGTTAATGCTACATATTTTACAGGTGCAGCGTTATCGTTATTTTCACCTCCTCCACTTACAAATAAAAAAACTAAAGGATTTAGTTCAATCAAAGCACACAGATTCTTGTCAAATATTCATTTTTCAGCAATGATTATAACAAACATGGTTTCTGATAGCAATAAAAAAGCTCACAAGGCTGCAGCATATACCGCTTTTGCAAGTTATGCTACTGCAGTTGTAGTATTTAAATTTTAATTAATGTTGAGAATTCTGTTTTTTTTATTTTTTTCAATTACTGCTAGTTCTCAAGCCACATTGATGATTGATGCTGAGAAGTCTTATTTAAATTATGATGCTAAGCATTTTTTGCATGCTTGGTCTGGAAAAAATAATAATTTAAGTGGGGTTATAGTTTATGAGAATAAAATAACGAAAATTGCAATTGCCGCTAAAGTGGTAGATTTTGATAGCGGAAATTCAAATCGAGATGCTCATTCACTAGAAGTTTTAGAAGCTTTAAAATTTCCAATTATTAAATTTTATTCTGATAACATAAAGTATTTTGATGAATCAATTGAGATTAATGGAAAGTTAGAATTTCATGGTAATGAAAAAAACATAACTGTCTCCTCAACTTTTGAAGAAGATGATAGCTATCTAAATCTTAAAGGGACATTTCAAGTTGTACCAACAGAGTTTTTAATTAAGCTTCCATCATTTATGCTGGCTGAAATTAATGATCTTCTAACTATCAATTTTGATTTATTTTTCAAAAAGTAGTATTAATCGAAATTGAAAAGCCTTTAAATTCAGGGACATATCTGCAAATTCCTCCGTAACAAATTAAACCTCCTCTTTGTTTTCCGTAAGATGCAATGATTTTTGAAGCTTTTTTTGAATAAGAAATTCCAGCAGAATAATATGATGGATTACCTTTTTCACTGTTCTGATAATTTTTGATATTTGAATAATAAAGAGATAAATTATAATTTAAATTGTATTCAAGACCATAGCCAAACCAATTTTTATCATAATCATTATTAAATAAGTGTTGAATATCAAATTTAAGAGAACTTTTATTATTAAACTTTAATGTATTATCAATAACAATAATTTGTGAATTTATTTGCCCAGTACTTTCTTCCACTAATCTTTTATTGTAATACCTATTAACAAGCAATAATAAATAATTGTAGTTCTTTGAAACCTTTTTACTTACTTCTATACTTTGCTCAGAAAAATATTTTTCCCCAAAATCAAAAAACGATGCAGAATAGTTTTGATCTGAGTATGAGAAGTCCCCGGTCAAGTTGTTCCATATGGAAGTATTAAAGGATAATTTAGTCCCATATTTCCCGCCTAAAGTAGTATTCTTTTTGAAAGTATAATATAAATCAATTTGGAAACCTATTTCTCCAGCTTTCATCAACTTTGGATCTTGAAAAGAAACATAGGGCTGAGCCTCATAAACATTTATATTACTAAGTAAATAGTCATGTTGTTTGGTAAGCGCTGGTAAATAATTTATACTTGTTTCTAAAAAATCTCCATTTGCTTCAAATCTGTCAGAAAAATAACCCATATTCTCTAGTCTTCTGAAAGTCACATCTAAACCAAATCCAGATTTATAAATACCAAAATTCAAAGAATGTGCACTACCTGGTTTTACGAAATTTTCTGAGACATTTCCAAATTGAACTATACCATCTTTTGATTTGCTTATATATTCATAGTTCATATAAAATGAATCCGAATTATAATCTAGTCTGCTCGAAAATAGATTGGTAAAATCACCAAAATCATATGTTATATTTTCTAATCTACCTACATAGCTAAGCCCAAATTGAAAATTTTTAGTAAATAAAATTTCAGAATCAATACCAATAATTTTTCCTGCAGATATTTCTCTACCTTTTTTTTGATAACCTGCTAAAACTTTAAAATTAATATTATCCGACTCATACTTTGTTCGAAAACCCCATATTGAATTATTTATTCCTAATTGTCTGTCTTCCCATGTTCTTAGTATTAATCCACTTCCAAACTGTTCATAAATAGAGCCTACTGAGAAATCGAATTTATTGGACTTATAATTGATACTAATAGTAGATAAATAAGTGTCTTGTAAATTATTTGAAAAATTTTGTAGCCTTCCAGGCAAATAAGATTCAAGCTGTAAGTCAAATTTCCATTTATTTCCAATCAAATAGTTTATATTGACATAATTATTGGACTTGAATTTATTTTCAAAATCTTTAGATTCATTTTGACTGTAGTAAACACCACTTGACTCAAAAGCACCATAAAAATTATTATTTTGAGAAAAACCTATACTAACAAAAAAAAGCAAGATAAAATAGCACAGTCTATTCATATTCTCTTATAAATTCAAATAAATCAACTTCTTCACCAGGTGAATAGCCTATTCTTCTATAAATTATTTTTGTGCCCTTCGTTATAATAGTGTGAGGAATCCCAACAATATTTAATGCTCTTTTTAAATCATGATTTTCATCCAAAAGAATTTTAAAATTCCAATCTTTACCATTAATCATTGGTCTGACTCTTTTTTTTGTCCTCGCGTCATCAGTTGAAATAGCAATTACTTCAATATTATCTTTTTCCAACTCTTCATAAATATCAACGATTGCATCCAACTCATTAATGCAGGGTATACACCAAGTAGCCCAAAAAGAAACAATGTAAAAGTTGTTTTCAATTAGTACATCATTAGTATAAATAAACTCACTTTCTAAATTTTTTAATTTTGTGTTTGGAACAATATTTTGAGATAAACTACTAACACTTAACAGAATAAATAATATTGAAAGAGATGTTTTAACATATTTCACCATTTAAAATTAGTTACATTTTATTAATTTCGCATCTGTGTTAAAAAAATATTCTAGTTTTTTCTATTTATTCTTACTTGCTTTATTATCATGTAGTGGTGACGATAATGGAAGTGATGATACAACATCATCAAGTAAATTGACTAGCTTAACTATTTCTTCATCTGTTGATAAAGCTATTGTTGGCGAATCTATATTTTTTAGTGCACTTGATAATACTGGGGCTGTAAGAACATATGAAGCAAAGTTTTATGTAAATAATAATGAAATTTCAGGAAATACTTATTTGTTCGATGAAGTTGGAACATTTGAAGTCTACGCTACATATGAAAATGTAACTAGCTCAAAAATTGAAATCACCATTACACCCATTCCAATTGAATTTAAAAAAAGAGTCCTAGTTGAAGATTATACTGGTACTTGGTGTGGTTGGTGCCCTAGAATTTCTTACGCTATTGAAAAATTGGAGGAAGAAACAGATGATGCCGTTATAGTTGCTGCCCATCAAGGTGATCCCATGCAGTTTAGCCAAATCACAGCTTTAATGAATGCTTTTGGAGTAACAGGATTTCCTACTGGTATCATTAATAGAACAGCTAATTGGAATTATCCTCAACCTAACAATATTTCACAAGTAACTATGCAATTATATGAACCTGCTAATGTTGGGTTAGCAATTAATTCTTCAATGGACGGTAATAATTTATCAATAAATATGAAAGTGAAGATTGGATCAAATTATAATTCTTTAAGGCTAGTAGTCTATATTGTCGAAGATAATTTGATTTATGACCAACAAAATTATACGTCGTACTATGGCGGTGCTAGTGTTTTAAGAAATTTTAAGCATCATAATGTTCTAAGAGCCTCTTTAACAAATATTTTGGGGGATCAAATTCCAAACGGAAATTTAGGCTTTGGTAATGTCTACGAAAGAGAGTTTTCATATTCAATTCCTTCAAATTATAAAAAATCAAATATAAAGATTGTATCATTTGTAACGACTGGTGAATCAACAGAAGTTATCAATGTAAGAGGTGCTAACGTTGGGGATCAGCAATCAATCGAACAGAATTGATGAAAAATAAAATAGATTTGCATGGCTTAAGCCATGAAAATGCCTTGATTCAAGTTGAAGAATTTTTACTAATGAATTCTTTTAGGAACGATTTAGAGTTGGAATTGATAACTGGAAATTCTCCAAAATTGCAGGAAAAAATTATAAATAGAATCTTAAAGAAACATAATTATACCTATTACATTCCTGAATATAATCGTGGTATGATGTATATAACAGATTCTAAAATTTATTAATATGAAAAAAATATTTATCATCGCTATATTTTCAGTTATATTTTCTTATTCCCAAAGCCGTAACTCATTATCACAAAATAAAATTGAAAATCCAATAATTTCTTCAATTGTTGATGAAGCAACTAATAATTCCCAATTAGAAAATTTAGCTCACGAGTTATTTGATGTTATCGGGCCAAGGTTGGTAGGAACTCCACAGATGCAAAAAGCACATGATTGGGCTGTTTCTAAATATTCATCTTGGGGAATAGCTGCTTTTAATCACAATTATGGTATATGGAAAGGTTGGGAAAGAGGTATCACACACATCGACATGCTGGAACCTAGGATTAGAACTTTGGCTGGAAGGCAATTAGCTTGGAGCCCGTCAACAAAAAAGAAAGGAATTACTGCAGAGGTTGTAAATTTACCAGAAATTGAAAGTAGTCAAGATTTTGAAAATTGGCTAAAAAAAATTAATGGAAAGTTTATTTTGGTTAGTCAATATCAACCCACTGGAAGACCTGATTCAAACTGGGAAGAATTTGCTACTCCAGAATCTTTGGAAAAAATTAAAAGCCAGAGGAGAGATGCCAGCAGAAAATGGTTTTTTAATTTAAGAAATACTGGTTATGGCTATCGGGATATTGGTCAAGCTTTTGAAAACGCTGGTGCTGTGGGTTTGATTTCAAGTTATTGGTCACAAGTTCCTGGAGCTAATAAGGTTTTTTATGCTCGAACAAAAACAATTCCAAATATAGATATCAATCTAGAAGATTATGGAACACTGTATCGTTTAGCTAATAGCGGAAAAAAACCCGTAGTAAAAATTATTGCAACGTCAAAAGAATATGGTTCTGTTCCTACATTTAATACTATTGCACAAATTAAAGGTTTTGAAAAACCAAATGAGTATGTGATTTTATCAGCCCACTTTGATTCATGGGATGGAGCGCAAGGTTCAACAGATAATGGTACTGGAACTTTAGTTATGCTTGAGGCTATGAGGATATTAAAAAAAATATATCCTAACCCTAAAAGAACAATTTTAGTTGGTCATTGGGGAGGAGAAGAACAAGGGCTTAATGGATCTAGAGCTTTTGTTGAGGATTATCCAAAAATTATTGAGAATACACAAGCAGTATTTAATCAAGATAATGGTACTGGCAGAGTTGTTGAGTTAAATGGGCAAGGATTTTTACATTCGCAAAAATTTTTAACAAGATGGTTATCTGCTGTACCAAATAATATTTCAAAACATATAAAAACTGAATTTCCTGGTCTGCCGGGCGGAGGTGGATCAGATTACGCATCCTTTGTTGCTGCTGGTATTCCAGCATTCTCATTGAGTTCCCTTAGCTGGGATTATTCTAGATTTACCTGGCATACAAATTTAGATACTTATGATAAAATTGTTTTCGATGATGTTAGGAGTAATGTTATTTTAACAGCAATTTTAGCATACAAAGCAAGTGAAGAAGAAGAACTAGTTTCCAGAGAAAAAAGAGAAATGCCAATTGATCCAAGAACTGGAAGAAAAAGAGATTGGCCTAAAAAAAGTAAGCCTAATCGTGATGGTACTAACCCATACTAATTATGCCAAATAGTGTGTCAGTAATCTAAATGCAAAGTATACAAATACAACAGTGTATATCAGAACTCTATTTTCTTTAAACCATTCGAACATAATATTAGTTTAATCTTTCTTCTAATTTATGAATTATCTTTTTATGGTGGTCAAAATGGAATTTAAAGAAGTGAAGTGTCATATATATATCCATTCTGCCGACTATACCGTGATTGAAAACACCTTTATTTAATATTTTTTCATCAAGTTTATTAATAAATTCCTTGAACGATTTTCTAGATTTTTCCCAATTTTTTTTCAAATCACGGAGTTTAAATGTTTCAGGAAAATTCTCACATACAATAGCTGGACCTTTATATGAAAACCCTAACTTTAGGCTAAGTTCCAATAAAAAAGCTTTTATTCTAGATGTTATTTTTACATTTATTAATGTTTCGGGATATTTGGTTTTTATTCTAATATATTTCTCTACTCCTTCTTCAGCTAAAATTAAGTGATAAATATTTTGATTAATTGACCATTTATTCTTTTTTATTCTATTATTTAATTTTTCATCAGAATATTTGGATAATCTTTCAAAAAGTTTTGTCAGCTTATTATTTAATATTTCAATTTCTAAATTTATTTTGTTCATAATGTTTTAGAATATTCAATTAATATATTTTCAAGAACTCTGTGATCACCATCATATTCAATTAGATTGTAATTTAACCCATAGTTATCTATGGTTTTTTTAAATTTTATTCTGTATTCGATGGGAATTATGTGATCTTTTTTACCAATTATAATACTCGTTTTAAATCTACCCCATTTTTCTTTGTAAGATTTTGTTAAATATTCTTCGGGAATATCAGAACCCCAAAATCCAATGGAATTAATAGTAATATCTTCATTCATAATCCACCTGCAAGCCATAGGGCCTCCCTGAGAAAAACCAATAATATTGAGCTGAAAATTATTATGTCCTATTTTTTCAACTGTATTTTTATAAAGAAGGTTTAAATAATTTATATTATCAATTATTTCGTCTTGTTTTTCAATTTTAGTTATCCAACTTGAACCAACTCTTTCATAATTTCTATCAAGGTAAAACCGACTTGTAGCTTCAGGCGCAATAACTACTGTTTCCTTATCAACTAAATACTGAAATTTTTTAATAAAAAATTCGGCAAGCATGCCATATCCGTGAAAAACAAACCATAAATTTTTTGTTTTATTTGAAATTAATCCTGATTGATAATACCTTGCTGTTTTAGAGATAGAAACTTTTTTTTTCTCCATTTAGAATTCTAAATATAAAAAAGAAATAGAAATTGTAATTTTAAATTTTAAATATTTACTATGATAAAAGTTGAAGAGGTTAATAAAGCACAGGAATTGTGGGGCTCTGGAATCGTAAAAATTGGGGAATTAAAAAGTTCCTTTAAAGAGTGTAGAATGTATACTTTAGATTTTATTAAAAAAATGTACAACTTTGATAAAGGATCTGTTCAATTCAAACCAACTAAGGCAGCGGATTCACAGTTTAGAAATGATTTGACAGGGGCACTTTCCTATTTCATTGGATCTGATTCGAATTATATTGAAGATGGAGGTTTTGCTATTAATCCATGGATTAAAGTTGAATTCCAAAACAATTCAATAAATATTTATGAAGATTTAGCAATTGCTATGGGAAATTATTTTTTTACAGATTTAGATGGTGAAAAAACAAAGGTTGAATATTCTTTTGTTTATAAAAAAAATGATTTGGGAGAGCTTAAAATTATATTACATCACTCCTCTCTACCTTACTCAAAATGAAAAAATAAGTTTTTTTAATTAAAAATTACCATTTAAATAGAGAATTAGGATTAGGAAAATATTCTTCAACTATTGGGAGAAGTTTCTCTGAAATATACCCCCATTCTGAATATCCTTCATACATGGCTTTTTGAGTTATTATCTGTAAATGTAGATGACAAAACCATCCACCACTATCACTTTCTTTCCCAATTTTACCTAGCTCTTGTCCTGCTACTAATTCTTGTCCTAATTGTACTTTATGGGGTGTTTTAAGATGCCCATATAATGAATAAAATATTTCATTTTTTATTTTATGTTTTAGTACTAAATAACCACCATAATTTCCTTTTTGAGTTTCCTTGCCAAGTTTGTGAACGTAACCGTCTAAAGGGCAAAATACTACTGAGTTATAGGGAACTATAATGTCCAATCCAAGATGATAAATTCTTTTTTCATTAATTATATTAATGGATCCTCTTAGGATATTTTCTCTTTCCTCTAGATATTTTCCAATCCCCCATTTTTTTCCTGAATGTTTTAATTCATTAAAAATATCGTCGTTAAATTCTTGAAAATTATTAAGATTATAATCAAGAGTTTTAAGATTTTTAGATGAAAAATCAAAAACATGTGGCTGTCCTTTTAGCAAGTCACCAAAAAGGGGATAAATATCACCTTCTTTTATTAGATGTTTAAAATTCATTTTAAAAAAAAAGCTCATATTTCTATGAGCTTAATTTTATGATAATTAGAGATTTATTTAACAGGGTCTGCTTTGGCCGAGATCCAATTAATTAATTTTCCATTTTCAATTTGATACCACTCAATCCAAACCTCATCTCTTGGTGAAGTAAATTGTGCGCTGACCCATTCACCTCTTTCATTAGGAGCTCCTTCTTCAGTTGCTGTTGGTTTAGCAGTAAAGGCATAGTTAATAACCCAAGCCCATTCTTCACCGTTTGCTAAAGATTCTTGATAATCGCTTTCTACTTTAGCGATAAATTCATCACCATTAGTTGCAAATGTTCCGTCTTCAAATCTGAGTGTGGCTTCGTCAGCAATTAAACTTTTAAGTGTTTCATAATCTCTACTTTGCCATGATTCATCAATACTTTTAAATATTTCAATTGTTTCATCTGAACCTAACATTACCGACTGATCAGATCCTGTAATGAATCCACTTGTAGCTTTTTCGCATTCACAAGGAGCAGTTTGACATGCAGATATTAAAAATAATCCTGCAATTGTGTATAATAATTTTTTCATAATAATTTTTTTTCAAATTTAATAAACCTTAAACCTTAATAAAAATTTTTCTTTTATATAGTTGATAGATTAAAAAATAAATAATAAGAGTATAGAATATTGCCCAATCTAAAGACACAAATTTTGGAGATAGACCAAGTCCAATTCCAGTATCCATCCAAAATTTTTGAAAACCAATTCCATTAATCACAGGAAATTGAAAAAGCCTCCAAACAATCCCATGCAAAACATACGCAGTTATTGCATTAGAGCCGAAGACTAATCCAAATTTTATATTATTGGTATATTTTTTTTCATCAATTATCCACATGGAAATTGCTAAAATTATCATTGCTAGCCCTGAGCTGTAAAGAACATAGGAACTAGTCCATATATGTTTATTGATTGGAAATATATAATCCCAAAAAGACCCAATGACTAAAATAATTGCTCCCCAGATGAAAAGCTTAATTATTTTATCTTTTAAAGAATTAGATTGATCTAAAATTATTCTGCCAGAAAGCATTCCACTAATCCCTGTTGCTATTGCTGGTATTGTACTGTAAATCCCTTCAGGATCCCATGTTTTTTCATATAATCTCCCTGGAACAATAAAGCTATCTATCCATGCAGCAAAGTTATTTCCAGGCTCAAGTGTTCCTGCAATATTTCCATTGAATGTAAAGAACATCATACTAATCCAGTAAAAAATTAAAAGACCAATACCAATTTTTAATTGATTTCTAAAGCTGCTGTTAAGATAAATCAGAGCACAGATTAAATATACAATTGCAATTCTTTGCAATACACCTACAACTCTTAGATTTTCAAAATCAAATTTTGGAAAAAAAGCTAAAAAAATACCCAACAAAAATATTATAGCAGATCTTTTAAATATTTTGATATATAAGTTTGAAGACTTTTTTCTTTTTGAAAGTGAGAGTGAAATTGAAACACCTACAATAAATAGAAAAAAGGGAAAAACTAAGTCCGTTGGTGTTGCACCATTCCATTCCGCATGTCTAAGTGGAGCATAAACATATGACCAGCTTCCAGGATCATTAACTATTATCATTGCAGCAATTGTTAATCCTCGAAAAAAATCTAATGATAATAACCTTTTCATTTTCCTATCCCCAAAAGATCATTTATATCATTCTCATCACTTTCAGATTCATCGGGTAAAATTTTTGAACAATCTAATTCAATTGAAAGGGTTTCAGGCTCTTCAAAATCTTCCTTTGAAACTTGTAATTCTTCATCTTCGTAACATTTATTCATAAATAGCCCCCAAATGGGTAAAGACATCGTTGCCCCCTGACCGTACGCAATTTCTTTAAAGTGGACTGACCTGTCTTCACCTCCAACCCACACACCTGTCACTAGGTTTGGAACCATGCCAATAAACCATCCATCGCTTTGATTTTGAGTAGTACCTGTTTTACCTGCAATTGCATTTTGAAATTTGTATGGATAGCCTGTTACTACATTTTTATATACATAGTTTCTTTCATCTTCAGGAATATCATGACGTAGCCTAGCTCCAGAACCAAATTTTGTTACTCCTTCTAACAGTTTTAGTGTTACGTAAGAGGATTCCTCACTTAAAACATCCTTGGTTTCTGGTTTAGATTGAAAAATAATTGTACCATTTTTATCTTCAATTTTAGTAACCATTATCGGTTTAACATAAATTCCTTTGTTGGCAAAAGCGCCGTAAGCACCAACCATTTCATAAACACTTAAATCAGGAGTACCTAATGCTATCGCTGGTACGTCTGGAATTCTTGAACTGACGCCTAAATTTCTAGCTAAATCAGCGACTGGTTTTGGGCCAACTTTATCAATCAATTGAGCACTAATTGTATTTTTTGAATTTGCTAAAGCATTGCTCAATGTTCTCATGCCTCCATATTTATCACTAGAGTTAGTTGGGCACCAAGGTTCAGGATTTCCATATTTATATGGTTCAATACAATGAATTAGATCTGGGAGCATGTCACATGGAGAAAGTTTTAATTGATCAATAGCAGTAGCATATAAAAAAGGTTTAAATGTAGAACCAATTTGTCTTTTACTTAGCATTACGTGATCATATTGAAAATTTCTGTAATTAATTCCACCTACCCATGCTTTAACATGTCCATTTTTTGGATTCATAGACATCATACCAGCTCTCAAAAAATGTTTATAATAACGAATTGAGTCCATAGGGGACATCAAAGTATCGATATCTCCTTCCCATGAAAATATACTCATGTTAGTTGGGATATTAAAAGACTCTTCAATTTCATCATTTGTTTTTCCGCTTAATTTTGATTTTCTCCACCTTTCAGATCTTCTCATAGCTCTTTTCATTATTATTTCTTCTTCATCTTCATCTAAATCACTAAATGGTGCAGAGCTAACCGTATCATTTTGTATAAAAAATTCTTTTTGTAAGTTTTTCATGTGTTCAATAACTGATTCCTCAGCATATTGTTGCATTTTAGAGTTAATTGTTGTGTAAATTTTTAAACCGTCTACATACAGATTATAACTAGATCCATCTTTTTTAAAGTTATTGTTAGTCCAATTTTTCATAAAACCTCTCAAATAGGATCTAAAATATGTTGCTAATCCTCTCCTATGTGATTGCGGAGTATAATTTAGTTCTAGTGGAATTTTTTGTAAAGAGTCTTTTTGTTTTTCACTTAGGTAATTATTTTTCGCCATCTGCATTAAAACTAAGTCTCTCCTTTTTTTTGTTATCTCAGGTCTCTTTATTGGGTCATACAGTGATGAGTTTTGAAGCATACCAATTAGCATTGCGGATTCTTCAGTTTTCAAATTGATAGGATCTTTAGAAAAATAAATATTTGAAGCTGATTTAATGCCATCACCATAATATCCAAAGTCATATATATTTAAATACATAGTAATTATTTCTTCTTTGGTATATTGTTTTTCAAGTTCAATTGCAATAACCCATTCTTTAATTTTTTGACCAACTGCTTGAATAATATTTCTTGAACGCACACCAACAAAAAGCTGTCTTGCAAGTTGTTGTGAAATTGTACTAGCTCCTCCTCTTGTATTTAAAAAAATAATAGCTCTTAAAGTTGCTTTTAAATCAATTCCAGGATGACTATAAAATCTCTCATCCTCAGTGGCAATTAATGCATCTACCGTTTCTTGATTAATTTCATCATAATTTACTGGTGTTCTATTATCATTAAAATAGTATTTTCCTAATATTTGGTTATCGGATGAAATTATCTCTGAAGCAAAATTTGTTTTAGGGTTTTCAAGTTGTCTAAAATCAGGCATTTCACCAAACTTACCTATTGAAGCCAAATAAAAAACCGAGTACATGGCAATTATCCCACACAAAAAAATAAACCAAAAAATGAATATTTGAAATTTATATTTTTTCATTTTCAAAATTTTCTACTAGCAAACCTACGCTTAATATTCCAGCTAATTTTTCTTCAGCTTTTTTATTGTTTATAAACCTAGTTGCATGTTTAAATTCAACTTTTACATTACTATCATTTAGTATAATGTTTTCAGCAATAGAAAAAATATGATTATTCAATGATAAGCTATTTTTACTAAAAACATCTTTTTCTTCTTTGTTTAAATATAGATCAAGAGTATCTGAGATTATTTTCTCATGATTTATAATTTTATAAACAACAAATATATTTGAAAAAGGATATGATTTATCTACTCTTAAAAGAAGTGAAATATTAACAGCTTCATTTGGTGCATTAAAATCAAATTCTATTGAATTTTTATGTTGCCATCCATCAGGTGTATCCTTGAATGAGAGAAATATATTTTCTGAACTGCAACCAAAAAATAATAGTAATAAAAATAATTTATATGAAAGCTTTTTCATTAATATTTTCTCTAATTATTGAATATTCCTGCAAATTTGCAATTGTATTTCCTTTTAAGTTAATATCTATTATTTTTTTAACATCCTCAACTTTGATTTCAAACCAATCAATGCTATCATTTTTATATGAAAACCACATGGTTTTTTTAAAAATATCAAGTTTTTGACAAATAGCGATTCCTTTGTCAGTCATTAATTTGGTTTTTGACTTTGGAAAATCTTGTAAAGCCTCCTGATATTGATCAAGTTCGAAATTTAAACAACATTTTAGTTTTCCACATTGGCCAGCAATTTTTTGGGGATTCAAAGAAAGTTGTTGGTATCTAGCAGCAGAAGTGGTAACAACTCTAAAGTCAGTAAGCCAAGTTGAACAGCAAAGTTCTCTTCCACAAGACCCTATACCACCAAGTCTTCCCGCCTCCTCTCTCAATCCAATTTGTTTCATCTCAACTTTTGTACGAAACTCATGAGCAAATTCTAAAATCAATTTTCTAAAATCAACTCTTTCTTTAGCAGTATAGAAAAAAATTGCTTTTTTACCATCTGCTTGAAATTCAACATCTGAGATTTTCATTTTAAGGCCTAGTTTTAAAGCAATATTTCTTGATTTGGACATTACCTCTTCCTCTTTATCCCTATTTTTAATCCATAGATCAATATCATCTTGATTGGCTTTTCTAATAATTTTTAAGATTTCTTTTTCTTTTGGATTAAACTTCCTCTTCTTCATCTGAACTGAAATTAATCCACCTTTTAAAGTTACATGGCCCAAATCAAATCCAACGCTAGATTCTACAACAACTGGATCTCCAATATTTATACTATTTTCATTATTATTCTCGTAAAATTTTTTTCTTCCATTTTTAAATCTAACTTCAAAATAATTTGATTCAGAGTTTTTTGAAATTGGTTTTAGATTTGAGAGCCAATTGAAAACGTTCAGTTTATTACAGCCGTCTGTTCCACAGACTCCATTATTTTTACATCCATTTGGATTACTTGTTTTAGTTTTACAAGTCTTACAATTCATGTTATGCTATATTAAACTTAATTAATAGTAGTCTTTTTAAATCTACCTTTTTTAAAAATTTTATTACTATTTTTTTTCCCCTGTCTAAATTCTCTTTGTTTTTCAATAGGCATGGAATAAATTTCATTACATTTTTTGCTACAACATCCATCATATTTTTTTTTACAATTCTCACATTGAATAAACAGTAAATGACATGCTTCATTATTACAATTTGTATGTTCATCACATTTTTCTCCACATTGGTGACAATTTGAAATAATATCATTTGAAATTCTCTCACCTAATCTATTATCAAAAACAAAGTTTTTACCTATAAACTTATTTTCAATTTTATTTTCTTTTACTTGTCTTGCATATTCAATTATACCACCATTTAATTGATATACATTTTTAAATCCATTATTTAGTAAATATGCACTAGCTTTTTCACATCGTATTCCTCCAGTACAATACATTAAAATTTTTCTATTTTTTTTATAGCTTTCATATTTATTTTTAATTAATGGAAGGGATTCCCTAAATGTATCAACATCAGGCAAGTTTGCTCCTTTAAAATGACCTACTTCACTTTCATAGTGGTTTCTCATATCAATAGTTATGGTATTCTTATCTTCTAATAGCTCATTAAATTCTTTAGCATTTACATGTTTACCATGAACATCTAAGTCATAATCATTAAGATTTAATCCATCAGCGACTATTTTTTCTTTAATTTTTATTTTCAACTTTAAAAAAGCTTCATTGCTGTGTTTAATTGCAATATTTAATCTAACTCCATTTAAAAATGAAATACTATCAATTAAATTTTTAAATTCAATTAATTTACTGCCAGGGACTGAAAGTTGTGCATTAATCCCCTCACTCGCAATATAAATTCTCCCAAGAACATTAAGTCTTTCAAAGTGGACAAACAGAAAATTTCTAAAAATAAAGGTGTTTTTAATTTTGGAATATTTATAAAATGAAAGGGTAAGTCTTTTTTCACCAGCTTTATTAATCAGATCAAGCCTTTCTTTTTTGCTAAGCTTGTTATATAACTGCATTTTTAAATTATTTTACCAAAATTTAATACAAATGTAAGTTATTTATATTATCACTTTTTCTAAATAAAATTGTATTTTTATTAATGTCAAATTTTTAAAATTCCTTATATGAGCTCAGAAAAAGATTCTAAATTAAAAGCCCTGCAACTTACATTAGATAGATTGGATAAAACATACGGAAAAGGTACTGTTATGAAGATGGGAGACTCTGTTCATGAGGATATTGAATTTATTCCTACTGGATCAATTGGATTAGATTATTCACTTGGAATTGGTGGATATCCGAGAGGTAGAGTAGTTGAAATTTATGGACCTGAATCTTCTGGTAAGACAACTTTAACTTTACATGCAATTGCTGAGTGTCAAAAAATTGGCGGAATTGCTGCCTTCATCGATGCTGAACATGCATTTGACCGATTTTATGCTCAAAATTTAGGAGTTAACATTGATGAATTAATTATATCTCAACCTGATCATGGTGAACAAGCTTTAGAAATAGCTGATAATTTGATTAGATCTGGTGCTATTGATGTAATTGTGATCGATTCCGTTGCTGCACTAACTCCTAAAAGTGAAATTGAGGGTGAAATGGGAGATTCAAAAATGGGATTACATGCTAGACTTATGTCACAAGCTTTAAGAAAACTAACTTCAACCATTAGTAAAACAAATTGTACTGTATTTTTTATAAATCAATTAAGAGAAAAAATTGGAGTAATGTTTGGCAATCCTGAAACAACTACTGGAGGTAATGCTCTTAAATTTTATGCTTCTGTTAGATTAGACATAAGAAGATCAACTCAGCTAAAGGATTCATCAGGAAATGCACAAGGGAATAAGACTAGAGTCAAAGTCGTAAAAAATAAAGTTGCTCCACCATTCAGGGTATGTGAGTTTGATATAATGTATGGTGAAGGGATTTCCAAAATTGGCGAAATACTTGATATAGGTACAAATGCAGGAATAATTGATAAGAGTGGATCCTGGTTTAGCTATGGTGAAACTAAACTTGGCCAAGGTAGAGATTCTGTCAAAAATTTACTCAAAGATAATCCAGAGCTTTGTGAAGAGTTAGAAAAGAAAATTTCAGAAGTTCTTAATTCTGAGAAGAGTTAGATAATAAATCTTTGTGCATAATATCGTAAACTTTTTCTTTTAAGAACTCTCTGTTTTCTTGATTTAGACCTTTAGTTTCAATGAATTCATGAACATTTGCTCGGAGTTTTCCAGGTGAGCCATAAAAATGATTATATGCAAAAAAGTAGGGGAATTTTTTTTCACAGTCTAAAAAAGTTATAGGGACGATTGGAATTTGAAATTGAATTGCAAGACTGAAAGCACCATTTTTAAACTTGTCTAAAATTACACTAGGATCAGGTACGCCTCCTTCAGGAAAAATACATACAGAAATACCAGTTTCCAGTCTTTTTATTGCTTTAGTATATACTTCTTTTCTACTTTCTGGGCTAGACCTATCAACAAGAATACAGACTCTTCTGTAGAAATATCCAAAAAGTGGAATTTTTTCTAACTCTTTTTTCCCCACAAAAACAATTGGATCTTTGCTTAGTGAGAGCATAAGCATTATATCTATCATGCTCTTGTGGTTGGATACAAGCATATAGCTTTTACCTTTTTTAATGTGTTGTTTAAATTTTATTTCTGGGTAGAAACCCATCCCATACATAATTATATTAGACCAAATATTTCTAGCAACCCAGTAGAAATAAGGATAAAAGCTTTCTTTTATAGAAAAAATAATTAAAAAAGGAAGAGTAATGACTATACCAATAAATCCTAGAACGTAGAACCATACATTCCAAACAGCTATAAAAAAAACTTTGATTGCTTTAATCACGTTTCAAAAGTAAGTATTTGTAATTAATGTTTTTAAAACTATTACTTTTGTTAATAATGTCAAGGATATTAACTGGAATACAAAGTACTGGAACTCCACATTTGGGTAATATTTTAGGTGCAATTATTCCTGCAATCGAGAAGTCTAAAAATAATGAGTCATATCTTTTTATTGCAGATCTTCATTCTTTAACACAAATTAAAGATCCTGTTGAGCTTAAAGAAAACACATACTCTACTGCAGCCGCATGGTTATCTTTTGGTTTAGATACTGAAAAGACAATTTTTTATAGACAATCAGATGTTCCATTAACAACTGAACTTGCATGGATTCTTTCAACCTATTTTCCGTTTCAAAGATTGACCCTAGCTCATTCATTTAAAGATAAGTCTGAAAATTTAAAAGATGTTAATGTTGGATTATTTACTTACCCAATGCTTATGGCTGCTGATATTTTATTGTATGATTCAAATTATGTACCAGTTGGAAAAGATCAACTTCAGCATTTAGAAATAACAAGGGATGTTGCAGTAAAATTTAATAATAAGCATGGAGATACATTTGTTTTACCTGAAGCAATAATTAATGAATCCACAAAGTATATCACTGGGACAAATGGAGAGAAGATGAGTAAATCTAAAGGAAATATTATAGATATTTTCTTGCCGGAAAAGCAACTTAAAAAACAAATAATGACAATTCAAACTGACAGTACGCCATTAGATTCTCCGAAAGATTTTAAAAATTGTAATGTCCATAAAATATTTAGACTTATTGCTGAAAAAGGTTATACGAAAATTGTTGAAAATAAGTATAAATCTGGTGGTTATGGTTATGGGCATGCAAAAATGGATCTTTTTGAATTGATTTTAGATAAATACAAAGATCAAAGAAAAAGATATTCCTATCTGATGTCAAATAAAAATGAAATTGATAATGTACTCAGCAAAGGTGCTTCTAAAGCTTTAGACACAGCAAGTAGTGTATTAAAAAGAGTGAAAACAAAACTTGGGTTTTAATTATTTTATTTTAATCAAAAAGCTTAAATTTATTAAATGCAATTAGAAAACTTAATCAAAGAACTTATCTACACAAATGATTGTGTAACAATTCCTGATTTTGGAAGTTTTATTGCTAATAGATTTCCTTCAATATATAACAAAGAAGAATCAAAGTTTTATCCACCATCTCGTCGAATTACTTTTAATTCTAAGATTAAGAATAATGATGGACTTTTGGCAAGTTTTATTTCTAAAGAAAACAATATTTCGTACGATCAAGCAGTAAAAAAAATTCACGAAGAAGTTGTTAAATGGAAAAGAGTAATTAATAAAGAGCCATTAGTTTTAAAAGATCTTGGCGAGCTAAGTTTTAATGAAGATGAAAATTTAGTTTTTAAACCAGATTTAGATTCTAATCATTTTATTGAATCTTTTGGTCTTTCTCCAATTTATGTCAGTAAAATTGAAAGAAAAATACATACATACAATAATGAGTCTTTGAGGAAATATAATGAATTAAATAAAGAAAAATCGGGTGCTAAAAGTTTACAACCTCTAAAATTAGCAGCAGTTTTTTTTGCAATGATTGCTGGCACATTTTTTATTGAAAACAGATACAATGATTTTATTTTTAACAGTGAAATATCTTTTCAAAACGAAGTTAGAAATAAGTCAATTAATAAACTAGATAAAGCAATTTTTGATTTTGGTGTTTTACCCGCTGTTGAGTTTACAATTCCAAAACAAACATATAATAAATATCACATAATAGCTGGTGCATTTAGACTGGAATCCAATGCAGATAATCTAATAAATAGTTTAACTAACAAAGGATATAACCCTTCAAAACTTCCAATTAATGAAAAGGGATTAATTCCTGTTTCATTTGATAATTTTTCTAACCGTAAGGATGCTGTAATTGCATTGAGAAAATTTCAAAATTCTGATAATAAAGATGCTTGGATTTTTGATGTAGAATAATATTATGAAAGCTAAATCTCCGGAAGATTCAAAAACAATTCAAACAGATTTTGTACTACCAGCTGACACAAACAGTTTAAATAACCTTTTTGGAGGTGAATTACTTGCAAGAATGGACAAAGTCGCAAGTATTGCAGCAATCAAACATTCTGGAAGTGTAGTTGTGACCGCTTCAATTAATAATGTCTCTTTTGGAGAGCCTGTACCCAACGGAAGCATTCTAACTATTGAGGCAAAAGTTTCAAGAGCTTTCACTACCTCAATGGAAGTATTTATTGATGTATGGAAACAAAATAAAACACATCCAGAAAAGTTTAAAGTAAATGAGGCAATTTATACATTTGTGGCCGTCAACAGACGAGGAAAGCCAGTCAAGGTTCCCAAATTAATTCCTCAAACTGATATAGAAATTAATAGATATGATGCTGCCTTAAGAAGAAGACAATTAAGTTTAGTTTTAGCAGGTAAAATGATACCGAGCGAAGCATCTGAACTCAAAGCAATTTTTGATTGATTTGAAATCCAAATTATACTTATTAATATTAATTTTTTTTATACCATTATCTGTATTTAATCAAACGAAACCAAACTTCAGTTTAAAGATACTCGGTGTTGTACAGGATGGAGGCCTACCACATTTAGGATCAAATAAGTTATGCTGTGAAAATTATGAAAAGAGAAGATATGTAACATCAATTATGTTAATTAATAATGAAAATAATGAATCATACCTATTTGATGCTTCACCTGATATTAATGAACAGTTGAATTTTATGGGTGATAGAATTAAGAAAGACTTAAAAGGTATTTTTTTGACGCATGCACACATTGGACATTATACAGGTTTAATGTATTTTGGAAGAGAAGCTTTAAATTCTAAGTCAATAAATGTTTACGCAATGCCAAGGATGAAAAAATTTTTAGAAAATAATGGTCCATGGAGTCAATTAATTTCATTAAAAAATATTTCAATTAAAGAAATAAATAATAATTCAAAGTTCTCAATTGATCCAAATGTTATTATTCAACCAATTGAAGTGCCTCACAGAGCTGAATTTTCTGAAACAGTTGGTTATAAAATTTATGGCCCCAACAAAACAGCTCTTTTCATCCCTGACATTGATAAGTGGTATTTGTGGGAAACTTCAATTGTAGATGAAATAATGAAAGTAGATTATGCTTTAATCGATGCTACTTTTTACAATTCAAAAGAAATTAATTACAGAGATATTTCCGAAATACCTCACCCTTTTGTAATTGAAAGCATGGAATTATTCGATGAGCTAGATACAAACGAGAAAAATAAAATATATTTTATTCATCTAAACCATACAAATCCATTACTTGATAAAAACAGTGATGAATATAAATATGTTACAGCAAAGGGGTATAATATTGCTGAGGAGGGGATAAAATTAGAACTTTAAACTAAAGATGAATTTAAATTAATTTGACAGTTTAAGGCTCCTGATATTGGACAATTATCTTTCGCCTCTTGAGCTAATTCATTAAACTTTTCATCATTTATATCTGATATTTTTGCATTTAAATTTAAGTCAACTGAAATTATTTTTCCATCCTCAAAAGTTAACACTGCTTCAGTATTTAATTCATCAGGACTGT
Source organism: uncultured Bacteroidota bacterium (assembly GCA_902587325.1). Taxonomy (GTDB): domain Bacteria; phylum Bacteroidota; class Bacteroidia; order Flavobacteriales; family Flavobacteriaceae; genus Eutrophosalina. The sequence continues at coordinate 69,698 of CACIKV010000003.1, forward strand.
AATTAGACTCATTCAATACAAAACTTAATTTCATATTGAAACAGCCAGCTAAAGCGCCGGCAATTAATTCCTCTGGATTTGTTCCTAGTTCACCATTATCATTTTCAAATCTAGTTTTAAAACTATAGGGCATATTATTAAAAGCACCACTTTGTGCTGTTAAAAATCCATTACCGTCAGCGCCATCACCTTTCCAAATTGCAATTATTTTTCTTTTCATAAATTAAAGTTATCGATTTAATTAAGTCTAATTTAATAAAAATTTACAATGGCATTAAGTTTGAATTTTAAATAATAAGATGAAGAAATTAACTTTATTTTTTTTATTGATATTTTTAAATAAATCCTATTCTCAAAAAGTATTTTCAACTGATTATGCTTCACAATCCGATATAAAAGTTTTTGTTGTAGATTATGAATCTCAGGCAGATTTAAAGGTCTTCAAAGTTGATTATCAATCTCAAGCAAAAGGTAATGAAGGGTTGTGGTATTTTGTGGATTATTCATCGCAATCTGACAAAAAAATCTACTTTGTTGATTATAGTTCGCAAAGTGATTTAAAAATATATTTCGTTAAATATAAATCCCAAACTGGATGGAAAAATAAAAGCAAAAAGTTTTTATTGTATTGATCAAAATCTTTTTCCTATAGAAAAACCTCCTCTTAAAAATAATTCAGGCCTTATTGAATTAACTTCTCTTCCAGGCTCTTGGTTGTTTTTATCTTTATTTAGTAGAAACCGGCCTACTCCAAAAGAAATTTCGAATGTCCACCCTTTTTTATTAACCCATTTTTGACCGATTGCAGCTCCGGGTGCAATATCAAAAAAGTTCTCTTCAATTGTTTCCCAGCTATTTATACCAGGGTTATTTGGATCAGGGTTAAAGTTATAATATTCTACATCATGTTTACCAAATGAAAATTTAGTGAATACCTCAGCAAAAAATCCAGCACCACCATAATCTTTTTTATTAAAAAAATAAAATCGGTAGAAGGGAGTCAACGATAATTTATCAGTCCAATTTCTAGAAGCTGAATCGTTATCACTTACATTTAAAAAAATGCTTACGCCATACGAAGAATAAGGATCTTTGATTCTTTCATAGGTTATGTCAAAAGCAGGTAAACTTAGAATATCAATTAAATCTAATTTTAATTCATTTTGACCTAATTCTTCAAAGAGGTCTGAGATTTGATTATCATTTTTTACAACTTCTACTTTTTGCGTATTTTGAGCTTTAGTACAAATTGTAGCGACTAAAAAAATTGCAAATAATATTTTTTTAATATGATTATTCCAAACAATATTCATCTCCAATATTAAAGGAATCATAAACCTCCTTTGTAACTTCAGCCTCACCACCAGCTCCTCCGATATTTGAACTTGTTTGAGCTCCAGGTCTGTTGACTAAAGTAAAATAATATTTTCCAGTTAGAGTAGTGTATTTATCAATTATATCACCACATTCATTGGAAGTATCGCAAGAAATAAAAAACAGGTAAGTAATTAATATAATTTTTTTCATGTACACTAATCTACACAATATTCATCACCTATGTCATAGGATTCATAAATTTCTTTTGTGATTTCAACATCACCATAAACATCATCCGCATCACTATTCCCTCCAAAAGCTTTCATTGCAAAAAAATAATTATCATCTTGGACATACTTTCTAACTATTTCTCCACAACTTTTCTCATGAAGACTACATGAGAAAAAGATTAAAAAATAAATACCCAAAAAAATTTTAATTGATTTCATATTTATAAAGTAAATTTAGATATAATTAAATTTTATTTTGAATTTAAATTTTAATCATTTTAAAAACAATTTACACCCTAAAGATTTACAAATTTCATTTAACAATGATGATCATGAATATTTTGTAAACAAAAAAAAAATTTCTTTTTCTGTTAGTGAAATAATTAATAATTTTTTTCCAAAATTCGATGCTGAACATTGGTCAAAAATTAAAGCAGTTGAGCAATTACAAGAAATTTCTGAACCTTATGATGATGAAATAATCAAAAATACACAAAATGAAATTTTAGATTCTTGGGATTCAAAAAGAAAAGAAGCTTCAAAAAATGGGTTAATTATACATGAAACAATTGAAAAATTTTATAATCAAGAAAAAATTGATTTGGTTCCTCACGAGTTTAACTATTTTCAACAATTTATTTCAAAGTATCCAAAACTAAAGCCTTACAGGACTGAATGGAGAATTTACAACGATGAGCTTACATTAGCAGGAACGGTTGATATGGTTTATGAAAAAGAAAATGGAGATTTATTTCTTTTTGATTGGAAAAGAAGTACAAGAATTGTGAATGATGCAGGAGTTTTAATGCTGAGTGATTTCAAGTATGCATATGACGAATTATCACATGTTGCAGATAACAGTTTTAATAAATATGCATTACAACAAAACCTATATAAGTATATCTTGGAAAATTATTATGATAAAAAAATAAGCTCTATGAATTTATTGGTTTTACATCCAAGATATCATACATATTTTCACTTACAAGTACCTGAAATGAGAAAGGAAACAGAATTTCTAGTAAGACAGTCAATTGAAAAATCTCAAAAGAAATCTTGAAATTATGCCAATTAAAAAAACTACCAAGAGAAATGTGATAGCAAGTTCAATAATTAGAATAGTTAGAACAATAAGACACATTCCTCTAACAATATTTTTTATCTTTTTTGGTAAGTATCCAAAAAAATATTTATCGAAAAAATTCAAGTTTTATTATTAAATTTTAATTTCTAAAGTTATTAACTACTTTTTATATAACATATTTTAAATTTATCATCTATGAAAAAAATATTTTGTCTTGTTGTGTTATCACTATCTCTTCAATTTTATTCACAGGATAGAATTACAGGTGAACCTTTCTCAACTAGATCAGAGGTTATTGCAGAAAATGGAATGGTAGCAACTAGCCATCCATTAGCTACTCAGATTGGAATTGATATTTTAAAAAAAGGTGGTAATGCTGTAGATGCAGCGATCGCAGCAAATGCTGCAATTGGCTTGATGGAGCCTACAGGGAATGGAATTGGTGGCGATTTATTTGCAATTATTTGGATTGAAAATAACAAAAAACTTTATGGATTAAATGCTAGTGGAAGATCTCCAAAAAATCTAAAGTTGGAATATTTTAAGAATAATGGTTTCTCAAAAATTCCAGCATATGGCCCCCTTCCAGTGAGTGTTCCTGGATGTGTAGATGGATGGTTCGAAATGCATGAAAAATTTGGCAATTTAAATATGAAACAAATTTTAGAACCAGCTATTAGTTATGCAGAAAATGGATTTCCAGTCTCAGAGCTTGTCTCGTATTATTTAGGAATTTCAGCCAAAAATTTTGGTAAGTATCCGAACTTTAATGAAACATATTTAATTAATGGTTTTCCCCCAAAAAAAGGACAAATTTTTAAAAACAAGCATCTTGCAAACACCCTAAGAATTATATCTGATAAAGGAAGATCAGGATTTTATGAGGGTAAAATAGCTAAAATTATGTCAGATTTTATTATTGACCAAGGGGGATTTTTGTCTTATGAAGATTTAAAAAATCATAAATCAGATTGGATTGAGCCAGTATCAACCAATTATAGAGGTTATGATGTATGGGAGCTTCCACCAAATGGTCAAGGAATTGCAGCTTTGCAAATGCTAAATCTGTTGGAGAAATTTGACATTAAATCAATGGGATTTGGGTCAGCGGAATACATTCATCATTTTGTTGAAGCAAAAAAAATTGCATTTGCAGACAGAGCAAAATATTATGCGGATATGGACTTTAATGATATACCAGTGGACTTTCTAATATCAAAAGAATATGCGGATAAAAGACGAGATGAAATAAACTCCACTAGAGCTGCGAGAAGTGTAAAAGCTGGTGAGATTGAAAATGGAGATACCATATATTTAACTGTAGCTGATAAAGATGGAAACATGGTTTCCTTAATTCAAAGCAATTACAGGGGAATGGGCTCTGGAATGGTTCCACCAGGATTAGGATTTATGTTACAAGACAGAGGAGAATTATTTTCTTTAGACAAGGATCATTATAATGTGTATGAACCAGAAAAAAGACCTTTTCATACAATTATTCCTGCCTTTATAACAAAAGATAATAAACCCTATATAAGTTTTGGCCTAATGGGTGGGGCGATGCAGCCTCAGGGTCATGCTCAAATTGTAATTAATCTTATTGATTTTGGAATGAACTTACAAGAGGCAGGTGATGCGCCAAGGATTAGACATGTTTCAAATCAACAACCAACTGGCGGTGAAATGTTTGATGGAGGAGAATTATCTTTAGAATCAGGCTTTGACTATAAGGAAATAAGAAAACTTATGAAATTTGGACATAAAGTTATTTTTAGTCTAGGTTCATTTGGAGGATATCAAGCTATTATGTATGATGATGAATTAGGTGTCTATTTTGGTGCTTCAGAATCGAGAAAAGATGGTTCAGCAATGGGCTATTAGAGAGGGGATGTAGCTCAGCTGGCTAGAGCGCTTGACTGGCAGTCAAGAGGTCGTGGGTTCGAGTCCCATCTTCTCCACTTTTTTTTAATTTTAAGTATTAAATCAATAACTATGAAAAAATTATTTCCAGTTTTACTAATTACTTTTTTTATCTCTTGTAATAGTAGTAATGTAACACAGGCAGAATTTCATGAAAATGAAATAGTCAGTATGGTTTACATGAAATCAAATGAAAAAAGTAGTATCGAAATCGATAAATTTTCAGATTATTATCAAAGTAGAATAAAAGAGTTAGAGCCTAATGTTTTGTCATGGAAATTTTTTCGATCGCAAAATGGTAATATAATTTTGCTTGAAAGATATAAGAACGAGGCAGCAATATTTAATCACATTGATAATGTTTCAGAGGGAAATCCAATGGAAGATGACTTCACTGGTTTTATAGACCATTTTATAATAGATTCGATTGAATACTATGGAAGTACGAGCCAGGACTTTAAAACTACAATTGAATCATTTGGCTTCCCAGTCAGATACAAAGATCTAATTTCTGGATTTACTAAGTAGTTATTTTAATTTTATCGTAATTAACTTTAAAAAATCTATGAATTGTTCTATTAGGATCAGTATATTTTAAAATCTTGTCATATTTTTTACTATACTTAGTTACTTCATCAATAATCTCTTTTAGATGTGCGTCATTTTTTGCCTCTATTCTAAAATATAAAATGTCATCATGACCAATAAACCATATAGAATCGTTGTTCTCAACGCTGTAAGTATAACTCCATTCTTCGTCAACTTGAGCAAAATGTTTGATTTTATTCCAACTAATAGATCTAATAGTGTAGCTGCCAAAAAAAGAAGTTCTTTTTAAACCATCTTGATTTATTATATTGTATGTTAATCCATATAAAAGTGAAAATATTACAAGCGGGATGAATAATAAGAAGTTATCAATTATAAAATTGATAAATTTTTGATCATTATCCACTAATGAATTAGTAACCATATACAATACTAAACCAACTCCGGAACCTAAAATTGTAACATTTGTTCTAAAATATTTTTATTCAGACATATTATTCTTTGACAACCATATCAATGCAGATAACAGCAGCTAGAATTAACAACCTGAGTGGACTGTCTTTTTCAACTTTATCTTTTATTTCAAGAATGTAATTGTCTGCACTTGTAAACATTTCTTTTCCGATTCCTGCCCATTTTTTGGTAACTAGTCCGACTTCAATATCTCCTTTAAGAAATTTAAAATTCCAACCAATCAAATTTCCTTTGAGTTTACAGACAAGATTTTCTCTCTTGTCTAACATATCAAAATTAGCTCTAAATGAGAATCGCTGTTTGAAAATCCCGACAAGATTATCATTTTCATCAAAAACCTGAATTTTTGAAAGAAACCATGAAAACCCCTTTTTAACTTTTAAAATTTTCTTACCACTTAATCCTTTAACTTCAATTTCAAAAGGAGTCATTCGTTTATAATTCCTTCTAAATATTCTAACTATTTTATAAAAGAAGTTCAAGTTTTTTTCCCTGCAATGAAGAATCATTTCTTTGCTTTCAGGATCATAAATATCATAGTTGTTGTGAGCCTTTAAAAAACCTACATGTTCTTTAAATAAGTACAAGTTTTTTTCTAAAATTGAATCCATATATTAAAATTAAAAAATTCTCAGTTTATTTTTCATTAATTTTGAAAACCAATGAGCATTATAACACTAACTATTCAATGTCCAGATCAAAAGGGAATTATTGCAGATGTAACTCAATTTATATATAGCAACAAAGGAAATATTTTATATATCGACCAATATGTTGATAGGGAAAATAAAGCTTTTTTTATGAGGCTTGAGAGTGAATTTATTAGTAAAGAAAATGCAATAAGTACATTTCATTTGTCATTTGAAAAAGGACCAGCTAAAAAATATAATATGAAGTGGTCATTGTTTCAAAAAGAACAAAAGCGTAGAATGGCATTATTTGTTTCAAAATATGATCATTGTTTATACGATTTGCTGGGTCGTTTTAAATCTGGAGAATTAGATGTTGAAATTCCGTTTATATATAGTAATCATCCAGATCTTAAACATATTGCCGATTCTTTTGGAATACAATTTTATCACTTTCCAGTTTCCAAATCTAATAAATTTGAGGCTGAGGATTTTCAATTAAATCTATTAAAAAAATACAATATTTCTTTTATTGTGCTTGCCAGATATATGCAGATTATCTCGAGTAAATTAATTAAAGAATATACTAATAGTATAATTAATATTCATCATTCTTTTTTACCTGCTTTTCCGGGTGCGAAACCTTATCATTCTGCTTTTGAACGTGGAGTTAAGATTATTGGAGCAACTAGCCATTATGTAACTGATGAGTTAGATGGTGGACCTATAATTGAACAAGATGTATCACATGTTTCACATTCTCACAGTATTGATCATTTACTTTCAATAGGAAGAGATTTAGAAAAAATAGTTCTTTCAAGAGCAGTAAAAAACCACATTAATCATAAGGTTATGGTTTATAAGAACAAAACAATTATTTTTTCTTGATACAAAAAGCTTAATGCAAAAATTAAACACCAATCCACTATTTAGACTTTTAGTACCAAAATCTTTAAGAACTTTTTTTTGGAAAAAATATTTAGAGTCAAATATAATCAATACATATCACGACTCGGACGATGATGAAATAAAAGACATAATTAATAATATTAAAAAAAATGGATTACAAATAATTTCATCTACACTTAAAAATGAATATAAAGCTGAAAATATAAATGTTTTTTTTGATAAAATAAAAGGACTTAAGTATGTTAATTTCAAGGGAAATAAAAAAATCTATTTTAAGAAAAGATGGTCAAAAAAAAGAATTCAAAGAGCATTAAATCAACTGTTAATAGAGCAGGATATTAATAGTCCACACAGATATTTGACAAATAAATTTAACGTAGATAAAGACACAATTGTTGCTGATATTGGTTGTGCTGAGGCAAACTTTTCATTAGAAATTATTGATAAAGTCAAGCATATATACCTTTTCGAAACAAATAATGTTTGGGATGAAACTCTAAAGGCAACTTTTGAAAAATATAAACATAAAGTGACCATTGTGAATAAAATGTTTTCAAATATTGACTCTGAAAAAAGTGTAGACGGAGGAAAGTTTTTAAAGGACAAGGGAATAAATTTTTTAAAGATTGATGTTGACGGATATGAAGATGAAGTTATGGCTTCCATTGACGAAATTCTTAAGAACTCTAGTAAAATGAAAATTTTATTATGTACCTATCACTCTGATAATGATTTTAAAAAATATTCTAGAATTTTAAAAGGATACAAGTATAAAGTTTCTAATTCTAAAGGATATATGATTTTTTATTGGGATAAAAGATTAAGTTACCCTTTTTTAAGAAGAGGTGTCTTAAGAGCAGAAAAATAAATTTACAATCAATTGAAATGCTAAAAAGTAAAACGAAAATCCAAAAGATGTTTGATACTATCTCTAATGAATATGATATGCTTAATAATATTATAACATTTGGTCAACATAAAAAGTGGAAATCTAAAGTTCATAAATTAGCAGAATCTCAAAACCCTAAATTAATTTTAGATGTAGCAACAGGTACAGCTGATATTGCAATACTCTTATCTCAAATAAAAAATTGTAAAATTATTGGAATTGATATTTCAAAAAAAATGTTGTCTTTTGGTCAAAAAAAAATTGAACAATTATATTTAAATGATAAAATAAAGCTTGAGACTGGCGATGTTGAAAGTTTAAAATATTCTGATAATTATTTTAATGTGGTTACAATTGGATATGGCGTGAGAAATTTTGAAAATTTAGAATTAGGTTTAATGGAATCCAATAGAGTTTTAAAAAAAAATGGGACCATAATTATTTTAGAAACATCCGTACCCCAAAATAGATTTTTTAAGAAAATTTATAATATTTTCAGCTCTACAATAATCCCTTTAATAGGAAAAATTTTTTCAAAGAATCCTTCAGCATACAAGTATTTAAATAAATCTGCTAGTATTTTTCCTAGTGGAAAAATGTTTGAAAAGATTCTTTTGAAAGTAGGTTTCAGACAAACTCAATCTATTGAATTATTGTTTGGCGCTTCAACCATTTACATAGCTAAAAAATAAATTTTATTGTTTTAATACTAAGCTTATTGTTATCTTTATTTTCATGAAAAAAATAATTATAACATTTGTCCTTTTAATATCATTTAATTTTGCTAAATCACAAGAAAACTATAAATCATTAGTTGTAGATTTCATGTCTGCTCAAGGACAGTTTGAAACTTTCAATGCTACAATTGATCAGATGGCTTCTATGATGGCTTTAACCTTAGATGATTCTGAAAAAGAATTACTAAGTAAAGAGGTTATGGGAAGCTTAGTTGATCTACTAGTTCCAATATATAAAAACCATTTTACAGAACAAGATTTAAAGGAGGCAGTAGAATTATACAAAACTCCAATTGGTAAAAAAATTAGTGAAAAAACCCCAATTATAGCACAAGAAACTATGCAAGCGAGTATGCAATGGGGAATGGAATTAGCTGAAAAAATGAAAAAGTATATGAAATAAAATTCATTATAAGAATAAAAAAATTAGATAGGCTCTTTAATAATTTTATTTTTAATTTTATGGTATTCACCATAAGAATACCTTTTACCTCTAAAGTAGATAGATTTAACCGTTTTGGGGACGTCGATTCTAGTGAGAGCAATATCTCTTTTAGTTAGTCGCATAAATTTTTAGGATAGTTCAATATAGTAAAAAATAATTTAGATTACAATCCTGAGCAGAAATTAGAAGAACTTGGAATACAACTTTCTACCCCGTCAAGTCCAGTAGCAAATTATGTAAACACTATAAGATCAGGAAATTTAGTATATATTTCTGGTAAAGGTCCATTAAAAAAAGACGGAAGCTATGTGCTAGGAAAACTTGGTGAAAATTTAACTCTTGAGCAAGGATACGAAGCTGCCCATCTCATAGCTATTAATTTAATTTCAACTTTAAAAGCATCAATTGGAGATTTAAGTAAAGTCAAAAGGATTGTTAGATTAACGGGAATGGTGAATGCAACCTCAGATTTTACTGATAATTCAAAAGTTATGATGGTTGTTCTGACTTACTTGTTTAAGTATTTGGAGAAAATGGAAAACATACGCGAGTAGCAGTAGGGATGAACTCAGTTCCTTGAAATATTACTGTAGAAATTAATATTATTGTTGAAATAAGCAATTAATTTAACGTGTTGAATTTTTTATTTAGTGTTGAAATAAATTAATAACTAGTATCAAATTTTAAAATAACATTAATAGCAATTCATTAATTTGTATTAAGTGTTTTGAATCAGTTATTTGAAAATAAAAAATCCTCATTAGAGAAGTCAAATCAATCTTCAAAAAAAAGCCTTAACTCTGCCTCATATGCTTTTGATGGATTGTACCAGCTTCAAGAGTTGGCTAACCAAAAAAGTGAAAGCACTTCTCAACTTAAAGCTGATGCGTCCTCACCTGTTAAAAAGCTAAATTCATTATTTGAAATGGCTTCTAATAAGTCAGATTCAAATTTTCAAAATTTAAATTCCGTTGCTCAATTATATCCATTTAGAAAAAAAACTAAAAAAATTCATATAAATCTGGATGGATATGATGAACTATCACCTGTTGATCAAATAAGTGCTTCGCCAGATAAGGTAGATATAGATGATGACCTGAGCACCCCCATATCAACAGCTTCACCTGAAGCTAAAACAAGATCAGATGGAACTAGGTTCCGAGAAGAGATCTACAAAAATGCAGAGAAAACAGTGAAAGGTAAGACAAGAATTGAAGGTAGAGAAAATCCTGAAGGTTTAAACAATGCTTTAAGTGGAGTAGCAACTAGTACCGAAGAATTTTTGGGTGATGGTGACAAAATTGGTTGGTTGCAACAGGTAAAGATGATAGACCCTTCAGCAAGTGATTCAGCAGCAGGAGCTTCTTCAGCAAGTGATTCAGCAGCAGGAGCTTCTTCAGTAAGTGATTCAGCAGCAGGAGTGTCTCCTTTTGATATCATAGGGGATGAAATAGAACGTCTAGCTCGAGAATTTGGAGAGGGAGTTGTAGGTACTTTTGATAACGCATTTGACGCTTTAAGAGACTACGCAAATAACGTCAGTAACACATCGTTCACTTCCAGTGATAATAATGATAGTTTAGTTGTTGATACAGATGACGGTTTATCAAGGGCTCTTACATTCTTACAATCTTCAGAAAAAGTACTTAAAATACTTCAACCTATAGCTCAATTTGTAGATGACTGTCGCAAAGGGAAATTATCAAAAACAGTAGCAAAAGATGTGTTTTATAAAGCACTAAGAACTCTTGAAGGTGTATCAAAAGCTGTAGAGGCAGGAGCCGAACTTGCAGACACATCAGGAAATTTATCGGAAATGTTTGGTGGCACTGGTAATCAAGGTGTTGTAGAATCCGGTGAAAGTACTAATGAAGTCGCGGATGTTTCAGGTTCCCTAGGTTCTTTTTTTACTGGTGTTAGGGGAATTATGAGCATTTACGAAGAATTTAGGAAACTTAGCGAAGAAGAGGATGCTGAACTGGATCCGGGGAGAAAACGTGAGATCCGTCTTAAAATAACTGAACTTTTAGCAAAAGTAGCAGCTGATGGAGCTGACTTAACTGTCAAGGTAGTAAAGTCAATCAAGAGTATTTCTGATACGGATACTGTTCCTTCAGAGTTTATACCAATAATAGGAGCTGCTACTGGCATATTTAGGGGTGGGATAGATCTTTTATCTAATATCCCAAAGGCGAGTGAGTATCATAAGCAACATGAGAAAATATCTCAACAAATTAATGATTTAAATGAAAGATGGGTTCAAACTGGAGGAGAAACAAAAGGCATGCAGTTTGGGAAAAGCGAAAAATATACTTTAGAAAATTATAAGGAGATAAGAAGGATAAATATTGCAAATGAAGCAAATATTGCAAAAGTTGAAAAAGAACATGCTCTCACTAATAGAGTAAACTTAGACCCAAACCTTTCCACAAAAGCTCTTCAAGAAGAAATTCTTAGAAAAAAGGCGGAAGCTGAAGAAAATAAAACTTGGAAGAAAAAGAGCTTCTTCAGCAGCAGGAGCAAAGCAAAAGATATAAAAAGAGATTTATCTGGTGATGAGGGAAGAAAAGCTGAACTAGCAGAAGCTCTACAAAAGAAAAAAGATACGGCAACAAAGAAATTATCGGACAAGCAAAAACAATTTCTTGATCAAAATGGTAATTTTGTGATGAAATCACCAGAAGATCCTCATGGAATTACAACACTTACAGAAGAATATGATGGTGAAACAAAAAAAGAAATCCATCCTGAAAGTGACCAACATAGTAATTTTGTCCCTAAAACTGTCCCCTTGAGTCAAGAGCAGGAAAAAATATTAAGAGATTATGAAATTTATTCAGAATTAAAGCGTGTTAATAAACTTAAACTCAGTGCTACATATATTAATTTTATAGAAAGTGGTTCAAAGATTCTTGGTAATATTTTAACGATCATTCCTGAACCAACATCACAGGGAGTAGGCGCCGGACTGAAGGCTGCTGGTGTAGTTACTAAACTTGGATATCAAGCTGTTTCAGCATCACTTGATAGCTCTCGCGATGCAGCTGTTCAAACAGGAGCTGCAGGTTCTATAGCGAGAGCATTAGGTGCTGATCGCTCAAAATCATCTACCGCCCGTGAAGCTTGGAGGAAAGAACAGGTTCAAAATACTGTTAATAAAACTCACGAATTAGGCGAAAAAATTAATTTACAAGATGAAGACGCTCGTAAATTACTTTCTGAACTGATCGAAAAAAACAAAAAAAGAAAACAATTAGCTAATTTACCTGAGACAAACCTTAATATTGATGAATTTAATGAAACAAAGTTTTTTGATTTAGAAACAGCTGGTGAGATTAACAATTATGCTGCTTTAATGAACATTTATAAAATTAAAGAATCCGAATTAAAGGACATTGATCAAGTCGGATTCTATGCAAAAATTATAAAAGGACTTAGTGTAAAATAGTAGAGTTTAAATGATATAATACAACAATTACATTATGGACGAATTCAAAATAATTCAAAATATTTTAAAGGAAATTGGAGTTAACTATAGAATTGAAAAAATAGACATATACGATAGCATAATTTTAGATTTAAATCAAGAAACTAAATTTACAATTTCAATAACCCCTTACCCAACAACTGAACTAAAGACAAGACTTATTCAATTTTATTTTGAATTTACCAAACCTAAAAAATACTCTGATTTAAAATTAAAGGAGATTTTAATTGATAAAAACAAAGAACTTCCTTACGGAAATTTAAATTTGATTATTAATCAAATTTATTATAGGTATATAATGGTTTGTAAAAGAAACTCAATTGAAAAAGAAATAATATTGGATATCTTTAATGTAATTAGACATATTATAGATAACGTTATTGTTGATTTATTGGATTAAATGTTTGGCAAGTTAATATTGGAATTGGGTAAAATAACATTAACAATTTATTAGTCTATATTAAGTATTTTGAGTCAGTTATTTAAAAATAAAAACCAAGAATAAAGATAATTTAGTTTTTAAATAATGCTTCAATATTTTTTTTAGTATCTAAGCTGAGAGTACTTTTTTTGTTATCTGTTTTAATAAGCATTGATTTATTTTTTTTGATTGAATCTTGTAAAAAAACATAATCCTTATCGTTACTTACAAGAAATCTACAGTTTTCAATTAAAACTAGTATTTGATGGTAATCTTTTAGATTAAGAAAATCTAATACAAATAATGAATCATTACTATTAAATGATTTAATATCATTCTTGATTTTTTCTAAATGATAATTTCCATGTATGATAAATACTAAATTTTTTTTTCTAAATGTTTTTTGAATTTCTAAAAAATATTTAAGTGATTTTAAATTGTTGTCTGAATCATAATACCAACAAATAAGGGTGAAATTGAAGGAATATATATTAAAACCATGTGAAATGTTTAAATTCCAATTCACATAATCTGTTACTGTATTATCCTTAATAAAATTTATGGATAATTTTTCAGTTGAAACATCAATAAGTTTTTTTGACCAATCAATAGAATTTGACTCTTTTTTATGAAGCCCTACAAATAGCTTAAAAAAATTAAAAGCAAATTTTTTATTTTCATTTTTTAAAAGTTTAGCAATTAGATTGGCCTTTCTATTTGCACTAATACAAAAAATATGATCATATTCTTTTTCCCTTAGTTCTTTTAAAATACTAAAACTGTTAGGATAAACTTTATTCCAATTATTTTCACTGAATAAAATATCAGACACATTGTTTTTATTTATTCCATTTAATACTAAATCAAATGAGGATTTTTTAGATTTTAAGTGATTATGGAGTGTATTTAAAACAAGGTTTTGTCGAAGTGAATTATCAAGAAAAATTAAATAGGAAATCATTTAAATGACGCTAACTCTTTTACTTTAGTTATTAAGTCTTTAAAATTAGCATACCACGATAAAACATTTCCATTATCATCCACAGTGATGATTCTCTCTTTTCCAATTGGATCAAAGTATTTATTTATTTTTCGAACAGGTTTTTTGTTGCCATCTAATATGATTTGACTAAGAAATCTACTTGTCAAATTACTGTTTTCATTTTCCATACCTACAGCCTCATAACTATCAAGTCTAAACTTAATCAATTGATTATCGAGTGAGGAAGTATATAAAGTTCTATTATTATAATCTAAATAGGATTCTGTAATCATATCAGAATGTATTATTTTTTCACCAGCTAATTTAAAATTATTCTTAGTTTTTGAATTTTGAACAATCAGTTTTCCTGATTCTGAACCAATTAATAATATATACTGATCGTCTTTAAGGCTGTAAACCATATCAAATGTATTAATGCTTTCACTGCTGTTGATATCAATTTTTATTGATTCAAGATTATTGTTATTGAATTTAAAAATTTTGTTTTTTGAGGATATATATATTTCATCTAAAAAATCTTGGTAAGTATAGCTAACACTAAAGTATTCAGAAAAAATCAATTCATATTTAGAATTAAAAACTTCAAAAGATTCTGACGTAGATATATAAATATTTTTATCTAAATCAGTGTGTATTTTATCAATTTGATAATTGGATTTATGAACTCTTGTAACTTTTTCCTCATCTAAATTGATTTTAAAAACATTTCCATTAACGGTTCCTGCTAAAACAATCTCAGGGCCTATTTTTCTTAGAGCAGAAATTTTATCAGACCTTAAATTAAATGCTTTGTTTTTTAAGTTAAATGCTTTTAAATCAAAATTATTGTCTTGATAATAAACTATTCCATTATCACCTCCAAATACAATTTTATTATTCAAAACATCAATGCTTCTAATTTCTTCTCTGTTCTTGTTTCTAAATAAACTCATGGAGGTTTCTGAATATTCTTTTTTACCTTCTAATAAGATTAGAGCTTCATGTAAAAACAGATACATATCTTCAGTTTCTCTTCCATCCCCACCATATATTTTTTTTGAAACCTGATTGAAACTATCTACTAAGATTAATCCATCATTAATTGTTTGTCTTAAAAATGTTTCATCTAGCTTTTGATTTTGAACCAATTCAAGACTATTTTTTAACTTTAAATGAAGCGGGCCAAACGAACTCTCAATTAATGATTCTTTTGCTAAGTTTTTATTTGTAGTACTAGTTTCTAGTGCTAGTTCTTTTAATGTGTTTATACTATCTCTGTCTTTTCTTATTTCAGATACTAAATTATATACTTCTTCATTCGCTTTTGTTAGTTCTTTTGTTTGATTTTCTAGTCTAGTACTTTTATCCTCGAGTAACCTAGATTTATTTATTAAATCCTCACTTAAAGTTACCGCTTGATCTCTTAAAGAATCTGCCACCTGTTTTTCAATATTTAATGAATCCCTAATCTTTTCAGCCTTTATTCGTAACCTATTTGCTTCTACAGTTTGTTTTTCTGCTTCTATTCTATTCTTTTTAGCTATTCTACTTTCTACGAAGAAAGAGATCGCTCCAAGTATAATAACTATCCCAGTAAACACTAACCATCTTCTTTTTATTCTTTTGTCTTTTTCTTCTTTTTCTTTTCTCTCTCTATTTGTTTTTTTGTAATGTTCTGCACAACGAATGTAATATGAATCAAGTTCTTTGAAATCAATTCCATAATTATAGGGCCATGATTTATAATTAAAATGTGAGAACACGGTTCTTCTATTTTTATCGGAATATTCATTGATTACGTTTTCAGGAATGAAGGAATTATTTTCAAAACTGTTTTTATAAATTTGATTAATATTCAACAATTCATTCAAATATTTTTCTTCATCCTCTTTCCATTTTATAATTTTTTCCCAGCTATTTTTTTCTGAGCTTTCATAATTAATTAAAATATAATCACTGTATTCAATGCGTGTTCGTAAAATTCCAGTGGCACTTATGGTTACTGGTAATAATTCAAATTTTAATTTAAATACAGAGTTTAATTTTTTTAAAAACTTTTGAAGAATCTCAATCTCAACATCACAATATTCACATATCTCCTTAACTTTTTTATAATTCTTTAGCCTATTGTTGTCCTGTACATTCATTAATAGTTTGTACATGTTTTTAAAGATTAATTTTTCATTTTCAGAAAGACTTTCATTGAAGCTTTCATAACTCTTACTAAGGCAACTTTTAATTGTTCCTATTTCTTCAAATACATTCACGTCAATGGTTTGATTTTTTGTGCTTGAATCATACAGATTGTGAAAAAACCATTGTAAATCGGTTAAGTCTACATTGTTTTCACCATAATCAGTCAAAACTTTTTTATAGAAATCTTTACTAAAAAAGATTTTTTCTTTGTTAAAAATTTTCTCAACTGTTGTTTTGATTATGTTGGAATTAGGTTTTCCAATTTTATATTCAGACCCACTAATTATTTCTTGAATAGAATTATAATTTGTTAAGTTCTTTGAGAATTTTTCCTGTATACTTATGCAGAAGTATATTGGTGTATCCTCAAATTGGCTTGCTCTTGAAATCGTGTTAAAAATAAATTCTTTGTAATCAATTTTATTATCAATATCATCTTCAAAGTTGAAAAGATCTTCAATTTGATCAATAATTATCAAAAGATTTTTATTTGATTTAATTGAAGATTCTTGGTATATTTTTTTAATACCAATTGCCCCCTCGTCCATAAGTTTTAAATACCTTTTAAAATCAGATGGGTTTGGTTTATTATTGTGATTTAGTTCTCCATTAGATAATGCGTTACAAAAATTTACCAATAGAGACAAACTTGGTCTAAATTTACAAATTGCCCATTCGTTTCCAAACCTGCCGGGAAAACCATTTTTTAGTCTAGGAATCAAGCCAGCATTTATTAATGAACTTTTGCCGCAGCCTACTGGACCATTTAAAACAAGTAATTTTTTTTCTTGTATTATTCGTATGGAATTTTCAACATCATTTTCTCTTTCAAAAAAAAACAGCTTATTTTTTTCTTCAAATTTGGTTAGACCAACAAAAGGATTGTCTGACATATAATTTTAGAATGGAAACAATTTTTTTAAATTTATGAAAATTTTTTCTGTTGTATAAATATTTTCAAACTCAAAATTTAGTGGGAGAGCTGGATAAAGAAATCGACAATGCAAGTCATTTAGTTCAGTTAATCATTGACGATTTTATATTTGAAAAAGTTGGAGAGAATTTAATTAAAAGGCTCAATGAAGGAATATCAGTAGAGGTAGTTATAGTTTCAAAAAGTAATAAAAAATCAATAAGACTCGTTAATTATTCAAAAGAAATAATTGACTTAAATGGATTAGTTTATTTTTTAATTGATAAAGAAACCTACAATGAAGATGAATATTTTGCGATTTTTGATAAATCCTATTTAATTTCTCAAAGTATATCAAAAAATTTTCAGTCAGATGAAGAAATTTTTAGAATGAAAAATACCATTTTCAATTTTTATTCTCAATCAAAAAATCATATCAAACTTTATTCAGGAAATATTGATGTTTTGTTTGAAACAGATAAGACTCATGTAAAAAAAAATGAAAAATTCAAAATATCTTGGAATGTTAAAAATTCTCATTCTGTTCATATTAACAAAGGAATTGGCAATGTTGATAGCATCGGATCAATTATTTCAAGTGTTCAAGAGGATACATCATATAAGCTAACGGCTGTTAATAAAAATAAAACAAAGTTGCAAAAGCTCATAATAAAGGTATCTGATATTGAAGATTTTGAAATTGACCTTTTTGTGTTCGATAAAGATTTGAACAACTATGTTAAGTTGTCCCCCAAAAAAGAGATTGTTGAAAAGTATGCAGTTTACAATGGACAAAAAGTTAAAATTTCTTGGGATGTTCCTAAAGTGGGTAAAATTTTTGAATCTAATTTGGGAGAATTAAAAAGAAATGATAAATATGAATTTATTGTGAATAATAGGTCAGATTTTGTATTCACATATTTTAATCTTAAAAATAGAAAAATAAAAAAAATCTCAATCTACCCATTTGCTGAAACTGAAAAAAAGAAATCCGTTAATAAATCTATTAATTATGTTAAAAAACTCTTTAATTTATTCAAACCCAAATAAATTTATTTAGTAAATTAATAGAAAAAAAAAATTGAATAGCTCAGAAAAAAAAAGCATAATAACCAACTTTTTGTTGTTTTGTTCTGGGGCTAGCTCTGAGTTGATTTCAAAATGTCCAAGGTTTGAAATAATAAAATACTCAAGCATAGGTGCAACAATTTTTTTCACCTCAATTTTAGCATTTATATCGTGCTATTTTGCAGCATCATTGATGATAAATTCGATGCCAATTATAATATCAATTTCACTTTTTTGGTGTTTCATCATTTTTAACTTAGACAGATATATTGTTTCAAGTATTTCTAATTCTAACAACTTCTTACACAACTCTATTAAGGTTCTTCCAAGAATAGTTGTAGCTATAATTATTGCATTATCAATATCAAAACCAATTGAAGTTAAACTCTTTCAAAACGAAATATCAGATTATTTAAATAAAAATAAATTATCAGAAATAAATATTTTAAATCAAAAATTTGAACCTCTTTTAAATCAAAATAGTTCAGAAAGAAATCAACTCATTAGTACATATAATCAAAAACTATCAATTCAAGAAAATTATTATTATGATTATAAATGTGAATGTGACGGCACTTGTGGAACTAATATAAGAGGAAGAGGTGTGGAGTGTTTGTCAAAAAAAAGCAAATATGACAATTACACAAAACAAATGGAATTTGAAAGATCACAACATGTTTCAAATTTAAATGATATTAAAATTGAAAGAGATTTGATTCAAAAAGAATTTCAAGAACAAAAGAAAATTTTGGAAGCTTCATTCTCATTAGGATTTTTTAATCAGGTCAAAATTCTAAACAAATTAGAAAATAATTCAATTTATTTTTTGATGCTCATTTTTATTTTTATTGAATTGTCTCCAATCTTTATTAAGCTATTTTCAGGACATGGACCATATGAATCCTTACTACAAGGTCAAATAAAAAGGTATGAGTCAAATTATCTAAAAATACTTGATGAACTAAAATCAGAAAGGGAAAGATTAAAAATATTACAAGATATTAATACAAAAAATGAAATTGATTCCTATCAAATTGAGGTGAAAAGGAAAATAAATGAAGAAGCTGTTTTGAAATATGAAAAACTAAAAGAAAAGCTAAAACAAAATTATTCATCAAACTAATGAAAAATTTGAAGTATATCGTAATTGTTTTTTTCTTATTCTTATCGTGCAAAACTTTAGAAAACTTTACATCAGATATTACTAACGTTGCTAACCGAGTTGATTCGTTTCCTAACGAAATTGAGGAAAAATATAATTCTTTGAAGGATAGTGTTAGTTTTTTATTTAGAGATTCAACAGTAGTTAGTATTCCAGCTAATCAAACCAGAGTTATGGAATTTTTAAGAACTAATCCTAAAGATACTTTTTCATTAGCTAGGATTAATATCAAGGCAAAACGAAAATCTGAGTCTGAAACCTACACTTATAATGTTTATAAAAATGATATTATCAACTTCAAAGTATCCAACATGTCCTCTAACAAATATAATGACATAGTAATTAGAGAAGGAGATGAAATTAGAGCATCCATTTTAAATCTTAAAAGAAATAAAAGCACAGAAGGATCATTTTTTGTAAAAGAAGATAATACTTTGAATATTAATGTAAAGAACAATCATTTATTGTTAAATTCAAGATTTAAATTAAACGTTAAACGAATTTTTTCTAACTATAGATTCTATAAACAAACTGACAGTATTGAAACAAATGAAAAAATATATGTTAAGAAAACTGATACTTTATATGAAATAACAGACATTAATCAGTTTAAGATAGCGCCATATATTGATATTACAAAAACAACAAAAACTACAATTCCGATTTCAATTCAAAACGATCAGAATACTTTAGGCTGGGGGTTTTGGGCTTCATTACAAAAAAGTGATTATGATAACTATGAAAATATTATGTTAACAAGCAAATTAGATCCTTTGATTATGTTTGCAAAAAGTGAAATAAATAGAAAAAAAAATAATTATTCATTGTCAGTGAGTGAAAACCCTTTTGTCAATGTTACAGTTGTTTCAAAAGAAAAATTAAATGAGTCTGCTAATGGAGAAAAAAATTTTAATTTTTACATGCTTGATAATGTAGCTAAAGACAAGTTAAATTTTGAAATTGACTTTGAAAATTTCTCTAAGTTATATGATTTTAATATTAATTTAAAAATAATTAAAGTAGTTTTAAAAACTCAATTAGTTGAAAAAAATAAATTTATAATCAAAGATTTTTACAGAGTTGAAAAAAACAAATGAAGACCTATAGACTTTTTTTATTGTTAATATCCACGGTGATGTTATTTACATCATGTAGAAGAGAGATTATGAATGTTAAGTCTAGCATAAGAAGAACTCAGTCTGATATAAATGTTTTTACTAAAACTTTTCGTGATGTACAAGGTTTGGTAGGTATTAAAGAAAAAAATGAAGAATATGCTAAAGATGACCCAACTATTTTTGCCCCTTTAAAGCAAAAAACACTAATAAATAATTATGCATACTTATATGACTTTATTAATGGTGGCAACAAGACTGTGACAAGATCAAATGTTTATTATGACACAATTACTAATTCATATTATTTACAAGATAAAATATTCACTAAAATAAAAGATGATAAAGAAGTTTTTGGTTGGCATCCATATTGGATGGGTAATTCGTGGAAAAATTATCCATTTGAGCTTTTATCAACAGTTTCTTTTTTTTCATATAAAGTTGATCCTAATACAGGGTCATATACAAATCCAGATGAATTAAAAATGTGGAGAAATACTAGTATGATTGACTCTGCAAAAGTTAAAAATACTAGAGTTTTATTGACTGTATCATGTCATGGAGCTAAAAACAATGATTTGTTCCTGTCTGACAGAAATAAATGGGAAGTTCTCTCTGACAGCGTTTCACAACTAATTAAACTAAGAAAGGCGCATGGTGTTGATTTAAATTTTGAAAATTTACCATATTTTAAAAGAAACGAGTTTAACAGTTTTGTTAAGAATTTAAGACAGAGCCTTGAAAAGAAATTAGATAGTGTTTACATTTCAGTCACACTACCAGCATTGAACAGTAGGCAAATATATGACGTATTAGAAATTCAAAAACATTCTGATCTATTAGTAATTATGGGTTATGATTATAACAACTCAATTGAATATCAAACTCAAGGAGCTGTAGCTCCTTTAGTTTCCTCTGAGGGAAATAAAATCAGCTTAAAATCAACTGTAGATTACTATATAAATAAAGGTATTGATAGGTCAAAAACAGTTTTAGCATTGCCATATTATGGCAGTATGTGGGAGGGTAATTTGAATGATAATGGTATTGTTGAGTCAAGAATTGAAAGAAAAGTTACGTATAGTGAAGTGATGAATCTCATGAACAATGAACAGGTGTTTAATGAAAATTCAATGCCAATTTTTGACGAAATAAGTATGACTAATTATTTAAATTTCATATATGAAGATGGTTCAACTAAAGAAATATGGTTTGATGACGCATATACATTAGGAAAAAAATATGATTATGCAGTTTCGAATGATTTGAAAGGTATCGGTATTTGGGCTCTAGGTTATGATTCAGGATATGATGAGCTATGGAATACTATTGAAGACAGGTTCTCTACTGATAGAGTTAATATAGTTAATCCGATTACCGAGGCAAATGGTTACCCTTTGAAAATTACTCAATACATTCTAAAAAATAAAAGAGTCTTTATAGTTAGTGCTTTGTTTTTTTGCTTTGCTGCAGTTATAGCCATAATTATATTAATTTCAGATTGGAAAATCAGAGAAACTTTTTTAAGAGATAGGTTAATTAGGTTGATCCTTGTTTCAATTGTATTAATTTTTATTTATCCTATTTCTTTTCTAATAACCAATTATTCATATAGCTTACTAAATAACATTGGATTGCCTCCTACCAATATTGATTTATTCCATCTTTTTCTAACATTTATAATAGGTATTATTTTTTATATGATTTTTAGTAAAATAACTTTTTCAAAAATCAAAAGACCTTAAATTATGAAAGAGACTTTACTAAGGGAATTTTTTTGGTTTATTGTTTTTTCTTTAATATCTCTCTTTTTATCATTAGTTTTTCTTGTTTTTTTAAAAATAACTTATGCCGAGCCATTTCTTAATGAAATTGAAAAAGTTTTCACTTTTCAGCTATATTTTATAGGATGGATTGTATCTTTAATTTCTTTATATATAATCAGAATAATAACCTCATTTATCAAAAATAAATATTATGATTGATATTATTGTAAAATCTATTTCTGAAAGATTAGATGAATTTATTAGAGGAAAACTTTCCGTAAGTGAGAGTAAAGTTGTTGTATCAAATCTAGTTGATATTTCAAAGTCAGTAAATATTGAAATTGAAAATAAACTTGCAGTATTTCTTCTCAATATTGAAGAAGACAAAACAGCTAAGAATTTAAAATTTCAAAAAAATCAAACAGATCCGCCAAGAGTAACTGTTAATATATATATAATGTTTGCAGCGTATTTTAATAGTTCTGGATATCTAGATTCTTTAAGATACATTTCTTTGGTAATTGAATTTTTTCAAGCAAATAATGTGTTTACACCTCTAAATACACCTAGTGAAATAGATAACATGATTCATGTTGAAATATATAATGTAAGTATTGAAGAAATTAATAAGTTGTGGGCTAATATAGGAACAAATTATGTTCCATCAGTTGCATATAAAATAAAACAAGTTGTTTTTGATTCTAATTTATTATCTGGAATAACATCAAGAATTGGATAATATGAATTTGTATAAAAACACATTTCAATATCGAACATCTATAATCAAAATATTAAATGTTGATATCATGCACAATTATTTTGAAGATGGGATTTTTAAAAAATATGAAATTCAACCTAATTTAGAAACATTAAATCTTCTTAAAAATTATAATTTAATTTTTAAAAAAACTGAAACAGGTTTTGTTATTTTATTTCAAAAAGAAGAAAGATTTTTTTCTGAAAATTATTCAGATGAATTAAAGTTAATTTTTAAAATAAAAATTTTAGACTCCAATTTTCTTTCTTACACAAATCTTCCTTATTATAGTAGTTTAAATTTATCTTTAAAAAACTCTGATGATAGAATTGAACTACATGACGGAGATTTTGTAAATAAAACCTCATTGAACACGCCGTATGAAGCCGGTATAAACGGGACTATAAGTCTTACTATTAATAAGAGTAACGAAATTTTTGATCAATCTAATAAGTATGAGCCAAAAAATTTCTTAATGAAGTTTGATTCAAGAGATGTAAAGTTTAGGTATAATTTTATGGCTGATGATGATTTAAATATAAATTCACTTTATATTACTAATGAAAATAGATCATTAAAATACACTGATTTTAAAAAAAGAACACTCAGCACCGGGAAAGAAGTTCTTTCAATTTTAATAGATCAAAGTGTTAAGTTAAAAGAGAGATTTAATGACAAATGGTTTTTGCATAGAAGCGATGATATGCTTTATGAACATTCGATTTTTCTTCCAAAACCTAGTTTAGATAAGATTCACTATGATAAGTCATTAAATATTTTTATTAACGATATGTATTGCAATATTTAGATATTCAGCAACTTAAACAAAATTATTAACAAATGTTGATAACTTCTTTTAACGATAGTTATCAAACTTTTACAATAATTATATATTTTTATTTAAATCTAAAAACTTATGGCAACAACTTATAGTACACCTGGAGTATATATTGAAGAAAAAAGCTCTTTTGGCTCATCTGTAGTTGCAGTTGCAACTGCTGTCCCTGCATTTATTGGCTACACAGAAATGGCTAGTAGAGGTAATAAAAGTTTATTGAATGAACCTACGAAAATCAGTTCTATGGGACAATTTGAGGAGTTATTTGGTGGACCCCCTCCAACAAAGTTTAATATAACAATGGATGAGGAAAATGAACCTCAAGGCTTCAAGCTAGAATTAAATAAATCTACGCAGTTTAACTTGTACTATGCCATGAGATTTTATTTTTCCAATGGAGGTGGTGATTGCTATATTGTTTCTGTTGGGGGATATGATGAATCAATTGAAAAAGATAAATTAAATGATCCCAAGGGTGGTGGTTTAGCATCTTTAGAAAAACATCTGGAACCAACTATAATCGTAATACCAGACGCGGTATTATTAGATTCAAAAGATTGTTATGCTCTGCAGGCAGATATGTTATCTCATTGTGGTTATAAAATGAAAAATAGATTTGCAATACTTGATGTAATTGAAGGTGATAAAGAAAGAACCTTTGATGATGATGATGTTGTTACAAAATTTAGAGAGGGTGTTGGTTCTAATTTTCTTGAGTGGGGTGCCGCTTACTACCCATATTTAAACACCGCACTAATTTCAGGACCAGACCTAAATTTTACAAGAATAGAAAATTTAGAAGAATTACAAAATATATTAAATAAAGAGGTTGACGATAGAGTCGCTGCAGACTTACTTCCAAGTGCTAAGGGTGAAGCATTGAAAGCTGAAATTGAAAAAATACCTGAAGCTAAAGATGCTGCTGCAATTAAATCCCTGCAAGGTACATTATATGTTGTAAGCCCTAAGCTTCAGCAAATTTTAGAAACCATAAGCGATCAGCTTAATGTTATGAGTCCATCCTCTGGTATGGCTGGCGCCTATTGTATGGTAGATGGCGCTATTAATGTTGCAAAAGCTCCAGCTAATATTAGTTTAGCAAATGTAGTTTCTCCAACAGTTAATATTAATAGTGATAATCAAGCTGATTTAAATCTCCCTTTAAACGGAAAGGCTGTGAATGCAATAAGATCCTTTCAAGGAAAGGGTACATTAGTTTGGGGGGCAAGAACACTTGAGGGTAATTCTCAAGATTATAGATATATTAGCGTTAGAAGAACAATGACTTTTTTAGAGCAAAGCATTAAATTTGCTGCTGAAGCATATGTGTTTAATCCTAACAATGCTACAACTTGGTCAACCCTTAGAGCTACTGTCTCAAATTTTTTAACTAATCAATGGCAATCTGGTCTTTTAGCAGGTCAATCACCTGAAGATGCTTTTGAAATTGAAATTGGACTTGGCTCAACGATGACACCAAACGATGTTCTGGATGGCTTACTAAAAATGACAGTTAGAGTAGCTCTTACGAGACCTGCTGAGTTCATTGTAATAACATTCGAACAACAACAACAAAAATCTTAAAAGTAAAATACTGTATAACATATAAAAAATTATAATTATGGCATTACCAACAGCAGGAACAGGAGCAGAACAAGATCAATTTTGGCCCTTACCAAAGTTTTATTTCTCTGTAGATATAGGCAATTTTACTGACCTACCTTTTCAAGAGGTTAGTGGTTTAGACGTTGAAGCAGACGTGATTGAATATCGTCACGGTAACAGTCCAAATGCTGGCGTTATAAAAATGCCTGGCTTGAAAAAACATGGTGACATTACCCTTAAAAAAGGTGTTTTTGCTGATGATAATAAATTTTTTGAGTGGATTAATGCAATTGCTTTTAATACATATGAGAGAATGACAGTAGTTATTAGGTTATTAGATGAAACAGCTGCTCCTAGAATGACCTGGACTTTAACTAATGCATTCCCTAAACAGATTACCCCAACTGACTTAAATTCAACAGCTTCAGAAGCTGCTATTGAAACAATTGTTCTGTCTCATGAAGGATTAAAGGCGGAGGTAGCATAGATAATTTCACTTTAGGATGATAGATCTCTCATTAAAAGATAACCGTCCTATAAGCTCATTTAACTTTTATGTAGGGTTAGAAGGTTCAGCAGTATTTGATAGTTTTCAGTCTGTTTCTGGTATTGGAGCAAGTATGGAAATGGAAAAGATGGATGATTTTGGGCATGGAAATCAAATGTATTCTCTCCCTGGACAAGTTAAATATGAGCCTTTGGTTCTTAAGAAAGGTCTGTTAAAATCAAAATCACCTCTGACAAGTTGGTGTTATGATTATTTATGTAAGCATAAAACTATATTCACTTGTTCACCAAAAACCATAATTGTTTGTTTAGTAGAAAGCCCAACATCTAACAAATTAGATTCTAAAAACATTGTAATGCAGTGGACTTTTTTTAACTGTATTCCTTCTTCAATAAAAATGGATGATTTTGATTCTCAAAATTCGAGTTTAGCTATTGAGACCGTGGAATTAACATACTCTCATTTAAGTTTTAATAACCCAAACTAAATGACAGTTAAGATTAATCAACTTACTGTCAAAGGCAGTTTAGATGCTGAAAATAACTCCACAGATAAAGAAATTTTAAAAAAAAGTAACGATAAGGAATTTAATGCTTTAAAAAAATATGTAGATGCTCGAATTAAAAATTCGTTCGACAAATTATGTGACTCCACAGTTCAGTTAATTTTAGAGGAGTTGGATAAAAGATCAAAATATTGATATATGTTTGAAAATTTTAGTTTTTTCGGATTTGTAGAAAAAATGGGTGTTGCTATTCCTTTACCCGCTCCTTATATTTTACAATCTAATCCTACTTCAATTGATGTGAGTGTTGCGAATATGGATTCGGATGATGCTAAAGATGCATGTGGTGACGATATGGTTGATAGTTCAGCATCTGACATTCAAAAAAGAACAATGTCAATTGAATTTATCCTTGATAATACTGGTGCATTGCCTTATCCTCCACAAGCATGTTTTACGCCTGGGGCCTCAGTTTATTTGTCGATTCTTTTTTTAAAAAAACTATGTGTTGATCCTTACCCAGCGATTCATCAAAAGCCTGCAGTCAGAGTAGTTTGGGGCTTAGGTTCAATTGGATTATATGGATATGTTGAAAATTTTAATTATTCCTATACATATTTTAATAGAAATGGAGTCCCTTTAAGAGCAAAAATTAATATGACAATAAAAGAGGTCCCTGATCCTAATGTTCGTTCATCAATGTCCTTATTTCAAAGCCCAGATATTACAAGAATTCCCTCAGTTAAATCAGGTGATACACTAGTTGGATTCTGTGAGGAATATTACGATGATAAAAATTATTATTTAAAAGCAGCTGAGCATAATAATTTAAGTTCATTTAGAAAAATTAATCCTGGAAGTACATTAGAATTTCCTCCAATTTCATATTAATATGATTTCATTAACAAATACCCCTGGAGATTCTTATAATGAAATAGTTTCTTACAAACTTGTGTTTGGGGGTGGACTTTCATTGATAGATATAAATAATAAAGATGTAATCTATTCAATAGAGGTACAAAAAAAAATAAATAAAATTAGCAGAGCAACAATAAAAATATATGCTGGAAACACAAATTTAAATACTTTTGATGAATCATCTAATTCTTCTTATCAACCTGGCGGTGAGGTTGAAATAAAATTAGGCTATTCTCAGCAAAACAAAACTGTCTTTAAAGGTATAATCCATAAGCAAAAGATATCAATTCTAGATGGTTACAAAAAAAATAAATCTAAAAGTTTGCTTGTTTTGGAATGTATTGATGAAGCAATAAAATTAACAAACTCTTACACTAATGAGATTTTTACAGACATGAGCGATAATGAAATTATTGATAATATTATTTCTGAAAATGGTATTAGTGGGGGTATAGATAATTTAAGTTTAGGTTCGTTTTCAAGTAGTTCTTTTGAGCACGAAATTTTCCCTAAACATAACTCCAATGATTGGAACTTTATTTTAAGGAGAGCTAGTCTAAGTGGAATGGTTGTTATTAACTCTGATAATTCAGTTAAAGTTACTTCACCATACTCCTCAATGGCTACGTCCCTTACTGCAGTTCAAACGATAAAAAATGGTGGGGGTACATTAAGCTTTACAGCTGAAATTGATTCTGAAAACCAATTTAACAGTGTAAAATTTAAATCTTGGGACCCTTTCGATGAGGAAGAAAGAAATAGTTCTGCTTCGGAGCCAAATTTGAACGTTCCCGGAAGTATTTCTCAATCTACTTTAAAATCTATCAATAGCCCATCATCAAATACAATTTTTTTTTCTCAACCTTTATCCTCTAACGAATTAAAAAAATTATCCGATTCAAAAACTAAGGAAGTTAGATTATCTTCACATTCTGGATTTTGTGTTGTTAAGGGTGTCAATAACGTTGAGTTAGCATCAATTGTAAATCTTGATGGCTTTGGTGAGACAATTGATGGTCTAGTTTATATTAGTGGTGTTAAAAATAAACTTGTTGAGGGTATATACACAACTGAGCTAGAATTTGGAATAAAAAAAAGTTTTTTCACAAATGATTTATTAATTGATAAAAATCAAATAATAGATAAAGTATTTGGAGTCCATTTTGCTAAAGTTATAGAATTAAAGGGTGATCCTAATAGTAAAAATAGAGTTAAAGTAAAAATACCTTTTCTTAAAAATTCTGATGATGGAGGAGTTTGGGCAACATTATCAAACTTTTATACAACCCTAGGAGAAGAGAGTACTGGAGGTTCTTTTTTTTATCCTGAAATTGGCACTCAAGTAATAGTTTCATTTGTTTCAGGAGACCCTCGCTTTCCTGTTATTTTGGGTTCAACTTTTACCAAGAATGTTAAACCATATAAGGAAGATAGTATTGATGACTCAAACAATATTAAAGCAATAGTGACAAGAGAGAATTTAATGGTGGAGTTTGACGATGAAGTAAAAAAAATCACTATTCAAACTTCTGAAAACAATTCGATAATTATTTCAGAAGATGAAGAAAGTCAAGGTATATCTATCACTGATATTAATGAAAATAAAATAATTACATCTAAAGATGAAGGCATAAAAGTTATTACAACAAATTCAGATATATCTATTGAATCTGCAATGGAAATAACTATTAAATCTAAACGAGATTTAACATTAGAATCTGAAGGTAATATTGTATTAAATGGTAATAATATTGAATGTAATGCAAAATCTAAGTTTAGTGCTGATGGATCATCTGGAACTGATATCAGTTCATCCGGTGCATTAACAATTAAAGGATCGACAGTTGCTATAAATTAATTTAATAATGAGTTTAAAAAATAAATCTTTTATTGGAATAGGATGGCATTTCCCACCTAGATTTAATAAAGAGACAAGAACAGTTGAAATGGTAAAAGATGAAGAAGACATTAGAGAAAGTATAACTATATTTATTGGAACGCGACTTGGAGAGAGAATTATGAGATCAAATTATGGTTCAATTATTCATAGTTATACATATGAATCGATTGATGGTAATTCAATTAAAAATTTGTCCATGGAAATTAAAATAAGCCTTCAGAAGTTTGAACCAAGAATAAATGTGATTGATGTAGATGCTACTAGGTCAGATTCAAATCAGGGTTTAATTAATTTCTATATACAATATGAGATAATTGGAGCAAATGTAAGGGATAATATCGTTTATCCATTTTATATAAATGAAGGTACTGATATAAAATAAATTATTTTGAGATCAAATTTAAAAAACAATTTAAATCCTAAAAATTTGATTATTGATACTAATGATATCAAAAAGCTTATTTTATATGTATCTAAACTTTCAAAACAAATTAATTTTTATAATTCCAAAAATTTAATTGATGGAAAATGGAATAATTTTTTTCTTGATGAAGCTTTTGTTTTAGCTGAAATTTCTAATTATGATATTAATTCTATTAATAAAGAAAGTTTAGATATAATTAAGAATCTTGATGATTTTATCTCTGACTCTCAAAAGCAAAAAATTTTAATTAATTTTTTCAATTTAATATATGATCTTTTAAAAACTATTGATTTGTGGTATACAGGGATTTCATTATCAAACATTACAAAAAAGCAGACTTATATTGAAACCCAGTTAGAACAAGCAATAAAGAACAGATTAATAGTCATCCTCAGAGAATTTTCGTCCTATGCAAACTATTTTAATAAACAAAATAAAATCAAGTGTGATTTTAAAAGTTTTAACACGATATGGAATTATGAGGAAAATGAAGAAGATATTTTTCAAAATATTGGTTCAGAAAAATCTAAATTTTCCAGTGCCACTAAAAAACTAATTTTCTTGTATAGACCAATTTATGAAGTTGTTTTAACAATTCAATCTAAATCTTCTGACAAATTTATAAACTCACTCAATGACAAAGACGATCATGATCCTCATATTGGACTTCTTCTAGCTTTTTTTAATTTATACGAATATCCACGAAAAAAAATAAATGACTTTTCAACTGATCATCTGGATTTTTTTTATAAAAAAATTTTAAAACAAAAGCCTAGAGGAAAAAGTCCAAATAGGCTTTACATGAATATAGAAATTAATAATGATTTTGAATCAGTTTATATTCCAAAAGAGAAAGAAATTATTGTTGGTCAAGAGGAAGATGGTAGTAACATCATTTTTACAAACGACAGAGAAATTAATTTAAATAATTCAAAGATTGAAGAAGTCTTTTCACTTTTTGTTAGTGATTTAGATAAAATAGATTATGATTCATCTTACAACTTAATTTCGAATATTTATAAGAAATTTCATATAAAATCAAATTTAGAAATCAATAGTTTTAATGAAAATAATTTTTCATTTTCTTCTCTAGGAGAGGATCAAATCTCTAAGACAAATGAGGAAAAAACAATGGATATAGCCGAATACGGTTTCGCTGTTTCATCACCTATATTTATTTCAGAAAGATCTAATAAAATTATAGATTTTAATTTATACTTAAATATTGATTCTGTCCAATATCTTTCTAATTTAATAATTGACATTTCAAATCAAACTGGTGAGTCAGAACAAGCTATATTTAATAGAATTTTTTCAAATGCTTTTACTATTGAATATACTGGTGAAGGGGGATGGGTTAATTCGCCTGATTATAAAATAATATATCCTGAAGATTGGTCAAATGGTATTTTATCAATCAATTTATCTATAAAAAAGAGTGATCCAATAATTTCAAGGTATAACGAATCTATACACGGAAAAAAAATTAATACTGATCTGCCTGTTTTTCAATTCACTATTAATTCAGAGGGTTTTTATTACCCATACTCGTTTCTGAGCGGACTCGAGATATATAAATTAGAGCTAAAAATCGAGGTGGATAATTTAACTAATATTACTGCATTTAATGATTTTGGAGGTGTTTCATTGGATGGAGATTATGAGATGTTTGGTCCTTCACCAAAACTTGAATCGAAGTTGTTAATTGGCGCTTATGAGCTTTTTGTTAAAAATGTAAATAATATTTCAATTCATTGGGATTTTAAGAATCTGCCCACTCAAAACTTTAAAATATCTGAATACTATGATGGTTATAATGATAATCTCAATAATAGTTCTTTCAAAATTAAATTTGATGCATTGTCTGATTACAAATTCAATAGAAATAAAGAACAAGTAGCCGAATATGATTTATTTGAAATTAATGATGATAAGTCAGTTTCAAAAAGTAGACATATTGATATAGATAATATTGGAATTTTTAAAATTTTAGTTAATCCTGATCTTAGTATGGAAGATATCAAAGATTTTAATAATAATAAGGAATCAGGCTTTATAAAAATCGAATTAATAAATCCTCCAATGGGATTTGGATTTGATCAATATTCTAAAGTTATGAATAGTTTTGCTGAAAAGAATGCAAAATTAGTTTCACAAAAAAAATCAATTAGTTTTAAAAAACCTAATGAACCATTTTCTCCATCAATATCAAATTTATGTATAGATTACTCTGCATCTGATGTAATCGATTTTCAGAACCAAGAAAAATCATTGACTAAATTCTTTATTAATCATCCATTCCAAGGCTATATAAAAAGTGAAAATAATTCTTCAAGCTATTCTAATCTTGTCCCAAGTTTTGAAAATAAAGGCGAACTTATTTTGGGATTTTTAGATGTAAAACCAAATCAGTTTTTAAATATATTTTTTGAAATAAATAAAAATCAAACAGTTGATTATAATTTCAGTACAAATCTTGAATTTCAATACTCTAGCCATACTGGTTGGAAGAAACTTGGTAAAGAATCTGTAATTTTTGATGAAACTTATAATATAACCAAAACTGGTGTTTTATGTTTGAAATTAAATAATGATATCTCAACAAAATCTATAATTAGTAATAATGATAATTTTTATATAAAAATTTGTTCAAATGATAGAGTAGATCAATTTAGCTTAATAAAAAAAATAATTCTCAACTCTTTTTTAACAACACAAATTTTAAATTCTAAAAGTTCAAATAAAAAAATTCCCCCTAATTCTACTAAAGAATTTAGTGAGAGTATTAAAGGTATAATGAGAATAAATCAACCTTTGTCATCATTTGGAAGTTCGCGTCAAGAATCAAACCTAGAGTTTTATCAAAGAATAAGTGAATCATTAAGCCACAAAAATAGACCTCATATTAAATCAGATATTGAAAATTTTTTAATTCATAATTTCTCGTGGCTCTCATTTGCTAAATGCTTAAGAATTAATAACAATGTAACTGAAATAATTTGCTTAAAAAAGATTGATAGTAATCAGGTACTTAACGAAATGAGATTAAGTAATGCAGAAAAAAATCAAATCTTACAAAAATTAAAAAAGTATACTAGCCCCTTTACAAAATTTAAAATTAGCAACCCCATTTTTGAGCAAGTTTGGATTAAAGGAAAAATATGCTTCAATGATTTAACATCTGGTGAAGGATTACAAAAATTAAATATCGATATTTTAGAATTTATTTGCCCTTGGATTCATAAAGATAAATTAACATCCTCAGATTTTGAAAGAGAAATTAAGAATACTGAAATTTTCAACTTTATTAAGACTAGAGATTATGTTTCATATTTTACTGGTGGATCAATTCTCCACTTAAAAGAATCACAGCAGGGATATTTTAAGTTTATGGATAGTTCTATACATAAAATGACTACTATTAAACCGTCAACAAATAGATCATTAATAATCATCAAAAATTTTAATCAAATAAAAGTTATAGATCAAGAAATTTTTTATGCACCAGAGCAAACTAGTTATGAAGATTTAGGACTTGAATCTAACTTTATAGTTGGTGATGAAGATTTAGACTATGAAATAGATAATAGCGATTTATTAAACAATCAAAATGAAATTAATAATAATCCATTCACGTTTAATTTTAAAATTTAAATTATGCCTTTAATTAACAGAAAAACTTTAAAAAATTATTTTAAAAAAGGAGGGCTTCCTACTGAAAATAATTTTATTGATTTAATTGACTCTACAATTAATTCTATCGATGATGGTATTCAAATTACAAAACAAGATGGTTTAAAACTATACAAAAGTGGAATTTCAAGTAAACTTTTATCTTTTTTTAAAAACCCAAGCCAAAAAAGTTCTGATATTGACTTTAGCTTAGATAAAAATGATATTTCCGGTTTTTCAATAGATAATCCTGATGGGACAATTATTAAAATTAATAATGAGGGTAATATTGGAATAAATAATCCAAAACCAAAATACGATTTAGACATAAATGGAGAATTAGCTTACCACTCAAGAACTGGATTGTTTAAAGTTGGAAATGTTCCGGGAGATGGTGAGTGGCATAATATTATTGAAAACTTAGATGGGTTGAACTCTTTTGAAATTAATTCTAATATCTCAGGAGCAAAAGAAAGTGGGAAATATTGTATTTCTCATGCAATTGCAGTTTCCGCTTTTGGAGGAAGAAGATCAAAATCAAAAATAAATGATACAACATCGTATTGGGGATCTAGAAGAAATAAGATTATTTATCGCTGGAAAGGTGAGTTGCATAATTATAAATTACAAATCAGAACTATAGGAAAATATCCTATACAAATTAACGGTGTAATAGATGGTTTTTATAACATTAATTATAATATCTCTAAACTTTTTTAAACTATGAAAAACGAACCAAAAAATATCTCTCCTCTTTCCAAAAATATTTCAGAAGAACTCAATTATGATTTTTTAAGGGAAGAAGGTATTTCTTTGGCTCAAAAGTATTCAGGATCTAAGTGGACTGATTATAATTATCATGACCCTGGTGTTACAATATTAGAACAATTATGTTATGCTTTAACTGACTTGGGCTACAGAGCAAACTTTAGAATTGAAGATTTGCTTCAAATTAATCCAGACCATTCTAGTGTACTTAATAGTAATTTATTAATTCCTCTGGCAGAATCTCTTCCATCAAACCCAATTACTATTACTGACTTTAGAGTTTCTGTCTTGGATAGAGTCAGTTCATTAAAAAATATTTGGTTTAAAAAAATCTCAGGATCAAAAGGTTTAAGTGGACTATTTAATGTGTTTATTCAATTAGATGAGGAAGTAAATCCAGATACTTCATTTGAAATTATCGATGAAATTAGAAATGTTCTAATGGAAACAAGACCATTAAATGTAGATTATGAAGATTTTATATTGTTAGATAAAGAAAATATTGAAATTTCTGGAGATATTGAAATTAATCCATTTTATATTGCAGAAGAAGTTCTTGCAGATATTTATATTAAAATCGAAGAATTGTTAAACCCAAGTTTAAATTACCTTGATACAGAACAAATAATTAAAAAAGGATACTCAGAATTTGAAATATATAGTGGAGTAAAAACAAATTTTGGTTTTATTGAAAAAAAGGAATTAATAAGTAAAACAAATTCATTATATAAGAGAGAAATTATTGAGTTAATTGAATCGGTTGATGGTGTTAATAGAATTAAAAAACTTAATATTTTAAAAAATGGTGTAATAATACACGATGACATAATCATATTTAATGAAAATGCTTATCCTTTTTTTATAAAAAAAACATTTGAATATTTTACATCTAACGAAAGGATTAATTTATATAAAGACAATTCAATTTGTAGTGTAGATTCCATAATTCTTTCTCAACTTTATGATTCCAAATCAATTAAAAATAAAAGAACCTATAAACAGGAAAATAAAAATTTATTAAGTTTAAATGAGGGTAGATTTTCCAAAAAAGAAATAAGTAAATATTTTAGTATTCAAAATGAATTTCCTTCAATTTATGGACTTAAAAAAAATGAACTTCCAGTTAATGCTTCTAAAGATAGAATTTCAAGAGTAAAACAACTCAAGGCATATCTCTATTTTTTTGAACAAATAATGGCAAATTTTTTAGCAAAATTATCAAATTTAAATGAGATTTTTTCAATAGAAAATAACGACATTTCAAATTTAGAAATACAATTTCCCATGAATATTTCTGATATAAATGAAATACTTGATGAGAGCAAAAACATTTCACTTAATCCCAATCATAAAAAATATTATTTAGAAAAGAAACACAAAATTTTAGATCACTTGTTGTCAAGATTCAATCAGTTTTTTGAAACTGAAATTCTTAGAAAAATTTCTAACGAAAAGGATTTGATTAAACTTGAAGAAGACTTATTAAATAAAAAAATTAAGTATGCTAGTGAAATTATAAAACTAGGAAAAATTGCAAGCAAAGGGTTAAACTATAAAAGTAAAACTATTAATTTGGACGATGCTACTGGAATTGAAAATAGACTAAGACTAATTCTAGATTTAAAAAACAATAAGAACTATTCGTTGACAAAAATGTTCTCAAATAATATTGAGAATATTAAAAAAAATGATGAATGGGTTATTAGAAATCTAAAGTTAAAGAGAGGCCAAATAACTGTAATGTCATTGTTTGAAAATTCATATAAATTAAAAGAAATAAAATATTATTGCAATAATTACAGTGAATTTAAATCTATATTAAATTATGGTAAGTTAAGAAAAAATTATAAGGTTATTTTATCGTCTAATAATATATACAGCACATTATTTAGGTGTCCTGGTTTAGAGTTTCCAATAAGAATTTATAAAAGTAAAGATGAAAAGAAATGCTTAAAAGCAATTGACAGTTCAATTGAAAAGATTAATGAGTTTAATGCAAGTTCAAGTGGTTTATATGTTGTTGAACATTTACTGTTAAGATCAGTTAAAAAGTTAGAATATTCACTTTTAATTAATAAAAACAATGAATCCATAATGGAATCATCTGAAAGAGGAGATTTTTTAAAAATTAAGAATATTAAGTCTGATATTTTAAATCTAGTTAAGAATAAACAAAATTTTTTGGTTTCAAAAAAAGGATCTTCTTCAAAATTTTATGTTGCACTTAATTCTAATGAGAATGAAATATTAAAGAGTAGTAAAACATTTAAAACAAAAATAAAGGCGCAGGAATTCATTGATCAGACTTATGAATATTTTAAAGATATGTTAAATTCAAAAATCGAGATTGAAAATAATTTAGTAGTTAGCATTTCTAATAAATATTCAAACTCATTTCCAGAAAATTTTAATTATTCAAACTCCGTTAGTATAATTTTCCCTGACTGGACATCAAATTTTCAAAATATAGAATTTAAGAATTTTGTAAAAAGAAATATTGAATATTACTTGCCTGCAAATCAAAATTATGATCTATATTTTTTGACTTTAAATGAAATGAAAGTATTTGAAAAAACTTATCAGGAATGGCTAAAATATAAATATATTAATTCCAATAAGTTAGACTCTAAATCGATTGAAATTATACAAATTTTAAATAGTTATAAAAGATATAATGGATGAAAAACAATTAAGAATCCAAAAATTATTATTTGAAATAAATTATAATAAAAAAAAAGATTACAGAGATTTTAATCATTATTTAGACTCTAATAGTAACAGATTAGAAAAAATATTAGAAGAAGTTTTCACTGATTTAGGACTTAAAAACTTAACAATACAAAGTATAGAAATTGACTTAGAAAATTTTAATCTAAAAAATTTTACTTCTAAGTTTAAAAATGCATTAATAAATGAATTAAAAGACAAAAAATTTAATTCATCTACTTCACTTGACAATGATGATAACGAGTTTTACTTCATCCAACATGGATATTTTCCTTGGTGGCATGATAAAAATGATATAATTAAATCAAAAAAATCAATTGATTTAAATATTGAAAAAATAAATAACTTAAATAAAGAAGGATTTATTAGATTTTTTTCTTTAAAACCACACGAGTTTTTTAAAAAATTCATTAAAAACAAATTAAGATCTAATTATGAAGTTTATTCTCAATCATATAAATTTTTAAATAACTTTTTAAAACATTATGGTTATAATAAATCAATATTAAATAAAGAACTATTTTTTTTTTATTTCAGTGAATTTTTCATTGATGAAATAACTGATTTTAAAGCTTCAGAACTTCTAAGATTATTTTTAAAAAAAACAAGTAGCTCAAACAATAATCTATTAAACTTTCTGATTTTAAGTAATGAAAAAAATTTATTTTCTCAATTTTTAAAAGAAAAATTTAAAAATAACAAAAGCCAGGTATTTGATGTTTTAACTAAAAATATTTTTAAAAGTTACTTTGAAACTATTAATTATTTATCAATAACTAAAAAAAAGAGTATATATGAGCTTTCTAAAAAAATTAGATATAGAGAAATATTTATAGATTTTTTGAGAACAAATAAGTTTAATAAAAATCATTTTAGAGAAATTAATCAATTAAAATCCTTCATTTTTAGCTCTTATATTTTAAATGTTTTAAATAAAATTTTATTATTTAAAGATCCTAGTGCTAAAAATATTTTCTTAGAATTTATAGATATAATTTTAGATAGTAAAGAATTGAGTCCAACCCAAATTTTTTCAAAATATCTAGATAAACTTTCTAAAATTTTTAATATAAAGAAAATTGATGTAAACCTAAAACTAATCATTGAACTCAACTTAGCTATATACTCAAAAGAGCTTTTTCAAATTTTATTTTATAATATAATTGATTCAACATCTAATGAACTCAAATTAAATGAATCGGATTTAATAAATTTTAGAAACAATGAGCTTAAGTTGACGTCAAACAAAGTTGTCAACTATAACCAACAAAATATTAAAAGTAAGATTTCAGAACTAATTTCAGAAATGAAAAAGGCAATTAAACATTCTGGTGATATGGCAGTTATAGGTCCAATCATAAAAGATTTAGTGGACAAATCTCCCAGAAAAGATGAATCGTTAATTGAGATGGCAGCTATAACACAGAGAATGATTGATTCTGAGGATAAAAGAATAGGTGAAGAAGGATTTCTTTCAGATAAAGAAAAAGAACGACTACTAATAGAATTAGAAAATATAGCAGATATAATTGAAGAAGAAAACTCAATTAATGAAAATGAAATATTTGATTTTCAAAAAATTTATACATATAAATCTTCATTACAAACCAACTCAAAATTTAAAAATATTAGTCAAGTTTTATTTAAAGTGTTCAAATATTTTATTAAAAAATATCGACTAAGCGATAAATTTACTGACGATGAAAGTATTAAAAATTATATCGAATTTAAGTTTCTTCAAAGAAAATCAATTAATGTTCAAGAATTCACTGAGGAAATTTTAAAAGAATTCTCAGAATATACCAACATTGAATTAGAATTAATTCATTTATACACTATTCAAGAGTATGTTAAAAATAAGCCTGATAGTATTGATGAGATTAATACTGTTGAAAGAATTTTTTTTAAATTGATAAGAAGCCTAGATTTTATTAAATCCACTGATTTAATTTTAACTTTCTCTAAAACAAAAATTTTAGATAACACAATCTCAATATTATTAACACATAATAAAATTTCTGAGTCTAATTTAAGT
Source organism: uncultured Bacteroidota bacterium (assembly GCA_902587325.1). Lineage (GTDB taxonomy): Bacteria > Bacteroidota > Bacteroidia > Flavobacteriales > Flavobacteriaceae > Eutrophosalina. The sequence continues at coordinate 108,648 of CACIKV010000003.1, forward strand.
TTATTAATTGAAAAATCTTTTCTTGTAAAAAATATTTCTGATAAAATATTTGTCAATTTATTAAACTTTTTTGAAAAAAAATACAATGTTCCTTTTTTAAAAACATATAACGATTTGTCAAGAATTTTATCATTGAATAAATTAAAAGAACAATCTTATAGATTAAAATTTATATTCATTAAAGCTATTATTAAAAAAGAATTTAGTGATGAATTTCACGTTTTTTTAAAGAATATTTTCGAGGAGTTTTTTCTATTAGATATAAATTATATTGAAGATGAAATTAAAAAAACTGAACCAATACATAAAACAACAAAAAGTAGTGATATAATTATTTCATTTAAGAAATTAATTAAGAAAAGATTTTATTCAGCTATTGTGAATGAAGTAGATTTCGAAATTTTATTAACCCAAAAGAAATCAAATTTAAATTCAAAGCAATTGATTGATTTTTTAGATTTTGATAATATTAATGATATTATTGATACTAAAGATTCATTTTATAAGTTCATTGATTTTTTTCATGAAGATGATCAATTATTTTATTATTTGGTTGACATATCTTTTGAAAAAGAATACGAAAAAAGAATTAAGAAATTGATACCTAAAAGATTTTTTGATTATGAAGATGCAATTTTAATTACTTCAAACATATTTTCATATACATATTTAGACCGTAAGCTTTTTAAAAACATTCTAAGATCTTATTTACTTAAAACTTCCTCATTTTACAAAGATGAAATGCTATCACTTAAATATTTTGCAATGGGATTTTTCTCCTTTTTAAATAATAAAAGATTCTTAAATCTCAATGCACTTATTAAATTTACTAAAACCACAGCTTCAAGTAAAAAGTCATTCGAGACGAATTCTAAATTAAATCAAGATTTTAAAAGTGCTCTTCAAAGTATTTTTATTTTATTTTCAGAGATCAATATGTTATCAAGTATCCCTAAAGTAACAAAAGAAAAAATCTATGATAGGGACTTAATAACTCATGCTATAATTTTTAACGAAAATCCTTTTTGGTCTAAAAAAAAATTATCAAAAAAAGATCCATTTATTTATTTAATAAGATCCATAAAGATGAGTTCCTTAACTGAACTTTACGAATTTTTCTCTAACAAGAAGTTGATAAAGTCTTTATCAGATTTTATAAAAGTTAATAATACTTATAAGGATAAATTATTAAAAGCTGTTAAAGTTGCAATAAGTAAATATAAAAAAGTGCAAGCAATTGCTTTTTCAAAAAAAATAAATAATATCACGTCTGTGAAAAAATTTCTAAAAAGCTCGATTGATAGTAAACTTTTATTAAATAAGGAATATGAATTTAATTATAAAAAAGATAAAAGTTACCAGCTTAACTATTTTCTTAATATAGGATCATTAGATAACACATTTGAAATTAATTCAATAAAAAAAATTGAATCATTGATTATTTTTTTATTAAAAAAAGAGAAAGAAAAGACCATAAAAATTTTTCATGATTCCTTTAAAGATTTAAATAAAATAAATATTATAGTTGATCTTTCTTATAATTTTAAGCGATTGAATATATTACAAATAATTCATCAAAATCTTCCAAAAAAGTATATTGAATTAAAGAAACAAATCAAAAAAAATATTCCGCTAGTTTTAAATAATTTTAAAAAGCAAGATAATCAAATAATAATAAAAATGTTCTTAAAAAAATGGTCAAACTCTTCATTAAATGAAATTGATATTGAAGAATATTTATTAGATTTTATTGAAAATCTGAAAGAGAAAATATCAGTTAATAATGTCTTGACTAATACACCATCAAGTAAATATTTAAGAAAGCTTTTACTAAAATCTGATTTTAAAAATAAAGCACAAGAATTAGAAAAAAATGAAGATTATAATAACGATGAAGAAATTGTTAATTATGATAAAAGTTTGATTACATTAAATAATTCTGGTTTAATTATTTTATGGCCTTATTTATACACACTTTGTGAAAAATTGAATTATATGAAGAATAAGAAATTCATCAACGATGAATATCAAAATAGAGCCGTTATGTTGAGTCAGTATTTAGTTACAGGGTTAACTACTATTTTTGAAGAGGATATTGTTTTAAACAAAATCTTATTTGGTCTAAGACCTAATAAATATATTGATTGCAAAATTGAGCTTAAAGAAAATGAGTTACAGATGTGCGATTCATTATTGAATTCTGTTTTACAAAATTGGCCTCAGATGAGTAATACACAAGTTGATACATTTAGAGAAAGTTTTCTTAAAAGAGAAGGAGTGCTTAATAAAACAGAAACAGATGATTATGAATTAAATGTAAAAAAAGAATCATTTGATGTAATTCTAGAAACAATTCCTTGGAACATAAATCGTATTCAAACTATATTTATGAAAAATAAAATTACTGTTGAATGGTATTAATATGAAAGATAAATTAAAGGATTCTCTATCGGAAAAGAATGCACTTACAATAGAAAAAGAAACTATTTGGCTTTCAAAACTAATTGACCATAGATTGGAATCTTTTTTTGAGAATAAAAAATTTAAAAATTTAGATGCACCAATATTAACTTTTGATGAAAGTAACTATGCAAAATTCATAAAAAATAATCATCTGAATTTTTTAGAGAGATTAACCTTGATAGTTTCCGTTTCTGTTTTTTTTTCACCACAAATTTTTGATAGATTTTTAATTAAAAATAAAGTTTTAGATAGACCTTTCACTGAGTTTGGAGGGTATATTGACCCTTTAAATAATTTTTTCAAACCAACTTTACAAACAGTCACATTTATAAATTTTGGCTTAGATTTTTTGGGTAAGCTTCAGTTTCAAACCTTATTTGATGATGATCATGTTTTTAAAAAAGAAAATATTTTATTGTTAGAAAATGATAATAAAAACATCTCATATCTTAGTGCTTCTATTTCATTAACACCTGAATTTATACAGTACATTACGTTAGGGACAAAATTTAGACCAAAATACAGTACAAATTTTCCTGCAAACCGTTTAACTACAGAATTGAATTGGGAGAATTTAATTCTGTCGGAAAGTATAATGAATGAATTAGATACTATTAATACATGGATACGTAGTAATGATATAATCGATAAGCATAAAAATTTAAGGACAAAAATTAATGAGGGTTTTAAAGCACTTCTTTATGGACCACCGGGAACGGGTAAGACACTAACAGCAGCTTTATTAGGTAAAAAAAATAATATTGACGTGTATCGTATTGATTTATCCCAGCTAGTCTCAAAATATATTGGAGAGACTGAAAAAAACTTATCTATGATATTTGATATGGCAGAAAACAAGAATTGGATATTATTTTTTGATGAAGCAGAATCATTGTTTTCTAAAAGAACAAAAGTCTCTGATTCTAAAGATAAATTTGCAAATCAACAAACTGCTTATCTGTTACAGAGAATCGAAAACTATAAAGGATTAGTTATTTTAGCAACCAATCTGAAACCAAATATTGATAGTGCTTTTTCCAGAAGGTTACAGTCAGTCATATTATATAATCTTCCAAATAAATCCCAAAGAATTCAATTATGGGAAAATGCCTTGAATGGTATTTCAAAATTAGATAAAAGTGATATTAAATATATTTCTGAGAATTTTAATCTAAGTGGTGGATCTATTAAAAATGTAGTACAGTATGCCTGGCTTAAATCATTAATGAAAGAATCATATATCAATAAAAATGACCTGATTTTTGGAATAAAAAGAGAATTAATTAAAGAAGGTAAAATTTTTGATTTAAAATGATTTACTATATTTAGTTATGGCAAAATGTTTGTGTAGTGGTGCAAAAATTGAATGCTCTTTTGGAGATGGAGGTCCTCAAACAATGAATGTTATGCCATTAAATTTAGCAAACACTAGTTCAAATCCAATTGGAAATGCTTTAGATGCCATACCTATGGCAAATATTCCAGCTTTTGGCAATTGTACTTCGATGATGAATCCAATGGTTGCTGCTGCAACAGCTGCTGCTATGGGAGCCCTGACCCCTCAGCCTTGTATACCCCTTCCACTTATGCCAATGTGGAGTGGTGGTGCTTCAAAAACTACTTTAAAAGGACAACCTGTTTTAACTGAAGACAGCACTTGCTCTTGTGCTTGGGGAGGTCAAATTACAGTAAATGATCCAGGACAGACTGACGTTGATGTAAATTAGAGATTAACCGATCCATCTGAATTAATGCTATATTTAAAGTAATTGTCTATTTCCACTATAGCAGACTTAGGTTCATCAGCATTCCCAGATTTAAGTAATTTTGAAATAAGTTTATTTGCTTCTTCTTTGTCTGTACTATCTATCATCTCAAATTTTTTAAAAACCTCTTTCAAGGGGATCGCTTTTTTTTATTATTGATCAGCATTATCTTCTTCATCTCTTGGATTAAGCGAATCAATGATTACACCAAATTTCCCTTTTAATTGATCTACAAGTATATCCATACCGGCTTCCGCCCCTTTTTTTATAATTTCCTTTTGATCAGATAATTTTTTCGAGGTATATTCATATCCAGAGCTTATCCCTTCTTTGGCACTTTCATATCCTTCAGATATTTTAGTAGAGCCTTTGCTTAAAGCAGTTCCAGTTCCTTCTTTAAGAGTATCGTAAACACCTTTCTCTTTTGCGGATTGAGAGGAAATCCCTGTTAAATTTTCCCATGTAGTTGGTGCATCACCATCAGCCATTATATTACCAGTATTTTTGGTGTTCATGGAATTCATTAAGCCAGTTCTAGCACTTGATCCTTCAACCCCACCTTTTGATTTTATGACATCTTCTAGTTGTTGTTTGTTTTCAATGGTTGGAATTATTTTTGTTATTAATTCCATACTTGCAGCATCACCCTTTCTTGCTTGTCTGATAATAGTTTTAGTTATTTCTTCTCTCTCCTGATGTAGTGTGCCATTAAAATATTTCCAAATTCCATGAACATTAGTTATTCCTGCACTTAAATATTCAACTCCAGATTTAATATATCCAGCAACTTTAGACACCCCAGCACTAAATAGAGCTAAAACATTCATTGTTAAAGACACTACGGAGCTCCCAAAATTATATAAAGAATTTTGCCATCCCTTTAAAGACATTTGAAGACCTTTTTTAAAAGGTTTGATTTTTGATTTTTTTGCTAAATTTTCAGGATTAGTTGAACTTTTTACAGCATCATTGTAAGCATTCACATCTACACTTCTTTTACCCAATGTCTTTGAATTTTCATATATCGACATTATATCACCAACAATTGGAACACTGCCACCTGCTTTTTTAATCAAGCCTTTAACAGTAGCTTTCATTGGATTATCCTCCGCATATTTTTCATCTTCTGCCTCTTTCTTTTTAACATTCTCACCAAATGCAAGAAGTTTTTTGGAACTACCGGCAGCTTTTAATGAAGATTCATTAATCTTAGATGGTAAATTTTCGATATTAGATTTTGCATATTCAATTGCATCTTTTCCATAATCTACAGCATTAGAGGCTGCTTCAACCGCTTGATCTATCATACTTTTTAATGTACTATCAACTTTATCATCTTGTTCATCTTGTTCATCTTGTTCATCAATTTCTGATTCCGGTTGATCAACATCCTCTGTATTAGAAGTTTCCTCAGATTTATTTTTTTTAGTTCCTAAACCAAGAAAAGAACTAATTCTTCCACCCACTGACGAAACCCCAGACATTAATCTATTCCACAAACCGGGTTTATTATCTTCTTCGTCTGTTTGAGCTTCAGCTCTTTGATTAATATCATTTGCATTAGTTAAATTAAATTTATTTTTTAATTGATTTGTATTTGTTGTGCTATCTGATTTAGACAAAGCTTTTTTACCAAGATCATCAGCCTCAGTCTCAAGTTTTGGATCATTATTGACTTTCTGACCATTAATAGTTGTAGTAGCCTTAACTTTACTTTTTGCTTGTTGCACAGCATGCCCTAATTCGTGAGGAATATGTTTATCTTTTCCTGGGGCTGAATGAACTTCATTTTTTCTGTATAATGCTTCTGCATTTAATTTTTCAGGTTCAGAGGAATTTCTAATTATCGAAACTCCACTCAAATCTACACCACTTACATTTTCCATTCCATTAATTATCTCTTTATCTTTATTAGAATTGGATAATTTTTGACTAGATTTTAATTGGGTAACACTAATTGATGTATCTGCTTTATTTTGAAGTTTTTCTAAATTACTTGAATTTAAGGATTTTGAAATTGAATTTTTTGAATCCAATTTTTTTTCTTTATTAGTAGTAAATTGAGATTTAAATTGCTGTTCAGGCATTTCAATAATTTATTTTTTTAATATAATTATTTCATTGATTGAATGAACTCTTTTTCTTTTAAATTATAATTTATTTATTCACATTTTAGAGAGTGAAATAGAATATTTTCTATCAAAAAAACTATGTTTTAAATTTATAAATATTAAATAGCTATTTCAAGCTAATGTATCGAAGATTTTCAAGAAATTTTCCATTCTTTGAAATTTTCAATTACATGATCAACTCTTTTTTTGTTAGATAGATTTTCAAGGTGTTTATCATGATTCTTTTCTGCTATTTTTTCTGTATCTAAAGTATCTTTTGAATTTTTTCTTATTATTTTTAAGTACTGTTTATAAGTATATCTTTTACCTTTAAAATATATAGATTGCACGGAACTTGGAACATTAATTTTAGTTAGTGCAATATCTCTTTCATTTAGTTTCATAAAATTTTTAGGAAACTTGGATATAAAAATTTTTTTATAATACGTTGATTGCTAATTTTTTATGACAACTCCGTTTGCTAAGAAAGAAATTTTAATTTCTGGAGATATAATTTTTTCTATTTCACTTTTACTTTTACCTGCATCTTCAGCATAGTGTTTCAAATCTTCAATACTGAGTGTATCAATTGAAGCTAAACCTTGAACAATGGCTTTTTTACCTTCCATTCCAGATTTTGGAACAAAAAAACCATAGTCTTTGAATTTCACAAAAACATCTTTATCATCTATTTTCATTTCAATCCAACATCCTTTCTTTGGACAAGTTGATATAATTTCCCCTTCAAGTTTAGTTTGGATAACTTCATTATTAAAATCAATTTTAGAAAGTTGCTGTAAATCTGATGAGGATATTTTTTCACCATAGTAAAAAGAATCACTTTGAGAAAAGATAGAAAAAGAAATGAAAAAAAGAATTAAAAAATATTTCATTTTATAAAATTATATAAAAAATAAAAGCCCTTGCAAAAGGGCTTTTATTTTAAATTATCACTGCTATCATCATCGATTTCATCTTCAATAACAGGCTTAGAAAACTGATTAACTTGAACAATTTTTCCATCTTCAATTCTAAACGCCTCTTGATACCTGTTCGTTTGCCCACCAGCATCAGCAATATCCCAAAGCAATACCCACTCATATCCATCTTCAGAAACAACTGGAATATTAACTCCAATACTATGATTAGTAAATGCACCAGACCTTAAAGCTTCATCATATATTTCTTTAAACTCATCAAGATTTGTTGTGACACTTCCGTTCTGATGCCAAAATTCAATATCCTCAGACATATATGAATAACCTTTATCAATATCTCCATCAATAAAGGATTTTAAGAGATTTTGAACAAGTAGAACATTTTCTTGACTTCCAATTTTCCACTCCTTTTGATAAGTTGGTTCATATGGAAAATCTAATTTAGCTTGTGTTTCTTTAAACGGTTGATCACATGACATGAAAATGACAACCAATAGTAATAATAGTTTTTTCATTTTTTTTGATTTAAATTGTCGGATTAATTTAAGAAAAATATGAGACTAATTATAACTGGAAGTACTGGAATGGTTGGTAAAGGAGTTTTGTTTCAGTGTATGAAAGATGATAGGATTACAGAGATATTATTAATTAATAGAACATCATTAAATATTGATCATCCTAAAGTTAAAGAATTGCTTTGTGAGGATTTTTTAGAGTTAGAAAAATTTAAAAAAGAATTAGATGGTTTTGATGGTTGCTTTCACTGCATAGGAATTTCAGTTGTAGGTGCTTCCAAGGAATATTATAAAAAAGTGATTTATGATATTACTGAACGATTAGTGGATTTAGTTTATTTAGGCAATAAGAACTCAGTTTTTAATTTTATAACTGGTGAGGGAACAGATTCTTCTGAAAAAGGTCCAGTAATGTGGGCAAGGATAAAAGGAAAAGCAGAAAATTATATATTAAATAAGGGTTTTAAAGACTCTTACATGTTTAGAGCAGGAATTATATTACCAGAAAAGGGAATTAAATCAAGAACTAAAATTTATAATTTCTTTTATTTAATAATGCGTCCATTGTATCCCTTATTAAGAATATTCCCATTTATTACTACTACTACAAACTTGGGAGACGCTATGATTAATACTTTGTTTAGGACTCATAAAAAAAAGATTTTAAATAATTTTCTGATTAATAAAATATCTAAAATCAGATAATTAAGTTTTCTTAAATTTTGTTAAATTGTAGAAGAAAATAAAAACCAAAAAATGAATACAAAAAATATTTCAAAAATCAGAGCCCATGATGCAATTTGTGGATTTTTATATTTGATCAGTGTAGGTCTCACATTTTATAGCGCAGAATTGAATTACTTATGGATAGCTGTTGGGGTTGGAGCTCTACAGGTAATAAGTCCAGTAACAAAGTTTTGCCCAGTTTATTTTGTTTTAAACAAAATTATGCCAGATTCAGATCCAATTCAAAATGGTAATTAAATGAAAATAATTCTGAAACTATTAATTGTTTTAGTTTCATTAACTGTCATAACTGCTTGGACCTATAACCTTAATTTAGATACTACTTTTAGGGGAGGTGATGCAACAAACATGATAGATGAGTTTGAAGCTTATGGCTTAAATTATACAACAATGGTAGTCGTTGGAGTATTTAAAGTTGCATGTGCATTGATGCTTTTATTTGGATTAAAGTATAAAAAATTAATTTTACCAGCATCGGGTGTTATGACTTTATTCATGATTGCCGCTGTTTACTTTCACATAAGTATTTCAGATCCCATAATTCCAACATTACCTTCCTTATTAATGTTAGTTTCTTGTATTTCTATTATTTATTTAGATAAAAGAGTTGTTTAATTAATTTCTTTCCATGAAAAAGCTATTAATTTTTTTATTCGTTTTTATTTCTTCTTGCAGTAATTCTGAAAAAATTACTATTCAAAAAGCTGAACTTCTTGATAAGCTTGAAGGTTTTTGGATTGGTCAATCTATCGCAAATTGGACAGGATTGATAACAGAAATGAATAAGATTGGTTTTTCAAAAGATGGTAAACAAGAACCTTTTTACACAAGTGAGAATTGGGGAAAAATGAATGAAAAAAGTTGGGGATCTAGTCAGATAATCGGTTTTAAGTTTGCAAAAAAAGATAGCCTTTGGGGTTCAGATGATGATACCGATATTGAATATATGTATCAAGAGCTTTTATTGGATAAAAACACTTTGCTACTAACAGATAATCAAATTCGGGATGGTTGGTTAAAGCACATTAAAAAAGAAGAGCAAAATTATTTATGGGTATCAAATCAAAAAGCTTTTGATTTAATGATCAATGGCACTTTACCACCAGAGACTAGCTCCCCAAAATTAAACCCTCATTATGAAATGATTGATGCTCAATTAACAACCGAGGTTTTTGGATTGTATTCACCACTTAATCCAGAGTTTGCATTACTAATGTCAAGTTTACCTATAAGAACAGTTGCAAGGGAAAATGCCGAGTGGATATCTCAATTTTACATAATTATGCATTCACTTTCTTATTTTAATAAGGACGAGATTTCAGTAAAAGAAAAAATAAATTTAATAGCAGATGAAGCTAGAAAAATTTTACCTAATGATTCTTATTCTGCAAAAATGTATGACTATGTAAAAGAAAAATACCAATCAGGAATAACTTGGGAAGCTGCAAGAGACTCTTTAAATTTAAGATATCAAATCAATCAAATGGATAATTATATGTGGGCAACAAAAGATGAGTCTTGTTATGGTTGTTTTGCAGCAGGTATAAATTTTGGAGCAAGTATAATAAGTTTATTATACGGTGAAGGAGACTATAAAAAAACTGTAAAAATTGCGGCATTATGTGGGTGGGATTCTGATAATCCAGCTGCAACATGGGGTGGAATGCTTGGATTCATATATGGTGCAGATGATATAAAAAAATTGTTTGAAGTTGAAATGTCAGAAAAATATAATATTCACAGAACAAGAATTAATTTTAGTAATGACGGCATTGATGATTTTAAAAATATGGCTTTAAAATCAATGAGAATTATTGAAAAAGTGGTAACAGAAAAACTGAACGGAAAAAGTGACAATAATAAACTTGTTTTGAATAAAATATAATTTGAACTGGGTATGTAGAAATACTTGGAAAAAAGCATCAATGAATACTTTATGGTGCTTGATAGGTTGCTCAATTGGTGATTTTGGTACTATATATTATTTTCAAGTTTATCCTAATGAGTTCTCAACTATGACTATTATGATATTAGCTGTTATAAATGGGTTAATCACAAGTATAGTTTTAGAGACTATTATTCTTTTAAAGCAAATGAATTTTAAAGAAGCACTTTCTACTGCTTTGGGAATGTCATTAATTTCTATGTTGAGTATGGAGATTGCAATGAATTTTACTGATTACTTGATAACCGGTGGAGCAGTTATTAACCTAACCGTTATTCCTATAATGCTTTTAGTTGGTTTCATTACTCCGCTGCCATATAATTATTGGAGGTTAATGAAGTTCAATAAGAGTTGTCATTAGTTGGTTATTTAATCGAGGATTCTTTAAAAATT
>CACIKV010000004.1 GCA_902587325.1 uncultured Bacteroidota bacterium
TTTCTCCGGCACCATTAACAATAGTTGTATTATCTTTATCAATGGTAACTCTTTCTGCAGTTCCGAGCATTTCAATTGTAGTATTTTCTATGTTAAAACCTCGTTCTTCAGAGATAACTGTTCCACCAGTAAGTATTGCAATATCTTCAAGCATTGCTTTTCTTCGGTCTCCAAAACCAGGGGCTTTTACAGCAGCTATTTTTAGAGCTCCCCTTAATTTATTTACTACTAGAGTTGCTAATGCCTCACCATCAACATCCTCAGCAATTACTAACAACGGTTTTCCACTTTGTGCAACAGGTTCTAAAATTGGTAGAAGATCTTTCATTGCAGATATCTTTTTATCATATAATAGGATGTAAGGATTTTCAAGATCTGATTCCATTTTTTCACTATTAGTAACAAAATAAGGAGAAAGATAGCCTCTGTCAAATTGCATGCCTTCAACAACATCTACATAAGTATCTGTACCCTTCGCTTCTTCCACTGTAATTACACCTTCTTTACCAACTTTTTCGAAAGCTTCGGTTATTAAATCTCCAATTGAGTTATCATTATTGGCAGAAATTGAAGCAATTTGTTGAATTTTTTCAGAGGAATTTCCAACAGTCTTTGCAGATTTATTTAAATCTTCAACTATTTTTCCTACGGCCTTGTCTAAACCCCTTTTTAGGTCCATTGGGTTTGCACCAGCAGTAACATTTTTAAGCCCTTCTGTAACAATTGATTGTGCCAAAATTGTTGCAGTGGTTGTACCATCTCCTGCTAAATCGTTTGTTTTTGATGCAACCTCTTTTACCATCTGAGCCCCCATATTCTCTAATGCATCTTCTAATTCAATTTCCTTTGCAACTGTTACACCATCTTTGGTGACTTGTGGACCACCAAAGGATTTACCAATAATTACGTTTCTGCCTTTAGGTCCAAGAGTAACCTTAACTGCGTTAGCAAGTGCATCAACTCCTCTTTTTAAACCTTCTCTTGCTTGAATATCAAATTGTATTTTTTTTGCCATTTTATAAATTTTTAATTATTAAACTATTGCTAGAATGTCACTTTCTTTCATTATCAAATAGTCTTTGCCTTCGTACTTCAACTCAGTTCCAGAATATTTGCCATATAATACAGTCTCCCCAACTTTAACAGAGATGGGGTTTTCCTTTGTTCCAGCACCTACAGCAACTACATTACCTTTTTGAGGTTTTTCTTTTGCTGTATCAGGAATAATGATTCCGGAGGCTGTTTTTGTTTCAGCTTCAAGAGGTTCAACTAGAACTCTGTCTGCTAATGGTTTGATCTTCAATTTGCTCATATTTTTAATTTTTTACTTTTACTAAGATTCATCAATCATGCCAAAAGAAAATTTATGTCAAATTGTAATTATAATAGAAAATTTAAATGACATCATGGCATAAAATTAGTTTTACTCAGACTCATTTTGAGAATCATCATTTTCTAGAATTTCTTCAATTTCAAAATCACTATTATTGTTTATAAGTTCGGAATCAGAGTTTTGATCACCGGAATTTAATGTAATATTTGAAAACAAAATTAATAGAAGAAGAGCTCCAGCAAGAAACCAAGTACTGTTATCGAGAAAGTCAGTAGTTTTTTTAACCCCACCCATTTTCTGGGAATCACCCCCAAAACTTGAAGACAACCCTCCTCCTTTTGGATTTTGAACCATTATCACTAATATCAAAAGAAATGATAAAATAATTATAGAAAATAATATTATTGTAAAAATACTATTCATTATTCAACCTATTTTTAATAAATTTTATTTGGTCTGCAAATAAACTGATTTTTTCTGGATATTTCAAACTTAAAATTTTATATGCTTTCAATGCTTTTTTTAATTTATTTTGTTTCAAATATATTTTTGCCAAAGTTTCAGTCATAAAATCTTCTTCATTTATAGAACTTTCAGCGTTTCTAGTCTTAATTTTTAAATCATTAATAAATTTTTTATCTAAGCCTAAAAAAGTAGAGTTTTTATTATTTTCTGTTGATTTAGTTTTCAAAACCCATTCAACAAATGAGTGTTTAGTATTCGATTTTAATTTATCGATATCATTGACTATTTCTTTGATTTCTTGGGCATTAATTTTTTTTTGATTATTTAAAATATTGTAAATGTATTCTCTATCAATAAAGTTTAATGAAAATGCTTTCAAACTTCTGCCATAATTAACTGTATTATTATTCTTTGAAATTAATATGTTGATGACATGTGGAGCAACAAAGTAAGGGTACTTTTTTGATAATTTTAAAAAATGTTTGTGACTATTTTTTTTTATTTTGTATGGATTAATCAGTCCACTCAAAAGAATTCTTTTATCAATTTCTACCATTTTGCTAAAGATGCATTAAAAATATCTTGTGTCAATCTTTCAAAAATAATTTCGTGAGCTTCATTTTTAATTGATATCAATTGTTGTTCAGCTGGAAAATCAAAGAAAAAAGAAAATCTTCTTTCAAAATTATCTTCTTCTTTTTTAAAGTTTGTATAGTTAATATTGACAGAGATTGTTAATCTATTTTGAGCAGCATTTAAATCTGCAGTTGAAGTCATAGGACTTACTCTATATTCAATTATTTCTCCTTCATACAGTAAATCTCCATTACTTTGTACAAGTTGTAGATTTGTTTGATTTTCTAAAATATTTTGAAGAGCTAATGTTAGATCTCTGTCTAAGCCGGGTTCAAAAATAGAACCTACATTATTGCCTGAATTGTTTTCAAATAAATTCACTTGAAATGTTTCAGTCCCCTCAGGAATAGATGCACCAGTAAAAGAATAGTTTCCACAAGAATGAAAACTAATTAAAAATAAAAAAAAAATAAGTCTTTTAAAGTTTAATATCATATTGTTTAATCTTCCTATATAAAGTACGTTCAGAAATACCTAGTTCAATTGCAGCAGCTTTTCTCCTGCCATTATTTCTTTCTAGTGATTTAATTATTAATTCTAACTCTTTATCTTGGATAGATAGAGTTTCTTCTTCCTGAATTTCTTCGGCATAATCATATTTATCATTAATATTATCATTAATTTTATCTTCATTAACAGGAATTAAACTATTTTCAAGTTCAGCCTTTTCAATTATTTCATCACTGTAATTTTTATTTGAATTTTTAAAACTGGAAATATCAAAATCAGGATTATCACTTTTTATCTTGCCAATATCCTTTTTAAGTTCATTAAGGTCTTTTTTCATATCAAATAAAATTTTATATAAAATTTCTCTTTCACTAGAAAAATCATTTGAATGGGACTCATTGTCAATCAAAGCTGGTAAATTATAAATTGGATTTGGTAAATAGTTAGAAAGTATAGATTTTGTTATTGCTCTGCTTTGTTCAAGAACAGATAATTGTTCAGTAATATTTTTTAATTGTCTAATATTTCCATTCCATCTATAATTTTTTAATAATAATTGTGCCTCTTCATCTAATCTAACAGTAGGCATATTATATTTTTTTGCAAAATCAGATGCAAATTTTCTAAATAATAAAAAAATATCATTTTTCCTCTTTCTCAATGGTGGAATATTAATTTCAACAGTGCTTAATCTGTAATATAAATCTTCTCTAAATTTATTTTTCTTAATTGCACTATCCATTTTTATGTTTGTTGCAGCTACAATTCTAATATCAGTTTTTTGAACTTTAGAGGATCCTACTTTCATAAATTCCCCATTTTCTAATATTCTCAATAATCTTACTTGAGTTGTTAGTGGTAATTCACCAACCTCATCTAAAAAAATTGTTCCACCATCCGTAACTTCAAAATATCCTGCTCGAGTTGATGTTGCACCTGTAAAAGCACCTTTTTCATGACCAAATAATTCAGAATCAATAGTTCCTTCAGGTATTGCACCACAATTTACAGCAATAAATTTATTATGTTTTCTGTGTGACAGTTGATGAATAATTTTAGGAAATATTTCTTTTCCTACTCCACTTTCACCAGTTATTAGTACTGAGATATCAGTAGGGGAGACTCTTATTGATTTTTCAATCGCTCTATCTAAAAAAATATCATTACCAATTATCTCAAACCTTTGCTTTATGTTTTGAATATTTAAGTTCATTTAATCTTTTTTTTCGCAAACCCTATTAAGGTTGTGGATGTGTTATTTTCAACTAAAACCTCGACAAAATCTCCAGGTAAATAATTTTCTTTTGGTATAACAACCATTATGTTTTGTTCATTTCTTCCACACCAAAATTTAGTAGATTTTTTTGATTCTTTTTCTATTAAAATTTCAGTTAATTTATTTTTATAATTTGATAAATTTTTATAACTGTGTTGGAATTGTAAATCAATTATTTCAGATAACCTTCTTTGCTTTACTTTTTCTGTGATGTTATCTTTCATTTTTCTTGCTGCTAATGTGCCTGGTCTTTCAGAATATTTAAACATAAAACCAAAGTCATATCTAACTAATTCCATTAAACTCAAAGTATCTATGTGATCCTTTTCTGTCTCATTTGGAAATCCAGTAATAATATCATGAGAAATACCACAATTTGGAAGAATTTTTTTAATGTTAGAAATTAAATTTAAATATTCTTCTCTTGTATGTTGTCTATTCATAGCTTTTAATATTTTATTACTTCCAGATTGAACAGGAAGATGAATATGATTACATATATTACTATGAGTTTGCATTGTAGTTAATACTTCAATATCCATATCCTGAGGATTAGAAGTTGTAAACCTTATTCTAAAATCAGGATAGCATTTTGCAACTAAATCAAGAAGTTTAGCAAAATTAATAGCAGTCCGTTTTTGAATATTATTAGCTTTTTTAAAATCTTTTTTTAATCCACCTCCGTACCATAAATAACTATCAACATTTTGACCAAGTAGAGTTATTTCTTTGTAACCATTTTCTTTTAATTTATTTATTTCATTTAAAATACTTTTTGGATCTCTGCTTCTTTCTCTTCCTCTAGTAAAAGGAACTACACAAAATGTACACATATTGTCACAACCACGAGTTATTGAAACAAAAGCCGAAATACCATTTGAGTTAAATCTCTGTGGATTAATATCAGCGTAAGTTTCATCTTTTGAAAGAAGAACATTTACAGCATCATTTCCAAACTCAATCTCTTTTAATAAATTTGGTAAATCACGATATGCATCAGGCCCTACAACAAGATCTACTATTTTTTCTTCATGTAAAAATTTTTCCTTCAGTCTTTCAGCCATACATCCAAGCACGCCTATTTTTAAACTAGAATTTTTCTTCTTTAAAAAATTAATACTTGATAGTTTTTTTCTAATTGTTTGTTCCGCTTTTTCTCTTATAGAACATGTATTAAGTAAAATTAGACTAGATTTTTCTATATCATCAGTATAATCGTAACCAATATTTTCAAGAATAGATGCTACAATTTCAGAATCAGCAAAATTCATTTGACATCCATAGGAAATTATGTGATATTTCTTTAAGGACTTAATTTTAGTTTCATTAGACAATTTCGCGTCAACTAGTATCATTTAAAATTAATTTTCAGTCACAAATATAGAAAAACTGTCAAATTGTCGTGTTTTTAAATCTTCTTATTTTTTATTAATGGAATAAAAATTGATGTTAACATTTTGTTTAAATTCAAAAAAATAAATTGAGTTTTAAAAAAACATATACTTTTGTGAACCTAAAACCATATACATGTCAAAAAATCTTGTTATAGTTGAATCACCTGCAAAAGCTAAGACAATTGAAAAATTTTTGGGTAAAGATTTCAAGGTGGTTTCAAGTAACGGACATATTTCTGACCTGCCATCAAGTGAGTTAGGTATAAATGTAGATGAAAATTATAAACCAAAATACATCATTTCAAAAGAGAAAAAAGATATTGTAAAAAGATTAAAGAGTGAGGTTAAAAATGTTGAAACTGTATGGTTAGCCAGTGATGAGGACAGAGAAGGTGAGGCAATAGCTTGGCACTTGCAAGAATCTTTAAATTTAAATGAAGAAAAAACAAAAAGAATAGTTTTTAGAGAAATAACTGAAGATGCAATAAAAAAAGCTATTACAAATCCTAGAAAAATCGATAAATCCTTAGTAGATGCTCAACAAGCAAGAAGAGTTTTAGATAGACTTGTTGGATATAAAATATCCCCAATTCTTTGGAGAAAGGTGAAGGGCGGACTTTCTGCTGGACGTGTTCAATCGGTAGCTTTGAGGTTAATTGCTGAGAGGGAGAAGGAAATAAGTGAACACGTACCTAATGAATCATTTAAAATATCCGCTTTTTTTAACACAGTTAATGGTAAAATTTTTAGGGCAAAATACTCAAAGAATATTTTCAAAGATGAAAATTTTGAATCTTTTATAAATGAATTTTTAAGTTCAAAATATAAAGTAATTTCTGTAACAGAAAATCCCACTGAAAAGAAACCAACACCGCCCTTTACAACATCTACTTTACAACAAGAAGCGTCCAGGAAGTTAGGTTTTTCAGTTTCAAGAACCATGTCTGCAGCTCAGAAATTGTACGAGGAAGGCCACATCACATATATGAGAACTGACAGTGTAAATTTATCAAACCAAGCTGTTAAATCAATTAAGAAAACTATAATTGATAGATTTGGTGTAAATTATTTTTTCGAAAGGTCATTTAAAAATAAGAGCAAAAGTGCTCAACAAGCACATGAAGCAGTTAGGCCAACCAATTTTTCAAAGGATAATTTAATACTTGATTCAGATCAATCTAATTTATATAAACTAATTTGGAAAAGAGCTGTATCGTCTCAAATGGCAAATGCCAAATTAAATAAGACTATCATAAAAGTAAAGGCCTCTAATCATAATGATTTTTTCCAATCTGAGGGTGAAGTTGTAGTTTTTGATGGTTTTTTAAAATTATATATTGAGTCTAAAGATAATATTGATGAAAATGACAATAATGATTTACTTCCAAAATTAAATGTTGGTGATACTATTGAAAAAAGTAAGATTTTAATAACTCAGGTTTTCTCAAAACCACCTTTTAGATTTTCTGAAGCCACTCTTGTCAAAAAATTAGAGGAACTTGGTATTGGTAGACCCTCAACATATGCTCCAACAATTTCAACTATTATAAATAGAAAATATGTTTTTAAAGGTGATAATGTTGGACAAAAGAGAGATTTATTACAATATGTTGTTACGGACAAAATAAGTAAGTTAATAGTTTCTGAAAATTTTGGATCAAATAAAGGAAAACTAATTCCCAGTGAAGTAGGTGTTTTAGTAAATGAATTTTTAACCAATAACTTTAGTAATATAATTGATTATAATTTTACTGCTTCTGTTGAGGATGATTTTGATTCTATTGCAAGTGGGAAAAAAGAATGGCAATCCATTATTGATAATTTTTATAATCCTTTTAACCTTAAAGTTGATGATGTTAGTAAAAATGCAAAAAGAGAAACTGGAGAAAGAGTTTTAGGCGATGATCCAAAAACCGGAAGACAATTAAGTGTTAAATTGGGTAAATTTGGTCCAATAGCTCAAATAGGAAAAAATGAGGATGAAGAAAAACCTATTTTTGCAAATCTTCTTCCAGAACAACAAATCAGTAAAATCACTTTTAATGAAGCAATAAAACTATTCGATTTGCCAATATATTTAGGAGATTTTCAGGATGAAAGAGTTGAAGCTAACATAGGTCGGTATGGGCCGTATGTTAAACATGGAAAAAAATTTATTTCAATTCCTGACGGTTCATCTCCTTTTGATATAAGTTATGAAATTGCATTAGAATTAATAAAAAAGAAAATTGAAAGTGAGAAACCAATTATTACTTATAAAGGACATGGTGTAACCAAGGGTAAAGGACGATTTGGTCCCTTTATTAAATGGAATGGGATGTTTATAAACGTCAATAAAACATATGATTTTGATAACCTTTCAGATTCAGACTTTACTGATTTAATTGAGGAAAAATTAAAAAAGGAGAAAGAAAAAATTATTAAAAACTGGTCTGATGATAAAATTACTCTTGAAAAAGGAAGATGGGGAAAAATTTTTGTTATTAAGGGTAAGAAAAAAATTCAAATTCCTAAGACAGTTGATCCTCAAAGTATTGACTTAGAGCAAGCAAAAAAGCTTCTAAAAAAATAACGTAAATTGTTTGTTGAATATTTTACAATACCAAATAAAAAAAATTTAGATCTTAGAAAAAAGCTAGATCCTAGTTGTATTTGTAACAATATAAAAATTTTTGGTGTTGATGAATTTGACATAACCTCATCATATGATATCGCTTTTTTTACAATTAATGATGATTTAGAATCCGAAAAATTTAGAAGTAGATTTTACTCATTGCATTATGGTGATTGGAAAAAAAAAATTGTCGATTTAGGAAAATTTAACCATGGTCATAGTGTTGCAGATAGCAATTTTGCATTAAAAGAAATTACTAAAAATCTTTCAGGATTAGGTATATTAATGATTTGCATTGGAGGCAATTCTAGTTTACTAAATGTTGTGTCAGAGTCTTTAAGCAAAGATAATATCTATCTGAATATTGTTTCAGTTGATAAAATTTTAGGAATTGATGCTGAAACAAATCAAATTAACAATTCTAATTATATTTCTCATTTAATACAAAGTGATAGTTTAAAACTTAATTTTTTTTGTAATCTAGGTTATTTAAGACACTTAAATTCATTTTCTAAAATTGAATTGCTAAGAAAAATAAAATTTGACATGCTTAGTCTTGGAGATTTAAGGTTTGATTTTTCTGAAGCTGAACCAGTAATGAGAGATTCTCATATTGTAAATTTTAATTTAGAATCATTAAAATCTAATACAATAAACTTTAAATTAACATCTCCTAATGGTTTGACTGCATTTGAGGCTTGCAACTTATCTAGGTATGCTGGAATAAGTTCTAGCATGAAAATTGTTTGCTATAATAATGTGAAAAGTACAATTGAGTGTAATTCTGTTCTATCTGAAATGGTCTGGTATTATATCGAAGGCTGTAATAATAGATATATTGAAGATTTTTTAAAAGAGTCGGATTTCAACTATTATTATGTTGAAGTTGATGGTCATAATTTTAAATTTTATAAAAATAAAATTAGTAAGAGATGGTGGGTTGAATATATTGATCAAGGTATCATATCCATTGATAAAGATATAATCCCCTGCTCTGAAAATGATTATAAATTATCTCAAAATTCAATTATTTCAGAAAGAATTATTAAAAGATTAAAGAGCAAGATTATATGAAATTAAACCAAAAGTGTTATTTTAGGGTCCAACTTTTTGATTTGAGAAAAGATATTTGTATGAAAAAACTATTGTTCTTTTTTATTTTCACATTACTTTTTATCTCTTGTTCTAATAATGACAGGGGAGAATTAGTAGGTGTAAAGTCCAATAAGTTTTTTCCTACACAACCTAATGGTATGGTTCTAGTCCCTTCAGGGGCATTTACCATGGGTCCTTCAAACCCAAATGCATCGTTAGATCAAAACCCTAAGTTAAAGACAGTATCCGTCAAGTCTTTTTACATGGACGAAACAGAAATCACTAATAGTGAATATAGACAATTTGTTAATTGGGTTAGAGACTCGATTGTTAGACATGAAATTGCCAAAGCTGCATATGAAAAAATTGGTGAAGAAATTAGTGAGGATGACCCATTGTGGAACTTTATGCCTATATATAAGAGAGTTGATGATGGTGAAGAAAAAACTGCATATCAAGAATATCTTGAAGAAAATGGATTAGGGTTTTTAGATATTGATGATAAATCTACTTATCGACTAAATTGGGATAATAAAATTTCATGGCAAAGATCTGATTATCTTGATGCCAATTATGCTGCAATTTTAGAGGGTGGTATTGGTCCAGATTTGTTAGAAGATTATGAAGGTTTTTTTATTCCTGCCGACTCAACACCTAATGGATTAAGAGCATTCAAAACAAAAAGAATCAAGTATAGCTTTCGTGAATTTGATATTGAAAAAAATAAATGGAGTGATTACAAGGAAATCCAAGTTTATCCTGACACCACAGTTTGGTACAAGGATTTTAATTATAGTTACAACGAACCCATGCACAATGATTATTTTTGGCACGATGCTTATTCTGAGTATCCAGTTGTTGGAGTTTCTTGGGAACAAGCAAAAGCTTTTGCAGATTGGAGAACCTTTTACAAAAATCAACATAATAGAAAAAAGAAAAAAGACATTCAACTTGTAAGTCGCTTTAGATTACCAACCGAGTCTGAGTGGGAGTATGCTGCTAGAGGTGGAATTGAAAGAGCAGAATATCCTTGGGGAGGTCCTTACACATATGATGACAAGGGTTGTTTCTTAGCTAATTTTAAGCCGGAGAGAGGTGATTATGCAGCAGATCAAATTTTATATACAGCTGAAGCCGAATCTTATTGGCCAAATGATTATGGTCTATATAATATGTCTGGTAATGTTTCTGAGTGGACAGACTCTAATTATGAAAGGTCTGCCAGTGATTTTGTTTCTGGTTTAAATCCAAATATTGAAGGAAATGATTTAAATTCTAGAAAGGTAGTTAGAGGTGGATCTTGGAAAGATGTTGCTCATTTTCTAAAGGTTTCAACAAGAGATTATGAATATCAAGATAAGAAACGATCGTATATTGGATTCAGAACTGTTCAAAGCTATTTAGGAGAAGATGTTGGGTTTCAAGAAAATCCAAATAAAATATTTTAAATTATTTATATGAAAAAATCAAAAATTAAAAAGAAATTTCTTCCAGACAATGTTATTGAGTTAATGTTTGGACTTGGTGCATCAATTGTTATTATTGGTGCTCTTCTTAAGATTACTCATCAGGATCTTGGACCAATAACTGGAGATCTAATGTTATCTGTTGGATTAATTACTGAAGCTATTATTTTTGGTATTTCTGGAGTCCAAGGTTATTTTACTGGAGATCCGTCCGTTGAAGACAAAGGGTTACAAACAATCGAAGCAGAAACACAAAATCTTCAAAGTGCCGTTGACGAAACAGTTGCAGGCTTATCTGCATTAAATAATAATTTATCTAGTGCTGCTAAAGCAACATCTGCATTTGTAATTCCAAAAGATATTAGTGAAAACATGAGCAGTTATAATACAAATTTAGCAAGCGCTGCTTCTAAAGTCAAAGAAATCAACTTATTATATGACTCGCTAAGTTCTAATTTATCTGAAATCAATTCGTCTACTGGCTCTATGAATATTCCTGAAGGTTTAGGAGAAGAGTTAACTAAAATGAAACAAACTATCAATGAGCTTAATGCAAAATATGCAGCAATGCTTCAGGGTATGAAGAGCTAATATATGGCAGGAGAAAAGACTAATACTAGACAAAAAATGATAAACATGATGTATCTCGTGTTTATTGCAATGTTAGCATTAAATATTGATAAAGAAGTTCTCGCAACTATCGGAGTTATTAATGAAGATTTAGAAACCAGTATTGAACAACTTTCTGATGACAATGTAATTAAGTATGCAACTATCGATAACCTGCAGTCACAGCCTGAATATCAAGTTGTCTACCCATTTGTTCAAGATCTAAAAGAAATATCTAACAACTATGTCAATTATATCAAAGATTTAAAAAACAGTATCTTGGAAAGTGACAAGGAGGGGACTAGCTATGTTAGAAATATAAAAAATAAATCAAACTCAGAAAAACCTAATCAAGTTATGGTAGATTACCAGGTTATGGATAAATCAGGTCCTCTTGATGAACTTTTTTTTGAAAGGTCAATACTTCTGCCTGAAGGTGAAACTTATAAAAATAATTACATAGGTTTCAGAAATGATTTAATATCCATTATTGACAGTATTAAAATTAATGATCCAAAGTATATATCAGATGAAGTAGCATTAGCAAATCTTCAAAGTGTAGTTAATGATTTAGATTCAAGATTCGAGTATCCGGAAGATGGTAAAAAATTAAATAGTAATGGTAATGAATTGGATTTTATGGATTATGAATTTAAAGGTTTTCCACTCGTTGCATCCTTATCAAAAATGACCAAGACTCAAAATAATACGAGATATATTGAGAATAAATTACTTTCAGTAATTCTTGGTGAAATTGCTGTTGCAACAACTGGTGGAGGTGTTTTACAGGCTTATTTGAAAACACCAAAGGCTCAATATTTCTCAGGTGAAGTTTTTGACGGCAGTATTATTATGGGTCAAAAATCTTCATCTTTTGCATTTGAAGATCAAGATATAAAATTAACATTTCCAGGATCTAGTCAAGCTAGAGATTTAATTGAAGGCTCAGATTATGAAATTTCTGAGGGTCAAATTGTATTTAAGAAAAGATTAACCCAAACTGGTAGTTATAAGTTATCAGGTTCTGTAACTAAATTGGATGATAGAAATGTTACAACGATTCCTATTAATGAGGAGTTTTCAATCATTGAAAAACCATCTACCGCAACAGTTGAGGCAGTCAGAATGAACATATTGTATGAGGGTTTAAAAAATCCTGTAAATGTTGTTCTTCCGGGTGCTGTTCAATTAAGCCAATATAATACTCAAGACTCTAACGTTACCCTTGCATCAACAAATATTCCCGGCGCTAATTTTACTGCAAAACCTGTCGCTGGTTCATCTGAAGCATTTATCCAAGTTCGAGGTATAGTTAATGGTCAGCCTGCCATATCAGAGCCTAAATTATTTAGAGTAAAGAAAGCTCCTGACGGAGTTGGTGCTATTGAGAATGATCAATCATATCCCTCTGGATCTACAGTTACTCAGTTTAACATATTGAATGGACAAGTAACGGGTTATAAACCAGATGATTTTGATTATGAATTTAATGTGGAAGTTACTAGATTTATTATTAGTGTTGGAATAAACCAAGCTCTCACAATTGAAGGTAATTTTATTGAAGGTCTAGCTGAAGATTATATAAGACAATCTCCGTCAGGAACACCAATTGTTTTCTCAAGTATTGAGGCTATTGGTTGGGAAGGTAGTGACAAGAGTGAGGCGTTTAAATACAATGTAAATGATTTTACAATTAGAAAACAATAATTTATAATGAGGTCACTAACTGTATTTTTTATTTTATTTTCAAATTTAATTTTTTCTCAAGTAGATTTAATTAATGCTAAAAAACCTATTGAGGCTGAAAAAAAATCTATAAATGAGATTACACCTTTAGAATATGCAAATATTGAAGAAAATGATATTTTGTGGTCAAGAGTAGTATATGAATTTATTGATTTAAATGAGAAGCTAAATTTCCCTTTACTCTTCCCAACGAATGATGAACAAAACAAAATTGGTAGAAAGTCATTATGGAGAGTTTTAAAAGAACATATTGTTAATAAAATTGAAGAAGATCCATCAGGTACAAGTCTTGAAATATACAAATTCGATGAATTCTCTTCCTCAGATAAATTATCTACAACTGAAATCAAAGATTTGATGAGTTATGAATTAATTTCTAGAAAAACTGGTACTCAGACTTTATATGTAAAGTCAAGTGAAATTGGAGGCTACAACATAAAAGGTATTTGGTATTTTGATAAAAAAGCATCAGAATTAAAATATAGATTATTAGGTATTCAACCTGTTGGGGCTAATACTGAGGATTTAAAAAATGGTGTCCAAAACCCTAATTTAGGGTCTCCTTATTTTTGGATATGGTATCCTTCAGTTAGAGAAGAATTAAATAACCACTTAGTTTTCAATGATAGAAATAATAATAATAGAATATCATTTGATGATTTATTAATAAACAGAAGATTTAGTTCGTTTATTTATAAATACAATAATATATATGGAGATAGAGAAATTAAAGATTATATCAAAAGAAGACCAGGTGAGTCAGAACAACAACATCAACTAAGATTTATACTTGAATCTGAAAGAATCAAAAAAGAAATTCTTGATTTTGAATTAGATATGTGGGGATATTAGATTCACAAAATGAAATTAAAATTAAATAAACTATAAATATTAAAATATGAAAAATTACTTACTATTATTTTTTGCAGCATTATTTATTGGCTGCGCACCAACAGGTGTTCAAGTTACATTTGATGATGAAAAATCAAATGCAATCCAATCACATTTTCAAAACTATTTGAATAATGATATGGATGGCTTGAAATCTCTTTGGTCACCAGATCTTAAGGTTTATGCGAATAGCCCTGACCCAATCGGATTAGATGAGCTTGTTGGCATGCTACAAGCTCAACATTCCACATTTTCACCAATAGAAATGACATTTGGTGAAGAAGCAGAAAATCAACCGATTGCTTGGGTGGAAACTACAGATTATCCTGAAACAGCTTCAAGTCCTGCCGCAACTTGGTCTCAATCTTGGTTTACTTGGACTGCAACAAGTAAACTTAGCGGAGAAACTATAACATTACCTGCTCATATAAGTTTTCAGTGGGGAGATGATGGTAAAATTTCTGCAGAATATCATTTTTACGAAACTGGCCCTATGACAGCTGCAATTGAAGCTGCACAAGCAGCATTAGTAGCAGAATAGTTTGAATAAAAAACTAAATTATAAAAAAAGGGGCTTTATGCCCCTTTTTTAATGAGATTTAATGCTGATCCTTCTCTGTACCAATCAATTTGTTGATCATTATAAGTGTGATTAGTTTTTATAATATCAATAGAGCCGTCAGAATGAATTAATTCAACAGTGATTTTGTTACCAGGACTAAAGTTTTTTAGATCAATAAAATTGAATGTATCGTCTTCTTGAATTAAATCATAATCAGATTCGTTATCAAACGTTAACGCTAGCATTCCCTGTTTTTTTAAGTTCGTTTCGTGAATTCGTGCGAAAGATTTTACAATTACAACTCTAACACCAAGGTGTCTAGGTTCCATTGCGGCATGTTCTCTTGAGGATCCCTCACCATAATTGTGATCACCAACAACAACAGTTGGAATATTATTTTTCTTGTAATCACGTTGCGTTTCAGGAACTCCACCGTATTCACCATTTAATTGATTCTTAATAAAGTTTGTTTTTTTATTGAAAGCATTAACAGCTCCAATCAAACAATTGTTTGAAATATTATCTAAGTGTCCTCTGTACCTTAACCAAGGTCCAGCCATTGATATATGATCTGTAGTACATTTTCCAAATGCTTTAATTAAAAGCTTTGCCTCAGTTATGTTATTTCCATCCCAAGGTGAAAAGGGTTCCAGCTTTTCCAGCCTTTTTGAATCGGGATTGATTTTAACTTCAACATTTGAACCATCTTGGTCAGGTTCAATATAGCCCCTGTCATCAACTTCAAAACCTTTTGGTGGTAATTCCCAGCCCGTAGGTTCTTCAAGTTTAACTTCTTGACCCAATTCATTTAATAATGAATCAGTTTTTGGATTAAATCCTAAGTCACCAGATATAGCTATAGCAGCAACAATTTCAGGTGAGGCAACAAATGCATGAGTGTTTGGATTACCATCAGCTCTTTTAGCAAAATTCCTGTTAAAAGAGTGAATAATTGAGTTTTTTTCTTGTCTATCAGCACCATCCCTGGCCCATTGACCAATGCAAGGTCCACATGCGTTTGTAAATACTTTAGCATCTAACTTTTCAAAAATATTTAAAAATCCATCCCTTTCAGCAGTATATCTAACTTGTTCAGACCCAGGATTAATTCCAAAAAAAGCTTTCGTAGACAAATTTTTGTTAAGAGCTTGATCTGCAATTGAAGAAGCACGTGATAAGTCTTCATATGAGGAATTAGTACATGAACCAATCAATCCCCATTCTATTTTTCTTGGCCAGTTATTTTTTTCAAGTGTTTTTGTCATTTCACTAATTGGAGTTGCAATGTCAGGTGAAAATGGACCATTTATATGAGGTTCAAGTTTAGATAAGTTAATTTCAATAACTTCATCAAAGTATTTTTCTGGGTTTTCATATACCTCTTTGTCACCTGTTAAGTAGCTTTTAATTTTATTTGCTTCATCTGCTATTTCATCTCTTCCTGTTGCTCTTAAATATTTTTCCATTGATTCATCATATCCAAAGGTTGATGTTGTAGCACCAACTTCAGCGCCCATATTACAAATAGTACCTTTGCCTGTACATGATAAATTTTGAGCACCAGGCCCAAAGTATTCGATTATAGCACCAGTTCCACCTTTTACAGTTAAAATTCCTGCAACTTTTAAAATAACATCCTTCGCTGCAGTCCAGCCAGATAATTTTCCAGTTAATTTTACACCAATTAATTTTGGGAATTTTAATTCCCATGCCATTCCTGCCATAACATCAACAGCATCTGCACCACCAACTCCAATCGCAACCATTCCTAAACCACCTGCATTAACAGTATGGGAATCAGTGCCTATCATCATTCCTCCAGGAAAGGCATAATTTTCTAATACAACTTGATGGATGATTCCAGCGCCTGGTTTCCAAAACCCAATTCCATATTTATTTGATACAGATTCTAAAAAATTAAAAACCTCATTACTTGAATTAATAGCCTCTTGTAAATCAGGGCCAGCACCAATTTTAGCTTGTATTAAATGATCGCAATGGACAGTTGTTGGAACTGCTACTTTTGATTTTCCAGCTTGCATAAATTGAAGCAAAGCCATCTGAGCAGTCGCGTCCTGACATGCAATTCTATCAGGTGCAAAATCTACATAATCAGCTCCTCTTTCAAAAGGTTTATTTAAACTATTCCAAAGATGGGAGTAGAGAATTTTTTCGGATAAAGTAAGAGGATGATTACACACCCTTTTAGCATTATCAACTTTATCCTTCATTGAAGAATAAACTTTTTTAATCATTTCAATATCAAAAACCATATTGTGATTTTGGTTTTACAAAATTAATAAAATAAAATTTGTTTTGGCTGATATATAAGCCTTCTTTTCAAATTAAAGATTATTTAAACTAAATAACTATACGCTTGATCCACCTAATATTAAATTTTAGATTTTTTTTTTTAATGAATAAACATCAAAATTTTTGTAATTTATTATCATGAAAACTACTAGCAAAATACTTTTTCTTATTTTTTTTATTTTTTCATGTAATACAAAAAATCAAAAAATAAATGATAAAAAATTAAATGTTCTATTCATTGTTGCTGATGATTTAAATTGTGCAATTGGAGCTTATGGTGACCCACAAGCAATAACCCCAAATATTGATAAACTAGCTGAAAAAGGACTAATTTTTAATGATGCTCATAACCAATATCCTCATTGTGGGCCGTCAAGAGTATCATTTATGACTGGTCTATACCCTGATCAAACAAAATCAAAGGGGCTTAGACTTTATGTCAGACAAACCATACCTGATGTGGTTACTTTAGGAGAAAAACTAATTTCTGAGAATTATCACTCGGCTCGAGTTGGTAAAATTTATCACTACCATAATCCTAGAGATATTGGAACTTCTGGACATGATGATCCATTTACTTGGAACAGAACTGTGAATCCATGGGGAAGAGATAAAAGAGAGGAATATAAAATAAACACTTTACAAGAAGGTGAATATGGTGGTACATTAAGTTGGCTTCAGACTGATGGTAAAGATGAAGAACAAACAGACGGTATAGGTGCAACTGAAACAATTCGTTTTTTAGATGAGTTCGCTAAGAGCGGAGAAAATTTCTTTTTAGCATACGGTTTATTTAGACCGCACACACCTTATGTTGCTCCAAAAAAATATTTTGATATGTATAATATGGATGATTTTGATATACCTGAAAGTGATGAAGAATATTTAAAAACCATCCCAATGCCAGCAGCCAGGTCAATTAGAGAAAAAAAAGTACAAAATAATTTAGAAAAAGACTTAGCGAAAGAAATTAAGCACGCATACTATGCGACAACATCCTTTGTTGATGCTCAAATTGGTCGAGTTTTGGATAAGCTTGAAGAAACAGGACTTGATAAAAATACAATAGTCATTTTAACATCTGATCATGGATATCATCTTGGTGAACATGGGCATTGGCAAAAAAGAACTCTGTTTAATCATGCAACTAGAGTCCCATTAATTTTTTCAGGCCCAGGTATTAACAATACTAAAGGGGATGTTAATGATCCAGTAGAACTTATTGATATTTATCCAACAATTATGGATTTGCTAAATATGGAAGCTCCAAAATTTCTAAGTGGAAAAAGTTTAAAACCATACCTTTTAGGTGACAGAAATCAAATTAGAAATGAGGCTTTGACTGAACTCCGTGTATGGACACCTACAGGACATGCTCAAGGATACTCAATTAAAAGTAAAGAGTATAGATTTACAAAGTGGCTACATAATGGATTTCTTGATTCTGAGCTGTATGATTTAAAATTTGATTCAGCTGAATTAAATAATTTATCAAAAGATATTTCTTATCAAAAAATTAAAGATTCATTATTAGAAGTTATAAATAAACGTATAGTAGAAGCTAATTCATATCCTGAAAGTTTGGGTAGACAAATTGAAAATGCTGCACCTATAAACTAAAATAAAATGAAAACAACTAGCAAAATATTATTTTTTACTTTCATTATTCTTTCGTGTAAAACAAATAATCAGAATATTAACAATGAAAATTTAAATGTTTTATTTATCATGGCAGATGATTTAAATTGTGACTTAGGATCTTATGGTCATCCTCAGGTAATTAGTCCAAATATAGATCAATTAGCAAATCAAGGTGTATTATTTGAAAATGCTCACAACCAGTTTCCTTTGTGTAGTCCATCTAGAATTTCACTTATGACAGGAATGTATTCTGATCAAACTAAAAGTACAATGTTACAAGTTCATTTAAGACAAACTGTTCCTGATGTTGTGACATTAGGACAAAGATTTAAGCAAAGAGGGTATACTTCAGTTCGTATTGGTAAAATATATCATTACGGAAACCCCAGCACAATTGGAACATCAAGCACTGATGATGTTTCAACATGGACTTATACAATTAATCCTTATGGAAGGGATAAAGAAGAAGAATATAAGATAAATACCTTAAGACCTCGACAATATGGCGGTACTTTGAGTTGGTTAGCAGCAGAAGGAAAGGATGAGGAACAAACTGATGGAATTGGTGCAACGGAAGCAATCGAACAATTAGAAAAATTTTCTAAAAATGGAAAAAATTTCTTCCTTGCAGTTGGGATGTTCAGACCTCATACGCCGTACGTAGCACCAAAAAAATATTTTGATATGTATGAAATGAAAGATATTAAAATACCATATACAGGTATAAGTAATGAGTACCTAAAAACTATTCCCGAACCAGCAGCAAAAACAATAAGATGGAAACAAGACCAATTAATTTTGAATGATAAATCAAATGAAAAGTTGGCACAGGAAATTAAAGAAGCATACTACGCAACAACAACTTTTGTTGACGCACAAATTGGTAGAATAATCAAAAAACTTAAAAAAACAGGTTTAGATAAAAATACAATAATAGTTTTCACATCTGACCACGGCTATCATTTAGGTGAACACGGTCATTGGCAAAAACAAACTTTATTTGATGATTCTACGAGAGTTCCATTAATTTTTTCTGGTCCTGGAATTCAAAAAGGCGTTAGATCTAATTCGCCTGTTGAGCTAATTGATATTTATCCAACTTTAATGGATTTAACGGAAATTGAAACTCCATCTAATGTTGTTGGGAAAAGTCTTAAGCCAATCTTTCAAGATCCAGTTTATAAAGTTAGGGAAAGTGCTCTAACTAGATGGAGAGCTTCTCAACATGGAAGTTTTAATTTTTCTGAATCAGGTATTCAGGGTTATTCAATTAAAACAGAAAGGTATAGATTGACAAAATGGGGAGAGAAGGGAGAGTTTGGTTATGAACTTTATGATCACAAAAATGATAGTCAAGAATTAAATAATCTTGTAAACAATGATAATTATTACTTAGTTCTTGATTCATTAAAAAAACATATAGATTTAAGAATTACAGATGCAAGAAAAATACCAGAAGGAGTTGGAAGACAACTCCAAGAGGTCCAATTACGTAAAGAAAGCTACACTCCAGGTGATATTCATGATATTAATGGTAAAAGAATTTATATGAAACCTGCTGATGATTAGTAAAAATTAAATTTATTCTAAAATTAATTCTTTTATTTCAATTGACTCATTACCAATTATTTTACTGTATATTTTTATCATTTCCTTAAGTTTCTCGGGATTAGATTTAGCAAGATTATTTTTTTGAGAAAGGTCATTTTCAAGATTGAACAATTTATATTCTTTGGAATTACCAAGTTCAATATTAACGTTACTGTTTTTCTCTGCACCATCATAAGGTGGAATCATAGCCCAGTTACCACTTCTTAATGCTGTTCTTTTTATAGCCTCAATTACAAGATCATTACGGCCATTACCTTTATTATTGAAAAAAACATCCGATAGGTCAATTCCATCTCTAGATTTAATGTCTGAACCTAATAAAGAAGAAAATGAATTAAGAAAATCTATTTGTGAAACAATTTCATTAGAAACTTGTGGCTTTGTTTTCCCTTTCCAATAAGTAATAAATGGTACTCTGGTACCTGCCTCAAATAAGCTATATTTTCCACCTCTTAGTTTTCCAGCAGGTGTGTGATCACCTAATTTTTCCACAGCATCATCAAAGTAACCATCATTTAAAACAGGTCCATTGTCACTAGAAATAATTATGATAGTATTTTCTAGAAGATTATTTTCCTCCAAATGATCATATAACTCCCCAATACACCAATCAGCTTCTTTAATCACATCTCCTCTTGGTCCCATTCCAGATGATCCTTCAAATCTAGGGTGAGGAGTTCTAGGGACGTGGGGTTGTTGTAGAGTGTAAAACAAAAAGAAAGGTTTGTCTTTAACTTTATTTATATATTTTTTAGCTTCATCTAAAAATTTATCAGCCATATCGATATCGTTCCATTTAGCTTTTTCACCACCTTTCATATATCCTATTCTTGGAACACCATTTACAATTGCACTATTGTGTCCATGGTGCCACATCATACTTAATAATTCTGGGTTCTTTTTTCCACTAGGTAAACCATAATCATTGTCTCCAAAATTAACTTCAATGGGATCATTTGGATCAAGATTTACTACATGTCCATTTTCAATATAAACAGTTGGAACTCTGTCTTGAGTATCAGCCATTATAAAACTATGATCGAATCCAACTTCATTAGGACCAGGCGTTATTTTTTCATTATAATTAATTTTTGAATCACCGAGTCCAAGGTGCCACTTACCAACAATACCTGTTTCATATCCTTTAGTTTTTAGCATCTTAGGAATAGTCATTTCAAGAGTATCGATAATTAAATTTGCACCAGTTAGAATTTTAGCTTTTTTATTTCTAAATGGATATGTTCCAGTCATTAAAGCATATCTGCTAGGGCTACAAGTTGCAGAACTTGCGTAGCCATTTGTGAATCTAACACCATTGTTAGCAATTTTATCAATGTTGGGTGTTTCTAATGTTCCAACTCCATAAGAACTTACATCTCCGTAACCTAAATCATCTGCGTATATGATTATGATATTTGGTTTTATTTGATCATTATTATTATTGCAGGAAAATAGAGCAAAAATTAGCAGTATAAGAAGATTGTATTTCATTAGTAATTGATTTTACAAAGTTAGTTTCAATCTAAATTTAATTTAATATTGATTAAAATACAATTTTTTAAATATTATGTTAAAAACTAATTTTAATTAGTTAATAGCTGTTTGTTCAAACACTGTCTTAAAAAAAAACAACAAATTAAATTTTATAGTTTTGTAAACAGACTAATTAACTTATCATGAAAAAAATATTTTGTATTCTTCTTATTCTTTTTTTTTCCTGTGATAAAAACAATCAACTTCCTAATGTAGTTTTGATTCTTACTGATGACTTGGGTTACAATGATGTTGGGTTTAATGGCTCAACTGAAATTTTCACACCTAATATTGATAAAATTGCTAGTAATGGTGTATTGTTTAAGGAAGGTTATGTTTCTTATCCAGTTTGCGGTCCAAGCAGGGCAGGTCTGATTACTGGCAGATATCAAGATACATTTGGTTTTGGTAAAAATCCATTATTTACCCCCAAAGACCCAAATATGGGTTTACCATTAACTGAACAAACAATGGCAGATATGCTTAAATTATCAGATTATAGAACTTTTGCAGTTGGTAAGTGGCATTTAGGGGCACATGAAAGTTTAAGGCCATTAAAAAGAGGTTTTGATGAGTTTTTTGGTTTTTTGACTGGAGGTCATAGATATTTCCCTGAAGATTGGACTTTAGCTGATGAGACAGAAGTTAAAAGTCAAGGCCAAGCTTACAGAACTAAACTTTTAAGAAATGATAAAAGAATAGAAGAAAAAGAATATTTAACAGATGCACTTTCGAGAGAAAGTGTTGATTTTATCGATAGAAATTCAGAAAAACCATTTTTTATTTACTTAGCTTACAATGCACCACATGGTCCACTTCAAGCCACAAAAGAATATTTAGACAGGTACGACCACATCGATGATGAAAATAGAAAAACTTATGCAGCGATGGTAAGTGCCGTTGACGATGGAGTAGGGGATATAATTTCTAAGTTAAAAGAAAAAGGAATTTATGATAATACAATTATATATTTTTTATCGGATAATGGAGGTAGGCTAAAAGGTGATTCTGATAATGGTGAATTGAGAGGAAAAAAGGGTAATTTATTTGAGGGAGGAATAAGAGTTCCTTTCGCTATGCAGTGGCCAAAAGAAATCAAAGGTGGACAAGTTTTTGACAGTCCAATAATTTCGCTTGATATTTTTGCAACGCTAAAAGAATTAACATCCCCTGAAATTAAATCTAAAAATAAAATACATGGTGTGAATCTAATACCATATCTAACGGGTGAAAATAAAAATGATCCTCACGAGTTTTTGTTTTGGAGAAATAATTTCATGCAAAATGATCCTAAATTAAGAATTGAAGGATCAGCTGCAAGAAATGGCGACTTCAAGTTTATTAAAAATAAAGAAACCGACGCGTTGTATAATCTGAGAGAAGAAATTTCAGAGCAAACAAATCTTAAATTTGATAAAAAAAATATTTATGATTCTCTGAGTATTGAATTTAAGAAATGGACTAGTACTTTAATGGAGCCAATCTTCTTAGGTTTATTAGCTAATGATGAATACAACAAATTAAACCCGGATAGATTTACATATTAATTAAATTTTGATTTAATCTTCCGCTTATTTTTTTTTCTTTAATTAATATTATTAAGCTGTCAACAAATTTTTGATTGTATTTTGGGTTTTTTTCTTTGGGAATCGGCGCATTATTAGATAGTCTCCAATTATCTAAATCATTGTAGAGATTATTTGTTATGTCTTTGTTTACAATACTTAAATTTTCAGCTTCACTAGTGTCATTAGTTAAATTGTACAGTTCTAATTCATTGTCTTCAAAATAATGGTGAAGTTTCCAATTTCCTTTAATTATAACAGAACCTGGTCTGGTTCTAAATAAAGGATCCTTACCATCGTCTTTTTGTACATTATATGCTTGTAAGTAGATTGGAAAATGAAAAAATAAAGCTCTGTCCTTCAACTTTTTTCCTCTGAAAATTGGATTAAGATCAAATCCGTCTAAGTTTAAGTTCTTATTTTTATAACCCACAATTTTTTTAATTGTTGGATAGAAATCAATATTACTAACTCTTTCATACGATTTTTTGTTAGCTTCCAACTTACCTTTCCAAGAAAAAATTAATGGAACTCTAATTCCACCTTCATAGTAAGACCCTTTACCAGCTCTTAGTGGATATTGATTTGAAATAGATCTTATTCCTCCATTATCTGATGTAAAAATAATTAGAGTATTTTCTGTTAAATTTAATTCTTCAATTTTTGACAAAACTTTTCCAACATTTTCATCGAGTGAACGAATCATCCCAGCATAATCAGCTCTATAATGATTTTTATCAGAGGGTTTATTTTTAAAATAATTTGAATATTCTTTTTTTGACTGTATTGGAGTGTGAACTGAATAATAAGCTAAGTGGAGAAAAAATTTACTATCCTTATTATCATCAATAAAATTTATTGCCTCCTTGGTTAACCTATCTGTAAGGTATTCGCCCTTAGGACCATTCTCTAAATTAGGATTGGAATAAGGTGAGAAATAACCTCCTCTTGGCCCCCCAGATTCCCATCCACCAATATTTACATCAAAGCCCTGATCTTTTGGGTAGTGTCCTTTCTCACCTAAGTGCCATTTACCTACATGAGCGTTTACATATCCTTTTCTTTTAAGCATTTCAGCTATTGTAAAAAAATTAAGACTTAAATTTTCAGTATTTTTTATAGGTATAATTTTTCTAGTGTTATCTAATCCTCTATCAGATGGACTGACTGTATAGATTCCGTGACTAGGATGATATTTTCCTGACATCATAGTAGCTCGACTTGGAGCACAATTCGCTGAAGATGCATAACCATTTAAAAAAGTTATTCCACTTTTAGATAGTTTATCAATGTTGGGGGTTTCATAATATTTTGATCCCATGTAAGATAAATCTGTCCAACCCAAATCATCAGCAACGATTAAAATAATATTAGGATTGTCTAATTTTTTTTTATTACACGAGAAAATAAATAATATTAAAAGGATTAAATAAATGAATTTTTTCATTTTTTTATTCACTTTCAGTTAGATAATTCATTCTTCTGTTAACTAATGCATTTTCTTCTCTCAGAGGTGGAAGCCAATTCTCTGGAAAAACTCTTTTATTTAGATTTAGTTTATAATTAGGATTAGAAGTTTTTATATTGGCCAAGGTATTTAACATTAGGTTTGTCTCTGCCTCAAAATTTGATTTTTTTAATAATGAATTAATTTTTGAATCACTGATTTCAAGATTATTCAAAAGCATAAACTCTGCAGCTCTCATTCTCACTAAATTTTCAGGGTCATTTTCAAAAATAGAATTTATTTGTTTTTTATTTTCTAATGCTTTGCTAGCAAATGATGAACTTACTATTAATCCCCAATATCTAACCCATGGGTTAATATCATTTAGCGCATCTTGTATTTTAGATGACACTTGTTTATAATCATTCAGCGAGAGGTCTGAAATTTTGATTAATCTAGATATTAAATCTTTATTTTTTTCTGAATAACTAACGATATCATCAAGACCATTTTCTAATAAATGTGGTTCAGGAATAAAACTTAAATCATTAATTGAAACTAAATGATCATTCAATTTTCTCCTTAAATCAAGTAATATTTCAATGTAATTTTTGTCCTTAGCTAAGTTTTTTATTTCATGAGGATCTTCATCGATATTGTATAGTGCTTCAGGTGCTCTAGGTTTAAAAAACTGACTTTGAACATCATTCAATTTTCCTTCCTGAAATAATTTATACCATTCTTTGTAAGCCAACATTTTGTACCTGTAAAAATTATATAATCCATCAACATTAAATGGTTGATAATTTCTGATGTATTTATATTTTCCAACCCTAACTGATCTCACCAAATCATATTTTTCATCAAATCTATCAGCATAGCCAAACGTTGTGTTTTGTTTTTCAAGCTTAGATTTTTTTAATTTTTTACCAAGAAATGGTTTACCGTCAACTGATCTTGGAATTTCAATTCCAGCAAGTGATAGAACAGTTGGTACTAAATCAACAAATTCTACAAAAGTGGAAGTTCTAGAACCAGCTTTGAATGGAGATAATTTTTTAAATTTTTCAGGAACACGGACAACTAGAGGAACATTTAAACCACTTTCATAAATATAGCCCTTACTTCTAGGCAATACTCCACCATGATCTGCATAGTAAAATATTATGGTATTATCAAGTAGATTTTCATCTTCAAGTTTTTTTATAAATTTCCCTATCTCTTTATCAACATCTTTGTGATGTTTGTGATAAAGAGATTGTGTGTATCTAAAAGTTGGAGTATCAGGATGGTAAGGGAAAGGTTTGACACTATCTAAATTATTGGTCTTTAATGCATTTTCTAAATGTTCTTGATCAAAGTGTAATTGTCCTTCGTGGGTATTATGAAAATTTTGTACATGAAAAAATGGTTGATCTTTTTTTCTGTTTTTATAAGAAGCTTTTCCTGATGATTCATCCCAAATTTCACCGTCTTTAATAAAATTATAATCTTCTTTTGAGTTATTGCTTGTATAGTATCCAGCTTCTTTTAAATAAACAGGTAGAGGCTTAACATCATCCGGTAATTTAACTAATGACATTCTTCTGTGATATTGAGTGCCTATTCTTGGTGAATAAACGCCAGTAATGATTGTGCTTCTGGCAACCGAACAAACAGGTGCATTTGAAAAAGCATTGTTAAATACAACACCTTCGGATGCTAAAGAAGAAACATTAGGCATTTCAGCTCCGCCTTTTGTATATAAGTTCATGTAGTGCAGTGAATTATCTTCTGTTACTATCCAAAGTATGTTAGGCTTTGGATCTAATTCGTCATTGCATGATGAAATAATGAAAACGAAAATTAATAGTAAATATTTTTTCATAAATTTTACCAAAATAAAGCATACAATAATGCTGTAATAAGTAGAACTGCAAAAGCTGCTAAATTAAATACCTTATCAGTTTCAAAAAGTTTTTTGCTTAACGTAATTCCTTTAGGATCATCGCCTTTGTTTTCTATACCACTAATGATATATATAACAAATAGAGTTCCCAGGCATGTCAACATCATTTGATGCATGAATGGAAGATTTAGGAAAATAATTGAATCACTCCAACCATTTGGGGCAACTTTGAAATACATTGCAATAGGAATTGATAATATTACACCCCAAATAGATGCATTATTTGTTGCTTTTTTGTAAAACAACCCCATTAAAAATACAGCTAAAATACCCGGGCTAACTACACCAGTATATTCTTGAATAAATTGAAAAACTTGACCTAAGCTTCCCAGTTGAGGCGCGATGATGGTTGCAGTTATTAAGGCAATTAAACCAGTTAATCTACCAACCTTAACCATTTTTATATCATTTGCTTTTTTATTAATTAAAGATTTATAGATATCCATAGTAAATATCGTTGAAGTTGAATTAACCATTGAAGCAAGTGATGATACTATTGCTGCTGCTAGTGCAGCTAAAATCAACCCTTTTAAACCAACAGGAACAAAATTCTTTATTAGCCAAGGTGCAGCATTATCATTTGCAATATTCCCTGAATTACCTAAAAAACCTTCAGCTCCTAAAAGATCAATATTTAAAGAACCAGTCGATGGATCTAAATTCATAACATAAGCAATAATACCTGGCAATACAACAATAACTGGAATAATTAATTTAAGAAATGCAGCAAATACAATTCCTTTTTGTCCTTCTCTAAGGTTTTTTGCAGCCAATGTTCTTTGAATAATGTATTGATTAAAGCCCCAATAATATAAGTTTGCAACCCACATTCCACCTATCAAAACAGCCAGGCCTGGTAAGTCCCACCAGGCATCGCGACCATTAGGGGTAATAATTTCCCCTTTAGAGAGAATCATCGAAAAACGTTCTGGAGCAGTATTATAAACATGAGTAATTCCATCAATGAAATTACCACTTTCCGTAACATTGGATAAAGCAAAGTAAGTCATTAACAATCCTCCAATAATAAGTAGAACAACTTGTACTACATCTGTCCAAGCAACAGCAGCTAGGCCACCCCACAGAGAATAAGCCGCGGCAAACAATGCTAATCCAATTATACTGTTTATCAAAATACTACCATCACCACTTCCTATAATTGTATCTAGTGCCTTTCCGCCTAGAAAAAGAACGGTTGTAAGGTTCACAAACACAAATAATGCAATCCAAAACATTGCTAATATTGTTTTTAGATTTGAGCTAAATCTTTTTTCAATAAATTCAGGGATTGTATAAAGTTTTTTTTCAATAAAAATTGGTAGAAAGTATTTTGCAACTACCAATAAAGTAATTGCTGCCATCCATTCATATGAAGCGATGGCAAGTCCCAAAGCAAATCCAGAACCTGACATACCAATAAATTGCTCGGCTGAAATATTGGCAGCTATTAAGGATGCACCAATAGCCCACCAAGGTAATGACTTACCAGCCAAAAAGTAATCTTCAGCACTTTTTGCTTTTCCATCCTTAGTCCTAGAGACGTATAAACCAATTGAAAGAATTATTATTGCATACAAAGAAAAAACTACAAAATCTACAGTAGAAAAATCCATAAATATTATTTTTAGTATTATTATTATTACAATTTTTAAGCTAAAAAGTTACGTATCTATCAAAATTTAGCTATTTAATTATAAAGATGTTAAAATTAGACCTTAATTTTTATCAATAATACATCTAAAGACCCTCTAATACTTCCATTAATTACCATAAAACCATCAAAAATTATCATTGCATTAACTTTTAATCGACGGCAATATACTCAATTACATATAATTATATACTTTTAAAATTCAACTAAACAAATATGTATACAATGAAAAAAACACGCATTAACGTATTAAGTCTGTTATTATCTTTTGCTTTTCTATTTGTTTCAATTAATGTTTTTTCTCAACAAATGGTATCAGGAACAGTTTCTGATGCAGAGGGAAATCCACTTCCAGGAGTTAGTATTGTAGAAATGAACACTACTAACGGAGTAGTAAGTGATTTTGATGGAAACTTTCAGTTAAGCGTTGATAGCAATGCAGTTTTAGTATTTAGTTATTTAGGGTTTATAACTCAGGAGGTTAGTGATTTATCATCCTCCATGTCAGTTACACTTGAAGAGGATGTATCCAAACTTGAAGAGGTAGTTGTTGTTGGTTATGGATCTCAAA
Source organism: uncultured Bacteroidota bacterium (assembly GCA_902587325.1). Classification (GTDB taxonomy): domain Bacteria; phylum Bacteroidota; class Bacteroidia; order Flavobacteriales; family Flavobacteriaceae; genus Eutrophosalina. Next base: position 28,818 of record CACIKV010000004.1, read on the forward strand.
CAAAGAAAACATTAACTGGAGCTGTTGGTACAGTATCATCCGAATCACTAACACTTAGGCCTGCTACAAATACAAGTGAGCTTATGATGGGTCAAGTTGCTGGATTATCCACAAGACAAGCTGGAGCTCTTCCTGGAGCATCTTTCGCAACATTAAGAATTAGAAACTTTGAAGCTCCTTTAGTCATAGTAGATGGTATAGTTGCTACTTTTGGTCAAGTTGACCCAAATGATATTGAATCTATTTCTGTACTAAAAGATGGTGCTGCGTCAATATATGGTGCTCGAGCTGGTAATGGTGTAATATTAGTTACAACCAAAAGAGGAACTGATAGAGGCGAAGGTGCAAAATTTGCCTATCATGGTACAACCACTTGGTCATCTCTAACAGTTACACCTAATACTTTAGGAGTTCATGATTATGGTCAACTTTTAGAGGAAAATGGATTAGGTTTTGAAAATGAGGCGCCTGGATATTTATCCTGGGATGCTACAAGAAAGAAAGTTTATAATAATTTAACTGGTGAAGATTTTGCTGGATTTGACTGGTATGAATCTATATATAGAGATTGGACTCCTCAAACACAGCATAACTTAAGTGCAAGAGGAAGAAGTAAAGGAATTGGTTATTTTGTTTCAATTGGATTTACCGATACTGAAAGTGCATTTCGTGATGCAGATTATACACACGAGAGATACAATATCAGATCTAATTTAGATATGCAGTTTACAGATAAGTTATCTGCTCAATTAGACATATCATATTTTCAAACAACTCTTGATAGAGCAAACTTTGGATTAACAGAGATGTATAACAGGCTAAGTACAGGTAAACCTACACACATGCCAATTTATCCAGACCCTAGTTATCCATCCCATTCTGGAGCAGCAACACCATATTCCCCGATATACATGCTCAAAAAGGAATTTGCTGGTACTAGAGTAGATCGTGATAATAACTTAAGAGGTGCAATCAGTTTGACATATGATGTTCCTTTTATTGATGGTTTAGAAGCAACAGCTAGTCTTAATATGGAGGCTCAAAATGAGTGGAATAAAAATATCGTAAAGCAGTTCATGATGTATACTTATGATCCATCATATGGTGAAGGTGATGCAGCATATATTCCATTTGGAACATATCAAAGGGATAACATCAGTGTTAATGCTGATAGAGATATGGAATTACTTCCAAGATTTTCTTTAAGCTATGAAAAAGAATTTGAGGATAGTGAATTAAAAGCTCTATTTGTTGCAGAATCTACAACATTTAAAAGAGACTATTTAATGGGATCTAGAACGGATCCTTTATCTTTTGAGGCACCTTATCTAAATTATTCTTCAGAAGCTGAGAAAGACAATGCTGAAATTTTTTCAGAAAGTGCTAGATCTAGTTATGTTACTAGGGTAAACTATAGTTTAAAGGACAAGTATTTATTTGAAGCCATTGTAAGAGCTGATGCAACTGCCAGATATTCTGTAGAAGGAAGATGGGGTGTATTTCCTGCTTTTAGCTTTGGATGGAGAATTTCTGAAGAAGATTTTATGAAAGACAGCTCTACGTGGAACAACTTAAAACTTAGACTTTCTCATGGAATTATGGGTAATGATGCTGTTTCTAATTTTGATTTTTTAACAGGATACAATATTTCCAATGGGTTCTATTTATTTGGAGGACAACCTTATCCAATTATCGCATCTGCTGGTCTTGCTAATGCTTTAGTTACTTGGGAAACAATGTCCATCTCAAATATTGGTATTGATGGAACATTGTGGGATGGAGCACTTGGTTTTGAATTAGATATTTTTTACAGATTAAGAGAGGATATGTTGGCATTGCCTGATGCAGATATACCATTTCACTTTGGAGCAGAACTGCCGAGAACTAACTTAAATTCAAAAGATAATAGAGGATTTGATTTAATGATAAAACACAAAGGTAAAGTAGGTAATAAATTTTCTTATGAAATTAATCCAATGATTTCTTATTCTAGAGGAAAATTTGTGAAATTGGAAGAAAATATTCTACCTACCACTGGTGTCGATGAAGCTACTTTACAAGCTAATTTGGATTATAATAATAGATATGTCCGAACTGGAAGATGGGATGATTTACAATGGGGATATACAACAAATGGATTCTTCACTAGCCAAGCTCAAATTGATGCTCACCCAGTTGATCAGGATACAGCTGGAAATTCAACATTAATAGTTGGTGATTTAATTTATACTGATCATAATGGTGATGGAATAATCGACTGGAGAGATCAAGTCGTTATTGGTCAAGGAGGTATGCCTAAATGGAATTTTAGTGCTTGGACAAGTGCAAGGTGGGGTAACTGGAGTATTGACGCTTTATGGCAAGGTGCTTCTGGTTATTCTATTGCCTTCTCTGGAAGTGGTAGTTGGCAAGGATTAAATAGTCATCAAGGAATTCCAAAGCAATTTGTTTTTGATAACAGATCATTGGTAGATGCTAATGGAGATATTTCAGTACTTAGAGCTTTCCCTCCTACAAATAATACTGGAGGTGCAACACCTAATAATAACTTTTCTAACGACTTTTCAAGGCTACCCACAACTTACTTAAGGCTAAAAACTTTAAATGTGAGTTTCAATGTACCTAAAAGTCTGACAAATAGATTAGGTATCGATAATGCTCAAATATATGTAGGTGGATCAAACCTTATTACATTTGATAATCTGGGGTTATTCTCAGGTGAACACGACCCAGAAATTCTTGGGGCAAACGATAGAGATTATCCAAACGTAAAAACTGTGACAACAGGGATCAAAATTGGATTTTAATTAAAAAATAAATAAATTTATATTATGAAAAACATTGTTAAATTTTTAATATTCGCTCTTCCTTTATTTATCTTAATTGGTTGTGCAGATTTAGATTTGCAACCAACGGATATGATTGCTGAAGATGCTGTTAAAAAAGATCCAAAATTGGTTGAAGCTTTTTTAACTAAGATATATGCAAATGCAAATTTTGAACCTAATGAAGGTCGAGGTTATCCTAATCAGGATAGGCTTACTGATGCAGTTCTTGGAGGAGAATATACTTTAATGGCTCCGTGGCAACAAGGTATTCAGGCTTCCACTCATGTACCTACTGCCTCTGGTGCACATTCCAGGATTGCGAAATTTCAATACGGAAACATAAGGTCAACTAATGAAATCATTGAAATTTTAAATGAGGCTTCATTCGATCCTCAGACAGTGAAAGAACAAATAGCTGAAGCAAAATTTCTTAGGGCTTGGATGTATTTTGAAATGGTTAAAAGGTATGGTGGTGTTCCATTAGAGCTTGAGCCAAAACAAGTCGATGATCCTGTGGAGGAATTAATGATTCCTAGATCAAGTTTAAAAGATTGTTATGATCAAATTATTGCTGATTTGGATGCTGGTATCGCAGATTTACCACCTACAGCTATTGGTGGTAAAGCTACAAGTATGGCAGCTAGAGCTTTAAAAAGTAGAGCAGCTTTATATGCAGCTAGAATTGCAAAATATCATCCTCAATCTGCAAATGGATTAACCTCAATTCCTGCAAGTAGTGCACAGGCTTACTACCAAATGGCTCATGGCGCTGCAAGTGCTGTAATTGAAAGTGGAAGACATCCTTTATATAAAGGTGGCGCTAACTTGGTTGATAACTTCTCTGAGATATTTTATAAAGATGTTGCTGAACATATTTTTGTTGAGGAATATAGTCTGTCACTGGGAAAAACACACACTTGGAGTGGTTATGGAATGCCTGACGGATTTAAAGCGGGTTGGGGTTCCAACATGCATATGTACCTAGCTTCAGATGCTCGTTTTGAGCATGTTGACGGTAGTCCTGGAAACAAACATCACGGTAAATTTAATAACCGTGTTTGGTTTGATATTGAAGAAGTTATTTACACAAAAGATCCAAGATATTTAGCAACACTTTTCACACCGGAAGAAATATTCCAAGGTAGAGAAGTTTGGTTTCACAATTTAAGTGTAGGTAATGCAGCTAATGGTGTTAAAGGTAGAGCAGGTAATGTTGTTCCTCAAAGAGCACCCGTTAGAAATAGAAATAGAGGAGGAAGGCTAGTTCAAAAAAGAATAGATCCAGCTATTGAATTTCCACCATTTGGCACGGACGAAACACCATACGTAGTTCTTAGAACTGGTGAAATGTATCTAAATGCTGCTGAAGCTGCTTTTGAAATGAATAAACCTGTGAGAGCGAAACAACTTATCAATACGCTAAGAGCAAGAGCAGGAATGCCAGCTAAAACTCAACTCACTCTTGATCTAATCAAGAATGAAAGATTTGTAGAATTATTTGCTGAAAATCACAGATATTGGGATTTGAGAACTTGGAGAGATGCTGAAGCTGAACTACACTTCAAACTTAAGCAAGGAAGTAAGTGGACAAGGAGAGCATCAGACGGTAAGTACAAAGCAAACAAATGGAGATGGAATTTTTCTCAAAATACTCCATTCTTGCCAAAAATGTACTGGTTACCATTTGGAACTGGCAGGTTGGCCGATAATCCAAATCTTGTTGAGAATCCAGGATATTAATTATTTTAAAATTATTAATAGATTAAAAAAGGATCCAAATTTTGGGTCCTTTTTTATTTTTCAAATAGTTTGTTTAACAAATAGGCAAGAATTCCTCCTAAAAGTGGTCCAACTAAATAATACCAAGTAAAATACTGTGAAACTCCCTCACCAGTCAGTATATCAATTATTGAGGGACCTATGGACACAGCGGGATTAAATACAGCGCCAGAGACAGCAGCAGCAGAAAATATTCCTACAATTAATGGTAATCCAATTACCAAACCGTAGAATGAATTTTTCTTTAAATCATTGCTAGTCGCTCTGAAATAAGCTAGTATTATAAAGAACGTAAATATAGCTTCCATAAATATTACAGAATAAATTGAATCAGCCAGTACTGGTTGAATTTGCATGTTAGATTTCATCATGGCTATTGAAGTTGCAGCTAAACATGCACCAAGTATTTGAAAAATTATATAAAATATTAAATCTTTTATACTTATTTTTTTCTTTAAAAACATTACAAGTGAAATAACTGGATTGTAGTGTGCTCCTGAAATATTAAAGCCTATATATATCATTGAAATGTAGGCGAATCCAACAGACAAAGGATTAGAACCTAAACCAACAGTAAAAACAATAAAAAATGTTCCTATTAATTCTATAACATACTTCTTCATATTGTATTGTAGTTAAAGATTTAATAAATTTAAGTAATGTTAAATAAATTTAAAATATATTTCATTGTTCTTGTAACGAATTTATGTGTTTATCAAATTTTTTCTCAAGAGCCAATTATGGACAGATTTAATGCTACTAACCATACTTGGTTACAAAAACTAAGTCTTTATGACATTAATATTGAAGGCTCACCATATGTGAATGAAAGTTTTGTGAATGGTGTAGTTGTTCTAGACTCAATAAATTTTTTTAGTGGAAGACTTAGAATTGATGCTTATGCCCAGAAGCTTCAAACCTTAAATAAAAGTGGACAAATTTTTGAAATTTTAATAGATGATAATGACTATGTTAAAATTGGTGAAATGAAATATAGTATTCACAAATTTGAAAATGAAGAGTTGGGAGACTACGGAATTTTAAGAGAATGTATATCTCTTGATAATATTAAGTTATATTTTTTCCCTCGAAAAAGATTAAAAAAACCAATTGAAGCATCAAGAACAGTTGCTAACTCGGGTTATGGCAAAACAGCAACTCCAAAGTGGATTGATGACAGCACTTACTTAATATTTTATCAAGGTAAATACACAAAATTTTCACAAAATCACAAAAAGTTCTTACAATTAGGTTTAGTAAATGAAGCTTCATACAAGTCATTTAGAAAGAAAAGTAAAATTAATCTCAAAAACGAAAAGGATTTAATAGAACTAGTACGTTTTATTAACTCCGAAGTTTAATTTTTTCATCTCTTTTTTCAACAAATTATTGTAAATAATAAAACTATATTTCTAATAATAATTTTGCTCTTCTTTCTATTTCTTTCCAGTTAGATTCATTTATCAAAGTTTCATTTGCAACCCAACTGCTTCCAATTCCAATGATTTTTTCATGGTTTAAATAAGGATATATATTTATATCATTTATTCCACCCATAGCTATAAAATTTAAACTTATTTTTTCAAAAGCTTTCGTGATTGAGTTAAGATAATTTATACCACCTAATTTTTCAGCAGGAAAATATTTTAAATAATTGCATCCACATTTTATAGATTTTCTAATATCATCTTCGTTCGATACCCCAGGGATAAAATCTACCTTTAACTTGTTTGATAAATTTATTATACTTTCATCAGTGTGTGGTGAAAATGCATATTTGATTCCCAATGAACTTACAAAATTTAAATCTTCAGAATTAAGTACAGTGCCAACTCCAATATTAAAATTGTAATCAGAATTAGTTATTTTTTCGATCGCTTTTTTAGATTCTTTAGTCCTAAGTCTAATATCTAAATTGATAATTCCACTATTGGTTAAACATTTCGCAAGATCCAATATTTTATTAGAATTGTGGATTGTTAATACTGCAATTATTTTGTTTTGTATTAACATAGTTAAAATGATTTATCGATTTTAAAATTTTCAATTTCTTCATCATTTAAATAATTTAAATCACCTGAGATTAGGTGTGAGCTAGCAAATGTTGATGTTGCAAATGAAACTATTTTACTCATATCCCATTTATTAATTATTCCATGTAAACAAGCTCCTAAAAATGAATCCCCAGCACCAACCCTGTCAACATGCTTTAATTTATATATTTCGCCTTTGTATATTTTACTTTTATCAAACACTAAACCACTAAGACTATTACCATTTCTAACGGTCATTCCTATAAATTTTATATCAAATTCATTATACAGATAACTTACAGAATTTTCTGTCTCTGAATAAAATGAATTATTATTTTCATTTTCTTCGAAACTAAAAATTTGTTTAATTGAGCCTGAGCTGGTAAATAAATAATCAACTTTTGGAAGTATTTTTAAATTGAATTTTCTACACTCTTTAATTGACCATAGATTTTTCCTGTAATTAACATCATATACTATTTTTATTCCATCTTGTTTGGCCTTTTCAATTAATCTTAAAATATTATTAAAACATATTTTTGAAAGTGCTGGGCTAATTCCAGATAAAATCAGAAAAGATTTATCAAAAAGTATTTTATCGATTAAATGATCTTTTAAACCATATTTTGCAAAGCTACTATTTTTTCTATCGTAAAATATTTTTGTAAGATTATTATTTTTTCCAGGTTCGGTAAAATAAATTCCAAGTCTATTGTCATCTAGATTCACCATGCATTTTACTTTATTAGAATCTAAAAATTGTTTAGCCATCATACCTAATTCATTTTTAGGAAATGCAGATAAGAATTCACAATCATGTCCTCTTTTAGCTAAAAAAATTAATGAATTTGCTTCGCAACCAGCAAAAGTACTTGAGTAATTAGTTATATTTCTGTTTGGTGAATTATCTGTACTAGGTGTTAACCTTAGCATCAACTCACCATAGCCAAGAATTTTATTCATCTACACAGAATTCCCTAAACCTAAAACAACTGCAGATCCAATCAAAACAATAAGACCATAAATTAATGTATTAAATGGTTTTTTCGCATTTTTCCATTCTCCAGCTCTGTATGCCCAAAAATTACTGATTATAAGAGATAGTCCTAATAAAATTGGCCACCCAATAACAGGTCCAATTTCACCAAGTAATGCTGCACCTTGACCATATACTCCAAGAGCAGCAAACCAACATAAACCAGCTATAATTGACCATCTGTATGCTTTTGATGAATTTAATGATGAAAATGAAGACCAAGAATTATTTTTAAAAAGTAAATAAACACAGTAAAGCAGATTCATTAAAAAAGCACCCCACAATACGACAACCCAAGCTGCTAAACTTGAATTTCTTGTTATCACTCCAAACTCTTCTGCAGTTGCTGCTATTGGAGCAGCATTCGCAAAACCAACATTTAATAATGAGGATAATAATCCACATGTAACTGCAATTAAAATACCCTTGGTAATATTATTTCCTTCAGATTTGGAACTATTTAATTTGTCACGATCAATTCCTGCTTTTGCAGTCAGGAATACACCAATTAAAGAAATTATTATACCACCAATTACGTAAGGAAATGCTGGCTGGGAAAATGCATCATCAATTTGAAAAAATGGAATTAAACTTCCAGCCGACCCTGCAAGGCCCATCACAATTCCCATTGTTAAAGAAAGTCCAATATAAGGTACACTTACTCCAAACATTATTCCGCCAACTCCCCACAAAAAACCTAAAAGCATTGCATAAAAAATTGAATCACCTGGAGATGAGCTGATAATATTAAATAAATCAGGCATTATAATTAATGCCCATGTCATTGGAAAGATAATCATTGCAATCGTTACATGCACTAACCACCACGCTTCCCAAGAAAGTGGGTTCATATATTTCATGCCTAAGCCAAAAGTTCCTTGAAAAAAGCTTGCAAATATTAATAGTAAAAAGGGTAAAAATAATTCCATAATTTTAAGTTTTGTTATTTATAATGCTATACTAATTCGTTTTTTTGTCAGATAATCGTGGAGTGCTAAATGTGAGCAATCGTGTCCAATTCCACTTTCTTTAATACCCCCGTGCGGTAAGTAGATTGCATATTTGATTCCATTTACTTGAACCTCGCCAAATTCTAAGTTTTCTGAGAAAAAATTTATTCTTTCATCATTTGTTGTAAAAATATACGAAGCTAATCCATAGTCTGTTTTATTGGCAAGGGCTAAGACCTGCTCATCGCTGCTAAATTTCATAATTGAAGCAACTGGTCCAAAAATTTCTTCATTGAATATCCTCATTTTATCATTAATATTCGTAATAACAGTTGGTTCAAGCCAATTTCCAATTGGATGGTTTCCAGGAATTTTTCCACCGTATTCAAGTTTTCCACCATTTTTTAATGTATCATCAATTAAGTCTAAAATTCTATCCCTCGATTTAGATGTAATTAGTGGACCCATATCAGGATTTTGATTTTCACCAAAACCAAGCTTTAAATTTTTTACTCTGTTCAAATATCCTTCAAGAAATCTGTCATATATTTTTTCATGTATAAAAAATCTATTTGCGGCTACACATATTTGACCAGAGTTTCCAAACTTGATTCCAATCGCTAAATCAATTGCAGATTTTAAATCAGCATCATCAAAAACGATAAATGGTGCGTTTCCTCCCAACTCCATACTCAACCTTTTGATACTTGTAGAAGAATCTGAAAAAACTTTTTTTGCTGTATTTGTAGATCCAATCATTGTGATGAGTCTTGGTATCTTACTTTTAGATAAAGTTGCAGCTACTATTTCTGGTTCACCACAAATTATATTTACAACCCCTGCTGGAAAATCAATTTCTTTTAAGAGTTTACCAATTAAATAAGCTGAAACTGGAGAAATTTCTGAAGGTTTAATGATTATGCTGCAACCTGAAGCTAAAGCAGGACCAATTTTAAAAGCCAAGTTTAAAAGAGGGAAATTCCAGGCCAAATAAGCAACAACAACACCTACTGGATAATTTTTTAGAGTATGTGTGTGCGTATTTTCTTTATCATCAATACTTGAGTCAGAAAAATATTTTTCCATTGCATCAGGATAAAAATCTAAGCTACTTGTAAGTGAATCGATGTCTTCTTTAGATCCCTCATAAGTTTTACCCATTTCATAAATAATGGCTTTCCTTAACAATTTTTCATTATTAATAACAGCATTTTTAAATTTTGTCATCCAAACTTTTCTTTCATCAAGACTTAATTTAGACCATGTTTTAAAACCTAATTTTGCTGCTTCTAAGGCATTTTCTGCATCATTTTTATTTGCCCATGACAATTGTGCAATGGAATTATTATTTGCTGGGCATTGAATTATTTTTTCTGATCCATCAATTGAGTCAATTAACTCTCCACCAACATACATTTTTAGTTTACCAAAATCCATTTTTAGTTAATTTCAATTGCACCAAGATCTGGCATATTTTTTATTGGATTTCCAAGGATGTCCATATCAACTTTTAACCCAATTCTTAATCCAATACTATCATTAACGATATTCGTAATATCGATTCCTTTATCTTTTATTAAATCAATATTTAAAGGAAAATAGTCGGATATTAATTCACCACCAGCATTTTTGAAAAAAGGATCACCAATGACAGATTTAATAGGTTGAATTAGAACCTCTTTTGGCCAATGGTCTTTGAGAAATAAATTGTTTTCAAAAAATACATTTTCAATAGATCCATCTCCTCCTGTATCAGGCTTGTATTGATCACCTAAAACCATGGCTGTTTCACCTTTATAATAAAATATGTTATTAGCTACTAAAACTCCTTTTGAATTTTTGTCAACTGCAATTTTTGAAACAATATCTTCATTAACATATATAGTATTATTATAAACATAGCTATTATATGGTCCATGCCTTTCATTTCCATTACCAACAAAACCACTTAACCAAAACGATTTTCCTTCTTGAAAATTATTTCCTTTTCCCTTTATTCTATAACCATCATTAATACTAACATTATATCTGTATGAACAATTATAATTATTACCTAAAATCTCAACAAAACCACCAGCATTATTTTTACTAAGATTATATTGAACAACAATATCTTTACAATTAAAATCAATATGGCAACCTGCAGAATCAGCTGGGCCATTTGCATTTTGAAACTTATTTTTTTCAATTAAACCTAGTGTACTTCCCCATGTCCACAAACCACTTCCTCTTCCCCATTTTCTTGAATCATCTGGTGAGCCGGAAAAATTTATATCATTTGCATATGCATGTAAATTATAGGTACTATTGAAAACCATTCCAGGACCACCTGTTTTTATTAGCTTATTGTTGAAAACATTAACATTTTTAAATTTATTATCCAGTCTTCCTTTTACTCTAATTCCGGAATGAGATATATTTTCAATGATTGAGTTTTTTATTGTTAAATTTTCTAAGTTTCCAGAGTCACTTAAATTTAAAATTCTAATTCCCCAGCCATAACTTCCATTTCCATTTGGAGTTCTAACTTCATTACTATTTCTCTTAAAACCTTCATCATAAAAGAAAATATCATTAATAATTACATTGTCTATTGAAAAATTTTTGTGAGTATTTTTATCAGAAACTATATATAAAATACCAGCTCTTAAATCACGATTGATAAGTTTATGAGGTTTAGAACTTTCATTTCCTCCATTTGCAGTGATTTGGATATTTGAAATATTTGTAAAGGATGAATTTTCAACTAAAATACCAGCTAAATTTCCTTTCGAATCTATAATTGGTTTATTTTCATATTCTTCTTCATTATAATTTGTTATCATAATGTTTCTTTTATTTAAAAGCTTTATTGAGCCTTTAAACAATGATCCATTTGAAAGGTATATATGAGAGTTGTTTTTTAAATTAATATCATTAATTTTTTCTATTGAACGAAAAGGGAGTTCTTTGGACCCAGGATTTTGATCACTTCCATTTACTGAATCAAAGTAAAAACTATCATTTTCTTCACAGGATAACAGAAAAAAAATGAAAAAAGAAAAAAACAAAAATCTAATTTCCATTGTAAGCTCCTATGTTTGGTTTTTCTGAATTTGAAACGTTATTACCAAAATAATCTTTGCCTCCATTGTTCTCTATAAAATTTTTTGGATTTGAACTACCGCTTATTAAAATTCCAGTTTTCAGCGCAGGGCTATCCGACTTAAGTTTATAATCATTAGCACTTGTCCCGCCAGGATTAATCAGTAGGGGATCAGTATTAAAAATTTCGCTTGTGTCATGTTTAAATTCATAACTTGGATTGATTGCAACAGTCCCGTAGTAAAGATTGTTTTTAAAACTATTGTATTCACTTTCGTTTCTTATGTCAAATGTAATTTTAGCTTGATTACTTATATATATTAAATTATTATAAACATAAGTCTCTTCTGACATTTCCCTAAAAAGAATTCCTAAATGATCCATTGGGTTATTATTTACAGAGTTAATGCTGGGGACAAAGATCGTATTGTTATAGTAAAAGTTGTTTTTAGAAGCTCTTCGTCTGTTATCTGAGCCTGCATAGTCAGATACCCAAAATATTAATCCATCATGTTGGCCAGTTCTAGTTCCATCTCCAATACTAATGTTGTATCTATATCCGCACATCTCATTTTCACCAAGAATTTCTCCAAATCCTCCAAAATTATTCTTACTTAAATTGTATTGAATAACAACTCTTTTACATCCCCAATCAATATGAGCTCCGAATGAGTCCTGAGGACCATATGCATTTTCAAAAATGTTATTTTGAATTGTAGTATCATTACAAGTGTAGGTCCACATACCACTTCCTCTATTCCACATTCTTCCATCCTTACTGGATCCAGTTCCATCAAAATGAGAGTTTTCAACAATAACATCCTTACATCTAGCAAGAACAATTCCTGATCCTCCAGTATCTTTAAATTTCGAGTTTGTAATACGGATATTTCTATGATAATAATCTTCATTAGCTGGTGACATTCTGTTCACAATGTGAACACCATAATGACCAGTGAGTGAAATATCTACGTTATCAATTTCAATATTGTCATAATAATTTATTTCTGAATTATTATATGATTCAAATCTAATACCATATCCTTGATGTTTTTTGCTATTATCAGACGGCGTAGGGTATATATCATATATTAATAAATCTTTTAATGAAATATTAGAAATATTTCTACCGCCTCCGTATCTGAGAACTAATAATCCATATCTCTCCTCCTCACCAGATCTTTCAGAAGCATTCATTAGCTTAGTTTCACCATTTGATAATTTATGAGATGCTTGGTTTGTTAATTGTAGACCAGAAACGCTGATATTTTCAACATTTTCAAGAAAAATACAAGCTTGGTATCCATTTCCATCAATTTTAGGCTTTGAGCCGGATCCATAAGCTCCAATTTCAATTTTATTAGATGCCTCACCAGAACCAAGAATTTTGAAATAGCCTCTCCAACTATCACCACTTTTAAACATTATCTTATCACCAGGCTTGTATGTTATGCTATTAATTTTCCCTAAATTTTTGAAGGCATTATCTTCACTCTTACCATCATTATCATCGTTTCCAGATGTAAAACTTATATAATATGTAGTGTTTCCTGACGAAGTTGTAGATGAAAAATCATCCGGATCAGTAGTTTCACCTGAATTATTACTACCACCACTATTATTTCCACCACTATTATTGTTATTACCGTTATTATTTCCATTATTTTCCGAGCCACTACCTTCAGATCCACCATCTGATGAGCAAGATATAGCTAAGGCAGAAAATATTAGGATAATTATATTTTTATATTTCATGTTTAACTAATCTAAAGAAAATATTGTGAATATGAAAAAAATACTTTTTTCATATTTTATCTTAAAGTCTTCAATTATTATCACTTCTTGAATTATTAAAATACAGTTTATTAAATTTATCCAAATCAAAATCATGAAATTTTTTTTCAATCTTTTAAAAGTTCTTTTTTCTTTTTCATTAGTGATTAATTTAATGTCTTGTGTTAAAAACACTCAACCAAACATTGTTTTGATAATGGTTGATGATTTGAATGATTATCCTGAAGTTTTTAATGGCCATCCTCAAGCAAAAACACCCAATATTAAAAAATTAGCTAATTCAGGTACCTCTTTTTTAAATGCATATACTAATGATCCAATGTGTGGACCCTCAAGAGCTAGTATGATTACTGGTGTCTATCCACATAATTCATCAAACTTTTGGCAAGACTCTTGGCTTAAAAACAAGGTTTTGTCCAATACAAAAACTATTATGGAAAAATTCAAAGAGAATGGTTACAATGTTGTTGGAAGTGGTAAAATTTTACATCACCACTCAAGTAATTTGTGGAGCGAATTTGAGCATAAAGCAGACTATGGACCGGTTGCTTACAAAGGAAATAAAGAAAAAGGAAAAAAAGGGATGGCTCATCCTGATGTGCCAAAACCTTTTTCTTCAATTGGTCAAATCGATGGATCTTTCGGAGCTTTAAAAAACATATCTAATTTAGAAATGGATGGAGAAAAAATTTCGTGGGCTTATGGTGGATCTGCAGGATACAAAGAGTTTCAATACAATAATGAAGAAGATAGAGATTTAACACCAGATGAAATTAATGCCAAATGGGCTGAAGATAAGCTTAATGAGTTTGCAAGTTCTGATAATGAGCAACCATTTTTTTTAGCTGTTGGCTTTTTGAGACCACATACACCATTGATAGCTCCTCAAAAATATTTTGACATGTATCCAATAGAGGATATACAGTTAGCTAATATTTTAGAAAATGACAAGGATGATACTTTTAGAAATTATGATTTAAACTATAAAAATTTATTAATTGAAACGGAAAAAAAAGGTTCATCTCCTACGCACCAACAACTTACAAGAAGATGGATTGAAATGTTTGAAAATTTGGAAAAATCCTATGATGATCCGGAAGAAGGTTTAAAAAGATTTACTCAGGCCTATTTGGCTTGCGTTTCTGCTGTTGATGATAATATTGGTCAAGTAATGAACGCAATTGATAATTCCAGATTAAAAGATAATACTATTATCATTTTAGTTAGCGATCATGGATGGACTATGGGAGAAAAAGATCATGTTTATAAAAATTCGTTGTGGGAAGAAAGTACTCGAATTCCTATGATAATTAGGGCTCCAGGTGTAACTAAATTTAAATCAAAAGTGACTCATCCTGTATCATTGATTGATATTTATCCAACATTGTTGGGTTTAGCTGGATTGGATACTGAAACTAAGAAAAATGATAATGGAAAATCACTAGATGGTTATAGTCTAGTTCCTTTTTTAAAAGATCCAGAATCAGAGGATTGGGAAGGTCCTGAGGCAGCATTGACAGTAGTTTACAGCTCATATGCCAATAGGAATATTCCTGCAAACCATCATTATTCAGTTAGGACAAAAGATTGGAGATATATAATATATAACTCAGGTAAGGAGGAATTGTATCATAATGCTAAGGATCCTAAGGAGTGGAATAATTTAGTTTTTAATAATTCACATCCAAAAAGAGATGAAATGGTTAAAATTTTAAAACAAATGACATATCCAATGATTCCCAACGGACTATTGAAAAAATAAATTCGAATGCTTCAATTTTACGATTAAATTAAAATTTCATAATTTTATTAGTGAAACAACTAACATTTTGAAACTCAAATACTCAATTCATAATAAAAATGAACAAAAGAGTTTTTACGTTAAACGTAAAAACACCCCTTACCGAGGAGATGATTGGCATTATCACGATGAATTTGAGTTATATTTTCCCATGACTGGTTCTGGTATTAGAATTGTTGGGGATAGCATGGAATATTACGGCTCGAACGAATTAGTTTTTTGTGGGACTAACCTTCCGCACTTATTTAAAACTAATTCTGAAGATAATGATCATGACAGAGTTGTTGTTAAATTTAGTAAATCACTTATCTGGCAAATTATTGATAATGTTCCAGAGTTTGTAAAAATAAAGCAACTTTTAATTAAATCTTCCAGAGGAATTTTATATCCCGTTTCAAAAAGTTATTCATTAGTTAATGATTTTATTAGATTGTCTGAAGCTAATGGGGCAGGTAGAGTTATTCAGCTATTAAATATTTTGAATAAAATTTCTAAAATGGAAGATTTTAGGCTATTAACATCAGACAGTTATAAAAATATTTCTGAAAGTCGTAATGACGAAAGGCTTCAAAAGGTTATAAATTTTATTACTGAAAATTTTTATAGAGAAATTTCTCTTAAGGAATTAGCTGAAATTTCATTTATGACTACAAACTCTTTTTGCAGGTATTTCAAGGAAAGAACAAATAAGACTGCGTTTGAGTTTATTAGAGAATTTAGAATTAGTAAAGCATGTCAAATGATTATTAATAGTAACAAAACAATCTCTCAGATTTGTGATGATACTGGATTTAATTCGTTTTCAAGTTTTAATCGTGTTTTTAAATCTGTTAAGGGAATTACTGCAAGTGAATTTAAATATATGTATCAAGAGATTAATTTTTCTAATTAATTTTGTTTAATTAATTCTTCAAGATTTTTTATTCCTTTAGTTTTTTTAGTATAAATGTTAAGTGCTTCTTCATTAACTTCTAATCCAAGTCCTGGTGATTTAGGTACCAGTATTGTACCATTTTTCATTTTTATTTTAGGACTTGTTAAATTCTCTCTTAAAGCATTTTCTGTTTGATCATATTCAAGATAAAAATCTGATTCATTCATTCTGCCAGGAATTGATTCTAAATTTGAAATGAAATGGAGCGCTACATGTAAACCGATTGAACTACCCCAGGTGTGAGGAATAATATCAATTCCATTGGAGCTGGCAAGTGCAGAAATTCTCTTAGCTTCTGTCAACCCTCCACATGCACAAATGTCTGGTTGAATTATATCTACGGATTTATTTTTAATTATTTGGTTAAATCCGAATCTAAGATATTCGCATTCTCCACCAGCAATAGGAATTCTAGATTTCATTCTTAGATCAGAATATTGTTCATAAAATTCAGGTGAAATTGGTTCCTCAAACCATGAAATATCGTAAGGCTCAATTTTTCTACAAAGTTCTAACGCCTCACTGTAGCTATATGCATGATTGGAATCAATCATAAGTTTGATATTAGGACCAACTATATTTCTTAATTCCTTAATATTATTTAAATCTTTGTTAATTCCTAGACCAACTTTCATTTTAATGGCTTTAAAACCTTCTTTTAAATATTTTTCAGCTTCAATTTTATAATCTTTTGTTGGGTTATCTTTTTCTGTAAAATACATTCCGGTTGCATATGGAACAATATTTTCTCTGTGAACACCACCAAGAAGTTCGCCAACACTGAGTCCTAATAGTTTCCCTTTAATATCCCACAAAGCAATATCAATAGCACTTATAGACGCAACTAAAACACCTCTTCTAGCAAAATCAAGTGATTTTCTATACATTTTATGCCATATAACTTCATTGTTAATCGGATTTTCACCAATTAAAAATTTCTTGAAAAAATCAATTCCAGATTCTACTATTTTTGCAGGCCCATAACCCTCTCCCCAACCGTAAGTTCCATCATCACAGCTTACTTTTACAATACAAATACTTCTTTCATCGTAACCCCATTGTGAAAAGAAAAAATTCTTTTCAAGTGAATCTTTTAATACAAATGTTTCTATGCTATTTATTTTTTTCATTAAAAAATTAAAGCTACTTATACAAATTCCTTTTGCACTTTCAGGACTTATCTATAAAATTTCAAAAATTATCTTTTAATAATTAGTGTTTGACAAACATGATATTCAGTTGATAATACTAGTTAAAATAATCAATCATATTTAATAAAATGATTTCAGAAACCGGATCAAAACCAATATTTTCTATTAGTTTAAGCGTTGATAATACCATTTTTCCTTTTTCATGTTTTACAATTGAAAGATCTGAACCAGACCAAACCTCACCTGAACCAATATAGTTTCTTTTTAAAATATTACCATCAGGAATTCTATCAAAAGCTATTGTTTGTACTATATTGTCCCCTTTAAAATTTCTTAAACTAATTGAGGGTGCGATATTTTCATATATCCCCGACAAATTAACATTAACTGGAAGATTCTTAAAAAATTTATGTTTAGAGTTTATATGCAATATACCGTCCCATAAACCTTGTGAAATATTTTTAACTGGTTTTTGCGGAAGATAATCGATTCCGTCAGCAATAAATGTAAGGTTAGGACCAATTCTTTTTCTTGTTTTTCCAGGTATTTTAAGAAATATAGCATTACCTCCTTCACTTACAAAATTATTTATATCATCCATTTTATTACTAAAATTATCTGATCTATCTAATTTATTTTTTTCTATTACATTACCATCTTTAGAATTTGTAACATCTGAATAGATGTCATTAATAATTACAGGAACATCTAGTGAAGTTGATTTACTAAAAATTTCATAATTAATATTATATTTTTTTAAAAAATCAATAATTCTATTGTCGTTTTTTATAATAGCAACGTCCTTTGTAATTCTCCTTCTATCAATAAAAAAAACATTAAAAATAATTGAGCTAGAATAATCAATCAATTTATCTTTTAATATGGTTACTGTTACTTCATATTCTCCTGTTTCTAGGTCATTACCTAAATTAATTTCATCGAGTGAATTAATCCCATTTTCGATAGAAATTTTTAATTTTTTATTGTAAATAGATTTTTTAGTATTATTTAAAAGTTTAAAAGCACTAATTATTATCTCGTTTTTCTGTGCTGCATTTTCATTAATAATTTTAGTCGAAATTTTTACATCTTCACCCTGGAAATAATTACGTTTATTTGTTCTTAATACTGCAATTTTAGGCAGGTTACCTTCTTTAGTTAGTTCATACGCAAGCCCTTTGGGATTTCTCCAAAGATCCAATAAACCAGCACCAATTATCCAGTCTCCTGCTGTCAATGCATGAACACAATATCCAATAATATTATCATTTGATCTAATTGCTTCAATCATTCTCTTATTGGCAATGCCATGTATTTCTTGTTGTTTTTTATAAAAGTTACTAGCATTTTTAAATAATTTAATAAGTCCAGTCTCTTTCAATTTCTCTTTAATTTCTCTATTGAATCTAAGGTGATATAAGTATGGGTAAGTTATAGGATTTCCATGGTTTATAAAATCAATTTCATTATCTTCTAAATCTGGTAAACTACCATATCCAATTTCAGAAACGTATGAAGGAATATTTGGAACAACATTCCTGCCTGGGGTTGGAGCATTTAGACCTCTTTTTTTATTTTCCTCATCACTGAAGCCAATTGTTAGAAAGCCATCAAATTTATTATTTGTTATGTTTGGACCAGGATAATTGTGAATATCATTAAATTTGAATGCTTTAGTACTATAAGGCAGATATAAGTTTGCGCCTTCTGCCCATCCGCCTGATTCATCCAATATTAGTCTTGTGGGATCTAACTCTCTAGCCTTTAACGACATTGGTTTTAGCATATTGGCAAGAACAGGTCTTCTTATTTCATTGAACAATTCCCATTGAACTATTGAGGGATGATTTCGATCTCTCAGAATGGATTCCGTAATTTCATTTTCAACTCTTTTTGGTAGATAGGCAGTTTCAATTGGCATATCCATACACTCTATAGCCATGCTACCAACTGTTAAAATACCTAAAGAGTCTGCAATGTGAAGCCATTCTTTGGGAGGCGGTTTTCTCCATGGTCTAATCATATTAAATCCAGCATTTTTAGCCAATAAAATTTCTTTTATCATCATTTCTCTGGAATCAGGATATGATAGTTTAACTGGATACAAACCTTCAAAAAAAGCTGCTTTGAGATATAATGGCTTATCGTTTAAAAAAAATTTATTGTCTTTGACAGTAAACTCTCTTAATCCAAATTTTTCATTTACATTATCTAAAATTTTATATGTTGTGTCATTTGAATTAATGTTAACCTCAAATAGGTTTATATTTAGATTATAAAGATTAGGGTTTTCTGGAGACCAAATTTTGTGCTTATTTATTTTCCCATTTATGTATTCTTTAACTTTTAAATTAGAATTCTTCAAATCAAAAAATTTTTCAATTTTATTTTGATTATTTATCTCAGCTATAATTTTGTATAAACCATCACCAAGACCATTTACGATTTCATTTTCAATTGAAATTTCACCTGTTTTATGATTACTTTTAATAAAAACATCATTAATATGAGTATGACCTGTAAATGATAAATAAACATCTTGCCATATGCCGCCTGTGTATGACCCACGCCACTGAGGAGTCTCCATTTGTCCAATTCCATCAATTATTTTATCCTGAATAGTGATTGGTCCTAAAACTTTCACAATTAGTATATTTTCATTTTCAAAATCAACAACGTGTTCAATATTAAAATTAAATGGTGAAAAACCGCCCTCATGAAATCCTAAAGAATTATCATTTAGAAATACTTCAGTTAAATAATTTGATGCATTAAAATTTAGATGAATTTTATTTCCTTTTTTTGATTCGTTTACTTTAAATTTAGTCCTGTAGTAAACTACACCTTCATAATCTTTTTTAAATCTTTCCCAAACACTTGGTACCGTAATTTTTTCAATATTACCATTACTAAATCCATCATTGGAACTGAATTTCTTTATTTTTCCTTCATTATTTTTATCATAAATTATTTCCCATTCTCCATTAAGAGATATTGTTTCATCACGATTTAGTTGTGCATTTGTCGAACAAAAAAATATAAAAAATAAAAAAGCATTGATAAGTCTCATATTTCAAGTTTGTATCTTTAAATTACCAAAACTTTTTAATAATAGATTATTTAATTAGACTGAAAGATAATTTTTGAAACTGAAATGATAAAAAACTTAGTATTTATTATTTTTTGATCCGAATCTTGCTATATATATAAAACAAAAAATTGGAAGTATAAATGAAAAGTTTATTTCTGAAATACCAAAAAATCTAATATCATTAACTGAATATCCGCCTATATCAATTATTGTTGCTTGCAACTTTGGCATTAGCGCTCCTCCAACAATAGCCATTATTAGTCCAGCAGATCCAATTTTACTCTCTTCACTGTTTAAATTACTAAGTGATAGTCCATAAATAGTTGGGAAATTTATCGACATAAAAAATGATACTCCAACCAGTAAGCACAAGCCTGCAACTCCTTCAAATACAATTGCACCAAAAGTAAATATCGATGCAAGAATTGCATAATATTTTAATAGATCACCTGCATTAATGTATTTCAATAAATACGTACCTACGGCTCTTCCAGTAAAAAAAAATAGCTAAACTTTAAAAAGTAATTTCATATTCACCATTTGTTAATTCTATATAATTTTTATTGGTTCCATTAAAAATTACAGGCTTAAAATTCACTTTGACTGTTTTTTTACTATTTAAACTCAAAAGGTCAATCTTTACTAGCATTCCATCCGGGATACTTAATTTTAAATAAGATTTATTATCAATTTGCCAACTGATCGATAATTTCCCAAATGGACTTGGGAATTGCCCTTCAATATTTTTTAGGTTAAAATTTGGCTTTGAAATAATCACTTCCGTCATTCCAGGCTTAGTTGTTTGTAATCCGAATACATACTCAGTAATAAGAATTGGAGGAAATACACTTTCAGTTTGAGCATCACTTCGAGTTCTTTCTACAAATTCGCCAGTCCTACCAGTACCATTTCGCCACCATTCTTCCCATAGTGTTCCATTTGTATCATTCTTAAGCATATGTTTAAAACGGTCATATAGCAAATTTAACGATGCCTTTTCGTATCCGTATTCTGCTAGCCCTTTATGTAAAAAAAAAGACATTGCTGGACTTACCATGACAATACCATTTTCTCTTCTAATAAAGTTATGATTGTCTTTTTTTAATAATGTGTTTGCAATTGCTTTGCCCTGATTTCGAGTAGCTATTTTTCCTGCTAAAGCCATTGCATTCCCATGTTCGCTATAATGATTAGATCGTCTTCCATTGTTATAAGAATCTGCAAACAATTGTTTATCATTATCCCACAGAAGTTGTAATGATTTCCTTAATTTTTTTGCCATTTGTAAATACCTGTCGCTTTCTTTTGTTTTATCCAGCCATTTCAAAATTTTCGAATAATCTTCTAATGCACCTAAATAATGTCCATTTAAATTTAAATTCGCACCTGTTCTATCATTTAAAGTATGATCCAGCCAATAGGCAAAAGGAGGACTATCGATCATTTCGAGTTTATTTGTGTAGGAATTTAAAAGTTTCATTAACCTTTCAGCGAAAGGCAAAAGTTCTTTAACTGTTTCATAATCTCCAGAATATAATAAGTAGCTATATAAACTTCGTATCCATAAACAGTTAGAATCTAAAATAACCATAAAATCATCACCTGTTAATGGTGCATAAGCTGGCATTAAACCATTTGCTTGCTGTTCTTGTGCAATTTGAACCAAGTAGCGACGTTGTAACGCGTAATCACCAAAGGTTAAAAAGTTACCTAATGCTGCATAGTACCCTGTTTGTGCATATTGTCTTCTTTCTCTGTAATTATCAGTGTAGGCGTCTGTGGTACAAACATTTATAGTTTTTGTTGAGGCATGCCATAAATCTTCAATCCATGTAGCTTCTGGAACTGAGATTTTACCTTTTTTTTCAAAAGGATATTGTAATTGTTGAATTCCTGCATATTGAATTTTTAGATTTTTTGTATTTCCCTTTATTGCAAGTGTCAAGTAACGAGTTGGTTTAAAATACATTGCTTGCCATGTATTTTTATTTTCAGATAATATTATTTTGTCATGATAATTTGAGGCTACAATATTATGTGTAAATGATTGATCTATAACATAAGGAGCTGCTAAAATGTGTATTTCAGTATTTTTTTCACCTTCAAGAACTAATTTCGGTTTTCCGTTGATGACTTCTCCAAAATCAAAAACCAAATACCAAGTTTTATTTTGAGATGATGGAATAATTAACGGTTGATTATTATTTATATAATTTTTTAATCCTTTTGATATGTTCTTGTCAAGAAAACCATCAAGAGCCAGTGATGTATTGTCAACATCATCAGATTCAATTAGCTTAGCATGTATAATTTTGATAGCTTTAATTTCTTTTTCTTTTAAATACGGAATGTCTCTTGGAACCAAATTAGTCCATGGTGTTGTTAATGTAGTTGCCTTATCAGACAGTTTTGGAGAAGGCCATCCAGAATTACGTTTTAAAGGGATAGCATTTTCCCAATTGGAATCGTTAAAATCAATAGTTTCAAAACCAACGATTTTATTGTTTAGGTTGATGTTGTCATTAACTACAAGTTGAAATCTGTTTATCGGTTTTGAGTTATTGTCCCATGATAAATCATTGATTACTTTCCAACTTTCGTTTGTAATAATTATTTTTTCGTCCGTATCTAACTGAACTAGTAATCCAGCTCTTCCATTAAGATGATATGATTTTGTACCCCTTTGAAAATGTACACGAGCTGCTATTGTGTTTTTACCTTTTTGCAATATTGATGAAATATCTAAAATATCAAAAGATTGATGATGCGGAGCTGACCTTGCAGGACCCTGACAAACGTACTTTCCATTTATGTAAAGCTCATATTTTGTGGATGCTGAAATTCTTAATTTGGAAATGGCTGGTTTTTCTTTCAGATTAAAAGAATTTCTTGCTAACATAACATCAGATTCCATTTTTTCAGGTAACCAAATCCATTTTGCTTTCCAATTAGTATTAAACTTTCCATTATAATCTTGGGTCCAATAACCTTTAACTTCGTTTGGAAGATCTGAAATTTGACTGCTACTTAAAATTGAAAAGAGTAATAAAAAAATACGTGCAAATTTCATAATATATCTAAGCTAAAGAAAAAATAAATAAAACAAAAAAGTAGTATTAATTGAATATTATCATATAACATTCAAATAAAAACGGACTAGTAAAAAAACTAGTCCGTTTTCATAGTAGCGGGAGCTGGACTCGAACCAGCGACCTTCGGGTTATGAGCCCGACGAGCTACCTACTGCTCTATCCCGCGATTTGGAATGCAAATATATGATAAAAAAAATTATCGAAATATTCAGTTAAAATTATTTAGTATTTAAATAATGAGGTTTAACGTTTTTTATGAAAAATATAATTAGAAAACTAAATTTGTATTGTGAAACATAAATCTGCTTTTATAAATATCATTGGAAATCCAAACGTAGGAAAATCTTCCTTAGTTAATTCTTTTATGGGTTATAAACTTTCAATTATAACTGCTAAAGCTCAAACTACTAGACATAGAATTTTTTGTATTCTAAACAGTAAAAATTTTCAGTTTGTCTTCTCCGATACACCTGGACTTATAGAACCTAAAAATAAGCTTCATGAATCAATGATGAATTTTGTAAAATCATCATATGATGATGCTGATATAATTATTTATGTAGTTGATGCATCAAGCAAAGAAATTATTAATAAAAATTTTAAATTAAAATTAAAATCTTTAAGTATTCCTGTCATAATAGTAATCAATAAAATTGATTTAATTAATAATGAAAAACTACACCTATTAATCGAAGAAATTAAAAATGATTTTACGGATTCATTAATTTTTCCAATTTCAGTCAAAGAAAATTTTAATGTTAAAACCGTTTTAGAAAACTTAAAGAATTTATCTCCAATTTCACCACCTTATTTTCCCAAGGATCAAATAACCGATAAACCAGAGCGTTTTTTCGTAAATGAAATTATAAGAGAAAAAATACTTAAATTCTATAAAAAAGAGATTCCATATGCAGTTGAAGTAGTTACAAATTCTTTTAAATATTCAAATAAAATCCTAAAAATTGACTCAACAATCTATGTTGAAAGATCGACTCAAAAGGGAATTCTAATTGGTCATAAAGGCAAATCTCTCACTGAAATAGGAAAGAAATCAAGAATTGAATTGGAAAATTTTTTTAATAAAAAAGTTTTTTTAGAGATTAGAGTTAAGGTTAGTAAGAATTGGAAATCAAGCAGATCATCATTAAAAAGGTTTGGATATGATTCTAATTAAAATTGCTTGTAATAAGTTAGATTTGTAATCTTTTTTTAAATAATGGAGTCAATTGTTGCTATAGTTGGAAGACCAAACGTTGGAAAATCTACACTTTTTAATAGATTATCTAAAAGGAATCTTGCTATTGTTGATCCTCAAAGTGGTGTTACTAGAGATAGACATTATTCTTCTTCAGATTGGAACGGTAAAAAATTTACAATAATTGATACTGGAGGATATGTAACAGGGAGTGATGATAAATATGAAAAGGAAATTGATAAACAAGTAATTATTGCATTAGAGGAATGTGATAAAATAATTTTCGTTGTTGATGTAAATGAATCGAATAATTCTTTGGATAAAGAAATTTCTAAAATATTACATAAAACAAATAAACCAGTTCTTTTAGCTGTAAATAAAGTTGATAAGAATAGTCTTATAAATGATTCTCTAGAATTTTACAATTTAGGTTTTGAAAGTTTGTTTGCACTATCAGCAATTAATGGTAGTGGTACTGGAGAATTACTAGATGAATTAGTTAGTAATTTTAATAAAGATGAAAAGGAAATTGATAACGATTTGCCATCTTTTGCTGTAGTTGGTAGACCTAATGCAGGTAAATCTTCTTTTATTAATGCAATTATCGGAGAAGATAGAAATATAGTTAAGAATGAACCTGGTACAACCAGAGATAGTATTGATACTATTTATAATAAGTTTGATTTTAAATTTAAAATCATTGATACTGCAGGAATAAGAAAAAAATCAAAAATTGATTCTAATTTAGAATTTTATTCTGTTGTTAGATCAATAAAATCAATCGAACAATGTGATGTTTGTCTTTTGATCATTGATGCTAGTAGAGGATTTGATAGTCAAATTAAAAATATTTTTTGGCTCGCTCATAGAAGGAATAAAGCAATAATTATTTTAGTAAATAAATGGGATTTAGTTGAAAAGTCTAATAACACAGTGAAAGATTTTGAAAAATTAATCAAAAAAGAAATACAACCTTTTGATGATATAAATATCTTATTTATCTCATGTATTAATAAACAAAGAATTTATAAATCTTTGGAGTGTGCTATCGAAGTATTTAAAACCAGATCCAAGCAAATAAAAACAAGTAAATTAAATAACGATTTGTTACCATTAATTCACTCATATCCACCTCCTTCAAACAAAGGAAAAAGAATAAAAATCAAGTATTGTAGTCAGCTACCTGGTAAATATCCTCAATTTGCTTTTTTTGCGAATCTTCCACAGTATATAAAAGACCCATACAAAAGATTTTTAGAAAATAATATTAGAAAAATTTATGGATTCACAAGTGTTCCAATAAAAATATATTTTAGAAAGAAGTAATTATAATTCTTTTTCAATATTTTCTAAATTAAATTTTATTTTTTCTAGTTTTTGTACGATTTCAATTTTTTTTGATTCCGTTTTTAATTTTTCTTTGGCTCCCTCAATTGTAAAACCTCTAATTTTTAAAAGATTATAAATTAGTTTGAGATTTTCAATATCAATTGAATTGTATTTTCTTGTGCCCTTGATTGTTTTTTTTGGATTCAATATTTCAAATTCTTTTTCCCAAAACCTCAACAATGATGGGTTAAGATTAAAAGCATTTGATATCTCTCCAATATTGTAGTAAAGTTTTTCTGGAAGATTTATTTTCATTAATCGAGTGATTGATTCTCTTGACTGGATATTTTTAAAATTTCATCGAATTCCTCTGGAGACAGGTTACTGTAGAAATAATTTACTGGATTAACTTTTTTTCCGTCCTTATGAACCTCATAATGGAGATGAACACCTTTTGACCTTCCAGTATTTCCTACAAAACCAATAATATCACCTTTTTTAACATTTTGTCCTCTTTTGACATTATAGGAGTTTAGGTGAGCATATAGAGTTAAATAGCCAAAACCATGATCTATTCTTATATGTTTTCCATATCCAATAGCTCTATTGTCTGCGCGTTTAACAATACCATTACTTGCAGCGTAAACAGGTGTATTTTTGGGTGCAGAAAAATCAATTCCACTATGCATTTTTCTAGATTTGTCAAATGGATCAGTTCTTATTCCAAATCCTGAAGCGATTCTATTTAAATCATCATTTTTAATAGGCTGAATAGAAGGTATTGCAGCTAGCATTAGTTGTTTATTTTTTGCAAGACTTTCAATCTCATCCAAAGATTTTGATTGAATAACAATTTGCTTGGTTAGTATATCTATTTTTTTTGTTGTTTCTATTATTAGATCTGAATTTTCAAATCCCTCTAGGTTAGAATATCTGTTAATACCTCCAAAACCTGCTTTTCTAATGTCAGGATCAATTGGGTTAGCTTCGAAAAGTACCCTATATATGTTATTGTCTCTTGATTCTAAATCATTCAAGACTGTTTCAAGCTTATTAAGCCTGTTATTTAGTATATCAATTTGAATCTCATAATTTTTCAATTCTCTTTCTTGAGAAAGTTCTTTTGGGGTATTTAAATAAGGTGTACTTAATAAAATAAATAAAGAAATTACTCCAAAAATAAAAGTCACAAAAATAAAAGTTGTTACATTAATTAATTTTGTCCTACTAGAAACTTTTATCTCTTTAAAGGAGAGAGAACTTTTATCGTAATAAAATTTTGATTTACTCATAAAAAACTTTTTTTGATTGAGTAGTCGATATTTATTTTTTACTTTGTAAATATAAAGATTCTATTTAAAGTAAATATTAATAATGGATTCAAATAGCATAAGAAAAAAATTTATTGATTTTTTTAAGGATAAAGAACATTTAAATGTACAATCTTCCCCTATAATTTCAAAAAATGATTCTTCATTAATGTTTACAAATGCAGGTATGAATCAATTTAAAACTATCTTTTTAGGTGGAAAAAACAATCATGGCCAACGTGTTGTTAATTCTCAAAAATGTTTGAGAGTTTCTGGGAAACACAATGATTTAGAGGAAGTTGGAATTGATCATTATCATCATACAATGTTTGAAATGTTAGGTAATTGGAGCTTCGGTAATTATTTTAAAAAGGAAATCATTAATTGGAGTTGGGAGCTTTTAACCCAAAATTTTAATCTTTCACCTGATGATCTATATGTTACAGTATTTGAAGGAAATCAGGATGATGGATTAGATTTAGATTCTGAGGCATTTAATATATGGAACAAAATTGTAGATAAATCAAAAATTATTTTAGGAAATAAAAAAGATAATTTTTGGGAAATGGGAGATACTGGTCCATGTGGGCCGTGCTCTGAAATTCATATTGATTTAAGATCTGAAGAAGAAAAAATTAAAATAAATGCTATTGACTTAGTTAATAAAGATCATCCACAAATAATTGAACTATGGAACCTAGTGTTTATTCAGTTTAACAGAAAAGCAAATGGAGATTTAGAACCTCTTCCAAACAAGCATATTGATACTGGAATGGGGTTTGAAAGACTGGTTAGAGTTATTCAGAAAAAAAAATCTAATTATGATACAGATATTTTTTCTCCTCTAATTATTGAGATTGAAAAATTATCAAAATTTAAATATGGTTCTGATAAAAAAAGGGATATAGCTTTTCGAGTTATTTCAGATCATTTAAGAGCAGTTGCATTTTGTATAGCTGATGGTCAAATACCTGGCAGCTCTGGTCCTTCATATGTTGTTAGAAGAATTTTAAGAAGAGCTATTAGGTACGGTTATACATTTCTAAACTTTAATGAACCTTTTATCTATTGTTTAGTAGATGTACTTGCGAACCAATTTCAAGGAATTTATCCAGAATTAATTAAAGAAAGATTAAATATAAAATCTATTATTAATCATGAAGAAAAAACATTTTTAAAAACTTTATCTCTAGGTATTGATAAGTTAAATACAATAATTAAAAAAAATGACGACAAAATTATTTCAGGTAAGGATGTCTTTGAGCTTTACGATACCTATGGTTTCCCAATCGATTTAACATCATTAATACTAAGTGAAAACAAATTAAGCTTTAATCTTGAGGATTTTAACCTATATCTCAATCAACAAAAAGAGAGATCTAAAGTTTCATCATTTTCAAAAAGCACTGACTGGAATATTGTTAATAAAGGTAGTACTTCAAAATTTGTTGGTTATGATAAATTAACTTCTACATCAATAATAAAAAAGTACAGAACAGTAGAAACAAAAAAAGAAAAATTTAAGGAATTAGTTTTTAATCAGACCCCCTTTTATCCTGAGGGTGGTGGTCAAGTTGGAGATGTAGGTGAAATTATTTCAAAGTCTGGTGTTTCATTCGATGTAATTAGTACCAAAAAAGAAAATGAAGAAATAATCCATATTGTCAGAGATTTTAGAATGGAGGAAAGTTTTGAGTATAAACTCTTAGTTAACAAAATTAAAAGAAGAAATTCATCATCTAATCACACTGCTACTCACTTGTTACATCAAGCTTTAAGAAAAGTCTTGGGGAACCATGTTGAACAGAGAGGGTCTCTCGTAAATGATAAGTATTTAAGATTTGATTTTTCACATTTTAAAAAGATAGAAACATCAGATTTATTATTAATTCAAAACTTTGTTAATGATAGAATTAATGAGTCTATTAAACTTGAAGAAAATAGGGAAGAAAACTATAAAACTGCGATCAATAATGGAGTTGTTGCGTTATTTGGAGAAAAATATGGAGACAAAGTTAGATCAATCAAATTTGGCAATTCTTATGAGCTATGCGGAGGAACTCATGTGCAAAACACACTTTCATTAAGAGTTTTTAAAATAATAAGTGAAGGCTCTGTATCCTCTGGTATAAGAAGAATTGAGGCTATTTCTGGACTATCTGCAATTGAAACCCTCTTAGATAGATCTGAAGAATTAGATAGTATTGGTCAATTAGTTTCATCTAAAACAAATATTTTTGAGAGTGTTATTTCATTGCAAAATGAAAAAAAATCTTTAGTGAAATCAACTAAAAAATTAGAAAATCAAATTCTTTTAACTAAATCACAAGAAATGGCATTAAAGGTTAAAAAAATAAATAATATTAATTTTTTGGTTTCTAAAGTTGATTTAAGTTCATCTAATATGAAATCATTATGTTTTTCTTTAGGTAAAAAGCTAAAAGATTTATTTTTAGTATTGGTCTCGGAAAGTAAAAGTGTTTCAGTAGTTTGTTATATTTCTAATACATTAATTGAAAGAAAAAATCTAAATGCTGAAATAGTTATCAAAAAAATCTGCGAAGAAATTTCCGGAGCAGGAGGAGGGCAAAAACACTTTGCTACCGCTTCTGGGAAAAAACAAATTTCAGAGCAAAATCTTTATAAACTTTTAAAGGACTTTCTATGATTTGTATGGAAAAGATTCTAATACTTTAATTACAAAGTTTGAGACTAATTGATCTCTGCTATATTTATTTGAGTAAAGAGATCCTGAACCATTACCTTGCCATATTAAACTCCCTGTTTTTGCATCAATTATATCTATGTATAATAAACCAATAATTCTAGAACTTGGTCTGTATGTTTGATCATAGGGATAACCATACCAACCAAAACCAAATCTGTAATAAGATTGGTTTATGTAAATATCTTCTCTTGACTTGGTAGATATATTTACTATTAGATCAGGAGTTGATGAAAAGTTATATCCTTTAGATACCAATGATTCCTCAATGGAGCTCAAAATTCTTTTTTTATCAATATCAGAAATATCTAATTTTTCCACTTCTTGCTTGGAAAAAGCAAATGAGGAATAATTGCTAAAATTTATTGTTGAATCGAAATCATAAATTACTTTGACGGAGGAACAAGAATAAAGAAGAACAATAAAAAAAATAAGAATTAATTTTTTTTTCACTTTAAAAATATATCAATAATTATGCCTAAAAACTAAATAATTATTAAGTTATTAATACATTTATATATGTGTACAGACTTACATTTCTAAAACATATATCAGTACTCTTATTCTTTATTCTTTTATTTTCTGGATGTAATCTAACTAGACTTAATATAAAAAGATCATTGGTTAAAGATAATTTTAACAAAGAAGATCAGCTTAAAAGATTTCTAAATAATATGAGTTCTGATGAAAGAAAAAGATGGTATATCAAAACTTATTCTGATTTTGCAATCTTACAAATGAAAAAATATAAGATTCCTGCAAGTATTATTCTTTCTCAAGGACTTCTTGAGTCAGGTGCAGGTGCAAGTACTTTAGCATTGAAATCAAATAATCATTTTGGTATTAAATGCCACCAAGAATGGAGAGGAAAAAAGGTTTACCATGATGATGATGAAAAGGGAGAGTGTTTTCGAAAGTATAAAAATCCAATAGAAAGTTATAAAGATCATTCTGAGTTTTTGACCACGAGGGGACGTTACTCCTTTCTTTTTCGATATTCAATTAAAGATTATTTAAAATGGGCCAAAGGCCTTAGTAAAGCTGGTTATGCAACAGATCCTAAGTATCCTGAGAAATTAATTACTTTGATTGAAGAGTATAAACTATGGAAGTATGATGGTTCAAAAAAATCTTTAAAAAAAGAATACAGAAAAAGTACAAAAGAAAAAAAAAATAGTTCAAAAATTTACTTCGTAAAAAAAGGGGATACTCTTTATTCAATTTCTAAGAAATATAATTTATCAATTGAAAAATTGAAAGAAAAAAATAATTTAAATTCAAATACTTTATCGATTGGTCAAAAATTAAAAATATAATTGCCTTGGTTTTTAGTCTTGAAATAAAATTAATTATAATAATTCTACAAAAAGTTCATTATCATTTTTTACAACTTTAGCGAGTTTATTTTTTGTTAGAGCTTTCAGAGTTTTATCCCATTTTTTATTTGATAATTCTAATCTTGTTTTTAGGACACTTAATTCAATTGAACCTTCTTTTTCAACTATAGAAAACACAGACTTTTCTTCCTCGCTCAATTCTAAACCGGTAATTTTTAATGGTTTCATTTGAGGAAAAAATATTACTTCTTGAATAGATTTTTTATTTGTTAAAAGCATTACAAGTCTGTCTATTCCAAAACCAATCCCAGAAGAAGGAGGCATACCGTATTCAAGAGATTTTATGAAATCATAATCAATAAACATTGCTTCTTTATCCCCTTTTTCAGAAAGTTTTAACTGATCTTCAAATCTTTCTAATTGATCTATTGGATCATTTAGTTCTGAATATGCATTAGCTATTTCACTACCATTTATTAGTAATTCGAAACGTTCAGTTAATTCTGGATTTTTTCTGTGCTCTTTAGTTAGTGGACTCATCTCTTTAGGATAGTCAATTATGAATGTTGGTTGGATATATTTTGATTCACATTTTTCACCAAAAATTTCATCAATCAATTTTCCTTTTCCCATAGTTTCATCAACATCAATTCCAAGTTTTTTTGCAATATTAAAAGTTTCATATTCTGACATATTTTTTAAATCATATCCAGTATTTTCTTTAATAGAATCTAGAATACTTATTTTTTTGTAAGGACCTTTAAAATTGATTACATGATCTCCAAAATCTAATTCATATCTTCCATTAACATCCATAGCAACTTTTTCTAATAGTTTTTCAGTTGTTTTCATCATCCAATTGTAATCTTTGTAAGCAACATAAAATTCTAAATTAGTGAACTCAGGATTATGGGTTCTATCCATGCCTTCATTTCTAAAATCTTTTGCAAACTCAAAAACTCCATCATATCCTCCAACAATAAGTCTCTTGAGATAAAGTTCATTAGCTATCCTTAGATAAAGAGGGATATTTAGCGCATTGTGATGAGTAATAAATGGTCTGGCAGCTGCACCACCAGGGATAGGTTGTAAAATTGGAGTTTCTACCTCCAAATAGTTAAGATTAGTTAAAAAATTTCTGATTGATGAAACTATTTTACTTCTTTTTATAAAAGTTTCTTTAATATCATGGTTAACAATCAAGTCTAAATACCTCATTCTATACCTTTGCTCAGGATCATTAAATTCATCATAGGTTTTCCCTTGACTATCTGTTTTTGGAAGAGGAAGTGGTCTTAATGATTTAGATAAGAGTTTAAAATCTTTTACCAAAATAGTCTTTTCACCAACTTGAGTTCTGAAAAGTTCGCCTGTTATTCCAATAATATCTCCGATGTCAAGTAGTTTTTTATATAAATCATTATACTTTGTTTTATCATCATCTGGGCATATTTCATCACGATTAAAGTAAACCTGAATTTTTCCAGAGCTATCCATTAGTTCTGCAAAGCTTGCTTTACCTTGAATTCTTCTTGACATTAAGCGTCCAGCAACTACAACTTTACTATTCTCAATAAAATTTTTATTAATATCATCAGCAGTGTGCGATATATTAAATAATTCTGCAGGGTAAGGATTGATACCAAGCTCCCTAATTTTCGCAAGCTTTTCACGTCTAATTATTTGCTGTTCAGAGAGGTTTGACATTTTTTTTCAAATATAATGATATAACATCAACAATACCCATATGTTTTTTAATTTTATAATTTAAAATTATAATTTGAGTAGAAATAAAAATATAATAGTTAAGGATTTAGGTAAAATAAATTTTGAAGATTGTTTTGATATTCAAAAAGAACTTCAAAATGAAATAATTCAAATAAAATTAAATAATAGAAAAAAAAACTCAAGTAAAAAAACCCCAAATTATCTTTTAGTCGTTGAACATGATCATGTATATACATTAGGTAGAAGTGGAAATAAAAATAATTTACTTTATTCAAATGAGTTATTAAACAAAAATAAAATTTCATATTTTCAGACTAATAGAGGAGGTGATATTACTTATCATGGCCCCGGACAAATAGTTTTATACCCAATTCTAGATTTAGAAAACTTTTTTACAGACATTCATAAATATTTGAGATTAATGGAGAGTTCTGTTATAAATACTTTGAAATATATAAATATATTGTCATCTAGAAATCCCAATAAGACTGGAGTTTGGTTAGATGTAGGAAATAAAAATGAAAGAAAAATATGCGCCATGGGTGTAAAAGTAAGTAGATGGGTAACTATGCATGGTTTAGCATTAAATGCAAGCAACGATTTGTCATATTATGAAGGAATAATCCCATGTGGATTAAAAAACAGTAAAGTGACATCAATCAAAAAAGAAATAGGTGATTTAATTTATTCTTATGACTTAAAAAAAATACTAGTTGAAAAATTTAGTGAATGTTTTAGTGCTAAGCTAATTAAATGAGTACAACTGAATTTCATTTTTATCACCTAAAAATAAAGCATTAATAGTGTTGTTAGTGTAATTTAAATCTAAGTCACTTGATGAAAAAAACGGAAACCCTGGTATAATATTATAGTTCTTGAAAAGGTAAATTTTATTAGAATCTTTATCAAAAATTGAATAATATAAGTCATTTGAAAAATTTTGGATTTTTAAATCTTGATACGAACCAAATGGAAGTCTATAATCTTTTCCGTTTACTATAAGTTTATTTGTACCAAAAGTAATTTTATACTTATTATTTGCAAATAAAATTTTTTCATTATCAACTAGTTTTTGTTTATAAATTTTACCATTGATATCTATTCTTAATATGTTATTATTGTTGTCAAAGGCTATCATTCCGTTATCATGCTTAAAAAGATTTGTATTAAAAGATAAATCTTTAGGTAGTTTAATTCTAATATTTCCTCTTCTATCTAAAATTGATATTTTATCTTCATTATTTTTTAAAATTAGATAATCTCTGTTCAAAATTCTTAAGTGTTTTAACGGTTCTTTAAGACCATTATTAAGCTTAATTTTTTTAAAACCCTTTACTATCTCAAAACTTGAATTGTACATTTTTAAATTACTTGCATCCTGAATTACATATCTGTAATTTTTATTTTTGTCGTAATCAAAAACAGAGAGATTTTTAAAATAATTTTTAGATTTTACATCAATTTTTTTTACAATATCTCCGTTAATATCCAATAAAATCAATTCTTTACTTGTAGAAAATAAAAACTGTAGCTTATTATTTTTATATGTATCTACTTGAAAAATATCACTATTAATCGAGCCATTTAATTTTTTTGACCATGTAATTTTTCCGTCAAATTCCATTAATATTAATTTATTGTCAGAATCTTGGAAAATAATATTTTTTTCTTTCGTTTTGTGATTATGAATTATTTTTGGTTTAATTATTATCTCATTAGGAAATGATTTTGACAGAATTAATTTTGTTTTGTTTTTACCTTCTTGAATTCTAGTTTTTGAATTATACAAAGAAGAATATATAATTGAATCTTTGATTTGATTTGATTTTATCCAAACTGAAAGTTCATTTTCATTATTTGTTAATTTAACTAATTCTAGTGATGAATTTTTTGATGGTATGTTTTTTAAATAATCATTTAAATCAGCATTTAATAAGAATGTTGATTTATTATAGTAGCTTAATATTAATCTTTCAATTGATTCAATATTTTTTGAAACTATAATATTTTCATCAATTTGAGTTAAGTACACTTTATCTCCAATAAAATTAAATTCATTGATTTTGTCAATTACTAATTTGAAATTCTCATTCAAGTATATTTTTTCATCCCTGTATTTTTTCTGTAATTTAAAATTAATACCAAGAGTATCGATTCTGTATTGATCATTTCTAATAATAAAGACCGAATCCTTATCATTAAAAAAATAGCCAAATTCATCGCTACCTGAAAGTATTGGGTTTAAATTAATTTCTTCATTACTATTTTTATTTATAACATTATTTATATTTTTTTCACTATGATCTTTGTTAAATGTGTATGATTTAAATAATGTAAAGTCATCTGGAAGAATTTTTAAGATTTCGTTTTTTTGTGGTTTTATGTTTTTAATTAAACCGAAACTTCTTTTTTTTGAATCAAGTTTCGATAAACCTATAATTATAATTTCATCATTTTTTATTTCAAATTCAAAATTTATCCAATCTGAAATATCACTTAAATTAATGTTTAGTTCTTCAAACTTAGTTGAATTAAAATCTTCTGAAACAAATATTGAAACATTATTAGATCTAGTTTTTACTAGATCAAAAAAGTTTTGAGAATTAGTGTTACTTTTATAATTAGAGCCTCTTAAAAAATTTTCAATTAAAAACCTATTGTCAGAAATAACATCAAAATTCAAATATTTAGTCAAATAATATTCTAAATTATTATTGTCAAATAAAAAAATCTTTTTCTCATCATAATCTATAGAATCCTTGATAATGATATTACTATTTAAACCATTTTTTTCTAAAAAAAATAATTTACCAAAATCTTGTTTTCCAATTTTATGCTTGCTATATATAAATTTATTAAGTGAAGTAAAAAGTTCTTTTTCAAAAAAACTAGCATCAAAATAATCTCTGATAAATATTTTTTCATCATAACTTAAAATACTAAAATCATTAATTGAAATTACAGAAATTGGATTATCAGGAATTTGAAAAAGCACGTCCGAACCTTCATCCTTTCTTTCAATACAAGAAATAATCAATAATAGTATTAAAAAATATTTTTTCAATCTATTACAAAATTATAAAACTCATACATCTAATGATAATTGTTTGTTTTTTATTTTAAAACTCCTTCTGTGGTATTTACTTAATCCATTTATTTTAATTTTTTCAATATGTTCTTTTGTGCCATAGCCTTTATTTTGTTTCCAATTGTATTCAGGAAATTCAGTGTCTATTTTTTTCATTAAATTATCTCTGTGGACCTTTGATAAAATTGATGCTGCTGCAATGCTTTGGTATTTGTCATCCCCACCAATAATACATTTATATTTAATTTTTTTTCCTGTATTAAATCTATTTCCATCAATTAAATAGATTTGAGGTTTTATTTTTAGTTTTTCAATTGATTTATTCATTCCCAAGAAAGTTGCCTCTAAAATATTTAAATGATCAATTTCTTCGTTATTAAGATCAGTTATTGCATAGCTAATAGCAATTTTTTTTATTTCTTTAAAAAGTTTAATTTTTTTAGAATCAGTTAATTTTTTAGAATCTTTAATTTCGGGATTGTAATAATTTTTTGGTAAAATAACAGCAGAAATTGTTACCGGTCCAGCCATGGCTCCTCGTCCTGCTTCATCTATTCCACATGTCAAAATTTTATTATTATACTTTTTAATCATATATCATTCATTAAATTAGTATTTAATTTATTAATAGTTTAATAAAAGTTTTTGGTGCGATCAATTTTATTTTTTATCATATTTTTTTCTTCATATATATCTTATAGTCAAATTAGAGAGGATGCCCTTGATGAGGCCTTTTCAATTATAGGTGATTCAATTTCTATTGAAGTTTTTAAGTTTGATATTGAAAAATTAAAAAAATTTAATATTAATAACGATACGATATTACTTGACACAACACTCAATATAAATAAGTTTTATGAATTTAATTTTAGAAGAAAAGATAATTTTGAACTAATCAAACCCAACAATGTTGGTCAAACCTACAATAACCTTTCGTATGTTATAGATGAATCCAATTATCCAATAATTGGTTATAGTGCAAATAAAACTCAACTTCAAACCTATGATGATATTTATTTTTATGATGTAGCTTACCCTATGACAGAATTATTATTTAAAACAGTTTTTTCTCAAGGTCAATTAACGGATGTTTTATTTACAACTAATGTGAATAGAAAACTTAACTTTTCACTTGGCTTTAAAGCATTAAGATCCTTGGGTAAATACCAAAACTCTCTTTCTGGATCAAAAAATTTTACATTTACTTATAATTATAATTCAAAAAAATTTAGTTCAAAATCATTCTACCTTTCTCAAAAGCTAGAGAAATATGAGAGTGGAGGTCTATCTTTAATATCAATAAATGATTTTGAATCTAAAGACCCTGTTTTCAATGAGAGATCTAAGTTAAATGTAAAGTTTGAAGATGCTGTAAATGTTTATTTTCAAAGAGATTTTTATTCTCACAATAAATTCAAAATTTCTGATAATAAAAAAAACTTGTCCTTAAATCACACTCTTCATTATGTTACTGTTAATAATTCTTACAATCAATCTCTTATAAATAATTATTACGGAGGTTTAATCGGGGGTATAACAACAGTTGATGATAAATTTAAGTTCAGATCTATAAACAATAAAATCAGTTTTGATATTTCAAATATTATTTTTGATTTTGCAGAAATTGGATTTATAAATTTTAACTATGAATATTTTAATTTAAACTCTGGTAATGAAAAAATTAAAGAAAATTCAAACTTATTTTCAATAAAATTAAGTAAGAATTTTGAAATTTTAGATCTTGATTTTGATTTGCAAAAAAAGATAAGTGGTGACAGAATAGGAGATAGGTTAAATATAGTTTTAAAACCTGCAAAAAAATTTAATTTAGATTTAAATTTAAAATTGTCCTCTGTTAAATCTCACCCTGGATTAATATATGACAATTATTATAGCGGTTTTAGTGGTGTGAACTGGACAAATCGTAATGATTTAGTCAATACAAGTAGTATTTTTATAAATTATATTAATAAAAAATTTGGACAGTTTAGCTTGTCTGGCTCTCTAATTAATAATTATGTCTATGTTTCAACTGAAAATTCTGATATTGAATCCTATATTCCTCAAATAAATCAGGCTGAATTTGATATCAAACTATTTAAATTAAAGTATGTAAAGAATTTCATATTTGGAAAGTTTTCGATGAATAATAGTTTTCTAATTCAAGATGTTGATCAAAATGATAATATTTTAAATATTCCTGATTTTGTTTATCGAAATTCATTTTTTATTTCTGAGAAAATTTTTAAAAATGTTTTAGAAATTCAATCTGGTTTTAACTTTAAGATATTTTCAAAGTTTTTTATTAATGAATATAACCCTGTGATTTCTACTTTTCATATTCAGGATAAAAGAAAAATAGGGGGATTCCCAATAGTTGATTTCTTTTTAAACGCAAAGATCAGACAAACAAGATTGTTTTTTATTTTCGAACATATTAACTCTTCATTTTCTGAAAACAATTTTTTTACAACCCCATCAATGCCTTACAGAGATTCAAATTTTAGATTTGGTTTGAATTGGAGTTTATTTAACTAACGGTAAATCTCCCTTTATTTTTGTAGGTAAATTAGAATTTCCCATTAAAAAATTATCAATATGAAAAGCTGCTTCTCTTCCTTCAGAAATTGCCCAAACGATTAATGATTGACCTCTTCTTAAGTCACCAGCAGCAAAAACCTTTGGATTTGAAGTTTGATAGTTTTTTGTTATTGGTTTTGACATTTTATCGATCTTGGTTTCAAGATCATTTAATAACGAGTTTTCAGGACCAGTAAAGCCTAATGCTAGTAATGCTAAATCACAAGGCCAAATTTTTTCAGAACCTTCAATTTCTGTAAGTTTAAAATTATTATCAATGTCCTTTTCCCAAGCAACATTAACAGTTTTTAATCCAGTAAGATTACCATTGCTATCCCCAATAAATTCTTTTGTCATGATTGACCATTGCCTTTTTATACCTTCTTGATGAGAAGAACTAGTTTTTAATGTAAAAGGCCAGTATGGCCAAGGATTTTCATTAGTTCTATTTTTTGGTGGCTTATCTTGAATTTCAAAGTTGATAACAGACTTTGCCTTGTGTCTGTTCGATGTCCCAATACAATCAGATCCAGTGTCACCACCACCAATTACAATAACATTTTTTCCTTTAGCTGATAGTTTTTTGTTGGGAACAGAAACATTATCAACAACCTCATTCTGGTGTTTTAAAAAATCCATTGCTTGAACCACACCATTCAATTCACATCCACTTATGGGTAATTCTCTCCTTATTGTTGCACCACCTGTTAAAAGTATAATATCACATTTGTTTTCAAGAGTCGAAATTTCAACATCTTTTCCAACCTCAACACCAGTTTTAAATATAACACCTTCTTCAATCATTAAATTAATTCTTCTATCAATCACAGATTTTTCTAATTTGAAATCAGGAATACCATATCTTAAAAGTCCCCCAATTTTCTTGTCTCTTTCATAAACTATTACTTTATGTCCCACAGAATTTAGCTGCTGAGCAGCAGCCAGACCAGCAGGCCCAGAACCTACTATTGCTATAGATTTTCCAGTTGATTTTGATGGCTTCCTTGCTTTTATCCATCCTTCTTTAAATCCTCTTTCAACAATATATTTTTCAATCATTTCAATGGAAACTGGAGGGCTTATGATTCCTAAAACACATGCTGATTCACATGGTGCAGGGCATAACCTACCAGTAAACTCAGGAAAATTATTTGTTGAATGAAGTATTTCTAGTGCTTCTTTCCATTCTTTATTGTAAACAGCA
The DNA here is from genome assembly GCA_902587325.1 of uncultured Bacteroidota bacterium. Lineage (GTDB taxonomy): Bacteria > Bacteroidota > Bacteroidia > Flavobacteriales > Flavobacteriaceae > Eutrophosalina. The sequence goes on from CACIKV010000004.1 coordinate 68,887, forward strand.
TCATTAAAATCAGGAATTAAATTACCTAGAGGACAACCAGAATGACAAAAAGGAACACCACAGTCCATACATCTTCCGCCCTGTTGCTCTAATTCAGTGTCTTTTGGTTTAATAGTAAATTCATCATAATTTTTTAATCTTTTAGTGACAGACAAATAAGCTTCATCAGCTCTGTCATAATCCATAAAACCTCGTATTTTACCCATAACTATTTACTATTTTATAATTGAGACAATTTTATCATTTGCCATTTTCTCTAGAGCAGCTTTGTATTCTGTAGGCATAACTTTTATAAATTTATTTTTATTCATTTGCCAGTTAGATATAATTTCTTCAGCAATCTTACTTGATGTAAGAGAAAAATGATTTTCAACTAATGATTTGATAAAATCTAAATCCTGATTTTCAGGTTTTTCTAGTTCAATACTTTCCATATTAAAATTTCTTTTATCAAAGTGTTTTGATTGAGAGTAAATATATGCAATACCACCACTCATACCAGCAGCAAAATTTCTTCCAATTTTACCTAGAATAACAGCATAACCACCTGTCATATATTCGCATCCATGATCACCAACACCCTCAACAACTGCAGAAGCACCAGAATTCCTTACACAAAATCTCTCTCCAGCAATACCATTAATATAGGCTTCACCTGATGTAGCTCCATAAAGACTGACATTTCCTGTTATAACATTCTCATTTGATTTAAATGAGGCTTCTTTAGGTTTTCTCACTATTATTGTAGCACCTGAAAGTCCTTTACCAAAATAATCATTGGTATTTCCATCAATAATCATTTTTAACCCTTTTACAGAAAATGCACCAAAGCTTTGTCCAGCTGATCCACTGAATTTAAGTTCTAAGGTGTCTTTAGGTAAGGCATTGGCACCATATTTTTTAGAGATTTCATTGCTGAGAATGGCTCCAACAGTTCTATCAGTATTTTTGATCTTAAAATCTAAAGACATTTTAATTTTTTTATCAATAGCTAATTTTGCTTTTTTTAATATTTTAAAATCTAGAACATTTTCAAGATTATGATTTTGTTTTTCAGTATTTCTTAATGGAGTATTTGAATCAGTTATAGGCTTATATAATATTTTTGAAAGATCAATTCCTTTAATCTTATAGTAATTTAGAGCATCTTTAGTATCTAGTTTTTCGCTCTTACCAACCATTTCGTCTATAGTTCTAAAACCTAAATTTGCCATGATTTCTCTGAGTTCTTGGGCTACAAAATACATGTAGTTTATAACGTGTTCGGGTTTTCCTTTAAAATTTTTTCTTAGCTCAGGGTCAGTTGTTGCAATCCCAACAGGGCAGGTATTTAAGTGACATGCTCTCATCATTATACAACCTGAGGCAACTAATGGAGCTGTGGAGAACCCAAATTCCTCGGCACCTAAAAGACATGCAATTGCAACATCTCTTCCGGTTTTAAGTTGTCCATCACATTCTATTACAACTCGACCTCTTAAATTATTCATTACAAGGGTTTGCTGAGCTTCTGCAATTCCAAGTTCCCATGGCAAACCGCAATGTTTTAAGGATGTGAGAGGTGAAGCACCTGTCCCTCCATCAAATCCAGAAATTAATATTACATCAGCTTTAGCTTTAGCAACTCCAGCTGCAATGGTACCAACTCCAACTTCTGAGACAAGTTTTACATTTATCCTAGCAGACCTATTAGCATTCTTTAAATCATAAATTAATTGAGCCAGATCTTCAATAGAGTAGATATCATGATGAGGTGGTGGTGAAATAAGACCAACATATGGTGTAGAATTTCTAACTTTTGCTATCATCGGGCTTACCTTTGGACCAGGAAGTTGACCTCCCTCACCTGGTTTTGCACCTTGAGCCATTTTAATTTGAATCTCAGTTGAATTTGTTAAATAATGAGAGCTTACACCAAACCTACCAGAAGCTACTTGCTTAATTGAACTCTTTTTTGAATCTCCATTTTTATCTTTTATAAATCTTGCAGGATCCTCACCGCCTTCACCCGAATTACTTTTTCCACCAATTCTATTCATTGCAATGGCAAGATTTTCGTGAGCTTCCTTACTAAGTGAACCAAATGACATCGCACCAGTTTTAAACCTTTTAACAATTTCTGTCCAAGGTTCTACCTCATCAATTGATATTGGATCAAACTCAGAGAATTTCATTAAACCTCTTAGAGTCATGAATTGTTCGCTTTGTTTGTTTATAGTATCAGAATATATTTTATAAGTGGAATAACTTTCTTGTCTTACTGATTGTTGAAGTTTGGAAATAGTAAGAGGGTTTAACATATGTGCTTCTCCATTTCTTCTCCACTTATAGTCTCCTCCAAATTCAATTGCATTCAACTTGTTTTCAGAATCAAAAGCTTTTTTTAATCTACCTGAAATTTCTTTTTCAATAACATATAAACCAACACCTTCAATTCTAGAGGAAGTATTGTTAAAATACTTATTTACGAATTTTTGTCTTAGGCCTAGAGCTTCAAATATTTGAGCTCCTCTATATGAGTGCAAGGTTGAAATACCTATTTTATTCATTACTTTAAGTATACCCTTTGCGATAGCATTATTGTAATTGTTGATAGCATTTTCCAAATTTTCAAGAACTCCAGCTTCACATTTATAAGCAATTATTTCATTAACTAAATATGGATTAATTGCACTAGCCCCGTATCCAAAAAGCATAGAAAAATGGTGAGGTTCTCTAGGTTCAGCAGATTCAATTACAATTCCAAATTTTGATCTTTTATTTAATTTAATCATCGAATGATGGATATATGAACAAGCTATTAGAATGGGAATTGGAGCAAATTTTTCATTCACGTTCCTATCACTTATTATTATGATATTATGGCCTGAATCAACCTTTGATTCAACTTTTGAAACCATTTTTTCTAAAGCTTCTTCAAGTCCATTGTGACCTTTAGATAATTTGTAAAGAGCTTTAATAGACGCTGCTCTGAAATCTTTATGCTTTATGTACTTAATTTTATCAAGGTCCTCATTTGAAATAATGGGATTATTGATTTTTAATTTTTTTGCATGATCTGGCACAATGTCAAAAATATTATAGTCACTTCCAACAGTAAGACTAGTGTCAGTTACAATTTCTTCTCTTATACCATCAAGAGGAGGATTCGTTACTTGGGCAAATAGCTGTTTAAAGTAATTGTATAAAAGTTGAGGTCTTTTTGAAAGAACTGCTAGGGGAGTATCCGTGCCCATTGAACCAATAGATTCCTTTCCTTTTTCACACATTGGAATAATTATAGTGTTCAAGTCTTCCTTAGTATATCCAAAAACCTTTAATCTTTTTTCAAAGCTAATTTTTTCACTCGGCGTTCTATTTCCAGTGTATGGGATTTTACTTAATGGTAAAATATTTTCTTTTAACCATTTTTGATAAGGATATTTACCAATGATTTCTTCTTTAATTTCATCATCATTGACAATTCTTCCAGCATCCATATTAACAAGAAACATTTTACCAGGTTCTAAACGTCCATGATGCTGGATATTTTCGGGTTTTATATCAACTACTCCAGTTTCTGAAGACATTATTACGTAGCCATCTTTTGTAACTGAATATCTTGAAGGTCTTAAGCCATTTCTATCCAGAAGAGCACCAATGAATTTTCCGTCGGTAAAAGGAATCGATGCGGGTCCATCCCATGGCTCCATAATACAACCATTGAATTCATAGAATGCTTTTTTTGAATTCTTCATTGATTTATGATTTTCCCAAGCCTCTGGAACCAGCATCATCATTATTTCAGGTAAAGATCTCCCAGTCATCAATAGTAACTCAACAACCATATCCATCGATGCTGAGTCAGATTTTCCTCCCAAAATAATTGGAAAAATCTTGTTAAGATATTCATCATCAATTAAATCTGATTTTATTAATTCCTCCCTGGCTATCATTCTGCTAACATTACCTCTCAATGTGTTAATTTCTCCATTGTGACACATATATCTGAAGGGTTGTGCTAAATCCCATGTTGGAAATGTGTTTGTTGAAAAACGTTGGTGAACTAAAGCTAATCTAGTAACCAAAAGGGGATTTTTTAAATCAAGATAAAATCTTTCAATATCCTCAGGAATTAGCAATCCTTTATATATAATTGTGCGAGTGTGTAAGCTTGAGAAATAAAAATAATTTTTTTGAGAAAGAGGACCATTATAAATGACATTTTCTGAGATTTTCCTAGCTAAATATAGTTTTAAATTAAACTCCTCTTCACTTTGCTCACTGTTTTCTTTACTAATGAAAACTTGTTTGATTATAGGTTGAGATTTAGAGGCTATATCACCGACAACTTTGGAATTAATTGGAACATCTCTCCATCCGATAATATTTAATTTTTGTATTGAAATTTGTTTTTCAAATTCATCAATACATTGTTTTAATTGATTAGATTTTTGCGGCAGAAAAAGCATTCCGACTGCATAATCTTGAGGTTCAGGTATATCAAAATCGCATTCATTTGAAAAATATTCATGTGGAATTTCAATAAGAATTCCAGCTCCGTCACCTGTTCTACCATCAGAACTAACAGCTCCTCTATGTTCTAAACATGTTAAAATATTGAGAGCATTGTGTATAATTTTATTAGTTTTTTTTCCTGTTAGGCTGCATATAAAACCAGCCCCACAGTTATCGTGTTCATAAATTGGGTTATATAATCCTTGTTTTTTAAAAGCCATTAGTTTTTAGCGGAATCCACAAAATAACAATTTTATATTCTTAAGTAATCAAATACTGTACAATACTTTTATATTATGTGTAATTAATATTAACTTTTCAATATTTGGCATTGTTTTTTATATATTTTAAATAATTTGGTATAAAATTTAAATATTTGATATATGATTGAAGTAATAATTATTACTGTTTTTGTTCTAGGTTACCTAGGTATAGCCTTTGAACACTCGCTTAAAATTGACAAACTGATACCTGCATTAATTATGATGGCTCTAATGTGGGGTTTAATCTCATATTTTGATTTGACTGTTTTTGAGATTGATACAAAAAATAAAGTATTAATGCCGGATAAATTAAAATATGTCTTAAATTATTTTTTAGGTCATACTGCTGAAATTTTAGTTTTTTTAATTGGTGCCATGACTATTGTTGAAACCGTTGATTTTTTTAATGGATTTGCAACAATAAAAAGATTAATAAAAACAAAAAACAAGGTTAAAATTTTATGGATTATATGTTTTCTTGCATTCATTTTATCAGCTATAATTGACAATCTTACGGCAACAATCGTTTTAATTACTATTCTTCAAAAATTAGTTACCGATAAAAATTTAAAGCTCTGGTATGCGGGTATGATAATTGTTGCAGCCAATGCTGGAGGGGCATGGTCACCAATTGGTGATATTACAACAACAATGTTATGGATTGGAGAAAAAGTATCCATAGGTGCTTTGATAAAATATTTAATTATCCCATCACTAGTTTGTATGATTATTCCAACATATGTTGCCTCTAAGTATAACGTTTTTAAAGGTGAAATTACACCACCAGAGAAAATTGAAAGTGAAAATCCTTACGGTTTTAAAATTTTAATAATTGGTTTATCCTCAATTGTATTTGTACCAGTTTTTAAAATTTTTACAGGTTTACCACCTTATGTTGGAATGATGCTTTCACTTGCTACAGTTGCAACTATTGCTGAATTCTACAATAATAGTTTATTAAAGACATCTAGCGTCAATTCAACTCATCATAGCCCCATTCATCATGCATTAACAAAAATTGAAATGCCTAGTATTCTATTCTTCTTGGGAATTCTTATGGCAGTTGGCGCGTTAGAAGCTCTTGGAATCGTATTTGGAGTAGGACAATGGTTGGTAACAACATTTGAGAATGTTGATTGGGTAATTTTTGAAGGACTTGATATTGTAGTATTTGTTTTAGGATTTCTTTCAGCTGCAATTGATAATGTTCCATTAGTTGCTGCATCAATGGGTATGTTTGGAGAATCTATGGATAATCCACTGTGGCATGGTATTGCTTATGCTGCTGGAACTGGTGGCAGCATGGTTATTATTGGTTCAGCTGCTGGTGTAGTTGCAATGGGAATGGAAAAGATTGATTTTATGTGGTATCTTAAGAAAATAGCATTCTTGGCTTTTATTGGCTATTTAGCTGGATTTATAACATTTATATTGCTTAGAGATTTCGTGTTATAATGACTTATAATCAAGCAATTGATTGGTTATTTAAAATACCTTTATCATTCAATCGTAATTATGACAATTATGATTTAAAGTTAGAGCCAGTTTATAAGTTTTGTAGTCATGTTGGAAATCCTCAAAATGATTTAAAGATCATCCATATAGGAGGAACAAATGGTAAAGGTTCAACTAGCCATATTACTTCAGCAATTCTTCAAAAACATGGAAAAAGAATTGGAATTTTTTCGTCTCCACATTTAATAGATTTTAGGGAAAGGATTAAGATTAATGGCGAGTATATTGAAAAAAAATTCATAAAAAAATTTATTTCAAAATATAGATCATTCATAATAAAGAATAAAAGTTCTTTTTTTGAAATTTCATTTATAATGTCTCTTTGTTACTTCCAAAAAAAAAAAGTTGATTATGCCATAATTGAAGTAGGCTTAGGTGGTAGGCTAGACGCAACCAACATTTGTAATCCAATTTTATCGTGTATAACAAATATTGGTTTTGATCACAAAAAATTTTTAGGTAATACTTTAAAAAAAATTGCTTTAGAGAAAGCAGGAATAATAAAATATAAAACACCTGTTGTTGTTGGTGAAAAGAGAAAAGAGCTTAAAAAATTATTCAAAGATATTTCAACAAAATTTAGTTCTCAAATAATTTTTACTGATTCAATTAGAGCTAATATAAAAAATCAATTTAATCAAGCTAGTTATCAATTATATAATATTGAAGCAGCAAAAAAAATTGTAGAGCTAATCGATGAAATCAAAATAGATAATAGTAAAATATTATCTGCAGTTGACAACTTTGAATCTATTACAAATTTTATCGGAAGATGGCAGATTATAAAAGACAAACCCTTGGTTATTGTTGATTCTGCTCATAATTATAATGCTTTTAAAGAAGTGGTTAGTCAGTTAGAAAATACGAGAAAAAAAATTAAAATGATATTTGGAACCCTTAACAAAATTGACCAATTAAAAATTATTGATCTTTTGCCAAAAAATTTTTTTTATTATTTCTGCGAGCCTAATATAGATAGATTTATGCCAGTTGAAAAAATTAAGTTTAAAGCAAATAAAAATAACATTAAATTCAAAATTTTTAAGTCCTCTATAAGTGCATATAAAGAAGCTCTTTATGAATGTAATTTGGATGATATAATTTTTATTTCAGGAAGTAGTTTTGTTGTTTCTGAAATATTAAAAAATAATGAAAAAAATTAAGTTTTATTTTGAAGCATTTTTTCACGGAATTTTTTTGGGCTTAAAGTATTATATTTTTTGAAAAATCTTATAAAGTTTGAAAAATTATTAAAACCACTCTCATAGCAAATAGATTTTACATCCATGTCTGTCTGCATTAATAATTTTGACGCATGTTTCACCCTATACTCATTAACATATCTTATGAATGTTTTTCCTGTATTTCTTTTAAAATATCTGCAAAATGCTGGTACAGTCATTGATACTTTTTCAGAAGCTTGTTTTAAATTTATTTCTTCCTTGAAATTGTATTTAACAAAATTAAATAATCTTTTTAATTGATTGTTTTCATTTATATCTTCAAGGTTAGAATTATTTAAATAAATCATATCTGAATTAGCTAGTTTGTTTAAAACAGAAATCAATGTTAGAAAACTTTGGAAATATGTCTCGTATTGTAGGCCTAAAATAGTTTCCCCAACTTCATTTTTAATTGTGTTGGAAAAACTTAAACCACTTTTAGCTTTAATAAAAAGTTGATGAATTTTATTTAATTCTGGTGTAAAACTTAATGAGTTTCCCAGAAAATCTGGTTTAAACTGTACAACTACTTCAGTTTTATTATCTGAAAAGTTTTCAGTAAAGGCCATGTGATGAAGATTGGATCCTACTAAAATTAAATCTCCATCATAATAATTTGAAATATGATTTCCAACTCCTTTTATACCACTTCCTTTATCAATATAGACTAATTCAATTTCAGGATGATAATGCCATTTAAAATTATTAGCATTTGGTTTGGTTTTATTATAAATAGAATATTTGAAGGATCTTTCATGTGGTTTTTCAATTTGTTCAAATATAAAATTTGACATATATTAATACTAATTTAAATTATTAATTTTAAATTATATTAATTAAATATAAACAAAATTATATATAAAAAGTTAATATAATATAGTTTATGGTTAAAAATATATAATAAATATACAAAATACAGCAATAAATTTGATTATAATTAAAAACCGTATTATGAAAAATTTATTTTTAACATTTTTATTAGCAACATCATTTGTGTTTGCTTCAAGCGAAACATCATTTAAATTAAATTCAGATGTAAATTTTGCTTTGATTAAAAATTCTATTGAATTAACTTTTAAGAATGACATTAATGTCACAAGTATGAGTCTTACAAATTTGTTATCTAACGAGGTTACTGCATTTCCTTTCGTTAATCAATACAATTCATTATCAATTGATTTAGACAATTACACCTATGGCGGTTACATTTTGAATATTGAAAATGATAATTATTTTAATGAAATAATGCTTTATTTAGATGAAAAGGGATTAAGACTAATTGATGAACAAAAAATATATAAGCCTATTTTTCAGAAAAGAAAAAATAATTTATTAATTAAAATATTAGATTCAGAATCTCCGATCAACGTTAGTATAATTTCTGATCGTGGTTACGAGATATTTTCAGATAATTTAGTTTTATCAGACCTAAATAAGAAAGTATTTAATTTTAAATATGATATTAACTCTGTTACTGTCAATCTAAAATATGATGGTAAAACCTTTAGAAAGAAGATTGTTTTTTAGTTGTTGTTTCACTTTTTTAAAAACCCTATTATTTATAGGGTTTTTTTTTGGATTAAACCAAAATTAATAATCATATAAAATAAGCCTAAATATTCATATAGTTTATTCAAGAATATTATATTTGCTCTTCAAATTGTAGAAATTATTCTTAAATAATTTACATTTTGGGCGCTTAGCTCAGTTGGTTCAGAGCACTTGGTTTACACCCAAGGGGTCGGGGGTTCGAATCCCTCAGCGCCCACATTTTTAACCTCAACTTCCAGTTGGGGTTTTTTATTGATAATTTGAAATGTAATAGTCTTCCCTATCTTTTTTTAGCATTCCAATAGTTTCATCCATAAATTTATTTCTATCATCTCGTGTTTTAAAGACCCATATGCAAATAGAATCATGACTATGATAAATTGCCTTTAATTCATCATTAATTTCACATATTTCTTTGGGCACTTTTGTCTTTATACAAATCATTTCATTTTAATATTTGGTTATATTCCTTATATAGAAAAAATATATAAATAAAATTAAGATTTTTTAATTGATAATATTAATTAAAAAGAGTTGTTATAGTCTATTTTTTTATTTTGAATTTGATTATATCATGTTCAAAATCAATGGTTTGCAGACTCGATTTTATCTTGTTTGTTCCCTTCTTTACAACTACTTTAAATCCTAATTGAAATTTGAAGTCATTTTTATAAAGTAAAAAACGACTCTTCACATTTTTAATCCAAACTTTTGTCGGAATTTCTTTAATAGTTTTAATTAATTTATCGCTTCTAAAATTAATTAGTTTTAATACAAGCTAAATTATCTAAAGACTATTTGCAAAATTATTAATATGCATTAATGAAGATTTATATATTTTTGGAGTCTCTTTAATAAAGATCATATCTCCAGCATGAACAGTCCCATTAATAGTTATACTTTGTGCATCAACACCTGCAGAAAGTAAATTTTTATAATATAAAAGCCCTTCGTCTCTTAGTGGATCCAATTCGTTGACAGATATTATATGAGGAGGTAACCCAGTTAAATCTTCAATTGTAGCAAATAATGGCCATGCAAGTGGATTCTTACTTTCAATACCATCATAAGCTGATGCCATAACGGCCATATCTTTTACATTCAAAAAATAGCCATTATTTTCTACAAGAGAAGGTAGATAATTGATAGATGAATGGTATTCATTAGAAATGTAAGGACATTGAGCATAAACTCCATCAATTTGAAAAAGTTTTTCATCCTTTTTTGCTTTCAAGGTAGTTGCCAGAGTAAGATTTCCTCCTCCAGATTCACCAGAAACAATAATTTTTGAAACATCCAATTCTTCTTTATTATCAAACATCCATTGTAATGCACTACTACAATCATTTAAACCAGCAGGGAAAGGATAACTTCCTAATTCACCAGCTACATTTCTAAACTCGACACCAACAACGACGAGCCCTGTTGATGCAAGGTCATCCCTCCATCTAACATAATTAGGATTTTTTGCTTTCAATATACTCATACCTCCGCCATGAATATGGAGAATTCCTGGAACTTTAGATTCTAATCCTTCAGGTTTATGAACGTACAATATAATCTGATTGCCATCAACTCCGTCAATTACTTTTGTAAATCTTTCTAAACCCTCAACCTCAGGTAGTTCTGAATACCAAGATTTAAATATATCTTCATAAAGTGGTTCAAGTGATGTCATGTAATCAACTTTTTCGTTTTGAGTTGCTTCAATCGATATTGGGGGGTCAGGAGCTAAAGCATCCAAGCCATATTCAGACATTACTTTAGTTACTGCTGGAATGGCTCTAGGATCATTTTTTAAGCTCATTTCAGGATTACCAAGTCTTCCAGGTAAATTACTTGAATCTTTTAATGAATTTGAACATGAAAAAATGAAAAATAAACATAATAAAAGTGATATTTTTTTCATAGAGTGATTTTAATCTAATTAATGAAATTGAGTTTTTTTAAAAACAATAATATAAAATATTTTAAATTTTTTCTAATGTATTTGAAATTAATTTTCTCAAATGACTTTTATGTGCAATTGTAGAGATATCTCCTTTATTATTTTTTAAGGTTTTCATTATTTTTTCAAGGTTATAAATTGCCATTGATTTTATAGGAATTATATACCTGCTTGAGTTGCTCCCTGTAATAATTTGAATTAGCCTTGAAACATATGTTGCTTGTAAGTTTTGTCTGAAAGTATTTATATTCACGTTTTTATCTTCTTCGAACATTGCATCATTCAGATCCGACATAAACTCAGTTAATGAATACATATTACCATATTGTTGTGAATCTAATATTCTTTGTAGTGTGTTTGGATGAAGTAGGTGTGATAATGCTCTAGTTTGGTAGCCTAAAATTTGATCATGAATTTTTGGATCCTCTGGCCCAGAAAAAAAATCAAAACCTCTTCTTTCTTTCGCAAGAAGATTATATAAATCATTTGATGATGTAAAAGAATTTGGACTGAATACATACTTTCTCAATGCATTCATGGCTCTTTTTTGATCTTTATAGCTTACTGGTGTATAAGGTTTTGTAGAACCTTTTTGACCAACAACAGACCTGTCAATATAAACTCCACCTATAAATCTTGAAATAACATTTCCTGCAGTCGATGATGAAGAATTTAATACATAAAATCCTCTTCGGAGATCTTCATACGTTGACCCTTCACTTAAAAACTTATTTTTTAATTCTTTCATAAGCATATTATTCAATTTAAATCTATCAATAGAGAATTTAATTGGGTCATTAGATAAGTCGTAAATCATGACTCTTGGATCAATCCCTCTACTGGATGATCTCATATCATCCGCATCATTACCAAAAGCTAATTCTGGTTCATTAGATCTTGATAGGAGTTTTTTTCTTTCACTTACATTTAAGTTAGGCTTATATCCAAATTCAATAGCCCATAAATCATATGGACCTACACAAACATCAGAAAATTGAGCCTGTTTACTTTTATCTAAGCTTACATTCAAAGCAGGATATTCCATTACCGAAGTATTAATAGCTTTACCTTTTATTAGCTCAGGATTAGTTAATTCTTCAGGACTGTAGAGATGACTTCCTCTCATGTTATGACTTAATCCAAGAGTATGACCAATTTCATGCATAATTAAGCGAATCATATTTTCTTCTTCAAGTTTTCCTAATACAATATCATCATTTGAATATTCAGGATATACAGTTTTTCCATACAATAGATTTTCATGAGTATGTTCACCTGCACTACAGATGTGATTTGATTTATCAAATAATTCCAGTTTTAAGTCTGTTAAACTCATATTTTTTAAAGGGTCTTGGTACAGTTTTTCATAAAATACACGATTTGTAAAGTGTACAAACTCAAGCATTATATCTGCAGCTATAATTTCACCTGTTCTTGGATTAACCATACTTGGTCCGTAGCCACCAAAAGGTGGACTTGGCGATGATGTCCATCTTAAAACGTTGTATCTAATATCACCTGCATCCCATTTGGCATCATCAGGTTGAACCTTGACTTCAATTGCATTTATAAATCCAGCTTTTTCAAATGCAATATTCCATTGGAGAACTGCATCTCTTATAGTTTCTCTCCATTCGTAAGGAGTTGAATTTTCAATCCACCATGTTATTGGTTTAACGGGCTCAGATAATTCTAAATCAGGATTTTTTTTAACTAATCTCCACTTATTAATCATATCTCTATAATTAGTTGTTTTTGTGGAAGTCATATCGTTTGTCTCAGTAGTAAAAAATCCAACTCTTGGGTCAGCATATCTAATCTCAAAATTTTCATCTGGCATTTCAATCAAAGAATGAAATACTTGAATTGAGACGTTTCTAGCATCAGTTACAGCATCAGAACCACTGCTCAAATATGATGGATTATAATATACATATTCTGTTTTAAGATTTGTATTTTCTGGATAATTTCTAATTTCTTTTACTTTAGATTTTTCTTTATCAAAATTACCAAGACTAAAGCGTGCAGATGATGAGCCGGGTCTTCTAGGATTTTTTATTCTTGTCAATGTTTCAGAAACGAACATTTTATCTACATCAATCAAAAAAAGTTTATTCTCTTTATCTTCTGCTAAAATTTTTGTGCTGTAAAATATTGCATCACTAATATTTGCATTTTTAGATTTAGATAATGGGCTGTTTGGATCAAAATAAAAATTTGTATTTGGAGAAATAAATTCTATTTTATCAAAATACCTATTTATGTAAAAAATGGCTTCATTTTGGTATGATCCTCTGTATCTGCCAGCATCGGTTACACCATCCGCTATTTGCGAAAAATATATAAATTCTTTTTCCAATTGATTTTCTGAAACTACCATTTTTAATTTACCATTAATTGAATCTTGGTACATGGTAAATAAACCACTTATTTTATTACTTGATTTAGTCAAATCTTTTATTGATTTGACTTTACTCTCTTTTTTATCATCTTTCTTTGTTTGAGCTTCTATCAATAAAGGGAAAATAATTAAGGCCAATATTAAGATAATTTTTCTATTCATTTTTTTAAATAATGTTAATTAGAATACTTGAATTGAGTTTCAATTGAAACTCCAAAACGAGATTCAAGTTCTTTTATATTTTTTTTATAATAATCTGTCTCAGGAGGAAGGCTAAAATTATGCCAAAAACTTTTGTTGTAAGCAACGTCATATAATGACATGTCCTTCTGTTCCATATCATCAAATTTATCGAAATTTTGTTTTTGTTGAGTAATTTGAGTTACAATTAATTCATGCCTAAAAGAGACAGGATAATATTTTCTAACCTTTTGACCAGAGTTAATCATTGTTTTTCTAACATTTTCAGGTAGTTTTCTAGCTCCAACCCATTCTCTGTTATGATAGCTTAAATATAATTTTCCTTCATTATTTTTTTTATATATCCACATTCCTCTTTGTGACCTTCCAACATTTGGCTTCCAATCATACTCAATTTGGTATATTTTATAAGTTTCAAAACCAATTACAATATTAATTTTATCTTTATTTTCATTAACTCCTTCAAAAAATAATACGTCTTCGTTGTCATATGTTGAGTTTTTAATTTTTTTCCATTTAAAACTTTTTACTTTTATACCTTTCCTGAGTGGGTTATTCCATTCAGTATATTGAAGCGGATGAAATTTTGCTTCATTTTTTACAAATCGATAGTCAGCAGATTTTCTCTGATTTTCAATATTGGATTTTACGATGTAAGAATTTGGACCTCTATCAATTACCTTTATGTATTGTTCTATAAAAAAAGCACATTTATTTTCTTCGACGTCCCATCGTCTATAAAGTAAATTAAGTTGATGATTTACACTGATAGTATTTGTTTTTAATAGTTTTAATGCCTTTTCAATGTAATTTATTGGAGCTTGAACGACAACCTCATCAAGCTGAGTTAATTGCTCAGAAAGTCTTATGGTTTTTACTTTTTTGTCTATATAATCTTTAACTTTTATTTTGAAAGTTTTAAACCCTATTGAGGATATTTCTAGTGAATCTTCAATTTCATTTGGTGAGACTATAAATGAAAAGGTCCCTTCAATAGTTGATGTTGTACCAATATTTTTTTTTAAAATTCCAACTGCAGCAAATGGAATTTCAAAATCATTATCGTCTATAATTGATCCATCAATTAATAAATTTTGGGCTCCTAAAAAATTTAAGCTTAAAAAAGAAAGAATTAAACAATAAAAACTACTTTTAAAGTACATATTTAAATATAATAATAATGATTATTAGATTAAATGATGTGATATGAAAAAATATAAATTATTTACAATTTATATTTTAGGCTCGCTATACATATATGTGGGAATTAGTCATTTTATAAATCCTGAATACTTTAAAATTATTATGCCTGAATATATTCCTTTCCATTATATTTTTATTTATGTTTCTGGACTTTTTGAAATTATTTTTGGTTTCATGATTTTTTTTCAAAAATCAAGATTTTATGGTGCTTGGGGCATTTTTACCCTTTTAATTTTAGTTTTCCCAGCTAATATTTATCTATATGAATCAATTGAAGTTCAAGAAATTTTATCTGTTTCGAAAGATCAGGCTTTTATTAGGCTACTTTTTCAATTTCCTCTCATTGTACTTTCGTTTTGGCATACCAGAGATTTCAATTCAAAAATTTTTAATATCTTCTGCAGTGTAATATTTTTACCAACATTAATTTATTTTTTAACATTATAAAAAAAATTAAAATGTATAGAGTTTTTTTTTGTTTTTTTATATTATCATTTTCTAATCTATTTTCTCAGAAAAATATTGTTAATTTAGATTCAATAATTAAAGTTGATAATTACAAAGTTTATAAAGATTTAAGTTACGGAAACCATGAAAGAAATGTGTTGGATTTATGGATTTCAAATAGTAAAATTAACACACCTCTCATGATCTATATTCATGGCGGAGGTTTTGGATCCGGTAGTAAAGAATCCGCCTACAGAAAAAATAATTTTAATAGAATAAAAAAATTCATTGAAAATGGAATATCATTTGCAACTATAAATTATAGATTTAAGAACAATGATGATGGTATTTTGATAAGTCTGAATGATGCAAAAAGAGCTTTACAATTTCTTCGACACAAAAGCGATCAATTTCGAATAGATAAATCTAAGATTGGAGTTATGGGAAGTTCAGCAGGAGCTACATCTTCGCTTTGGCTAGGTTTTTTTGATGATATGGCACAACTCAATAGTAACGATCCAATCGAAAGAGAATCAACAAGAGTTTCTTTAGTTGTTGGAATTGCTGCTGCACATACAATGAATTTAAATAAGTGGAAAGAAATGTTGAATATCGATCAAGATTATATGGACAAATTAGTTTCGCAATATATTGGAAAATTGGACAGAAAAAAATGGATGGATAAAACTTTGCAAAATGAATACATTTCAAAAATTGATTTTTTTGATGAAATGGATAAAAATGATCCTCCATTTTTTATAGTAAATTATGGTGGAAACAGAAAACCAAAGAATATTGCTGACTTTCATCATCACCCCATGCACGCAAAAATTCTCAAGCATAGAGGAGATTCTTTAAAAATAAAAAATGTTGTTTATGCTACAGGGATAGGAATTATTGATAAGTCATCGCAAGGCTTAAATGCATTTATAATTGAAAATCTAAAATAGTATTAAATTTGTATATTATGAATGGAAACTAAAATGAGAAAATCTTGTTCAAATAACTCTTTAGCGCCCTATTTAGTTAATAGTGAAAATAAATGGGATGAAAAAAAAGTTCTTTTTGTATTAAGAAGACTGGGTTTTGGGACCGATATAAATAAATTATCTGAATTAGTTAATTACAGCCCATCAGATCTAATTGATAAAATCATAGATGATGCAAAAAGTCTAGATGTTTCCCCTGACCCAGGTTGGGCTAATTGGACCGCATCAGATTTTAATGAATCTGGAAGAAATCGTGGTCAATTTTTTAGGGATCATCAAAGAATAGTTTTTAGAGATTTATTAAATAATGGTTTTCGTGATAGACTAACTCTTTTTTGGAGTAATCATTTTGTTACCGAATATTACATGTACAATCATCCCGCATATGCATTCAGATATTACAACAACATTCAGAAAAATGTTTTTGGAAATTTTAAAGAATTTGTAAGGATAATTGGTTTGGATGATGCAATGTTAATGTATCTTAATGGTTTTGAAAATAAAAACTCTAAACCAAATGAAAATTATTCAAGAGAGTTATATGAACTTTTTACATTAGGCGAGGGCAATGGCTATACACAAGAAGATATAACTGAAACCTCAAGAGCATTGACTGGTTATAACTCTCGAAACAATCAAGGTCCTATATCTTTTAATGAAAAATGGTATGACAGTGGTCAAAAAACAATTTTTGGCAGGACAGGCAATTGGAACTATAATGATGTAATTGATATTCTATTTGAGGAGAAAAAAGAATTAATTGGAATATTTATTTGCACTAAACTCTATAAATATTTTATAAATCCAAATGTAAACCAGGATATTATCAATCAATTATCAAATTATTTTATTGAAAATAATTTCTCACTTGAATTACTTTATAAAAAAATGTTTAAAAGCGAACATTTTTTTGATAACTATAACATTAATGTCTTAATTAAAAGCCCATCTGATTTACTATGTAATTTATTTAATCAATTAAAATTCAAAACCTCAGATAATTTTAATCTTGACAATTTTTTTATTTATAAATCTAGGGATATGGGTCAAGAAGTATTGAATCCAGTAGATGTTGCAGGTTGGCAGGGAGATCAATATTGGATATCAACTGGCTCCCTTCCAATGAGATGGGAATTTGTTGATGATTTATTATGGAGATTTTGGCAAAAAGATAAAATACAATATCAAAATTTTTTAAAGAATATCGTTGGAAATAATGATACAAACCCAACTAGCATTGTTAAAAAGGTAATTGATTTTATGTTTTGTGAATACGATATTAAAGAAGAGGATTTAATTGATGCAGTCGAAGTTTTTAAATCTGATCTTCCTGATATTTATTATGAGGATGGAACCTGGAATATTAATAATGATACAGTTCCACTTCAAACTTATAGATTAATAGGCTTTTTAATTAAATTACCTGAATATCAATTAAAATGAGTGATAGTTACTTAAATTCTGATAAACACAATAAAGAACATTCTCATTGGGACAGGAGAGGTTTTTTGAAGGTATTAGGAATTGCTGGTGCTGGTTCAATTTCATTGGGAAATTCTCATTTGTCTGTTATTAATTCCAGCTTTGTTTCAAATGCTCTCGGAAGTGCAATTTCTGACAGAGTTTTGGTAATGATTAGATTAAAAGGTGGAAATGATGGATTAAACACAATTATTCCTGTTTATGATTTTGACAATTATGTTTCAAAAAGACCATCAATACATATTCCAAAGAATAATCTAGTTAAACTTAACGATGAATTTTCAATTCCGAATCATATGAATTCCTTAACACCCTTTTGGCAAGAGGGAATGATGAAAGTAGTACATGGCGTTGGATATGAGAATCAAAATTTATCTCATTTTACATCTTCTGACATCTGGGCTACTGGAACAAGAAATAAAGCAGAGATGTCAACGGGCTGGCTTGGAAGATTCTATGATGAAAAATATTTTGATTTTACAACAAATCCACCAGAAAAACCCGTCGCTATACAAATTGGTAGTAATTCCAATATGATTTTTAAAGGTGATCAAAGGTCTTATGCTTTTGCAGTTGCAAATGAAAGAAGATTAGAAAAGGTAGCTGAAAGAGGTGAGTTTTTTTCAACTGCAAATTTGCCAGATTGTACTCACGGAGATCAAATTGAGTTTTTAAGAAGAGTTTCAAACACTACATATGACTATGCAGAAGTTATAAGTGAAGCGTTTAATAGTTCAAGTGATTCGGATTCATATACAGATTCAAATTTAGACAAACAACTAAGATTAGTTGCTAGACTAATTAAAGGGGGACTGGGTTCAAAAATTTACATGGTTTCATTAGGTGGTTTTGACACTCATGGTAATCAACCTGATACCCATCAGTCTTTATTAACTCAACTTTCAGATTCCATTAAGACATTTTATAATGATTTAAATTATGATGGTTTTGATTCAAAAGTTCTAACCATGACATTTTCAGAATTTGGAAGAAGAGTAAGAGAAAACGGATCTGAAGGCACTGACCATGGATCTTCAGCACCTGTTATGCTTTTTGGTCCTTCTCTCCGCGGTAGTGGTTTTATTGGTGAACATCCAAGTTTATCAAACCTTGACAAAAGAGGAAATATGCATTATAGTGTTGATTTTAGATCAATTTATCAAACAATTCTTACTAACTGGCTATGTGGTGACTCAAATTACATAAATAATGCTATGTTAGGTGAAAATTATGACCTACTAGGCTTAGGCTTTGCTTGCGATGACAAGGAAATGATTGATTACAATTCATTACTTAATTACCATTACCCACTATATTCTAACAGCAACAGAAAAGTTGATTTAAACCTGAGATTAAAACAAGATCATAATTTAAGTATAAATGTTTTTGATATTTTAGGCAGGCATGTATCTAATATTTATAATGGGAAGTTAAATAGAGGTGAACACACTTTTAATTTGAGCGAAAATCAGTTTAAAAAATTATCAAATGGACAATATTTTTATTCAATTAAGATATCAGGTGGAAAGACTTTGAGCAAATCTTTTGTTGTTAAATAGCAGTAAATATTTTATCCATTTTTTCATTTTCTTCATCTGCAAGTTCTTTATCAACTAATATTCTACCGCTATATTCATCAGTAATAAACTTTTTTCTTGATGCAATATCTAATTGAACTTGAGGAGGAATAATAAAAAAAGAGCCAGCAGAAGCTCCTCTTTCAACTGGGACAACAGCTAGACCATTTTTTACGCTAGATCTTATTTTTAGATATGATTTTAGCAGTGACTCATCAATTTTAGACTGAAAATCATCTGATTTTTTTAAAAGTTCAACCTCTTCTTTTTCAGTTTCTTTCATTATAGCATTTAGCTCATTTTTTTTATGTTCTAGATGGGAGCTTCTTTCATCTTTTATCTGATTAGTCTCGGATAGCTTTTCATTTTTTTGTTCAATTTGAGCTTTTAATTCATTAATTTGTTTTTCAGCATATTCAATTTCTAATTCTTGATATTCAATTTCTTTACTTAAAGACTCAAAAGCTCTGTTATTTCTGACATTTTTTTGTTGATCATTATATTTTTTTATCAAAGCCTTAGATTCTTCTATTTTATTTAACTTTTCCTTAATTTCATTTTGAAATTCATCTAATTCACTCTGTATTTTACTAATTCTTACATCTAATCCAGAAACTTCATCCTCAAGGTCTTTTACTTCAAGTGGAAGTTCACCTCTTACACTTCTTAGTTTATCAATGCGTGAATCAACTAATTGTAAATCATAAAGTGCTCTTAATCTTTCTTCTACAGAGTACTCAACTTTTTTTGCCATTTTTAATAATAATTAACAGGGTTCGTATTTGTATTTGCAATAATGCACGCAAACTTAGGAATTTTTTTCAAAAGATAGTTGTAAATCAGTTCTTTTGTAAACTTTTCACTTTCATAATGTCCAATATCTAAAAGAAGAATCTTACTGTTTGCTTTAAAAAAATCATGATATTTTAAATCTGAAGTTATGTAACAATCAATTTTTTTTTCAATAGCATTATTAATACCAAAACTACCCGAGCCACCCAAAACTGCAACCTTTTTAATTTTTTTATTTAGGATCTTACTGTGTCTGATATACTTTATATCCATCTGCTTTTTAATATAATTTATAAAATCATGTCCATTGTAGCTATTTTCTATGTTACCATACATCCCCATTCCAATACTTTCATTTAATTTATTAGGTATTAAAAAATTTAAATTTTTAATTTTTAATTTTTGACATATTTTATAATTAACACCTCTTGAATTATTGTCAAGATTTGTATGAATACAATATATATTTATATTGTTTTTTATTGCTTTAATTATAATTTTTTGAATTCTATTCTCATAATTAATTGATTTTAAAGGTTCAAAAATCAAAGGATGGAAAGTTATTACTAGGTTACATTTTTTTTCAATAGCTTCTTCAATTACTTCATTTGTAGTATCTAAAGTAATTAATGCCTTATAAATTTTACTGTTAACATCACCAACGAGAAGTCCAACATTATCAAAATCCTCAGCATGGGATAGAGGTGCCCAATTTTCTAAAATATCTATGATCTTGGATAAATTCATAAAATTTTTTTCAAATATAATTTATATTTTCGTCAAATGTCTATGCTGAGAAAATTGCTTTTTCCGCTTTCATTATTATTTTACATAGTCCAAGTATTTCGTAATTTTCTGTATGATAAAAACATAATAGCTAACTCTAAGTTTAATATTCCAATTATCTCTGTTGGAAATTTATCTGTTGGTGGAACTGGTAAAACTCCCATGGTAGAGTATTTACTGGCAAAATATATAGAAAAATATAAAATCGCTATTTTAAGTAGAGGATATAAAAGAAAATCAAAGGGTTTTGTGAAAATAAATGAAAAATCTGATATCAGTTATGTTGGAGATGAACCTTTTATTTTAAAAAAATATTTTCCGGAAAGCAAGGTTTATGTTTCCGAAAATAGAGTTTCAGGAATAAAAAGTATTCTTGAAGATTTTGATTGTGATTTAATTATTTTAGATGATGCATTTCAGCACAGAAGGTTGTCAGTTAACTTAAATATCATACTAACAAATTATTCTTGTCCTTTTTATAACGATTACATTATGCCTGTAGGCAATTTAAGAGAACCATTCTCTTCATACAAAAGAGCTGATATAATTATTGTTTCTAAATGTCCTGAAAATCTTAGTTCAGATGAAATGGATGAAATTAAATTAAAAATTAAACCAAAAAAAAATCAAAAATTATTTTTTACTAAAATTAAATATAAAGACAAAATATTTGGCGATAGAATATTAAAAATAAGTAACCTTACAGGTAAAGAAATCGTTTTGATAACAGGTATTGCTGAAACAAAAAGTATTGAAAAATATTTTAATGAAAAAAAAATAAAATTTAAACATTTAAAATATTCAGATCATCATAAATATTCAAAAAATGATCTTAATCTTATTAATAAAATCTCAAAAAACAAGAATGTATTAACAACAAAAAAAGATTACTATAAATTAAAAGAAAACATAAATAATCTTTTTTATCTTGACATTGAAACTAATTTTCTGAAAGACGAGTTAATATTTCATGAGGAAATAAATAAACTAATAAATTAATTTATATGTTTTTGTGCTTTATAGGATGATCTTACTAGTGGGCCACTTTCTACATGTATAAAACCTAAGTCAAGTGCTAGTTCTTCGTACTTTTTAAAAACTTCAGGTTTTATAAACTTTTTAACTTTTAGATGTTTCTTTGAAGGTTGAAGGTATTGTCCGATTGTTAAAACATCTACTTTAGCATCTCTTAAGTCTTTGATTGTTTGAATTACTTCATTTTCTTTTTCACCAAAACCTAACATAAGACCAGATTTTGTCCTATTAACCCCACTGTTTTTTAAATATTCAAGAACTTTTAGACTTCTTGAATATCTAGCTTGAATTCTCACTTCCCTTGTCAACCTTTCAACTGTTTCAATATTATGTGAAATAACTTCAGGCTTAACTTTAATAATTCTGTCGATATGTTTTTCAATTCCTTGAAAATCAGGAATGAGCGTTTCCATTGTAATACCAGGGTTAAGCCTTCTAATACTTTTAACAGTTTCAGACCATATAATAGATCCCTGATCTGCTAAATCGTCTCTGTCAACAGATGTAATAACTGCATGTTTAATTTTCATTAAAGAAATAGATTTAGCAACTTTTTCAGGTTCTTCCCAATCAACAGATTCTGGTCTTCCGGTTTTTACACCACAAAATCCACAGGATCTTGTACAAATATTTCCCAAAATCATAAATGTTGCAGTACCTTCTCCCCAACATTCTCCCATATTAGGACAGCTTCCCGATGAACATATTGTATTTAATTTATATTTATCAACTAGAGATCTTAAATTAGAATAATTTCTACCAACTGGTAACTTAACTCTAATCCATTCTGGCTTTTTTCTGAAAGTTTTTTTGGAATTTAATGAATCAGATTTATCAGCTGAATTAACAATATTTAATAATTGAGTTTCCAATATTTCTGTATTACAACAAATATACCACTATAAAATTATTTTAGATTAAAGTTATGTACCAGATAGAAAAAAATAATAAAAATATAATTCCTGAAATACAATAAATATTCATCCACTTAGATAATTTATATTTTTTAGGAATGAAACTACTCGACATTAGAATATAATTAATAATTGCATAAAAGGGTGCTGTTAAAAATGACAAAACTGTTGCTATTTTAACAAGTGTACCCATCTCAGACATAAAAAATATAAAAATAATAATTGTACCAATTGCTAAAATCGTAATCCAACTATTATAATCATTAAATCTTTTAAATTTTAGAAGATCAACTGTCTTACTCATCGCTCTTGGAGAGGCATCCAAACATGTTATAGTTGTACTGAACATTGTTGTAAATGCAGCTATTGCAATAAATATCATCATTCCTTTTCCAAGATTAGAAGTATATAGATTAATTAACTGTGAAGCAAAAACTGCCCCTGATTCAGAAAATTTATCGCCAGACCCATACATAACAAAAGCACCCAATCCTAAGAAACTCAAACCTAAAAAAATGGTTATTATGTATCCAACATTAAAATCAAATTTAGCTGTGTTGTAATTTGATTTCTTTTCGATTTTAATTTTTTCATTTGTCCATATTGATTGCCAAATTGAAATATCAAGTGGAGCAGGCATCCAACCCATGAATGCAGCTAAAAAAATAATTCCCTCAGAATTTTTTGGAATAATTTGATCAAAATCAAAAATTATCTCATTATTTAATGATGATGAAACAAGTGCAATAAAGGTTGATATAGCAAGTATCATAATAATAAACTTCATTAGATTGTCTAACAATTTATATTTGCCAATCATTAATATTAAATATGAAAAAATAATGATCATAAAAGCCCAATAGGTGATGTTGTCAGTTATACCAAAAAGTTCAATAGCTAGTCCAGCTGTTACAATTGTTACAGCAGCCTGGATTGTAAATATTGTTATTAATGATAATCCAAAATAGATTAATAAAATAATCTTACTTATTTTTAAGTATCCATCTAAAATAGTTTCACCAGCTGCATAAGTATATTTAGTTCCAAACAGGAAAAAAGGATATTTAAAAAAATTGCACAATATTAGAGCCCAAGTCAAACCAAAACCAAATTCTGCTCCAGCTTTTGTTGATTGTACCAAATGAGAAACTCCAATAGCAGCACCTGCGAAAAGCAATCCAGGTCCTAATTTGTTTATAAATTTTTTCACTTTATTTCTAGTATTTCACTTAAAATTTTTTTTGCCCTATAAATTTTAATTTTCACTGTATTTATAGGTTGATTAATCTTTTTAGAAATCTGACTAATGGTTAAATCTTCAATATATTTTAATTTTATTATTTCCTTATACATTGGCTTTAATTCCTCAATTTTTTCATTTAAGTGAATGAATTTTTCTTTATTAATAAGCTCTTGTTCTGGATTAGTATTGTTTTTGAAACCAACTAAATTTAAATTATCAATATTTTCAAATCTTAACTTTTTCTTTTTAAAATGGTCATTTAATTGATTTTTAGCTATTGAAATAATCCAAGTTTTAAATTTATATTTTTCATCAAAAAGATCAATTTTTTCAAATGCCTTTGAGAATGATTGAATTGTAATTTCTTCTGAGAGAAAGTCATCATTAGTCTTTTTTAATAAAAAGTTATAGACATAATTCCAATTGTGATTCAATAAATCATCAAATGATAAATTAGTTTTTTTCAAAATGAGGGTATAATTAATTTAGATTAACTGAAGGTTTTTTACAATCTTTTTCCTCAGGAAGTTTGCCACAAATTCCACAAGGTTTATTTTCATTATTTAAAAATGGACTATTACTTGCACAAGTTCCGGAAAACTTTCCATCTTTTTTTAAAACTATTTTTATAGATATACCAACAAATGCCAAAGCTAATAATGAAACAGTAATAATATAAATTTCCATCTTTTAAATAACAGTAACTTCTTCCACAAGCAAGATATCAAATTTTTTATAAACACTTTCTTTTATTCTTTGAGAAAAACTAAAAATATCAATACCTCTTGCATTACCTAAATTAATAATAACTAAAGATTGATTCTTATGAACACCAACGTTATTAAACTTTGTTTTTTTGAATCCACACATTTCAATTAACCATGCAGCTGGAATTTTAATTAAATTGTGATTAACTTCATAATATGGTATATCATCGAATCTAGAACATAATCTCTCAAATTTTTTATTATTAATAACAGGATTTTTGAAAAAACTCCCAGCATTCCCTAATTCATTATAATCAGGAAGTTTTTTTTCTCTTATTTCTTTTACAATTTGAGCTATATCTTTTATTGATGGTTGAGATATTTGTCTTTTTTTTAGTGCAGACAAAACCGAACTGTAATTAGATATTATTTTATGATTGTTTTTTTTTAAAATAAAATTGACCTTAGTTATTGCAAATTCATTTTTTAATTCTTTTTTAAATATTGACGATCTATATCCAAAATTACAATCAGGATTTTTGAATGTTTTTTTCTCTAAATTTTTTATAAATATTCCTTCGCAACTATCAATAACATCATTTACTTCTTTTCCATATGCACCAATATTTTGGATCGGAGCACTACCAACATTTCCAGGTATTGAAACTAAATTTTCAATACCACCAAAGTTTTTATTTACACACCACCACACGAATTCATCCCAATTTACACCAGCACCAACTGAAATCAAGACTTCATCATCTTTTTCGTGGCATATTTCAATTCCTTGAATTTGTATCTTAAATATTGGTATAGAGATAAATTTACTTTTCAATAAAATATTGGTACCACCGCCAAGAATAATTTTTTCTTGCTGTCTAATATTGTAATCAATTGTATAAAAATCATTAATTGAGTTAATTAAAAATAATTTAGATGAGTAGGATTCAACTCCAAAAGAATTTAGTTCTTTAAGTGAGTATTTCAAAGATTATATTTTTTTATCATCATCATCTTCTTCTTCTTCTTCAAGGACTTCACCTTTAATTCTTAGAACGACATTTGAATTAATTGCATTAGAGCTGACACTGATAGCTTTGATGAAAACACCAATTCTTTT
The DNA here is from genome assembly GCA_902587325.1 of uncultured Bacteroidota bacterium. Taxonomy (GTDB): domain Bacteria; phylum Bacteroidota; class Bacteroidia; order Flavobacteriales; family Flavobacteriaceae; genus Eutrophosalina. The sequence continues at coordinate 94,781 of CACIKV010000004.1, forward strand.
AGTATCATATTCTACTTCAATTTCCGCAGACTCACCAGGATTAATTGGTTGATCAGGCTTTTTAGGAACAGTACATCCACATGATGAGGATATTCTATTAAAAACTAAAGGAGCTTCACCAATATTGGTGAATTTAAATGTTCTTTTACCATCAGAGTCATATTCAATTTCACCATAATCTATTAAATTTTCTTCAAATTTTATTTTTGCTTTTTTTTCTTGACTGAAGGCCAAAAAACATATAAATAAAGTAATAATGGATAAAACCTTAAATTTCATATTGTTATAATTATTAATAAAAATAATTATTTAATATTCTAATACAAAAAAATAGGTTCTCTTTTAAATATCTGTCCAGTTAGTTACTTTTGCTTAAAATATTGCAATGATTACTGGAAAAGCTTATAAACCTAAAGATGTTGAAGAGAAATGGCTTGCTAAATGGAAGAAAAATAATAGATATTCTTCTCAGCCTAGTAATAAAAGTCCGTATACTATTGTAATACCTCCTCCTAACGTAACTGGAATTTTACACATGGGACATATGTTAAATAATACTATTCAAGATATTCTTATTAGAAAAGCCAGGTTAGATGGATTTAATGCTTGTTGGGTTCCTGGAACTGATCATGCATCTATAGCAACTGAAGCTAAGGTTGTCAAAATGCTAAAGGAAAAAAATATAAATAAGCATGAAATATCAAGATCAGAATTTATAGATCATGCATGGGAATGGACTAATAAGCATGGCGGGATCATAATGGATCAGTTAAAAAGAATTGGGTGTTCATGTGATTGGACTAGAACTAAATTCACTCTTGACGATGACTTGTCAGAATCTGTAATTGAAATGTTTATAAAGTTATTTAAAGATGGTTTAATTTACAGGGATAAAAGAATAGTTAATTGGGATCCTGAGGCAAAAACTACCCTTTCGAATGAGGAAGTGATTTATGTTGAAAAGGATTCAAAATTATTTTTTCTAAAATATAAAATTCAAGATTCTGATGAATATATTAGTGTAGCAACTACAAGACCAGAAACAATATTTGGTGATTCAGCAATAGCGATTAATCCAAATGATAAAAGATATAAAAAACTAAAGGGGAGTAAAGTAATTATTCCAATTGTAAATCGCTTGATACCAATAGTTTTCGATGAAATGGTAGAAAAAGATTTTGGAACAGGATGCCTTAAAGTAACGCCAGCACACAGTGAAAAAGATTTTTCTATAGGTATTAAACATAAACTTGAATGTATTGATATTTTTAATGACGATGCAACATTAAATAAAAATGGCCAACACTACAACGGATTGGATAGGTTTTTAGCTAGAAAAAAAATAGTTGCCGAATTGGATGAAAAAAAATTACTATTAGACACAAAAAAATATAAAAATAAATTATCTATGTCTGAAAGAACCTCATGTATAGTTGAACCTAAACTATCAATTCAATGGTTTCTCAAAATGGATTTATTGTCTAAACCGGCTCTTGATACTGTTATTAATGATGAAATCAAATTTTATCCAAAGAAATATGTAAATACATATAAACATTGGATGGAGAACATCAGAGATTGGAATATCTCAAGGCAATTATATTGGGGCCACAGAATTCCCGTGTATTATTGTAATAAGAATAAGTCCAAATTTGTTGTAGCAAAATCAAGAAATGAAGCTGTTGAAGAGTTTAAAAAAATAGATTCAAATATTGATACAAGAGAAATTTTTCAAGAAAATGATGTGCTTGATACATGGTTTTCATCATGGCTATGGCCTATAAGTGTTTTTGATGGGGTTAGAAAACCTAAAAATAATGATATCAATTATTATTACCCGACTTCAACAATTGTAACTGGTCCTGATATTATTTTTTTCTGGATTGCGAGAATGGTGATCAGTGGATTATATCTAAGAGACGAAAAACCTTTTGAAAATGTTTACTTTACAGGTATTGTTAGAGATAATAAAGGAAAAAAAATGTCAAAACAGCTAGGTAATTCACCTGATCCGATCGAATTAATTGAAAAATATGGTGCTGATAGTGTTAGGATAGGACTACTTTTTTCTGCACCTGCAGGCAATGATTTATTATTTGATGAATCGTTATGTGTTCAGGGTAGAAATTTTACAAATAAATTATGGAACGCTTTTAGATTATTTGAAACTTTTAAAGTCTCTAGTGAACTTGATCAAAAAGATAGTACGATTCAAGCTATCAAATGGTTTGAATCAAAATATAACCTTAAAGTCAATAAAATTAATCAATGTTTTAAAAATTTTAAAATATCTGAGGCTCTAATGATAATATATAAGTTAGTTTGGGATGATTTTTGTTCAATTTTTTTAGAGATCGTAAAGCCAAAATTTGGCAATGAACTTTCACAAGAATCATCACTTTTAATAAAATCATATTTTAATAAAATTTTGGTTTTAATTCATCCCTTTATGCCTTTTATTAGCGAAGAATTATTCGTAAAATTAAACACAAAAAAGGAGATAATCTCTGAGAATTTAATTTGGCCAAAATCAGGCTCCATTGATAACAGTTTTTTACGCGATTTTGATGATCTTATTCTTATTGTAACCAAAGTAAGAAATTTTAAAAAGCAGAAGAATATTAGCTTTAAAGATGAATTATCAATTTTTCATCAGAATAAAAATATAAATGAAAGTCTTTCATCAGTTTTTAAAAAACTAACAAACTGTAAATTGATTTTTTCTGAAGATCTAGATTCTAAAGATTTAAGTACCATTGTTGTAGGAAAATATAAATATATTGTCGACTTCAATCAAGACACAAAAGAAGATGATATAATTGAACTTAGAAAAGCTTTGGATTATAATTTAGGTTTTAAGGATATAATTGAAAAAAAATTATCAAACTCGAAATTTATTGAAAACGCACCTAATAATGTTATTCAAGGTGAAAGAAATAAATTAGACGATGTTTTGAAAAAAATTGAAATTATTAAAGAAACAATTTCTAAAAAAAATTAAGTTGCTATAATTGTTTCTCCTCCTCTAACTTTTTCATTTAATTCTACATTAATTTTACTATTAACTGGAAGGAAAATGTCAACTCTTGAACCAAATTTTATAAATCCTGCATCTTCACCTTGAGTTACAACATCGTTAACATTTGCATAATTAACGATCCTTCTCGCTAAAGCCCCTGCAATCTGTCGATATAAAACATTTCCAAAATTATCAGTTTCTAATACAATAGTTGTTCTTTCATTTTTTTCGGAGGATTTTGGATGCCATGCAACTAAATATTCTCCTGGATGATATTTACTAAAAATCACTTTCCCACAAATAGGATATCTTGTAACATGAACATCAATTGGTGACATAAAAATTGAAACCTGAATTCTTTCATCTTTAAAAAATTCGTTTTCAAAAACTTTTTCAATAATGACAATTTTTCCATCTACAGGTGATAAGATGTGACCTTTATTTATTTTAGTATTTCTTTGCGGATTTCTAAAAAATTGAAGAACTAATACTAAAATACTTAGTGATAATAGTTGTGCAAAAGTTATAATTAAACTTTCATCAAAAATATACTCAAGAAGGACAATATCAATGATTGTTATTCCTAAAAAAAGTAAAATTATTTTATGACCTTCCTTATGAAACATTTTAAAAATTTAAAAAATTAAAAGAATACATTAGATATAGAAATGGGGCACTAAAAATAAGACTATCCAAACGATCATAAATTCCACCATGACTTTTTAAAATTTTTCCACTGTCCTTAAGTCCTGATTGTCTTTTGAACTTTGACTCAATAAGATCTCCAATTGAACCTAAAAAAGCTGTAAAAAGCCCTATTAATGAAAGTTCCAACAGATTATCATAATCTGTCATAATACCAAAAATCAATGAAATTATTAAAGCAAAAAATAAGCTTGCTATTAATCCCTCAATAGTTTTTTTTGGAGAAATAGATTTCATCAGTTTCCTTTTTCCGAATTTAATTCCAATTAAATATCCAGCAGAGTCAGATGACCAAATAACCACA
>CACIKV010000005.1 GCA_902587325.1 uncultured Bacteroidota bacterium
AGGAACTATCCATTCTTTTTCTTCACTTTTAGATCTCAATTTTGAAATATTTTTAATTCTTTTCCACCCTGGTCCACCAGGGTTAGTTTTTTCATAAAATTTAATTAAGGTTTCATCATCATCTGGTTTTGTCATAAATGTCACTGTAATCCATACAAAGGTAGTTATTAATACAACTAATGGAAACTTAAAGTAAGGTTGAATAAAATTTTCGTTAAAAATTAAATCTCCAATTGGGCTAAATTCAAATAATACAGAAACAATACCAGAACAAATCATAGCTGCAATTTCACTCCAAGCGTTAATTCGCCACCAAAACCATCTTAATATAAATATTGAGCCTGTACCTGCACCAAACATTAAAATAATTTGAAACAATTGAAGTGCATTGTTTAAAACAAGAGCAATTAAAGAACTTATAATCATTAGAAATACAACAGAAATTCTGCCAACATTTACCAATTTTCTTTCTGAAGCATCTTTTCCAATTAAGGATTTGTAAAAATCATTGACAACATAGGAGGATCCCCAATTTAAATGTGTTGAAATAGTAGACATGTAAGCAGACACCAGAGATGCTAATACCAAACCCAAAAGTCCTGATGGTAATAATGTTAACATTGCGGGGTATGCTAAATCATGACCTATTTTATCTTCTCCAACATTTGGAAATGTTTCTCTGATAGAATCTAAATCGGGAAAAATAATCAATGAAGCAAGGGCAACTAAAATCCATGGCCAGGGTCTTAGTGAATAATGCATAATATTAAAAAATAAAGTAGCGCCAAGCGAATGATTTTCATTTTTAGCGGCAAGCATCCTTTGAGCGATGTATCCACCTCCACCAGGTTCAGCACCTGGATACCATGAACTCCACCATTGCACAGCTAAGGGAATTATTAATAAAGTCCACAACAATTCTTTATCAGACAAATCGGGGAAAATTGAAACTTTTGATGAAACAACTTCATTAGTTAAAATACCTGTAATTCCACCAACATCTGGTAAATTAATTAAGTAATATGCAGCACCTATTGATCCTGCCATTGCAGTAAAAAAAAGAATAAAATCTGTATAAACTACTCCTCTAAAACCTCCAACAGCACTAAATACTAAAGTAACTCCACCTGCATACAATACAGTTTCAATGGCCGAAATATCAAGCATTATAGCACCAATTTTAATAGCAGCTAATGTAACTCCAGCCATTGCTAAAACATTAAAAATAATTCCTAGATAAATCGAACGAAACCCCCTTAAAAATTTTCCAGCAGTACCACTATATCTTAAATCATAAAATTCCATATCAGTATTTACACCAGATCTTCTCCATAATTTTGCATATACAAAGACAGTCAATAACCCTGTAAGTAGAAAAATCCACCAAACCCAGTTTCCAGAAACACCATTTTGCCTTACGATATCAGTTACTAAATTTGGAGTGTCTGTAGAAAATGTTGTTGCAACCATAGAAAGTCCTAACAACCACCATGGCATTGTTCTTCCTGAAAGGAAATATTCACTTGAGCTTTGTGATGATTTTCTTGAAACAGCAAAACCAATTGCTAATACAAGAAAGAAAAAAAAGAATATAATTATTTTGTCAAAACTAGTTAGCTGTATCATATATTTAAAAGTAGAAAATCATTTTTTATTATCATAAATCAAACAACTTATTTATCTCACTTATATCTGATTTTGATGTAAGATCTGGCACATGTTCAGAAATAGGAATTCCTTTCATATATGAGCTACTTTCATTAATCATGTTCATTATTGCAGTAGGAAGTTCTTTTTCTTTCCTAATTGGGTTTAAGGGACAATTTTCTAAAAACTTAAATATTTCACCACTAAACTTAAAAATATTCATACTAACTCTAATCTTATTTGAACTGTCGACATTGTCTTGAACTTGTTCGGGTGTTGGCTTTTCAATAAAGAAATTTAAATTATTATCCGAGTCCATTTTTACAATTGAAAATGAGGAAACTCTTTCTTCGGGGAATGCTAAATAATCTCTATCATATGCTAAAAAAGCATTAGTATATTCATTGTTCTTTATTAAATTAAAGGCGTTTACTGAATAAAGATTATCACTATTACAAACACAGAAAGATGATTGTTTTAATTCTGGTATTTGTTTCATAGTTTGATAGACTGCATCAGAGGTTCCTAATGGCTTAAGTCTATCATTTGGTATTTCTTGAATGGCAAATTGAATATTAAAATCAAATTCATTATTAAATTTTTCAATAGCATTTTTAAAACTCTCAAAATCTTTACTTACAAGTAAAATAACATTATTAAAACCTGCTTTTGAAATATTTTTTAATAAATAAAATATAAAGGGTTTATTATTTCCAAATGTAATTAATGATTTACTTGATTTATTTGCTTGCTCAACTTTTTCATTCTCTAATTCAGTATCTTCAGATGTCTTCATTCTTGAGGACATTCCTCCAGCTAGTATAACGATTGTTTCAGTCATATTGATTAAACTTTTAGCAAAGATATTACACCATTATTTATCTATTCCCTTAATCTTAAATTTTTCAAGTGCAGGAGATGTTCTGGCATCTAACATGATTGATTCAATTTTTTCTACAATCATTGGATTATCATCTGAAACATTATTTAGTTCTGTAATATCATCTTCAAGGTTAAATAATTTTAGAGGCTGAGGTCCCTTTTGAAGATCAGTTTTAATTCCTTTCCATTTACCATATCTAACAGCTTGTAAACCTCCTTTGCTAGCAATTTCCCAATATAAATATTTATGTTTTTTTTGATTTTCGTCAATTAGTGTGGGCAAATAACTTATTCCATCAATCTTGTAAGGCGAATCAATATCAAGAATTTCACATACCGTAGGAAAAAAATCTTGAAAACCAGAAATATGATCAGATTTCGATCCTTTTGTAATTAATTTTGGCCACGATGCAATAAACGGAACTCTAATTCCACCCTCATACACACTCCCTTTTAGTCTATTACTTTCACCATTAAGGATTCCAGCACTATTAAAAAAATCTGTATCCACCTCTTTTTTGAAAGTTGGCCCATTATCACTTGTAAATATTATTAAAGTATTTTCATATTTACCAATTTCCTTTAACTTTTCAACTATTTCTCCGACTTGCTCATCCATATAGCTTATCATAGCAGCATAAGTTGCCTTAGGAGTTAAGCTTGGATAATAAGATTTACCTGTAAAAGGTTCTTCTTTGCCAAATTTATCTCTATAATAATTTTCCCACTCACTAGGTGCTTGTAAAGCCAAATGCGGAATTTGATTTGCATAATAAACAAAAAAATTATTGTTTTTATTTTTTTCAATAAAATCTATTAGTTCATCTTGTATGAGAGTGGGTGCATAATCTTTCTGATTAAATGGTTCATAATTTACTGGATCATACTTATCTAAATAATTGTCTAAACCTCTTCCTCTTTCAATTATATAATTATCTAAAATGACTCTTTCTTCATTCCTCCAAAGGTGTGAGGGATAAAATGTATGAGCTATTCTTTGACAATTGTAACCATAAAAATGATCAAAACCTTTTTTATTTGGTATACTGTTAGTATTAGGAGCTCCCAATCCCCATTTTCCAAATATTCCAGTTTTATATCCTTTATTTTGTAGTAATTGTGCAATAGTTATAATTGAGTCAGGTAAGGGTCTTTGCCCCTCTAATGTATAATCATCGAACATAGCTTTCAAGCTTCCAATATTTCCACGTTCACCCCACTCACCGTTATCTCTTATGGGGGTATTACCAGTGTGCAAACCTGTCATCAAAACACTTCTAGATGGAGCGCAAACAGGAGATCCAGAATAATGATTTGTAAAAATCATTCCTTGCTGTGCTAACGCATCTATGTTTGGTGTTTCAATATGTTCCTGTCCATAAATTCCTAGTTCACCATAACCTAAATCATCAGCTAAAATGTAAATTATATTTGGACTATCATTAAATTTTTTTTCATCACAACTAATATTAAGCATTATAATCGATGTCAATATTAAAATTGTAAATATTCTTATTTTAATCATAAGTTAGTTATTAATAGGGTAATAAATATATCAAAACAATTTTACAATAATTATCTTTACATTTTTGTATGAAAGATGGATTTTCAAAATTATCTAAAGAAGAAAAGATAAAATGGGTCAACGAAACATTTTTTAATTCTGATTTTGAGAGCTTAGAATTAATTAAAAAATATTGGAATGAAGACAAATCCTTTCAAAAACTCCACGATGAATTTGCTGAAAACACATTAACTAATTTTTATCTGCCACTTGGTGTTGCCCCTAACTTTATAATTGATAATAAAAATTATACAATTCCAATGGTAACTGAAGAAAGCTCTGTGGTTGCTGCAGCGAGTAAAGCTGCAAAATATTGGTCTACAAGAGGTGGTTTTAAGTCAACTGTTATTAGTACGACCAAAACTGGTCAGATTCACTTTAAATTTAATGGTAGTTCAAAAAAAATTGAAACCTTTTTTATTTCAATTAAAAATAAACTTGAAGATTCATGCAAAGAAATAACAAAAAATATGAACAAAAGAGGTGGTGGAATCATTAATATCAATCTCTTGAATAAGACAAATTCAATTAAAGATTACTTTCAGATTGCTGTAAAATTTGATACCGTAGATTCAATGGGTGCTAATTTTATTAATTCATGTTTAGAACAAATTGCATTAACATTTGAAACAGAATTTAATGAATCTAATATTTTTAATAAGAGTGATAAACTCAAAATAATTATGAGTATTCTATCGAATTATACACCTGAATGTGTAGTCAAAGTTGAGTTAAAATCTAAAATTTCTAATTTAAAAAGTAAAGACATTTCTGATCCTGAAAATTTTGCTAAAAAATTTGTTGAAGCAGTTGAAATTGCTGAAAATGATATTTCAAGAGCCGTAACTCACAACAAGGGGATTATGAACGGAATTGATGCAGTTGTTATTGCAACTGGAAATGATTTCAGAGCAGTTGAAGCGGCTATACATGCCTACGCTTCCAAATATGGATCTTATATGAGCTTAACTCATGCAAAAATTGAAAATGATGAGTTTGTCTATTGGATTGAAATTCCTATTTCAATTGGAACAGTTGGTGGAATAATCAATCTTCATCCAATGGTAAAATGGTGTCTAAACTTATTACAAAAACCAAATAGTAAACAACTAATGAGTATCATTGGTGCAGCTGGTTTAGCTCAAAATTTTGCAGCTATTAAATCACTTATTACATCTGGTATTCAAGTTGGACATATGAAAATGCATTTAATAAATATTTTAAATTCATTAGGTGCAGATGAGTATGAAAAAACAAAAATTGTTCAATATTTTAAAGCAAATAAAGTCACTTTTAATTCAGTCAAAACAGCTCTTAAAAAATTAAGAAAAAATGAGTTATAGGATAGAGAGCTTTGGTAAACTTCTAATTTCTGGTGAATACTTAATTCTTAAAGGAGCAAAAGGATTATCAATTCCAGTAAATTTTTCTCAAACACTAAATGTTGATGAAAACACAAGTGGATATTTTGACTGGAAAAGTTATGACAGTGATAAAAAAATCTGGTTCAGTTGTAAATTCAAAATTTCTGATTTTTACAACAAACAAAATTATAATAACAACCTATTATTATATGAAATCATAAAAAATTTAAATGAACTAAACCCTGGTATAATTTCAAATAAAAAAGGAGTATCATTTAAAACTAGTATGAACTTTAATCATAATTGGGGATTAGGTTCATCATCAACATTAATACATAATTTATCAAAATGGGCAGATGTTGAACCATTTAGTGTATATTGGAAAGTTACCAGTGGCAGTGGATATGATTTAGCATCATGTAAATATGATAAACCAATTATATATCAATTAATTAAATCTGAAACGCCAAAAATTGAATCTGTAAATTTTTTTCCTGAATTCCATAAAAATTTATTCTTCATATACCTGGACAAAAAACAAAGTTCAAAATCTGAAATTGAATATTTTGATAAAATTAATATTTCATCAGAATATATATTTAAAGTAAATAGAATTACTGAAAAAATGATTAAATGCAATAATGTTACAGATTTTCAAAATCTATTAAACCAACATGAAAAAATATTATCCGAAGTATTAAATAAAAAAAGCATTAAGGAAGAGTTATTTAATGATTATGATGGTGAAATTAAAAGTCTTGGAGCGTGGGGAGGTGATTTTATTTTAGCAGTTGGAAATGAAAATTCCAAAGATTATTTTAAAGAGAAGGGTTACAAAATAATTTTTTCTTTTGATCAAATGTTAAAAAACACTTAATGATAATAGTTTGGCACGATTAATGAAATATATATAACTCAGAAAGTATACAATATTTTTTGGTTAGTTGTTGTTTTAAATGCCTGTATCATCCACAAAAGATACAGGCATTTTATTTTTACTTTGCCGAAACAACTGTCCTAAAACCAGTATGCAAAGAACTACTATCTGGTGTTGTTTTCATTCTTGCAGCATTTCTATAACCACTACAATACGAATCATTACATAAAAAACTACCTCCCCTTATAACTTTCTTTTTACTAAAAGGTTCTGCAGGATCATAACTAGAATTTGGCCCTTTAGGATTTAAGGAACCTGTTTTTGGTAGCATTGAATAATAATTTGCATGATACCAATCAAAACACCATTCCCAAACATTTCCAGCAATATCATAAATACCATAGTTGTTTGGCTTAAAAGATTTTATTGGTGAAGCATAATAGAATTTATCATTAATATCATTTTTAGTGGGAAATTCTCCTTCCCATATATTTGCTTTTAACTCTCCGATATCAACTTTTTCATTACCCCAACTGTAAATATTATTAATCTTACCACCTCTTGATGCGTACTCAAATTCAGCTTCAGTTGGTAATCTTTTACCTGACCACTTACAATACTCATTTGCATCTTCCCAGCTAATATGAACTACAGGATAATTTTCTTTATCATCAATATTGCTTCCAGGTCCAAACGGTTGCCTCCAATTTGCATTTTTTATCAAAGACCACCATTTTGAATAATCATTTAGATTTGATACGGAAGTTTCTTTAAAAACAAGTGATGCAGGACTTAATAGACTGTCATGTGGCTTTGGGGTATTTGGTGGTAAAATTTTTTTTATTTCTTGCCAATCTATTTTTCTCTCAGCGGTCGTAATATATCCTGTTTCATCAACAAATTTTTTAAACTCAGCATTTGTTACCTCACTCTCATCCATCCAAAAAGAACTGATTGTAACAACATGTTTTGGATACTCATCTTGTCTTGCTTCATCATTATCCCCACCCATTTCAAAATTTCCACCAGGAATAAAAATCATTCCCTCTTTTGATACTATTTTATCTTTTTTTGGATTAGAATTGTTACATGAAATATTGATAATCAATACAATACAAATTATTGATCTCAATGTTATTTTATTTCCAGAATAATTTATCATTTTAGAAAATTAATCAATTAATTAAACATTCTATGATTTTTATAAAATTATGATTAATTTAAAAAAATCAACAACAACTAACTTTTTATGAAATCTAAAAAATCTAAGGATTATTGGAGGAAGAATTTAAAGTATTTAATTATTCTTTTGACAATATGGTTTACAGTATCTTTTGGCTTTGGTGTAATTCTAGTCGATCAATTGAACACATTTCAATTTTTTGGTTTTAAATTAGGATTTTGGTTTGCTCAGCAAGGCTCAATATATGTATTTGTTGTTTTAATTTTTGTGTATATATATTTAATGAATCGATTAGATAAAAACTTTAGATCAAGCAAATGAGTCTTCAATTTTCAATTTGGTTAATAGTTGGATTAACTTTTGCTTTATATATAGGCATTGCGATTTGGTCAAGAGCAAGTTCAACAAATGAGTTTTATGTAGCTGGTAAAGGGGTCCATCCAATAGCCAATGGGATGGCAACTGCTGCGGATTGGATGAGTGCAGCATCTTTTATTTCAATGGCAGGGATTATATCATTCCTGGGTTATGATGGTTCTGTTTACTTAATGGGATGGACAGGAGGATATGTTTTACTGGCTTTACTTCTAGCACCTTACTTAAGAAAATTTGGAAAGTTTACCGTCCCGGCATTTATAGGCGACAGATATTACTCTAATACTGCAAGAACAGTTGCTGTATTTTGTGCTCTAATTGTATCGTTTACATATATAGCTGGTCAGATGAGAGGGGTTGGCGTTGTTTTTTCAAGATATCTTGAGGTTGATATTAATTCGGGGGTATTTATAGGAATGGGAATTGTTTTATTTTATGCGATTCTTGGTGGAATGAAAGGTATAACTTATACTCAAGTCGCTCAATATTGTGTATTAATTTTTGCTTTCATGGTTCCTGCTATTTTTATTTCGATAGAAATGACTAATAACCCTATCCCTCAATTTGGATTTGGATCAGTAGGATCTGATGGTGTATACTTACTTGACAAACTTAATGGGCTTCATCAAGAATTAGGATTTAGTCAATATACTTCTGGATCAAAATCAAAACTGGATATTTTCTTTACCACTGCTGCATTAATGATTGGAACAGCAGGTTTACCACATGTAATCGTAAGATTTTTTACTGTAAAAAAAGTAAGTGATGCAAGAAAATCAGCTGGATGGGCTTTACTATTTATAGCAATATTATACACTACAGCTCCTGCTATTGCAGTTTTTGCAAGAACAAATTTGATAGAAACAGTTTCAGAAAAAAATTATAATGATATGCCCTCTTGGTTTAAAAAATGGGAGGACACAGGGTTATTAGAGTTTAACGATAAAAACAATGATCAAATTATACAATATAACGGTGATGACACTATTAATGAATTAACAATTGATAGAGATATTATGGTTTTAGCTAATCCCGAAATCGCACAACTACCTAACTGGGTAATTGCTTTGTTAGCTGCCGGTGCTTTAGCAGCAGCATTATCCACGGCTGCGGGGCTTCTCTTGGTAATTTCATCATCAGTTTCACATGATTTAATTAAGAGAATAGTTAAACCTGATATTACAGAAAAAGGCGAACTTATAGCAGCAAGACTCTCAGCTTTTTTTGCTGTACTACTAGCTGGATATTTTGGCATTAATCCTCCTGACTTTGTTGCTGCAACTGTCGCTCTTGCTTTTGGTTTAGCAGCTGCATCCTTTTTTCCTGCTATTGTATTAGGCATATTTTATAAAAGGATGAATAAAGAAGGTGCTATTTCTGGTATGATAATAGGAATATTATTAATGCTATTTTACATGACAAAATTTAAATTTGGATGGTTTGGTGGAGGAGATTCTTCAGATTGGTGGTTTGGAATATCCCCTGAGGGATTTGGAACTGTAGCAATGATTGTAAATTTTATAGTTTCTATTACAATTTCAAATTTAACTAAAGAACCGCCTAAAGAAATTATCGATTTAGTTGAAAACATTAGACTTCCAAATGATACTGACGATTAATGAAATATATATTTTTAATATTTTCTGTTCTTACAATATATTCTCAGAATGAAAATTTTGAAAAGAAATCTTTCATCTATGAAACAGATACTCTTAATTATAGAATTTTAAAACCACTTAATTATGATTCAACTAAAAAATATCCTGTTCACCTATTTTTACATGGCGCAGGTGAAAGAGGTAATGATAACGAATCTCAATTGATTCATGGATCTAATTTATTTTTGAAAGAAAATAATCGAAAAAAATATCCATCCTTTGTAATATTTCCACAATCTCCTAAAAACGATTGGTGGGGAGGTCATTATGATCCTTATAAATTTGATTACCAAGTCAAAAATTCAAAAGCACTAAAATTAGTGATTAATCTCATGGATGAATTTATTATGAGAAGTGATGTAAACAAAAATAAAATTTATGTAAGTGGATTATCTATGGGTGGTATGGGGACCTTTTCAATATTAAGTCAAAGGCCTGATATGTTTGCAGCAGCAACTCCAATTTGTGGTGATGGAGATCCAAAAAGTGTAAAGTCATTTGCTAAAAAAGTACCAATTTGGATATTCCACGGTGCACTAGACAGAGTTGTTCATCCAAATAGATCTTTAATTATGGCTCAGTCCATAATTGAAGAGAGCGGAAGTCCAAGAGTTACCATATATGAAAATATTTACCATGATAGCTGGAATAATGCATTTGATGAGAAAGATTTTTTATCATGGATACATTCAAAATCCAAAACCAATGAATAAATTTTTATTATTATCAATTATTTTTTTTAGTTTATCATGTAATAGTGGGAAAATGAGCAGTGAAGTTTATATTCAAGGAGGTGGTACAATTAATGATTGGGCCAACCTATCCAAATACGCTGAATCTAATCTCGAATTAAAAAAACAATTTGATGTTAATAGGGTTGTATTTATGGGAAATTCTATTACTGAAGGTTGGTATAATTTTAATCCTGATTTTTTTATTAAAAACCCATTCGTTAATAGAGGAATAGGCGGTCAAACAACACCTCAAATGCTAATTAGATTCAAGCCTGATGTGGTAAACTTAAAGCCTAAAGCTGTTGTAATTTTAGCGGGAATTAACGATATAGCTGGAAATACTGGTCCTATGGAAATTGACAATATTGCTGAAAATATTTTTTCGATGACAGAAATTGCAAAAGCAAATAATATTGAAGTATACATTTGTTCAGTTCTACCTGCCAAAGATTTTCCTTGGTCACCAGGATTAAATCCTGCTGAAAAAGTTATCAGTCTGAATACTATTTTAGAAAATTATTGTAAAGAAAATAATATAAAATACGTTGATTATTATTCTAAAATGAACGATGGCAATGGCGGATTAAAAGTTCCTGACTTAACTTCTGAAGATGATTTGGTTCATCCTAATAAACAAGGATATAGTGTAATGGAATCTGTCATACTAAATGCTCTTGATTAATCTATTTAATTTTTTTAAATTGAGATTAACATGAAAAAAAATATTTTTTATTTCATTATACCTCTTATTTGTGTGTTAATGATCAAATTCATTAATACTTCAACTCAAAGTGAGGAAATAACTATCTCAAATTCAATTGATTTGGTATTGACTAATAGCGTTCCTGAAAATATTGACTTTAATTTTCATATAAAACCAATTATTTCAGATAAATGCTTTGCCTGTCATGGTCCTGATGAAAATGAAAGAGCAGCAAACTTAAGGCTTGATACTGAAAAAGGATTGTATCAACTTACAGAAGACTTAAGTTCATATGTAATTAATAAGGAAAATCCTGAAAAAAGTGAATTATTAAGAAGAATATTTCATGATAATAAGTCAATCAGCATGCCCCCTCCAGAATCTAATTTAATTTTAACTGATCATGAAAAAAGCGTTCTTGAAAAATGGGTAATGCAAGGAGCTGAGTGGAAAAAGCATTGGGCATATATAAAACCATCTCTTCCAAAAATTCCTCAAGTCAAAAACAAAGATTGGGTTAGTAACCCTATAGATAATTTTGTATTAAAAAATATTGAAAATAATCAATTGAGTATTTCTAATATTGAAAGTAAGGAAATATTAATTAGAAGATTATATTTTGATTTAATAGGTTTACCTCCAAGTGTTCAAGAAGTTGATGATTTCATTAATGATAAAGATCAAGATTCTTATTTGAAATTAGTTGATAGATTATTGGATTCCAAAAGCTATGGTGAGAGGATGGCTTCAATTTGGATGGATATTGCTAGATATGGTGATAGCCATGGTTATCAAGATGATTTAGAAAGAGTAATGTGGCCATGGAGAGATTGGGTGATCCATGCTTACAATACTAATTTATCTTATGACAAGTTCATTACATGGCAAATTGCTGGTGACCTTATTCCAAATGCAACAAAAGAACAAATTATTGCTACTGGATTCAATAGAAATCATAAAATAACTCAAGAAGGTGGTGTTATACCTGAGGAATATCGTTCTGAGTATGTTGCAGACAGAACTAATACAACATCAAAAGTTATGATGGGGTTAACTATGGAATGTGCAAGATGTCATAGTCATAAATATGATGATATTTCACATGAGGAATATTATGGAATGTATAGCTACTTTAATAACGTTGATGAAGATGGCTTGATTACTTACAGTGATAAAGCTCCAAAACCAAACATAACAGTAACCAGAAATGACATTGAAAAAGATCTTGGATTTATTAATCTTCCAGATTCGATAAGTGAAGTTACTTTTATGGTTATGAAGGAGACGGAAAATTTAAGAAAAACTTACATTCTCAATCGTGGATCTTATGATTCACCAACTAAAGAAGTAAAATCTATGACACCAACTGCAGTATTACCTATTAATAAAAGCAATTCTAATAGATTAGATCTAGCTAATTGGTTTTTTGATGATGAAAATCCTTTAACATCAAGGGTTGTTGTAAATAGATTATGGCAACAATTTTTTGGTGTTGGAATAGTAGCAACACCTGATGATTTTGGAAGTCAAGGGAATAGACCAACTAATCCCGATTTGTTAGATTGGTTATCAGTTACATTTATTAACGATAATTGGGATACTAAAAAATTTATTAAAAGAATTGTCACCTCATCAACTTACATGCAAACGAGTAAGGTTAATACTTCAAATAAAAAATTAGATCCGGAAAATGTGTTCTTATCTTATTTTCCAAGACAAAAATTAACCGCGGAAATGATAAGAGATAATATTTTAGCGTCTAGTGGTTTATTAGTTAACAAGATTGGAGGACCAAGTGTAAAACCTTATCAGCCTAAAGGATTATGGGACGAAGTAATTGGTGGAGGTGGTGGAAGTTTAGCCAGGTATGTACCTAGTACGGGTGAAAACTTGTATAGAAGAAGTGTCTATACTTTTTGGAAAAAAACAGTTCCTCCTCCATCAATGATGATTTTTGATGCATCAAGTAGAGATAACTGTGAAGTTAAAAGACAAGACACAAGTACACCTCTACAATCACTAACTCTGATGAATAATCCAGAATTTATAAAAGCAGCTAATTATTTAGCTGATAGAATTTTTAATGAAGAGACTTCTTTGGAAAATAAAATTAAATTACTTTACAGAACAGTTACTGGACGAAGTCCAAGCGATATTGAAATTGAAAAACTTGCTCGATATTATGATGATGAAAATTTAGGTGATGATTTTTTAGCATTTAATAAATTAACAATGTTGGTTTACAACTTAGATGAAACAAGTCAAAAAAGCTAGATGAAAGAGTTACATAATCATTTTATAAATAATAATAGAAGAAACTTTCTAAAAAAAACTGGATTGTGTATTGGTGGTTTAGCCTTAGGATCAATGTTAGATCCGTTCGGTAATCAAAAAAGCGATCCATTTTCAGTTATTTCTAATAATCTAAATCTACCTCACTTTGCCCCAAAGGCAAAGAGAATAATTTATTTATTTCAAAGTGGCGGACCTTCACAACATGATTTATTTGACTATAAACCAAAACTTAACGAAATGAAGGGAATTGATTTACCAGAATCAGTTAGAATGGGTCAAAGACTAACAGGAATGACATCAGGACAGTCAAATTTTCCTCTCGTAGGTAGCGCAGCAAATTTTAAACAATATGGAGAAGCTAGAGCATGGGTAAGTGATTTACTTCCATACATAGGGAAGATATCTGATGAATTGTGTTTTATAAAATCAATGCATACTGAAGCGATTAACCATGATCCTGCAGTTACTTTTTTTCAAACAGGATCTCAACAACCTGGTAGGCCAAGTATGGGATCTTGGCTTAGTTATGGATTAGGAAGCTTAAATAAAAACTTGCCTGATTTTGTTGTTTTACTCTCAAGAGGAACTGGTCGTCCAAAAGGGCAACCACTTTATTCAAGACTGTGGGGTAATGGCTTTTTGAGTTCCTTGCATCAAGGTGTTCAATTCAGATCAGCAAAAGACCCTGTATTGTTTTTAAAAAATCCTGAAAGTCTTTCAAAACAAGAAAGAAGAAAAATGTTGGATTATTTATCAGAGCTAAACGAAGAACAAGAGAAAAAATTTGGCGACAAAGAAGTTTCTAACAGAATATCTCAATATGAAATGGCTTACAGGATGCAAACATCAGTTCCAGAAACTATGGATATTTCAGATGAGCCTGAAAACATTTTAAAGTTATATGGTCCAAATGCAAATAAACCAGGAACTTATGCAGCCAATTGTATACTAGCAAGAAAATTAATTGAAAAGGATGTAAGATTTGTTCAACTTTATCATATGGGTTGGGACCAACATTCAGATTTACCAATGCAAATTAAGGGTCAAGCTAATGATGTTGATCAACCAACCGCTGCACTAATAATGGATTTAAAACAAAGAGGTCTATTGGAAGATACACTCATAGTTTGGGGAGGAGAGTTTGGAAGAACTTCATATGGACAATTACAAACATCATTGAGTAAAGAAGACTTGAGGGTTATTAAAGCTGGTAAATATGGTAGAGATCATCACCCCAGATGTTTTACAATATTTATGGCAGGAGCTGGTGTTAAGCCTGGTTTTTCTTACGGTCAGACCGATGACCTTGGTTATAATATTGTCAAAGACCCAGTCCACGTGCACGACCTTCAAGCTACAATTTTACATCTTTTTGGAATTAATCATGAAAAAATGGTATACAAATATCAAGGTAGGAGATTTAGACTTACTGATGTATTTGGTAAGGTTAAGCATGATATTTTATCATAAAAAATGAAAAAGTTTTTTTTATTGTTGGTTATAATAACTACTAATGCTCAAGAAAAAAAATTTGAGAATTATAATCAAAAAATTGCCGGTAATGACTATCGATTAGAAATGATTGCAATTCCATCTGGAATATTTAATATGGGTAGTCCAAATTATGAAAAAAATAGATTAGCAGATGAGGGACCTGTTCATAAAGTAAAAGTTGATTCATTTTGGATAGGGAAATTTGAAATAACTTGGGATATTTTTGAACTTTTTATGCTCAGAGAAATAGACTCAAAAAAAATAGTTTACGGAAATGAAGTAAAAAAAGATGTTGATGGTATTTCTGGTGCAACGACGCCTTATGTTGATATGACTTTTGGGATGGGATTGGAAGGATATCCTGCAATCTCAATGACACAATTATCTGCTTCCAAATTTTGTGAATGGCTTTCAGCTATGACTGGTAATTACTACAGGCTACCTACTGAAGCTGAATGGGAATATGCTTGTAGAAGCGGATCATCAACTGCTTATCATTATGGTGACAATCCTGATGAACTTGACGAATACGCCTGGTATGAGTCTAATAGTGATGGAAAGTATCAAATGGTTGGAATGAAAAAACCTAATGAATGGGGAATTCATGATATGCATGGAAATGTTGCTGAATGGACTTTAGATCAATATAACCCTAAGTCATATTACAGCAATATTGATAAAACTTCAAATAACCCGTATAAGTTTGCAACAAAATTATACCCAAGAGTTGTTAGAGGTGGTTCATGGATGAATCCTAATTATAGATTAAGAAGTTCATCAAGATTACCCTCTAACAAAAGTTGGAAAAAACAAGATCCTCAGATACCAAAAAGTCTTTGGTGGCATACTGATGCTCAGTTTCTAGGTTTTAGAATTGTTCGACCATATAAAACACCAAATGATGATGAAAAAGAAAAATATTGGATTGAAAAATAATCATTAAATTAAAAGCATGTTTAGACGAAATTTTTTGAAAAGTTCCGCATTGGGATCTGGTATAGCTTTTTTTCCATTTGAAAAAATTATTTATGATTATCCAAAAAATAAATTTAATTTAAACTACGCACCCCACTTTGGAATGTTTAAGCATTCTGCTGGAGAAGACCTTATTGATCAACTTAACTTTATGGCAGACGAAGGATTTACTGCTTTTGAAGATAATAATCTAAAAAAAAGAAGTATTTCAGATCAAAATAAAATAGCCTCAACATTGACAAAAAGAAATTTAAGAATGGGGGTTTTTGTTGCTCATTCCATTTACTGGAAAGAGCCTAATCTTGCTAGTGGGAGTATAGACAAAAGGGAGGAATTTCTAAAAGAAATTAGAGAATCTGTAGAAGTTGCAAAAAGAGTAAATGCTAAATGGATGACAGTAGTCCCCGGATACAAAGATCTGAGGCTTAAAGACTCCTATCAACAAACTAATGTAATTGATTCTCTCAAATACGCATGTGATATTCTTGAGCCATATGATTTAACTATGGTTTTAGAACCTCTAAACTTTAGAAATCATCCAGGTTTATTTTTAACAGATAGTCCTCAAGCATTTGAAATTTGTAAAGCTATCAATTCAAAGTCTTGTAAGATCTTATTTGATATTTATCACCAACAAATTCAGGAGGGTAATTTAATTCCAAATATTGATTTATGTTGGGATGAAATTTCGTATTTCCAAATTGGTGATAACCCTGGGAGAAATGAACCAACAACTGGTGAGATTAATTATAAAAATATTTTTAAATTCATATATGAAAAGGGATTTAAGGGTATTTTGGGAATGGAACATGGCAATTCTATTAAAGGAAAAATTGGAGAAAAACAACTTATTGAATCATATAAAAGTGTAGATAATTTTAAAATATAATTATGAAAAATATTAAAAGAAGATCTTTTCTTAAAAGCTCATCGATATTAACTGGGGGCTTGGTCCTTCCATCTTTTTCATTTAAAAAGAAATCGCAAATAAACAAAAAATTAAAAATTTCTGTCGTAGGGTGTGGTGGAAGAGGAACGGGTGCTGCAGTACAAGCGCTGAGAGCTGACAGAAATGTTGAACTTGTTGCCCTTTGTGATGCCTTTAAGAACCGACTGGAGGGGAGTTATAATGCTATCCTAAATGAACTTGATGGAGAAATTGAAGTCAAAGTAAAAGAAAAAAATAAACTTGTAGGGTTTGATAGTTATAAAAAGGCTATTGATTTATGTGATGTAGTAATTTTGGCAACTCCACCTGGATTTAGACCTGATCATTTCAAATATGCTGTAGAAAAAAGTAAACATATCTTTATGGAAAAGCCTGTTGCAACTGATGCACACGGTGTTAGAAAAGTTTTAGAAGCTGCAAAACTTGTTAAAGAAAAAAAAATAAATGTAGTAGTTGGTCTTCAAAGACGATATCAATTAAGTTATTTAGATATTTTTAAACAAGTTAAACGCGGAATTATTGGAAAAATTATTTCTGGAACAGTTAGATGGAACAGTAGTGGAGTTTGGGTAAATAAAAGGAAACCTGGGCAATCTGAACTTGAATATCAAATGAGAAATTGGTACTATTTTAATTGGATTTGTGGCGATCATATTGTTGAGCAACACATTCATAATCTAGATGTAGCAAACTGGTTTCTTGGTGAACACCCTATTACTGCACAAGGCATGGGTGGAAGGGAAGTAAGAAAAGGTATTGATCATGGTGAAATTTTTGATCATCATTATGTTGAATTTAAATATCCATCTGGAGCTGTGATTCATAGCCAATGCAGACACCAGCCAGGTACAGTAAGAAATGTTAATGAGGTATTAGTTGGGACAAAAGGTGTTGTTAATTTAAGTGGAAATGGTGTTGTAAGAATAAATGATCACAACGGCAGCCTTTTACACAAATATGACCCAAAAGATGATCTAAGTCCATATCAAATTGAACATAATAAATTATTTAAATCTATACGATCTGGTGGACAAATTGATGATACTGAGATTGGCGCAACTGCGACTATGACTGCAATCATGGGAAGAATGGCTACTTATACAGGGAAATTAATCGAATGGGACAATGCTATTAATACTGATGATAATCTTGTCCCTGAAAATATGAGCTGGAGTAGTGAACCCCCTGTTTTACCTGATAAAAATGGAAAATATAAAATTCCTGTACCAGGTAAATAAGAAATAATAATTATGAGAGAGTACAACAGGAGAAAATTTATTCAAACTTCCACTCTTGGTGTAATTGCAACATCATCTTTAAGTTTAAATTGTCAAAGAAATTTAAGTTCTGAAAGAAAAGGCTCATACATGGGTGACTTTAAAGACAAACCTTTAGAAAATATTCGAGCAGCGTTTATAGGTATAAACAGAGGTAGTACACACTTAAAAAACTTTGCAAATTTACCTGGAACTGAGATTGTAGCTTTATGCGATTTATATGAAGATATTGTAGTCAGGGAATTAAAAAAACTTGAATCATACAGGGCTAATTTTTCAAATGTCAAAACATATTGGGGAGATAAAAACCAATGGAAAGTAATGTTAAAAGAAGTTAGACCCGATGTAGTATTTATAAGTACAAATTGGAGAAATCATGCTCCAATGGCAGTTCAATGTATGAAAGACGGAGCACATGCTTTTTCTGAGGTTCCGCTGGGTGTAAACCTTGAAGAGCTATGGGATATTGTGAATACATCTGAAAAAACAAAAAAACATTGTATGATGATGGAAAATGTGAATTATGGAAGAGATGAATTGATGTTTTTAAATATTTGTAGAAAAGGTTTGATTGGTGAACTACTACATGCGGAAGCTGCATACATTCATGAGCTCAGATGGCAAATGTTTAATGCGGATAGAGGAACTGGAAATTGGAGAACTTTGCATTATTCTGAAAGTAAAGGTAATTTATATCCAACTCACGGTTTAGGTCCAGTTGCACAATACATGAATTTAGCAAGGCACGATGATAATTTTAAACATATAATATCGTTATCATCCCCTGCAATTGGAAGAAATAATTTTGCAAATGAAAATTTTGACAGCAATCATAAATGGAATAAAATGGATTTTTCCAATGGTGATATAAATTCATCTATAATAAAAACTAATTTAGGAAGAACAGTTTTAGTTCAATGGGATGAAACAAGCCCCAGACCGTATACTAGATTAAATTTAATTCAAGGAACAAAAGGAACTCTAGCGGGTTTTCCAACTAGGGTTGCATTTGAGAATGGATTTGAGGGATTAACAAAGGACCATCTTTCTTGGGTTGAAGGTGATGAATTAAAAAGAGTCTATGAAAAATATGACCATCCTTTGTATAAAAGATTAAATAAAAAGACAATATCATCTGGTCATGGCGGAATGGATGGAATTATGATGTACAGAATTGTTGAGTGTTTAAAAAATGGCTTAGCACTAGATCAAAATGTTTATGAAGGGTGTTTTTGGAGTGCTATTACTCCACTTAGCGCACGCTCAATTGAAAGAGATGGTGCCCCACAGTCTTTTCCCGACTTTACAAGAGGCGATTGGAAAAAAACAAAAACATTAAAAATAGTTTTATAGTAAAATAAAAAAAGCTCTCCTATTGGAAAGCTTCTCATTGGTTTCTACAAACCTCTTGGTAAATAACCAAGAGTACACAACATTACAAATATAATATTATTTAACAAACAGAATAAATTTATTCCTGAACAATTAATTTTCAAAATATTAATTATTAGAAAATAACAGTGAATAAGGTTCTCTTTTAATATATCTAGAATATTCTTTTCTATTGATCCATTTCTTGAAAAAAGGAAAGTATTTATCAGAATCACGCCACTGGACAGCATCAACTATTTTCTTTTTTTTAATATCTGAATCAACAGTTTTATTCCAAAAAATATATTCATCCTTCATTTTTTTGAATAAATCTTTTTCTATTAGTGAAATATCATTTGATTCCGTAGGATCATTTGATAAATTATACAGCTCAAAATCTAAATTTCTAATATCGTGTACAATAAGTTTAATATTATTATCAATCAAAGCGCCTCTGTTATCAAAGCGAAAAGGAATTTTGGTCGATCTTTTTTCTTTTCCAGAATTAAATAAGTCAACAATACTCTCCCCATCAAAATAATTTAATTTTTTATAATTCTTTAATCTAATAATTTCTAAAATTGTAGGAAATATATCCATAGTAGATGCAGGATATTTAGTAACTCCAGGTTTAATCATTTCAGGCCACTCAATAATTGCAGGAACTCTTAAACCACCCTCCCACATAGTATTTTTACCTCCTTTTAATCCACCAACAGTTGATGGTTTTATGTTTTTTAAACCACCATTATCACTACAATACCATAGAATTGTATTTTCAAAAATCCCCATTTCAAGTAGAGAATTTCTTAAAACTCCCAAGCTTCTGTCAAATGCAACGATCTCACCATAATGTTCTCTACTCTCTTTATTTAAATTTTCAAAACCTTTTTTATCATTTTCATCTGATTCAAAAGGATCATGGGGAGATCCGTCCCATATCACAGTAAAAAAAGGTTTCCCTTCTTTAACATTTTTTTCTATAAATTTTAAAGCTTCATTCACAATAACTTCAGAAGAACTTCCAAAAAAATCCATGAAAGTTCCATTATGACTTAATACTGGATTTACGTCAAAAAAATTCGAAGTGCTTATCCACTCGTCAAATCCAAAATTACTTGGACTGTATTCATCATCTTTGAAAATTGGTACACCTGGTCCTCTGAATCCATTTAAATGCCACTTTCCAAAATGGCCAGTTGAATAACCAATTTTTTTTAATTCTTGAGCAATAGTTATCTCATTCTTATTAAGAGGATAACCGTGATAAAAAACACCTGTTCTATCATTATTTCTTCCTGTTAAAACACTTGCTCTTGTAGGAGAACATTGAGGAGCACCAGCATAAAATCTGTCAAAACGTAATCCATTTGCTGCCATTAGATCTAGATTAGGTGTTTTTAAAACAGGATGATTATAATAGCTAGTCTGTCCCCAACCCTGATCGTCGGTCATAACTAAAATGATATTAGGGAATTCAATTTTATTATTTTTTTTACAAGAAAAAAAAATAAGAAACAATATGATGAAAGCTAATTTTTTTATGATATTTAATTTTTAACTTTCATTCTAAATACTTTAGGATTATCTACAAATCCAGTTGCATAAACATATCCTTCATCATCATCAAATGTCACATTAGTTAAATGTCCTAAATCAATTTTGGCCATTAATTTACCTTCATTAGACACAACCAATAATCCACCTGGACCAGATGTAAAAATATTTCCAGAAGAATGTACTGTCATACCATCAAAATAACCTTTATACATTTCCATTAATTCTTTACCATCAAATAATTCGGTTTGATTATAATTATCAATATCTATCTTTATAATTTTAGGGTTGCCGTCTAAAACACTCATCTTGTTTACATATAAAAATTTATTATCTGGAGAAATCCCAATTCCATTAGGTAGATCAATTTTATCAGTAATCAAAGATAGATCATTATTTTCTGGATTATATCTATACACTCCATTAAAATTCAACTTTTTTATATCATCCTCAACAAATTCAAAAGTTTCAAGGTTAAAAAATCCAAATGCAGGATCAGTAAAATATATTGAACCATCATTACCAAATACTAAGTCATTAGGACTATTAAATTTTTTACCCTCAAAGTTATCAATAACTGTTAAAAATTCAGGTTTGGTTGACGGATTAATACTAGTTTTAGCTATTCTTCTATCTCCGTGTTGACACAAAAATAATTTACCATTACTATCAATAGCCAAACCATTAGCCCCTAACATACCAAAATCCAAATTAGGAGCATATCCGGTATTTCCACTAGGAGAAATAAAATCAGAAACTCCATCAGCACTATTCCATTTATGGACTTTGTTATTCATAATATCAACGAAAAGTAAAGAATTTGAATTTGAGTCCCACACAGGCCCTTCAGGTAGAGCTATTGAATCGGCAATAATTTCAATTTGAGAATAAATATCTATTATTGATTCAATAGAACTATCATATATTTCAATTTTTGAATTTGGTATTGGATCTGAGCAACTAATTAAAGTTATCAAAATAAGCAAAAGAGTCTTTTTCATTATTATAATTTTAGAATGTTAATATAAAATTTTTTAAATAAAAACCCTCCATTGGGAGGGTTGTAGTAAGCGGTCTGGACGGGACTCGAACCCGCGACCCCCTGCGTGACAGGCAGGTATTCTAACCAGCTGAACTACCAGACCAGAATTATAAGTGTAAAAATACACTACTAATTTTATTATAAGAGAGCATCAATATAATCCGAATAAACACTTTTTTGAGAAACACCTACTTGTCGGTTCACTAGCTCACCATTTTTAAAAATTAGAACAGTTGGGATATTTCTAACTCCAAACTGAGCTGCAAATTGTTGATTACTATCTACGTCAACTTTTCCAATAACTGCTTTTCCATCATAATCTGAGCTTAGCTCCTCAATAATTGGACCTAACATCCTGCAAGGGCCACACCATTCAGCCCAAAAATCTACTAAAACAGGTTGAGAGGATTTTAAAACAAGCTCTTCAAAATTTGCATCTGTAATTTCTAATGCCATAATTAATTTTTGCCAAAAATATGAATAATAATAAACTAATTTAATCTAAAGTCTAATTTTTTTTCCTTCAAACTTTTTAATAACTCTTCATTTATTTTTACCTTATATTTAGTCGAGTTTAAATTAACTTTAAGTCCATCATCATTTCCAAAAACATTAAAAACTAACTCTTGATCGCCTTTATTTTTTTTTAGTAAATCTTTAAAAAATTTAACATGTTCATCTTCAATGAGATCAATTTCAAGCTTAACTGATAATCGTTTAGCATTGCTAGACAAACTGTCCTGTAGTTGTTGAAAATTTAAAAATTGAATTCTTGGATCTCCAACTCTTCCTGAATCAGCATCTTTCCAACCTTCTTTTATAAACAACTTGATAAATACAAAGTTATTTTCATAGAGAAAATGTTTAAATCTTAAATATTCTTCACCAAATATTCTAAGTTCCTGAGATTCATAATAATCTTCTACTATAAATGTTGCCCAACCTTTTCCATTTTTAGAAACCCTGTGTTGAACTTCACCGATTATTCCTCCAAACCTAATTTCTCTATCAACTAAAGGCCTTAAATCTCGTAGACTAGACAATTGAATATTAGATAAGAATTTAATTGTATCTGTGTAATCATCTAATGGATGACCAGAAATATAAATTCCAACAACATCTTTTTCCTTCTTTAATTGTTCGAGTTTAGTCCATTTATCACAACTTGGAAATTCTGGTTCAACAATTTGAACTTCCTCCGATTCAGCAAATAGACTAACTTGTGAAGAGTTTTGTTTTTCTTGAAATTTTGAGCCAAATCTTATGGCTTTCTCAATAAAAGTTTGTCCATCCATATTTTCAAAAAAGTATTGAGCTCTGTGCGAAGATGAATCAACCGAGTCAAAAGCACCGGCTAGAACCAAACTATCAAATGCTTTTTTATTAGCTGATCTTAAATCAACTCTTTTAGAAAAGTCAAATATTGAATTATATTTACCTTGTTCTCTAGATTCAATGATTGCAGAAACAGCACTTCTTCCAACTCCTTTAACAGCTCCCATACCAAACCTAATTGCATTATTTTCATTTACTGTAAACTTATAGAATGATTCATTTACATCAGGCCCCAAAACATTAATTGACATATGCTTGCACTCTTCCATGAAAAAACTAATCTGCTTAATATCATTCATGTTGTTAGATAGAACAGCAGCCATATATTCTGCAGGATAATGAGATTTTAAATATGCTGTTTGATATGCAATTAAAGCATAACATGTTGAATGAGATTTATTAAAAGCATATGATGCAAAAGCTTCCCAATCCTTCCATATTTTTTCTAAAACATCTTCTTTATAACCATTTTTAACACCACCTTCAATAAATTTGGGTTTTAATTTTTGCAGTAAAGAAAATATTTTTTTGCCCATAGCTTTTCTTAACAAATCTGCATCACCTTTGGAAAAATCTGCTAATTTTTGAGATAGTTGCATGACTTGCTCTTGATAAACAGTAATCCCATAAGTTTCTTTTAAATTTTCTTCCATCTGAGGAATATCATAAGTGATTTTTTCGAGACCATTCTTTCTTCTAACAAATGATGGAATATATTCAAGAGGGCCTGGCCTATACAAAGCATTCATTGCAATTAGATCCTCAAATACAGTTGGCTTTAAATCTCTTAAATATTTTTGCATTCCAGAACTTTCGTACTGAAAAATACCAACAGTATCTCCTCTTTGAAATAATTCATATGTTTTCTTATCATCTAGTGGGATCGATTCAATATCAATATCTTTATTGTGAATGTATTTAACTAATTTGATCGTATCCTTAATTAAGGACAATGTTTTCAATCCTAGGAAATCCATTTTTAAAAGCCCAGCACTTTCAACGACTGAATTATCATATTGTGTTACAAATAATTGAGAATCTTTAGCCGTAGCAATTGGAACAAAATTCGTTATATCATCAGGTGTAATGATAACTCCACACGCATGTACTCCAATATTTCTTAAACTACCTTCAATGACTCTGGCCTGGTTAATAGTTTCTGCTTGTAAATCATCTCCATCTGAAAGCTTCTTTAGCTCCATAGCATTAGAATAATCATCCGATCTTAATTCAGAATTTAATTTTTTATCATCCTTAGTAAATATATCAGAAAGCTTAACTGTATTAGGTACTAATTTTGCCAAAAAATCAGCATCTGACAGAGACAAGTCCAAAACTCTAGCAGTATCTCTCAACGAAGATTTTGCGGCCATTTTCCCATAAGTGATTATTTGAGCAACTTGTTTTGAGCCATATTTATCAATAACATAATCAATGACTTTTGATCTTCCCTCATCATCAAAATCAATATCAATATCAGGCATACTAACCCTGTCAGGATTTAAAAATCTCTCAAAAAGCAAGTCGTACTTTATTGGATCAATCTTTGTAATTTCTAAACAATAAGCAACAACAGAGCCTGCAACAGATCCTCTACCAGGCCCAACAGAAACATTCATTTTCCTGGCAGCATTTATCAAATCTTGTACGATTAAAAAATATCCAGGATAACCTGAATTTCTTATGACTTCTAATTCAAAATTAATTCTTTCAGCCAAATCTTGATTGATTTCTTTATATATACTATTAGCTCCTTGAATAGTTAAATGTCTTAAATATTCATTTTCTACATCATCATTAGTAGATTTAAAATCTTTTGGGATTTCAAATTTTGGTAATAAAACTTCTCTATGTAAATCAAAGATTTCAATCTTTTCAACTAATTGCGATATATTAGAGATTGATTCTGGAATATCCCGAAAAAGATTAATCATATCTTTGGGAGATTTGAAATAATATTCTTGATTTTTTAAACCATATCTAAAATTTCTTCCCTTTCCTATAGGCGTTGATTGTTTTTCACCGTCCTTAACACATAATAGAATATCATGAGCATTTGCATCTTCTTTATTTATATAATGTGTGTTATTAGTAGCAATTAATTTAATATCAAAAGTTTTACTAAATTTTAAAAGTTGGTTATTTAGCACTTCATCTTCTTCTTCACCGTGTCTAATTAACTCTAGATAAAAATCATCATTGAATTTACTCTTCCACCACTCAAGCGCTTCAATAGCTTGATTCTCACCAACGTTTAATATTTTATTAGAAATCTCTCCATATTTATTTCCCGAAAGAACAATTAAACCTTCTGTGTATTTTAAAACTATTTCTCTGTCAACTCTTGGCACATAATAAAATCCTTCAGTATAACCAATTGAGCACATTTTGATAAGGTTTTGATAACCAATTTTATTTTTAGCTAAAAACACTATTTGATATCCATCATCTCTACTGCTCTTATCAATATGATTTTCACACACATTTAACTCACATCCAATAATTGGTTTAATTTTCTTTCCTTCTTCATTATTTTCATTAAAATTTTTAATTGCACGATAAAAATGAAAACAGCCCATCATGTTTGCTTTATCAGTTAAAGCAACTGCACTCATTCCCATTTCGGATGTTTTTTTAACTAGGTCAGCAATTTTTGAAGTAGATTGAAGAACTGAAAATTGAGAATTATTATGAAGATGAACAAAATGGTTTTCTAAACCTGCGGTTTTATCAGACTTGTTTATTATTTCTGCAACAACTTCCTCTTTAGTTTCATTCTTAATTTTATCAGATTCTTCCTTTAAATTAAGATGTTTTATTCCAAAAAGTCCAACCTTATCTTTTGTGTCTGAATTTAATTTATTTAAAATCTCATTAAAATCCTCAAAATCATTAACATTAAAATTATTTATTCTAATTAATTCAAAAAAAGCTCTTGAAGTTGCTTCAACATCAGCGGATGCATTGTGAGCCTGTTGAAAATCATCGTTAAATAAATACTTATATAGTTCAATAAGAGTTGGAAATTTGAATTTACCTCTACCACCTTGTATTTGACATAGATTTGCAGTTTTTTCAGTACATGTGTCTAAAATGTTTTTTTCATTTAAAGAATTGTCCATTTTCAAGCGAAAAAACTCTGCCCCGACTATATTAATATCAAATTTTAAATTATGACCTACAATATATTTTGCTTTAGATAAGTCAGAATTAAATTTTTCAAGAACGTGGTTTAAATTTTCACCTATTTTATTCGCTAAAACTGTTGATATTCCATGTACTTTTTCAGATTCGAAAGGAATGTCAAATCCATCAGGTTTAATGATCGAACTTTGATTTGATATTAATTTTCCGTTATTATCATGTAATTGCCAAGCTAATTGAACACATCTCGGCCAGTTTTCAGAATCAGAGATTGGAGCATTCCATTTTTTTGGTAAACCAGTTGTTTCAGTATCAAAAATTAAATACATAAGTACCTTTTAAAATTACAGATCTTTTTTCTGAATTCAATGTCTAAAAAAAAAATAATTTTACTTGGTTATTTAATAAATTCATTTATTTTTGCTGTCCATTAATAAAGGTGGTTTAGGACCTCAAAAATTAATAATATGGCAGTAAGAATAAGACTACAAAGACACGGCAAAAAAGGCAAACCATTCTACTGGATTGTTGCAGCCGATTCAAGATCAAAAAGAGATGGTAAATTCCTAGAAAAACTAGGAATCTATAATCCAAACACAAACCCACCCTCAGTTACATTAGATGTTAATGCAACTGTTAGTTGGATTCAAAAGGGTGCTCAACCATCTGATACAGCTAGAAATATCATATCCAAAGAAGGTGCACTTTTAAAAAATCATTTATTAAATGGTGTGAAAAAAGGTGCATTAACTGAAGATGAAGCTGATAAAAAATTTAATGATTGGATAAATGAAAGAGATAAAAATATCGAGAAGAAATTATCTGCACTAGAAAAAGAAGCTGCAGATAAAAGAAAAAAAGCTCTTGAACTTGAAAAAGAAGTTAGTGAAAAAAGAAAGTTAGCTGCTGAAGAAGCTGCTCTAGCTGCAGAAGAAGCACCTGCTGCTGAAGAAGCACCTGCTGCTGAAGAAGCACCTGCTGCTGAAGAAGCACCTGCTGCTGAAGAAGCTCCTGCTGCTGAAGAAGCACCTGCTGCTGAAGAAGCATCTGCTGAAAAAGAGGAAAAGTAGTATTAATTAACTACCTTTAATTTTAGTGAAAAATCAAGATTGTATTTATCTTGGAAAAATCTTAAAACCCTTCAGTTACAAGGGAGAGTTAAAGATCTACATTGAAGATTTTTATACAGATCAAATTAAGGGATTAAATTCATTTTTATTAAAGGTTCAAGGTTCTTATATTCCTTTTACAATTAAAGCAATAACAAAAAATAAATCAAATATTTTTAGAATCAGTCTTGATGGAATTGATTCAGAAGATTTAGCAAAAAAATTCGCAGGTGTTGAAATATACACTGAAAACAATTTGATAAAAAGTGCAATTTTAGGGAAAAATAACAACTATTTTTTTATCGATTATTTAATATATAATAATAATTCAATTATTGGAAAGATTATTGATGTTGTAGAAAATAAAAATCAAGATTTATTTGAGGTTGTCTTTAATGAAAAAAGAATTTTAATACCACTAGTTGATGAATTTGTAGTAAATATTGACAACGAGAATAAGAAGATAATTATGAATCTACCTGAGGGTCTTACTGATCTATAAACTATTATGGAAACAAGAATAAATAAATATTTAAGTCAGGTTGGTTATTGTTCTAGAAGAGAAGCTGACAAGCTTATTGATCAAGGTAGAATTACAGTTAACAATAGTGTTGTTGAACATGGTTATAAAATAACTCAAGGAGATATAATCAAAGTAGATAGTGAGAAAATCAATAATAGCATTAAAAGTAGAACATATCTGATTTTCAATAAACCAAGAGGAATTGTTTGCACTACAGATACTGAAAAAGAAGATCAAAATATTATTGATTACATCAATTATAAAAAAAGAATTTTTCCAATTGGCAGATTGGATAAAATGAGTGAGGGATTGATTTTTTTAACGGATGACGGTGAAATTGTAAATAAAATTTTAAGATCAAGATATATGCACGAAAAAGAATATTTAGTCACTGTAAATAAAAAAATAAATTCATCTTTTTTAGAAAAAATGGCTAATGGAATTCCAATATTGAATACAATAACAAAAAAATGTATTGTAAAATTTGTAAGTGATTATCAATTCAAAATAATTTTAACTCAAGGTTTAAATAGACAAATAAGAAGAATGTGTGATTTTCTTAACTATAAAGTAAAAAAACTCGAGAGAATTAGAATTATGAATATAAAGTTAGATGTACCAAGAGGAAAATGGAGGAAGTTTTCAAATAATGAAATAAATGAACTTAAAAATTTAATCTAATAATGAAACGTATTTTATCAACATTAATTTTAACTCTTTATACTTCAATATGTTTTAGTCAAAACATTAAAACTATTGATACAATTAATCTTGATGAGGTTGCGGTTAAAATCTTAAGGGAACCCAATAAAAAAAACTTATCAGTTTTTTCAATAAACTCAATAAGCACTGAAGAAATTCAAAGGTATGCCTCGCAAATAAATTTAAGTGAGTATTTAAATCTCATTCCTAGTGTTTTTATAATGAACAACAATAATTTTGCTCAAGATGAAAGAATATCAATTAGAGGTTTTGGAAGTAGAGCAAACTTTGGAGTTAGGGGAATTAAAATTTTTGTAGATGATATTCCTGAAACCTTTGTAGATGGTCAATCTCAAATTGACAATATAAACTTTGAAATTATTGACAACATTGAAGTTTTAAGAGGAGTCAATTCTTCACTTTATGGAAGTTCATCTGGAGGTGTAATTTCAATTAGAACAATCGAAAATTTTAATGATAAATTAGTTAAAGCAAATTTATCATTAGGGTCATTTAATACATCGAAATTTTATTTTACGTACGGAGTAAATAAAAATGATAATAAATTAATATTACACTTAAATCAGACTAAATCTGATGGCTACAGGGACAATAGTGAATTTAAAAATTTGAACTTCAATTTAAAGTATATTAAAGACTTAAATAAGGGAGAGTTAAAAATTATTGCAAACTACTTAAACAGTCCATATGCTAATGACCCTGGAGGATTAAGATTTGAAGAGGTCAATGCAAATAGAAGATCAGCTAGAGATAGAAATTTACAATATGATTCTGGAGAAAAAGTTGAACAATTTAAAATTGGGATTCATTTAAAACAAAAATTAAAAGAAAATTTAGCATTACAAAATCATGTTTTTTTTAACAAGAGATTCTTCGATGGAAAGTTACCATACTCAAATGGTGGAATAATTGACTTAACAAAAAACTACTGGGGATATAATTTAAATATTATTAGATATGGCTTGTTGAATCATAATTTTGGTTTAGAATTTAATAATCAAAGAGATTTAAGAAAACGAAATATTAATAACAATGGAATTTCAGGAGATTTAGTTATGAATCAGAATGAAGACTATAAGAATTTCTCAATTTATTATTCAAATTCTTTTAATCTTGGAAAGTTTACATTTAACAACAGTATTAGATATGATCATAATAATATTGGTTTCTTAGATAATTTAAATAAAAACCAAGGAGATATTTCACTGAGCACATTCAGCCCAGCATCCAATATTAATTATGAGTTTAATAAATCAAATGAACTTTTTGTTAATTATTCAAGCGGTTTTGAAACACCTACTTTGAATGAACTTTCATCTACTGTAGATAATTCTGGATTTAATGGCAATTTAAAAACTTCGAAATTTAATAATCATGAAATTGGATATTCAAATTTAAAATCAAATAATAAAATTAAATTTAGAATTACTTATTTCTATTCAATATCTAGCAATGAAATATCACCTTATGAGCTAGAAAATTATCCAGGCCAAAAATTTTACAGAAATGCTGGTAAAACAGTTAGAAAAGGTGTCGAATCTGAATTTAAAATAGGGATAAGTAAAAAATTATCTTTTGATTATATTTCATCAATAGGTTCATATAAGTTTTTAGATTTTACTATAGGTTCAAATAGTTTGAACAATAACAGAATGCCTGGAATACCAAATTCCACACACTACTTTAACTTAGATTTTAAATTAAATAATAAATTAAATTTATTGATAAACTGTAAATTAACTGGTGATATGTATGCAGATAATTTTAATAACAGTAAAATAGAAAATTATTCGATTTTTAACCTGAAATTCTTGAGTCAGATAAACTTATCTAAAACCAAATTTAATGCATTTATTTGTTTAAATAATATACTTAATAAGAAGTATTTTGATAATGTCAGAATAAATGCTTTCGGATCAAGATATTATGAACCGGCACCTGGATTTAATATTATGTTTGGTATAAGAAAATGAAAAACAACGTTGTAATATTAGGTGCAGGCGTGAATGGATTAGTTGCTGCTAATTATCTAAAAAAAAATGATTTTAATGTAACAATTCTTGAGAAAAAGAATTCTGTGGGAGGCGCATGTGTTAAAGATTCTACAATAATCAACAACAAAAAAATTGATTTTGCATATGGAGCTACAGTGTTAGGAATGATGCCAAATTTTATTTATAAAGAAACTGGACTATCAAAAAAAATAAAAACTTTTTGTCCCGATAAGCCTAAGCTTGTATACTTTGAAAATGAAAATTCTCCAACAAGAATTTATAGAGATATTACATTGTTAGAAAAAGAACTTAAAGATAGATGGGATGAAAAAGGTGATGTAAAAGCTTTTAGAAATGATGAAAATAAGGTAATTGAATTTATTCAAAAAATTTGCAAAGAGGGAACCCCTCCAAATCTTGATCAAGCAGTTAACGAAATTGGACAAGACTTAACTGAACTTTGGATAAAAGGCTCAGCTAAAGACCTTTTAGATCACTATTTTACAAGTGAAAAAACAAAAGTATATATGGGTATGACAGTAATTGAAAGCAGTCCAACTTCATACAATGAAAAAGGCACTTCTTTTACAATTCCATTAATGGATTCTGGATCCATTTTTGGTGGTTATTGGGGATTTGTTAAACAAGGAATATGGAAGATTTCTGATGAGCTTTTTAAGCTAAATAATGAACTTGGTATCGAAACAATTCTAAATTCAGAAATTAATGATATAGATATTAAACAAAGAAAAATATCTTATACTAGTAACAATCATGATTCCAAGATATATTATGATTATCTACTTTTTTGTACTGATCCTCTTACACCTTCAAAAATTCTTGATGATAATGGCTCATGCATAGAGAAAAAAAATTATTTAGGAAGCAGCGGTAAGTTAACAATGTTTTTTAAAAAACCTGTTGAATGGAAAAAAGAGAAAGCTCTTGAAACCTCTTTTAGATTTGTTTTTTCACAAGATACTCTTGATGGCTTGAACGATTCAGGACAAATGGCATTAAACTCTCAGAATAATTATACACCTGGCTATATTCAAATTTATCCCGACGGTGCAGCTCAAAGAAAATTAAATAATTCTGAAAATTTTGACAAAATAATATGTTTCACAAAAAATTTCTCTTTTAATAAAAACTCTGTTGATCTAATTTATGCTGAACAAAATATTATTGAAAAAATTTCTAAGCTTATTAGTAATCCAGAAGATTTAGTTGGAACAAAATTTATAACGCCTAAAGATCTTAATGAGGTTTTCTTTTTTCCTAAAGGTAATATTGATCACTTAGCAATGGATGGATCACAAAATTTCGAAAAAAGAACTTTTTCTTCAGATCCCATAAATAATTTTTACAATTACAGTAATCATGAAAATATTTTTTGTGGAGGTGCTGGTACATTTCCTTGTGGAAGTGTTTCAGGAACAGCAGGATATATGTCATCTAAACAAATAATTATGAAAAATAAATGTTAAAATTTTTTTATTAAAAAAAGTCTTTAATTAATTTTAATTATGGAAATAAGTTTACCCAAAACAAATCTTTACAATGAACTTTTAAAAGTAAAAGGAAAAAGTTCAATAATCAATAAAAACCCTTTTTTTGAATTCGAGTATAATATATCAAAAATCGATTCTAATAAGTTATTCCATGTTAATCAAATAAAAAAAATATGTATAGACTACAGGTTGAGATTTTTAGAGCTAAATCTTTTTAAAGGTAAAGTTCCCAAAAAAGCTTATCAAAATTTAGAAAAATTTAAAGCTGACCATCCTAATTTAAAGTTTGATTTAAAAATAATGGCACCCTCAAAATTATTTGAACTTGAAAATTATGATGATCCTCTTCTATTTGCAAGTCTCGGAAATGGTTATTACTATCTAATTCACAAGTGGGGTAATGATTTAAGTTTTTTTAGAAAGATATCGGTTTGGCCATTTAAAAATTTAGTGAATATTTTAACATTTATTTCAATAATATCTCTAGTAATTACTGCATTGGTGCCTGGAAATATTTTTTATTATGATGGTAAGCCAGGTACTCAATTTTTTATCACTTTCCTTTTTATTTTAAAATCAGTAATCGCAATTTTTATCTATTACGGTTTTTCTTTGGGTAAAAACTTCAATGAATTTATCTGGAATAGAAAATACTTTAACTAATTATAATTAATTTGGAATTTTGTTTTCATTATTCTAAAAAAAGAAATCAATTTTTAGACTCCTGCAATTAATAAAAAAAGGGACAATACAAAATTTTGTTTTGTCCCTTTTGTACTCGGGGCGGGACTTGAACCCGCACGAACATTACTGCTCATTGGATTTTAAGTCCAACGTGTCTACCAATTCCACCACCCGAGCATTTTAATGAGCGAAAGACGGGATTTGAACCCGCGACCCTCACCTTGGCAAGGTGATGCTCTACCCCTGAGCTACTTTCGCAAAAATGGTAAGTAAATTTAAAAAGAAAATTAAAAAGACTATTATTTTTCATCTGTTATTTTATTTTTCAATTCACTCAGTTTTACTAAAGCTTCCATGGGAGTAATATTATCTGTGTCAATTGCTCCTAATTCATTTTTAAATTCCTCATAATTTTTATTTTCCATGTCGAAAAAAGTTAATTGCATTTTAGAACTTTCATTAATTTGAATATCCTTATTTTCTCGATGAGATTTTTCTAGACTTTTTAAAATATTTTTAGATATTTTAATAATTTCAGAGGGCATCCCAGCCATTTTTGCGACATGAATTCCAAAACTGTGAGCACTTCCACCTGGAATTAATTTTCTCAGAAAAATAATATCCTTTTCAGTTTCTTTAATTTGTATGTTGAAATTTTTAACTCTTTTAAATTTATCACACATCATATTAAGCTCATGATAGTGTGTTGCGAATAGTGTTTTTGCTTTTGTATAGTGATCATGTACAAATTGAGTTATAGCCCAAGCTATTGAAATTCCATCATAGGTACTTGTTCCACGACCAATTTCATCTAATAAAATTAAACTTCTATTACTAAGATTATTAACTATAGAGGCTGCTTCTAACATTTCCATCATAAATGTAGATTCACCTTGTGAGATATTATCACTGGCTCCAACTCTTGTAAATATTTTATCAAAAAATCCCATCTTAAGTTTTTTGGCAGGAACAAAAGAACCCATTTGAGCTAATATTGAAATTAAAGCTGTTTGTCTTAGTATTGCAGATTTACCAGACATATTTGGTCCAGTAATCATTAATATTTGTTGGTCCGTTTTATTGATTCTTATATCATTAGGGATATAAGATTTACTTTCTTCTAAAGTATGTTCTATCACCGGATGTCTACCATCAATTACTTCAAAATTGTCAGACTCATCAATTATAGGTTTTGAATAATTATAAGCTTTTGATGTTTCTGCAAATGATAATAAACAATCAGAATAAGCAACAATTTTGGCAATATCTTGTAAATTACTTATGTGTGGGATTAACTTAGCTAACACTTTATTAAATTCAATGACCTCAATCTCTTTAATTTTTTCTTCAGCAATTAAAATTTTTGATTCATATTCTTTGAGCTCTTCTGTTATATATCTTTCAGCATTAACAAGGGTTTGTTTTCTAATCCAATTTTCAGGCACTTTATGCTTATGGGCATTGGTTACCTCCAAATAATAACCAAAAACATTATTAAAAGATATTTTTAAAGAATTTATTCCTGTATTTTGAATTTCTCTTTCTAAAATTTTTTGGAGATGTTTTTTACTATTATTGAATACATCACGAAAATTATCAAGGCTTTTGTTAATTCCATTTTTAATGGTATTACCTTTGTTTATATTAACTGGAGATTCATCAAAAAGATTTTTTTCAATTAATTGAACAACCTGATTAGAATCCTTAAATTTTTTTGATAATATCTTTAAATTTTTAGAGTTACTATTTAATTCTTTTTTGATTTCATAAACCTTTAAAAGGGAAAATTTAAAGTTTATTAGTTCTCTTGGATTTACCTTGTAATTTGTAATTTTTGAAATTATTCTTTCAATATCAATAATTGAATTATATTTTTCAATTAGATTAGTAGTCGACAACTTAGAAAATTCTTCAACAATATCATGTCTAAATTTAATTTCACTTAGATCGACTGACGGAAAACACAACCATCTTCTTAAAAGTCTTGAACCCATTGGAGTGGAGGTTTTATCAATTATGTCTAAAACTGACTTTCCACCTGGAAATTTTGAATTAACCAATTCTAAGTTTGAGATTGTAAACCTATCCATCAATAAAAATGATTTATTATTAATAGGATTTATTTTTTTTATATGTACTAAACGCTTTTTGTGTGAATCCTCCAAATAATGAAGAATCATAGATGCTGAAATCACACCTAAACTATTATCACTAATTCCAAAACCTTTTAAGGTTTTAACATCAAAATGATTGTAGATCTTTTTTAACGAGGTGTCAAAATTTATCATCCAATCATCAACAAAAAAGAAATAATCTTCATTTATATTTTTATTTTCAAATAATTTTTTATCGGCTTTTGAAATAAGAATTTCTTTAGGCTCAAAGTTTTCAATAAGATTTAAACAATAATCAAATGAACCTTCACTTGAAATAAATTCACCAGTTGAAATATCAAGAAATGCTATACCAACATTTTTTTTACTAAAGTTAATTGCTGCGAGAAAATTATTTTTTTTCTGAATTAATATTTCATCATTTAATGCTACACCAGGTGTAACCAAATCAGTAACGCCACGTTTGACAATAGTTTTTGTTAGTTTAGGATTTTCTAATTGCTCACAAATTGCCACTCTATGTCCTGCTTTTACTAATTTATGTAAATATGTATCCAATGAATGATGAGGAAATCCAGCTAATTTAGTTTCTTTATTTATTCCAGATCCTCTCCTTGTTAAAACAATTCCTAAAACCTTAGAAGTAACAGTCGCATCTTCATGAAAGGTTTCGTAAAAATCTCCAACCCTGAATAATAAAATTGAATCAGGATATTTTTCCTTAATCTTCCGATATTGCTTCATTAATGGTGTTTCTTTACTTACCTTAGAACTCAATACAAATAATTTATTGTTAAAATTTATTTTTGGTTAATGAAAAAATTAAAAAATTCTGAGCTTGACAGAATTGATGTTTCAACTTTTAAATCTATTAAAAAAACTCCACTAATCATCATTCTAGATAACATTAGAAGTTTAAATAATATCGGCTCTATTTTTAGAACCTCAGATGCTTTTTTAATTGAAAAAATTTACTTGTGTGGAATAACTGCCACTCCACCGAATAGAAAGATTACAAAAACTGCAATTGGTTCAACAGAAACTGTTGAATGGGAATATATAAATGATATAAATGATTTGATAGATAATTTAATTAATCATCAAGTTAAAATTTGGTCAGTAGAACAAGTAGTAAAGTCCACTAAACTTCAAGATTTGAAATCAATTGATTCTAAAAAAAAACATGCTTTAATTTTTGGAAATGAAATAGATGGAGTAAGTCAAGAAGTCATTAACAAGTCAGACGGATTAATCGAAATAAACCAATATGGAACAAAACATTCTCTAAATATTTCAGTAGCAGTTGGAATTGTAATTTGGAAGTTTTATAATCTTATAAAATCAAATTAGGAATTAACCTTAATTATATCTAATCTTTCAGGCAATACCAAAAGAAGTTCATGAACAGTCTTTTTTTTAATAGGATGAAAAATTTCTTTACTTATTTCACATAGAGGAATTAAAACAAAATGTCTTGTATGCATTCTGGGGTGAGGTATCGTTAAACTTTGTGTTTTTAATACAATATCCTCTATAAAAATAATATCTATATCAATATTTCTAGATTCGTAAAAACCTTTCGCTTTTCTTTTTCTTCCAAATAAATTTTCAATTTTTAAAATTGAATTTATCAAATCGCTGGGCGATAAATTTGATTCAATATGTAAACATGCGTTTAAAAAAAATTCACCAATAAATCCCTCAGCTGGATTGCTGTAAAAATTTGAGACCTTAACAATATTACCTATTGATTTTTCAATTTGTACTATCGCTAAGTTTAAATTATATTCTTTATCCCCAATGTTAGAGCCGATTGATAAATAAACGTTTCTTTTTTTCAATATTAAATTCTTAAGGATTAAATTTATTATAATAAAATGGATTACAATAATACTGAAAAAGTTGAGTTAGCAAAAAAAATATATTTATATCTAGGTGCAATTTTTATAACTTCATTAGTTGTATCAAACTTAATTTTCCAAAAGTTTTTTTACTGGTATCCTTTTGATATATCACTTTTTGGATTTAATTTATTTGAACTATCGGTTGGAATTTTACCTTATCCAATTACTTTTCTAGTTACTGATTTAATTTCTGAAATATATGGGAAAAAGAATGCTAATAAAATAGTTGTGGCTGGAATTTTTGCTTCATTTTTTTCATTATCAATTATATATGTTGCAAACTCAGTTCCTGCAATAGATTCATCACCTGTTAATAATGAAACCTTCACTAGTGTTTTTTACTTATCTGGCCTAGCAGTTTTATCTTCAATGCTTGCTTATCTTTTTGCACAATTTATAGATATTAAAATATATCACTATTGGAAGAAAAAAACTAAGGGAAAAATGTTGTGGTTAAGAAACAATTTTTCAACTTTCTCATCACAGTTTATAGATACTTTTACAGTAGTTTTTTTACTGTGTGTAACTAACACACTTCCGTGGGATATGTTTACAGGTTTGCTTATTTCTGGATTTTTATTTAAAGTATTAGTCGCCCTTATTGATACTCCTCTTTTATACTTAGGTGTTTATTATTTTAGAAAAAAGTTTGATCTCAAAATAAATGAGGAAATTGATATTTAATCTATTTTAATATTAACCACCAAGCCTTCATTAGATCTAACGTTAAAAACTGTACTATCCTCAAAAATTAAATACTGTCCTTTAATCCCAATTAACTTGCCTGAAAAGGTTTTCATTTTTTTTATGTTTAAACTTTTTGGAGTTATTATACTATTTGAAATTGGATAATTAATTTTTAAAGTCTTTGATTTACTTAAAAAATAGTTTTTTGCTTCCTCTGGAAGAATTGAGTAACATTCATTTTTTTTGCTTAACAAATCAATATTAGACTTATTTGTAGTTAACATTGTTCTCCAATTTGTTTTGTCTTTAAAATATTTTTTTAACTCAATCTCACAAATACCAGCTAAATATCTATTTGGCAATTCTGCAATTTCAATTGCTTCAATAGCACCTTGATCAATCCATCTAGTTGGGACTTGAGATTTTCTTGTAACACCCACTTTTACATCACTTGTGAATGATAAATATATAGAGTGTGGTTGCAACTGAATTTTTTTTTCATAATCTAAGTCTCTATCCTGAATTCCTAAATGAGCTTTACTTAGCTCAGGTCTAATAATCCATTCTGCTGTACTCGGAGATTCAAAAAAACATTTTTTACAATGTCCTTGACGAAAAATTTCTTGATCAGAACTACAACTTAAGCAAGAATAACCTTTAAAATCAATTGTTAAATGCTTATTTAATATTGAATCTGAAATTAAAAACTCATTATTCATATCTAAAAAATATTTTACTGAATTACTAATTTCAGATCTCATCTTATTTAAAACACCCGTAAACATTTTTATATTAATTTTATCATATAAATATATGCCATTTTCATTATTCAATACAGTAGTTTCCTGGATGCTTAAAAAAAGAATTCATCAAATTGAATTATTTATGAAGTATCCACATGATGTTCAAAATGAGGTTTTAAAAAAACTACTTAATCAATCCAAGGATACTTTTATTGGTAAACAATATGATTTTAAATCAATAAATAGTTACAAAGATTTTTCAGAAAGAGTGCCTGCAAGAACCTATGAAGAATTTTTTCCATATATAAAGAAAACAATTGATGGAGATCAAAATATTTTTTGGAATGAGAATATTAAATGGTTTGCCCAATCAAGTGGGACAACTAATTCAAAAAGTAAATTTATACCTGTTAGTAACTCTGCGTTAGAAGATTGTCATTTTAAGGCTGGTAAGGATATGTTATGTCTTTATATTAACAATAATGAGAATTCAAATTTATTTTCTGGAAAATCATTAAGGCTTGGTGGAAGCAGAAAAATATATGAAAATAATAATAACTATTTTGGTGATTTATCTGCAATTTTAATCGATAATCTACCTGTTTGGGCAGAGATAATTAGTACTCCAAATAATTCTATTTCTCTAATGGATAAATGGGATGAAAAAATTGAAGCTATAATTGAAGGTACTTTAAATGAAGATGTAAGAAGTTTAGCTGGAGTTCCTTCATGGATGCTGACTCTTTTAAATAAACTTCTTGAAAAGACTGGAAAAAAATATATTGATGAAATTTGGAATAATCTGGAAGTATACTTTCACGGTGGTGTAAGTTTTAATCCATACAGAAATGAATTTGAAAATATTATATCAAAAAAAGGATTTAAATTTTATGAAATTTACAATGCATCTGAAGGGTTTTTTGCAATTCAAGACTCAAATGAGAGAAATGATTTACTACTAATGTTAGATTATGGTATTTTTTATGAGTTTATATCAATAGATGATAGCAGTAAAAAAGAAACAATAATTGGTTTGTCTCATGTTGAACTAGGAATTAATTATGCCATACTAATAACTACTAATTCAGGGTTGTGGAGATATAAAATTGGTGACACTGTCAAGTTTACCTCTTTAAATCCTTATAGAATTATTGTATCAGGAAGAACAAAACACTATATAAATACTTTTGGTGAAGAGGTTATTATAGACAATGTTGAAAATGCCCTTGAAAAGGTTATTAAAATTCATCAATGTAAAATTGTTGATTACACCGTTGCTCCAAAATTCATGAAATCTGGAAAAAAAGGTAAACATGAGTGGATTATTGAATTTTCTAAAAAGCCAAAAAATTTAAAAAAATTTATTGAAGATATGGATTTTGAAATTCAAAAAGTTAATACTGACTATAAAGCAAAGAGATTTAAAAATATAACCTTAGACACTCCTGAATTATATATAGCTCGAAAAAACTTATTTTACGATTGGTTAAAAAATAAAAATAAAGTAGGGGGGCAAAATAAAATACCTAGATTATCTAACGATAGAACATTCTTTGAGGAATTACTAAAAATAAATTAAGAAGCTTCTTTTAAATCAGTAAAATTTGTATAATCTAATTTTGATAATATATAGCTTTTATCAACAATTAGCTTTTTTGTTTTTGATCCGGGAAGGTTAAACATATCATCAATTAAAATAGTCTCGCATATAGATCTAAGTCCTCTGGCTCCTAATTTAAATTCAACAGCTTTTTCTACGATATAATCTAAAGCTTCATTTGTGAAAGTCAGTTTAATATTATCTATTTCAAAAAGACGTATATATTGTTTTGTAAGAGCATTTTTTGGCTCAATCAGAATTTTTCTAAGAGTTTTTGCATCTAGTTCAAGCATGTAAGTAAGAACTGGAAGTCTACCCAGTATTTCTGGAATTAAACCAAAGTCTTTTAGATCATTAGGCTTTATATTTGAAATAATTGTACTTTCATCAATTTTAGCTTTTAATTTTGAGTTTTTAAATCCAACTGAACTCATGTTTAGTCTTCTATTAATTATTCTTTCAATTCCATCAAAAGCTCCACCTGCAAT
This sequence comes from uncultured Bacteroidota bacterium, assembly GCA_902587325.1. Classification (GTDB taxonomy): domain Bacteria; phylum Bacteroidota; class Bacteroidia; order Flavobacteriales; family Flavobacteriaceae; genus Eutrophosalina. Next base: position 40,507 of record CACIKV010000005.1, read on the forward strand.
AAATAATATATTTGAAGTATTTAATTTAATAAAGTTTTGATCTGGATGTTTTCTTCCACCTTTAGGTGGAACATTAACAATAGTTCCTTCCATTAATTTTAATAAAGCCTGTTGAACACCTTCACCAGAAACATCTCTTGTAATAGACGGGTTATCTGATTTTCTAGATATTTTATCAATCTCATCAATAAAAATTATACCTTTTTCAGCTTTTTCAATATTATAATCTGCAGCTTGTAAGAGTCTTGTTAAAATATTTTCAACATCTTCTCCAACATAACCTGCCTCAGTTAATACAGTTGCATCGACAATTGCTATGGGAACATCTAACATCTTAGCAATAGTTTTAGCTATTAATGTCTTACCAGTGCCTGTTGGACCAGCAATTATTACATTACTTTTTTCAATTTCAAGATTATCATTTGTCGCTTCCTGATTAATTCTCTTATAATGATTGTAGACACAAACAGAAATTACTTTTTTTGAGTATTCCTGACCAACAACATAATCATCCAAGAATTTCTTAATCAATTTTGGATTTAAATGTGAAATATCATCATTAGGTTTAATCTCTTTAATTTGTGTTTGATGATTTAAAATAGAATAAGCTTGTTCAATGCATTGATCACAAATATGAGCATTCTCACCTGCAACAAGGATTTTGGTTTGCACTTTACTTATTCCGCAAAAGGAACATGATAGGCTTTCATCAGACATAATCTAATTTTTGACAAGTACTTCATCGATCATACCGTACTTTTTAGCTTCCAATGCTTTCATCCAATAGTCTCTATCAGAATCAGCATGAACTTTATCATACTTTTGCCCAGTATGCTTCGCTATAATCTCGTACAATTCTTTCTTGAGTTTTCCAATTTCTCTAGCAGTGATTTCTATATCAGATGCTTGACCTTGAGCGCCGCCAAGAGGTTGATGAATCATTACTCTAGAGTGCGTCAAACCTGATCTTTTACCCTTTTCTCCTGCACAAAGTAATACTGCAGCCATGGATGCGGCGATTCCAGTACATATTGTCGCAACATCAGGTCCTATAAATTGCATAGTATCATAAATACCTAAACCTGCATAAACAGACCCACCTGGCGAATTTATATAAATTTGAATATCTTTTTCCTTATCAGTACTTTCAAGAAATAAAAGTTGAGCTTGAATAATATTAGCGATTGAATCATTGATCGCAGTTCCTAAAAAAATAATTCTATCCATCATTAGTCTAGAAAAAACATCCATTTGAGCTACATTAAGTTGTCTTTCTTCAATAATGTATGGGGTCATACTACTTATCATTTGATCGTAATACAGTGAGTTGACACCTTGATGTTTTATTGCAAATTTTTTAAATTCTTTTGAGTAATTCATAGAATAAATTTAATCATTTTTCTTGTAAGCAAGTTCAATATATTTTTCGTAAGATATTTCTTTTTCCTTTTTTTTAATTTTTTCCTTATATATTGATAGAAGCTTTTCACTGATTAATTGATGAGTCATTCTTTTAACCTCTTCATTATTTGTTAAAATTCTTGCTGTAATTTTTTCTAAATCTTCATTTTTAGGTTCAGGTTGACCATAAGCAATCATTTGATTTTTAATTGATTTTTCAGCAAAATCTTTAATCATTAATTGATCAATTTTAATATCATTATCCTCTAATAATTTAGATTCGATTAATTGATATTTTAATCCGTTTTTAGAGTTATCGTATTCCTTCTGAATATCTTCATCCGTTAATGGATCCTTAGAATTTATTTTAATTAATTTTTTAATAAAGTTTGTTGGCAAATCAATTTTTATGGATTTAATTAACTCATCTGTAACATCATTTAAAAATTTTTGATCTGATTGATTGATAAATTGTTTTTCAATTTCTTCTTTTACTCTTTTCTTAAATTCAATTTGATTCTTTGGAGTGTTTTCTTTATATATTTTATCAAATAAAGACTTTTCAAGCTTTGCTTTTTCTGTTTTACTAAACTCTTTAATCTCAAAATTAACTTTTTCAATTGTTTCAACTTTATCTTTTTCAATCCCAGTTATTGCTTCAAAGTCTCCCTTGGCTTTAAAGATATTATTACAATTAAAATCTACATAATCACCTACTTTTAATTTGGAGATTGTTTCATAAGATTTCTTAGAAAGTCTATCTGCAGAAATATTAACTTCTTTTTTTAGTTCAATCGTATCATTAATGATCATTGCAACTACATTCGATTTTTTTTCAATTTTTGTTAATGAGATAATTTTTCCATATTGATTTTGAATTGATTCAATTTGATTATCAACCATATTTTTATCGGCAATTATTTTGTAATAATTGATGCTCTTTTTAAGTTTATAATTCAATTTAAAATCTGGAGATTTAGCAATTTCAAATTTTAAAGATATATTATCGTCAGTCCACTTTATTTTTTCATTATCAATTGGTACAGGTGTTCCCAGTAGGGAAAGTTTTTTTTCAGAGATAAATTGAGTCAGTTTTGATTGAACTATTTTATTAATTTCATCAACTTTTACAGGAATTTCATACTGTTTTTTAATTAAACCAATTGGAACAAATCCTTTTCTAAAACCTGGAATGTTAGCTTTTTTTCTGTAATCATTTAGTATTGATTTTACCTTTTCATCATAATCATTTTTTTTAATATCTAAATTGACTACAGATATTTGTTTATTAAGGTCTTCGATCGAAATACTCATAGTAAAAAATTGGCCCCAAAAATAGCCTTTTTTATTTTGTATGACAAATCAAGCTAATAATAGTTTTTTACAAATATCAAAGAATTCTAATTGTTTTTCATAATGCAACCAATGACCACCATCTTCTATAGAAATTACTTCATAATTAGTAAAAAGAAGTGACGATTTTTTTAATCCTTCATCAGTCACATAATCAGATTTTGTACCCCGAATGAAAAAGATATTTTTTTCATAAAAATAATTGGATTCAATTTCGTTAAGTATATTATTAATGTTACTTATTAGTGATGCTAAATTAAATTTGAATTTGAATATTCCATTGTTTGATCTAATAAGATTTTTAGATAAAAAAGAAATAAAAAGCTCATCTTTAAAATAATTTTTTAAGTGATTATCAAAATCAGACCTTTTTTGTACAGAATTTAGGTTTACTGAATTTAACGCTTTGAAGATCAAATCATAATTATTATCATACTTAATTGGAAGTATATCTACAATAATTAGTTTTTCAACTAAAGTTTTATGATGAAGAGCAAAACAGCATGCTGTTTTTCCGCCCATTGAGTGCCCAATAATTGAAACTTTATCAAGATTTTTATATTCAATATATTTTTTTAAATCCTCAGACATTAACTTATAAGTAAATTCATCGGAATGGAAACTTTTTCCATGATTTCTTTGATCTAATACATGAACTTCAAAACCAATCACTGAAAATTTTTTGGCAATAGTTACCCAGTTATCAAGAGATCCTAAAAAACCATGCAGAATAATCAGCTTTTTTTCTGAGTGACCAAAAATTCTACTATTTAAAATCACCTACTTAGCTTATCTATATATAAGTTTATAACATTATCAATTCCCATATATATTGACTCACTTATTAATGCATGACCAATGGAAACTTCATCCAAATAAGGAACATTTTTAGCGAAAAACTCAATGTTTTTTAGAGATAAATCATGACCAGCATTAACACCAATTTTTAAATCATTTGCTAACCTAGAACACGCAGCATAGCTTTCAATTGAGCTTTTATCGCCAGATTCATACATTTTTGCAAATTTTTCAGTATATAATTCAATTCTGTCTGTTCCAGTTTTTTTTGCATACTCAACCATTTCTAAATCAGGATCAACAAATATTGATGTTCTAATTTTAGCTTTTTGAAACTTATGAATAATAGGTTTTAGATAATTACAATATTTTTTAGTATCCCAACCTGCATTTGAAGTTATGGCATCAACTTCATCTGGAACTAAGGTTACTTGTGTTGGTTTTATTTCTAAAATTAAATTAACAAACTTATCAATTGGATTACCTTCGATATTAAATTCTTTCTTAACAGATTTACCCAAATCAATTGCATCATTGTAACGAATATGTCTTTCATCAGGCCTTGGATGGACAGTAATACCGTCGGCTCCAAAAGTTTGAATATCTTCAGCCATCTTCAACAAATTTGGTGTATTGCCTCCTCTTGCATTTCTTAAAGTTGCAATTTTATTAATGTTAACGCTTAACTTAATCATAAACTAGTTCAAAAATAATAAGTTAAATCCTTTAAACAGTATATTTTTTATTTAATTTGTATAATAGAATATAGAATGAAAATAGCTCTTTTTTCTCAAGATATTAATAAGGATGTTGAAACAGTTTTTCAATCAATTCTTTCCCACGATGAAGCAACAAAATGCAATTTCTTCATCTTTAAAAATTTACGCAACAGTGTTGCTAAAACTGATCAAAATTTATATGAATTTTTTGATAATTACAGTGATTTAACTGAAAATTTAGACATATTTGTAAGTATTGGTGGAGACGGTACTTTTTTAAGATCGATAGAGTTTGTTAGAAATTTAAATCTACCAATCATTGGTATAAATACAGGAAGATTAGGTTTTTTAGCTAGTACAAAAAAAGAGAATCTTGAAAAGTCTTTAATAAAAATTTTTAATAAAAAGTTTGTTTCTGAGAAAAGATCCTTATTAAAAGTTACTACAAATTGTAATACAATCTGTGAAAAATCCTTTCCATATGCTCTAAATGAAATAAGTGTCGTAAGAAAAGATACAACATCTATGATTAATGTTAGAACTAGTCTAGATGGGACATATATTAATTCATATTGGTCAGATGGTTTGATAGTATCCACTCCAACAGGATCTACTGGATATTCATTAAGTTGTGGAGGACCAGTAATTTCTCCATCAAGTAATTCATTAGTATTAACTCCAATATCTCCACACAATCTCAATGCAAGACCTCTGGTAATATCTGACTCTACAAAAATTGAAATTAGTGTTGAAGGAAGAGAGGATTTTCATTTACTTACTATCGATGCAAAAATTTATACTTTAAAAAATGAAACTAAAATTTTTCTGGAAAAAGCAGATTTTGATATTAAAGTTGCTAACATAAATAATTATAATTTTTTTAAGACTTTAAAAGATAAATTATTGTGGGGTAAAGACAAAAGAAATTAAAAATGAGATTAAAGAAAATCTTTTTATTTTTTTTTATGACTTTTTTTTTATTTAAAATAGGAACATCTCAAAATAATGAAGTTGGAATCTTTTTAGGGCTAACAAATTATATAGGCGATGTTGGGCCAACAACTTATATTAATCCTTTTTCTGATGATAAATATAGTGTATTCGGTCTTTTGTACAAGAAAAATATTTCAAAAAGACTTGTAATTAGGGGTGGAATAAATTTCGCTAAAATTGGTTCTAATGATATTTGGAAGGGATCTTCAGACTACAGAGCAGAAAGAGAGAAGTCTTTTGAAAATAAATTGGAAGAAATAAATTTAAGTTTAGAGTTCAATTTTAGAGAATTTGATGTAACATCAGAAAAATTTCAACACTCTTCTTACATCAGGTCAGGACTTTCTTACTTCAGATTTGATGATTTATTTTACCCCGAAGGAATTAATCAAGCCCAATCGTTTGCAAAACATAATGAATTTGCAATTCCAATAGCAGTTGGTTATAAAATTAAACCCAATAAAAGTTTTGCCTTAAGTTTTGAAATCACAGCAAATCAATCTTTTAGTGAAAACTTAGACGGAAGTTACCCAAAAAGATTTGAAGATTATGAACTATATTCGCAAAAATCTTTTGGAGGAAATTTAAGTCAAGATTGGTATGTTTTTACTGGTTTTACACTAACTTACATATTTGGAAATTATGAATGCTATTGTCCATAAAAATTTAGGTGAAATCATTGACTATTCCAACATTCCTAGTCATGTTGCAATCATTATGGACGGAAATGGAAGGTGGGCTAGGAAAATAAATAAAGAAAGATTTTTTGGTCATAACAGAGGAATAAATTCTGTTAAGGAATCAATTGATGTATCAATAGAGCTTGGAATTGAAACTTTGACTCTATTTGCGTTTTCGATGGAAAATTGGAAAAGACCAAAAAGTGAAATTAATGCCCTGATGACTCTTTTATCGAGTTCAATTGAAAATGAACTCAAAAGTATAATTGAAAATAATATTAAACTTAATGTTATTGGAGATTTAGATCTGGTCCCAAAAAAAACAAGAGATAAGCTTTTAAACGCAATTATTAAAACAAAAAATAATGATGGATTGAACTTAAATTTAGCAGTAAGTTACGGAGCAAAGCAAGAATTAGTAAGAGCAATAAAAATTATTTCTCATAAAGTTAAAAAAAATATAATTTCTGAAGAAAACATTGATGAAGAGACAATAAATGAGCATCTTTACACAGAAAATTCAAAAAATGTTGATTTATTGATTAGGACAGGTGGAGAATTTAGGGTTAGTAATTTTTTACTTTGGCAAATCTCTTATGCTGAATTAAATTTTCAGAAGGTTTTGTGGCCCGATTTCAAAAAATACCATTTTTTGAATGCTATCATTGATTATCAAAATAGAACTAGAAGGTTTGGAAAGATTCACGCATAAGTTTTTATTGTTTTTAATCATTTTGTTAAATGGATTGTTTCTTTTCAGTCAAGAAACAAATTATCAAAAGGGTGAATTATATACAATTGATGAAATTAAAGTAACTGGATTAAAAAGTTTTAATGAACAAACTGTTATAGCATACACAGGCCTTTCAAAAGGAAAAGAATTAAGAATTCCTGGAGAAGAAATAAGCCGAGTAATTAATAAGCTTTGGAAACTTGAATTATTTAGTGATATAAATTTTTATCTTACCAAAATTCAAGATAAAAAAGCTAGTATTGAAATTAGTATTAAAGAATTACCCTCACTTTCTGAATTTAGTATAATTGGTTTAAAAAAATCAAAAGAAGAAACAATAATTGATGAAATAGAAATTAAAAAAGGTCAAAAAATTACAGAAAATTTTATTGAAACAACCAAAAATTATATAGTTAATAAATATAAAAAAAATGGTTTTTTAAATACAAAAGTTTCCATAAATACTAGACCTGATAGTGTTGGTATTAATAATGAAAAGATGCTTATTAATATCGATTTGGGTGACAGAGTTAAAATAAATTCCATCAATTTTGAGGGAAATAAAATAGTAAAGTCTTCAAACTTAAAAAAACAAATGAAAAAAACTAAAACCAAACTACCCGGCAGGTTTTGGAAAAAATCTAAGTTTATTGAAGAAGATTATAAAAATGATCTTTCGGCAATTGTTGATTATTATAAAGAAAAAGGATACAGAGATGCTAGAATTTTAGCCGACTCTGTTTTAGTTGATAAAAATACAATTGATTTAAATATTGAAATTAACGAAGGAAATAAATATTATTTTGGAAACATAAACTTTTTAGGAAATTCAATATACTCCGATGAATTATTATCAAGAGCATTAGGCCTATATAAAGGAGATGTTTATAATGGAGTTCTTTTAAAAAAGAGGATTGCTGATGATTCAAAACCTGATGGAGAAGATATAACAAATTTATATCAAAACAATGGTTACCTATTTTCAACAATCAATGCAGTTGAAATTGCTGCAGATAATGATACAATAAATTTTGAAATAAGAATTAATGAGGGTAAACCTGCTTTTTTTGATAAAATTACAGTTATAGGTAATGATAGAACAAATGATAATGTTATTTACAGAGAATTAAGAACTAAACCTGGTGAGTTGTATAGTAAAGATAAAATTGTAAGAACCGTTCGTGAACTTGGTCAATTAGGGTTTTTTGATCCCGAACAAATTAGTCCAGACTTTAAGAATGTTGATCCAAACGCAGGAACAGTTGATATTGAATATGGATTAGTTGAAAAATCTGCAAGTCAAGTTGAACTTCAAGGTGGCTACGGAGGAGGTGGGTTTATTGGAACTTTAGGTCTTTCTTTCAATAATTTTTCATTAAAAAATTTAAAAAATAAATCTGCCTGGAAACCTGTTCCAATGGGTGATGGTCAGGCACTTTCACTTAGACTTCAAGCCAATAGGTTTTACAGGGTATACAGTTTTTCTTTATCTGACCCTTGGTTTGGAGGAGAACAGCCTGTTCAGTTTTCTACATCTTTTTCTCACACAAAACAATACAGATATAATTTTTTTACTGGGAGAGTTGATAAGAGTCAATCATTTGAAATTACAGGTGCAAGTATTGGTTTGGCAAAAAGATTAAGAGTACCTGATGACTATTTTTTACTATCTCAGACTTTATCATATCAATATTACAATTTAAATAATTATTATACTGGCCTATTTACTTTTGGTGAAGGTAAATCTAACAATGTTTCATACACTGTAGCATTGTCAAGAAACAACACTTACACAAACCCTATATTTCCTTTGGGTGGCTCTGAGTTTATGTTGTCAGCTAGATTTTCGCTGCCCTATTCACTTTGGAACGGTGTTGATTATGCAAATTTGGGTAATCTAGATGAGTATCAGGATAATGATGGAAATCCTGATCAAGCAAAAATTGATCAAGAAAGATTTAAATGGCTAGAATTTTATAAAATTAAATTTAAGGGAACTTGGTATACTAGGTTAGTTGACAAGTTAGTGCTTAGGACTCATACCGAGTTTGGATTTTTAGGAGCATATAATAATGATAGAGGAGTAATCCCTTTTGATAGATTTTTTCTTGGGGGCGATGGTATGTCTCAATATGCCATGGATGGTAGAGAAATGATAAGTTTACGAGGATATCCCAATCAATCATTGTCAACTACAAATGGCTCAACTATTTACAATAGATTTTCACTTGAACTTAGATACCCAATTACATTAAAACCTGCTGCTTCAATTTTTGGATTAACTTTTTTAGAAGCTGGTCAAGGATATGATAATTTTAGAGAATTTAATCCTTTTAACTCAAAAAGATCAATGGGGTTTGGTTTAAGAATTTTTATGCCAGCATTTGGCCTTCTAGGGATTGATTTTGCATATGGATTAGATAATACAAATGATGCTGACTTAAGTCCTAATGGATGGGAAACCCATTTTGTTATAGGTCAACAATTTTAATATATTGTATCAAATGCATTTCAAAAATAGCCTTAAAATTGTTCTATTCACTCATTTATTTCTATTTGTGTCCATATCTAAAATGATGTCTCAAAAAAACTTAAGAATTGGATATATTGATATGGAATATATATTAGAAAATTTAGATGAATATAATTTAGCGAATCAGGAATATTCATTAAAACTTGAAAAATGGAGAAAAGAGATTGAGGAAAGATCAAAAAAAATTGAACAAGAATATGAAGAACTAGAGATAAAAAGACCTTTAATAACTTCCACAATATATACCGAATTTAAAAAGGAAATAGATTTTAAAAAAATCCAACTTGAAAACTACCAACAAAAAAGATTTGGTGCTGAAGGTGACTGGATAACTCAGGAAAAAATTTTAATTCAACCTATTCAAGATGAGGTACTTGACGCGGTAAAGAAAATAGTTGAAAAAAATAAATTTGACTATATTTTTGACAAATCATCTGCCATAGTTATGCTATATTCGGAAAAAAAATACGATATTAGCGAGCTGGTTTTAAAAAGTATTTTAAGACAAGAAAAAATTGAAAATCTTCAAATGAATTTTGAAGATGAAATAAAACAAAAAAGGAGGGATTCATTATCAAAAGTCAAGGAGCTTAGAAAATTATCCATCCAAAAAAGAAGAGACAGTATATTAAACGCAAGAAAAAACAAATAAAATTATTATGAAATATTTAAAATTATTTACAACCATACTTTTTTTAGTTATAAGTTCAGTCCATTTTGCCCAAAATAATGTTGCTCATATTGATTCTCAAGCATTAATAAGTGAAATGCCTGAAGTTTTAGAAGCACAAGCTCAAATTGAAAAATTACAAAAAACATATCAATCTGAGATTGAATCATCAATGAAAGAGTATCAAACTAAATTACAAACATACTCAGCTGATACACAAAATCAAACTGAAGTTACAAATCAAGCAAGAGCTAAAGAACTCCAAGGAATGGAACAAAATATTCAACAATATCAACAAACTGCATCGCAAGATATTCAGCAAAAACAAGCTGATTTGCTTAGACCTTTAATTGAAAAGGCTAGAGCTGCGATTCAAAAAGTTGCTAGAGAACAAGGGTTTGTTTATGTAATTGATGCCACACCAGGTGGTGCACTAATTCTTTCAGACGGTAAGGATTTAATTGCCGATGTAAAAAAAGAATTAGGTTTTTAACATATAAAATTTTGAGATTTAATAAATTAAACTATCTATTTTTATAGATAGTTTTTTTATGAATAATAAGTCCATAGGTTTTTTTGATTCTGGTATAGGTGGAATTACAATTTTAAATTCCATTATCAAATTATTACCTAATGAAAATACAATTTATCTAGCTGATTCAATTAACTCTCCATATGGGACAAAAAGTAACGAAGAATTAATTAAAATCTGTAAAAAAAATGTAGAATTTCTGATTAATAGTGGATGTAAATTAATAGTGATAGCCTGTAACACTGCAACTACAAACTCTATTAGTTACTTAAGACAAAATTATAAAATACCTTTTATTGGAATTGAGCCTGCGATTAAACCCGCAGCCTTAAATACAAAAACTGGAAAAATCGGTGTTCTGGCTACAAATGGAACTTTAGGCAGTAATCTATTTGAAAAAACATCCACTTTACATGGTCAAAATATTGAAATAATTGAAAAGCAAGTTAATGGACTTGTTGAATTAATTGAAAAAGGTATTTTTTCTGGATCTAAAATTGATATATTATTAGAAAAATATATTACACCTATGATTAATATTGGAATAGATAAGTTGGTTTTAGGATGTACTCACTATCCTTTAGTTATAAATTCAATTGAAAAAATAACTAAAAAAAAAATTGAAGTGCTAGAGTGTAGTCATCCTGTTGCATTACAAACAAAAAAAATTCTATGTAGTTTAAATTTAGAGAATTTAGAGAAAACAGAAATTAAAAATATATTTTACACTAATGGAAACGATAATATATTAAAGGCTATGCTCGATGAAAAATTTGAAATATTTAAAATTTAATTATGAGTTATAAATTAGAAATTTTAAAATCAGAAGATAAAAATAATCTTGTTTTATCTTCTGAAAATTTAATATATGAGAAAAGAGTTAAACTAAATGAAAATTCTGATTTAAATCAGTTTCCATTAGTTAAACAATTATTTTTTCTACCTTTCATAAAATCTGTTATACTTGACAAACACTTAATTATTATTGAAAAACTTGATTTTTTAAAATGGGATGAAGTTCAAGATGACGTTGTAAAACAACTTGAAAATTATCTAAACAATGGCGGTGCAATATATTCAGGTAACTTAAATGCAATCACTGTTTATATAGAAAGTACACCAAACCCAAATGTCATGAAGTTTGTTTGTAATAAAAGATTAGTTAATGTTTCTCATGAATTTAAAAAAATTAGTGATGCTAAAAGATGTAATATTGCTAAAGCTCTTTTTAATCATGAATTCGTTAAGGAAATTTTTATTGATTTTAACTTTGTATCAATTACTATTAACTCAAATAGTAATTGGGACAATCATAACTTGGAAATTAGGGAATTCATTCTTTCATACATTAAAGATGGAAATGAAATAATTGACCCTTCAATAGATGAAAATAAAAAGGCTGACAACATTGTAGCAATGAATAGACTTGATGAAATATCTCAAAAAATTTCAGAGCTAATTGAAACACAAATAAAACCAGCAGTAGCATCTGATGGTGGAAATATTTTATTTCAATCATACGATAAAGATACTAAGGAAGTAAATGTAATTTTACAAGGTGCTTGTAGTGGTTGTCCATCCTCTACCATTACTCTTAAAAATGGAATTGAAACCATGCTTAAAAGTGAATTACCAGGAAAAATTTCCAACGTTGTTGCAATAAACGGTTAATTACTTGTTTTAAATTCTTTAAGATATTTAGGTTCACAATAAGCAGTATCTTCAAAGTCTGCAATCTTAAATTTTTTAAATGATAATAAATTCATGTTTTTTGCAGAAGGTTTTTGAATATTATTGTCCCAATTAAAATTAGAATCAAAATCAATAATTTTTTTACATTTAAATTGACCACTTCCAACAATTAATATTTTAGATTTACTAGAATAATTCAAAAATGATTTTGAATTAATAATTTCAGGAATTTCAGGCCTGATAATTTTCTTGTTTTTATCATAAATACATGAATAAACTTCATCTCTTCTGGCATCAATTGTTGGTATTAAAAATCCATTAAAATCAATATTTGCAATTAAATTTTCAAGTGATGATGTTGAGATTAAGGGAATATTTAAAGCATAACATATTCCTTTTGCAGCTGAAAGTCCAATTCTCAAGCCAGTGTAAGAACCAGGGCCAATACCTACACCAACTGCTTTTAAATCATTAAATAATATTTTATTTTTTTTCATTATTTCATTTATAAAAGAATGTAGTTTTTGAGAATGTGAATAGTTAGTAGAATCTTTTTCAAAACAATCAACTAATTTTCCATTATTTGACAAAGAAACTGAACAGTTAGTGCTTGATGTTTCAATATTTAATATAAGTGACATTTAATCAATCTTTACTGGAATACCAAAATAAAATTCTAAAACTTTAATCCTAAATATTAAATCAAATTTAGATCTTATCAAATCTGATTGAGAGGATTCATATCTCTGCTTAACTTGGCTATACTCATATGGATTTAAAACTCCTAAATTTAATTTCTCTTGAGCATATTCAAAGGATAGTTTTCTAGAACTAAAAGATTTTTTTGATGCTTGATAAGCCTTTAAAGATCCAATAGCATCATTGTAGGCTTGATTAATTGTATTCTCTAAATCTAATTTTGTTTGAAAAAGTAAGTTTTCACTTTTTTGAATATTAACTTTACTTCGGTTAACATTAGATCTTACTGAAAATCCATTAAAAACAGGTATTGATAAGCTTAAACCATAATTTTGGCCTTTATTTATATCAAATTGATCTGAAAAAGATTTAGGAGGAATAATTTTAGTGTTTTGCACAGGAGATAAAACTCTCTGATTAGTATTCTCCACGATTCCAATTGGAATATAACTGAAATCACCTGCTCCTACAAGTCTGTCACTATAAGCTATTCTAGTACTAAGCGAATAAAATGCAGATAATCTTGGCTGAAGAAAACTTTTATTAAACTCTAAAGACTTTTTTGCAATCTCTAAATTTGTTTCTGCAATTTTTATTTCATTTTTATTTTCAACTGCATACGCAAAAATTTCATTAGGTGATTTTTCTAAAATATTAGAAATTTCAAGTTTATAATCTTTATCAACTATATCAAAATTTTCATAATCTTCAATCAATAAAACTTGTGCCAATGACATTTTTGCAAGTTTAAGGCTATTTTCAGCATCAATTAATGTTTTTTCAACGCTACTTAAATTCGCTTCAAACTCATATAAGTCTCCCCGTGGAATAACGCCATTATTTACAAGTTCATTTGCTCTTAATACTTCTTCTTTTGAAATTTCTAATTGTAATTTTTGAACTTTTAAAATTTCTTTATTAAATAAAATTTGCAGAAATGAATTAGCAACTAATAAAGAGATATTTTCTTTCATATCTGCCAACTGATATTGATTTGCTAAAATTGAAAGATTTGCTAAATGTAATTGCTTTATATTTTTCAAGCCATTTAAAATATCAATATTCATATTTAGATTCATTGAACTAAATTGAGTAGTAATATTTTCTAATAATCCTGTTGTTATATTTTGATTTAGACCTATATTCCAAGAATGTGAGCTACCTATATTCAGGTTTGGAAGAAAATTTCCAATAGCTGTTTTTCTTGAAATTTCTGAATCTAAATAGTCTAACTCCGCTTGCTTAATGGAAATATTTTCATTTAGAGCTCGGTTTACACATTCTTCTAAAGTCCAAAGCTTTTGAGTAAATGAATTGAAACTGAAGAATATTACTAATATTGAAATAATTTTTTTCATTATTAATTATCGTATTTAAATTCTTGTTCATCAACATCCCCCCTTTTCAAAGGTTCGGTTTTATTCCAAACTTTAATATTATCACCCTCCGAAATTCCTCCTAAAACTTCTGCGTAAACTCCATCTGAGATACCAAGCTCAATATCTCTTCTCTCAAATTTTTGACCAGTTATTTGTATTTCAACAAAGGCTTTCTTTGTTGCATTATCGAACTGTAATAAAGATTCATTTATAGATAATATATCTTTTTTTACATTAGTAATTATTGTAGCATTTGCACTATAGCCTGCTCTCACAACATACTCATCATCAAGATAAACTTCTCCTTCAATCTTAAATTGAATTGCTCCAGCAACTTCCATACCCTTAGGAGCTATGTTAATTAATTTAGCATTATATTCCTTTCCCTCAATTGCACCTAACGATATTTTTAATGGCATTCCTGCTTTTAATTTACCAACCTCTCCCTCATCAACTCTTCCCTCAAAAATCATTTTATTTAAATCTGCAACTGTTGCTATTGTGGTACCTGGGTTAAATGTATTAGCTTCAATTGCTTGATCACCCTCTTTTACAGGAATCAGTAAAACTGTTCCTGCAACAGTTGATCTTACATTAGTATTAGTAAGTGCAGAACCACCGACTGAACCTAACCTAATAATTTGTAAATCAGATAATGCATTTTCTAAGTTTTGTTGATCTTGATTGTATCTTAACTCAATATTATTAAATTCTTGTTCAGAGATAACACCTTTTACAAATAATTTCTTATTTCTATCAAATTCCTTTCTCGAATTATTTAATATTATTCTAGAAGATTTTACTCTTCCTTCAGCACTATTCAAAGCCTGTTCATTGGGAACAACTTTAATTTTTGCTAAAAGATCCCCGGCTAAAACTTCATCACCTTCATCAACATAAATTTCATCAATTATACCACTAATTTGAGGAACAATATTAACCTCGTCCTCAGGCAAAACACTTCCAGTTGCAACAATTTTTTCTTCAATTGTTTGTATTGTAAGTTTAGAAGTTTCATATGTAATTGCAGATCTACTATTAGTTTTAATGTAATAAGCCATTGAAAATAAAAATCCAACTATAATAAAGCCTATTCCAACATATTTTAAATATTTCATATTATTAAATTATATTATACTTCTCTTAGCGCATCTATTGGTTTAATATTAACAGCTTTTTGTGCTGGTATTAAACCAATTAATGTACCTAACGTAATCATTAATGCCAGAGCTCCAAAAATAAATCTTAACGGAACAGTTGGATTAGTGTATGGAAAATCTGATAAATCTTCAGTTGCCATATTAATTCCATAGAGAATTATCGTACCAAATATAATTCCAATTATCCCAGATAAAATTGTTAAAAAAACTGATTCTGTAATTATTTGATTTCTTATTTGTATAGGCGTTGCACCCAAAGCTCTTCTTATTCCAATTTCCTTTGTTCTTTCTTTTACTGAAATCAATAAAATATTTCCAATTCCAATGACACCCGCTAAAATTGTTGCAATCCCAACTATTAATGATAAAAATGATAACCCCTCTACAAAGTTCACAGTGTCTTTGAATATTTTTCCTAAGTTAAAGGATCCAAGTGCTTCATGATCTTTTGGATTAATATCTTTTATATCCTTTAGTACAGCCTTGACCTCTTTTTCTACTTGAACAATATCACTATTGTCGTATGCTGACATCATAAAAAAACCAACATCTTCTCCTGTATTAAATAAATCTTTGAATGTAATAAATGGAATGTAGATATCACCATCATCTCCAAACCCACCTCCCTGAACAAATTTATGAATCCCAATAACTTTAAATGAAATATTATTTATTGATAAATATTTTCCGATTGGATTTTCATCTTCTTCAAATAATTCTTTAACGGTTCTTTCTCCAATAACACAAACTTTTCTACTTTTAGTCATATCAGTTTGATTTATGAACCTTCCTCCGTCAAATACTTTTGTAGTTGCAATTTTTATATATTCAGGATACTCTCCATAAACAGCATATGTACCGGAATTTGAACCTCTTACAACACTTCCCCCAGATGAACCAAAAACGCCTCTGACATTTCTAGGTGCAATATATTCTATATCAGGAACTCTTTTTTTAATTATTGGAACGTCAGTTGTTTTTAATTGTATTTCTCTTCTGGATTTATATCCTGCATATGGCATCGATGTATATTGACCCCACACAAACAAACTATTTGATGATATTGAAGCAAAAGCCTTTTCAAATCCATTATCAAGACCTTTTGCAGTTCCAGATAATGTTATATAAATAAAAATACCCCACAAAACACCAATCATTGTAATAATTGTTCTTGTTCTATTTTTTTGAATGGATCCAAAAATTTCTTGCCAGGTATCTTTTGAAAATAATTCTTTCACTTATTTATCATTTAAGGCAATTATCGGTTTAATTTTTGCAGCTCTTTTAGCTGGAATATAGCCAGCAATAGCACCAAAAATAATTAACATGATAGTTGCTAATATAGCAGTATTTAAATCTACGTAAGGATCCGTAATATAAAATTCTTTTTTCAAAGTATCACCCAATGATGACAGAAACACAACTCCAATAAATAAACCTATGTATCCTGATATTGTAGTAATGAAAATAGACTCTTGTAAAACCATCCAGACTATGGATGATGGTGTAGCACCTACAGCCTTTCTTATTCCAAATTCTTTTGTTCTTTCCTTAATAACAAAAACCATAATATTAGAGATTCCAATAATACCAGCCAGCAGCGTTCCAATTCCAACAAAAATGATAATATAATTCAAAGCCATTGAAAAATCTTGATTATTTTTTAAGTCTTGTGCTGCACTTCTCAATCTCAAGCCTCTCGGATCAGAGGGATCTATCTTTTTTTTATTCTTCAAGAATCCTTTTAGTTTTTTTTCAAGCTCAATTGCACCATCAAATCCAATGGATGGTTTGTATGATAAAATAATTGAATTAACCTTATCTGTATTTTTTAAAATTTTTTGGAGAGTTGTATATGGTGTATAAATTACACGTTCCTCATTATCCCCGCCATCATCTTGAAAAACACCGATAACTTTCCATGATCTACCCCCGCCACTCACATATTTACCAATTGGATCCTCTTCTCCAAATAGATCCTGCTTAACCAATCTGCCTAAAACAATATTTTTTTCATTATTTAAAACATCCAGCTCATTAATATACCTACCAAACATGAGTACGTTCATTTCACTGTCTTGATTTGAAGGCCCGACACCACTAATTGTATAATTGTTTGATTTTAATTTGTAGCCAACTTCGCCACTAATACTTATTCTAGGAGTTAAACCGTCAATAAAAAAATTGAACTTTTCAGAAATATCTTGTAGATCATCATTATCAAGTTCTATAAGTCTATTAGACTCATATCCAGCAAAGGGTTTTGATGTTCTTCCACCACTAATGTAAATATTATTAAATTTTGTATCAGTAAAATATTCATCAAATGTATTTTGTAGACCATTCCCTAATCCAAATAAAACAACAAAAATTAATATTCCTAAAGCTACTGTAAAGCCAGCTAAAAAAGTTCTTAGTTTATTACTTTTTATGGTTTCAAATATCTCTGACCAACGATCTAAATGAAACATTATAAAGCTTTTTTTTGATTAATTTTCTTATCCTCAACTATTACGCCATCTTTAAGTTTTACAACCCTAGAACACATCTGAGAAATATCATGTTCATGAGTTACAACAAGAATGGTTTTTCCTGCCCCATTAATTTTTTGAATTAAATTCATTACTTCTTTGGAAGTATTTGAATCTAAAGCACCTGTAGGTTCATCAGCAAGTAGAACTTTTGGTTCAGAAACCATAGCTCTTGCAATCGCAACTCTTTGTTTTTGACCACCAGACAATTCATTTGGTAAATGAGAAGCCCATTGTTTTAAACCTACATCATCTAAATATTTTAAAGCTTTTTCTTCTCTCATTTTTTTTGTTAGTCCTTGATAGTATAAAGGAAGAATGACATTTTCTAAAGCATTTTTATAATTGATTAAATTAAATGACTGAAAAACAAATCCTAGGAATTTGTTCCTATACTTAGCTGCTTTTGTTTCATCCATTTTCTCAATGATTACTTTATCTAGTTCATATGTTCCATGATCGTGATTATCAAGCATTCCAATAATATTTAGCAGTGTTGATTTACCTGAACCAGAGGAACCCATAATAGCAACTAATTCACCCTCTTGAATCTCAAGATCTAGGCCTTTTAGGACATGAAGAGAATTTTTACCCATTTTATAAGACTTATGTAAATTTTTAATTTTTATCATTTAATTAACTTATCAATGGATGAATTAACTTCTTGAAAACATGTCTGAAATTGCTTTAAATAAGTTTTTCCTCTTTTGGTTAAAAAAAAATATTTTCTAGGTGGTCCTTGCCTTGATTCAGCCCATTCTATATTAACATATTCTTTATTTTCTAATCGATTTAAAATAGGATATAAAGTTCCTTCTACAACATTCATATTTGATTCATTCAGCATAGCAATTATTTCTGAAGCATAAAATTTATTTTTGGAAAGAATTTGAAGGATACAAAACTCTAATAAACCCTTTCGAAGCTGTATTTTAAAATTCTCGCTGCTCAATTAATTTCTTCTTCTTTTTTTTGAATTTTAATTGTAATGACGCCATCAATTTCATCAGTTGTAATTACCCACTCTCCTTCAATTCCTTCAACATTTTCACCATCAATTTTTAAATCAATAATCTGCTCAACTCTTATATCAGGCTTAATATCAACACAGGAGAAAAATGAGAAAATGAGTATTATTAAAAAAAAATTTTTCATAAGTATTATTTTAAATTATCAAAAAACTTAGCATAAGATGTATATATATAAGGGTTTAAAAATATGAACCCTATGAAAATTGTTAGTATTGACAGAAAAACCCATCCAATAAAGCTCAACTGAAGTAAAAACAAGTTAAGTTTTTGATTTTTCATCAATATCCAACTTTTTTTAAAGGCTTCTAATCCAGAAATATTTTCATCATCTGCAATTATGAAAAATATCTGAGATAAGCTAAGGCTTATATATATCATTGGGATTAATACCACTAAAATAAAACCTAAAATAATTACCATCCAATTTTGATCATTTGAAATACTATCAATTACATTGGGTTCGTAGAGCGGTAATTCAGTTTGAATATTAAATGCATTTAAATTTCCAGTAAATTCACCAATCGATTCGAAAAATTTTTCAATTGTGTCTTTACCAATTATTAGAAAAATCCAAATAATTAATGATACAATTAATGTTGGAACAACCAGTGCAATAATTAAAAGAAAAGCTACAAGTGATGCTAAAAATTGATTTTTATTTTTAAATGCTAGAAAAAGATCTTCAATTTCTACTTGTTCATCTCTTGAAATTTTTAAATAAAAATACATTAGGCCAACAGCAAAGGGACCCCCTAATAATATATTTCCAATCGGTCCAATAATTGGTATCAGCCCTATGGCTTGTGTAATAATAAAATAAATTAAAAAACCTCCAATAGCAATACCCCATTTACCATTACCAAGAGAAATCCTTGCCTCAGATCTTAATTGTGAATTTGATATCATAACTAATTAGATTTTTTTATAAGTATTCCTGAGCACAATGAAAATAGTAAACCAAAAAATAAAGAAAACAATAAAATGGCAGGATAAGCTATCCACATAAATGGTTCAGAATTTTCAATAAAGGTTTGTTCGTTCATTTGACTTGTAAACTCAGGATTACTTTCAACCATTTGGGCATAAGAAATTTGAAGTGCTTTAATATTAAAATCAGGTTCAATAAAATTTGTTAATAAAAAATAATAAAGAAGACCTAATATTGCTTGAACTAAACTTATTCCAACTCCAACTTTTAGACACTCACTAAATGAGACTAAACCACCATTTTCTTTTCTAAAAGCTAGTTGTCCTAAGACAATACCAGTGATCAAAATAATTGAGCCCACAATCTGGGAAACTACATCATTTTCATAATGTGTTCCCATGATGAATTGAATTATTCCCCAAGTTATAGCAACAACACCAGTTAAAAATCCATACTGATAGATTACATTTTTTGAACTTATTTTTTTCATTAGCAATTATTTTATTTAGTCTTGGTACTATGTAATACCAAGTAGCAAACTTAGAAAAAAAATATTAAGTTTTTATGAAAAACTTATAATAAATTAAAAAACCAATCAGAGCTACTAATACGTATGGAATAGCCATTAAATAAACTATACCATCATTTAAACTTTCGGCAACTTTTTGATCTGCCCCTGACTCAAGAACAGCTTTACACATTGAACATTGAAAAATAGTATACATCATGCGTAATAAGGTGAAATCATTAGATAAACAACAACTCCAGTTGTAGCTACATACAACCAAATTGGAAAAGTAATTTTAGCAATTTTTTTATGTAAAATAAATTTTGACTTAATAGCCCGCGAATAGCTAATTAAAACCAAAGGAATAACGACTATTGAAAGTAAGATATGAGTAATTAAAATAAAAAAATATAAATATGATATTAATCCAGTGCCACCAAATGAGGTTGGATCAGTAGTGAGGTGGTATGCAATATACATAACCAAAAATGACAATGATAAAGCAATACAAACTTTTATCAAACTTTCATGAATTTTTCTCTTTCCATTTTTAATATAATAAACTGCAAGAACTAATAATATTGCAGTTAATCCATTAATTGTCGCATAAATCGGTGGAAGAAAAGTTAAAGGCTTAGCAATTGGCAGATTCTCCAATAAAATAATTGGATCAGAATTTGGAATTCTCATATCAAAGACTAATTGATCATAATCCCATTTCATAAAAAGTAATAGTGCAACAACAATAGGAACAAGGACTGAAACAACCCATATCAAAATATCATAAATAATTTTGCTCCTATCCATTTTCGAGCAATTTAATAATGTCCTCTTTAATCATATCTATTCCCTGCTTACCATCTCCAGAGGTTATACCTAAATAATAAACTATTGGATTACCATTTGAGTCTCTTCTAGATCGAATGTATCCGTTTTTATCAATTAAAGCAAAATACCCTTGGTGTTCAAAACCACCAGCAACGGCCGGATTTACACCCGCAAAAATATTAAACCCACTATTTGATAGTTCATAAACATCATCAATTTTACCAGTCAAAAAGTGCCAATTCAGAGATTTAACATTCAATCTTTCAGAGTATTCTTTCAATACCTTAGGAGTGTCAGTAATTGGATCAATTGTAAACGAAGCAATACCAAAATCTTCACGATTTCCAAATTCCTCATCCAGAATTTTCATGTTTTGATTCATCTCTATGCAAATATTAGGACATGAGGTGAAAAAAAATTCAGCTACATATACTTTCCCTGTAAAATCCTCATTAGATATATATCTATTGTCTTGATTTAAGAATATAAAATCTGGAACTTTTCTAGATTCACCATTTAACTTAACAAAAGACAATTTAGATGATTGAGTTATTTTCTCAGTTCGATTTGATTCAATAATTTTATCAGATTTAATTCTATTATTTATTCTCGGAATAAACCATACTGCAAAAATTAAAACTATAATTACTAATGGGATGTACTTTTTATTTTTCATTAAAAATATTATTCTTTTTAAGAGCTAATCTATATTCTGCCAAAATTATTTTTACATCATCAAGCATGTTATTATTTATATCTGCTACTGACCTAGAATCGTATCCAAATTTTATGCCATCAGAATCGTCTCTTCCTCTCAAAGACGAATCCTTGTCAATTATAAAAGCAAAAGGAGATCCTAAATATTCATCCAATTCTAAACTTGTATCTAAGCTTTTAAATACAGAAATTATTTCATCATTTGATAAATGAATAAAGCTCCAGTTTTTCATATCAGTATTTGTTCCTGATGATAACTTTTCTCTCAGCAAACTTGATTTTTTTTCATTACCAATTGGTGAAATAGAAATAAATTGAAAATCTTTAAATTGATAAAATCGCTTATATATTTTTTGATTCAAATTTAGAGCATCTCCTTCACGTAAATCAATCTCACTACCAATAAAAAAGAGGATTGTAATTTTATTATTAAAAGGTTGATTTATAAGACTCTCTAAATTTTTAATATTGTTTGTTAACACAGGTAATTTTGCAAAATTATTTATACCAGACGCAAAAAAAAGATATGCAACCAGCGGAAGTACAAATAGAACGATAAGGACTAAGTACTTTTTCAATAAAAAACAAAATTAAAAATTCCAACTAACAAAGCCTTCGAAAAAAACATCGTAAATATAATTACCCTCAACTAAAAGAATAAATGCTAAATAAGCAATTAAAAAAATAAGTGAAATAACAACTGATGCTTGTAACCCAAATGTTTCATCTCGCATGTGCATAAAATCCCACGTTATATAATATGCTTTAACAATTGTTAATATTAGAAATATCCAATTAATTAACTTTAAGCTGAGAAAAGATGACATTAAAATTTCAGGCTTAACAATTCCCAATGCAACTTCAATTGCAGTCACAATTGACAGAAAGATTAAAACTCCCCAAATCTTTTGAACATTAGATTTAAATTTAATTAAACCTCTAAAAATTTCTAATTTGTGCGTGTGTTGTCCCATAAATTAAACCAAATAGAAAAATGTAAATACAAAAACCCAAACTAAATCAACAAAGTGCCAATACAAACCTACTTTTTCAACCATTTCATAATGACCTCTTTTTTCATAAGTACCAATTAAAACATTTAAAAAAATAATAATATTTATAACAACACCAGAAAAAACGTGAAAACCATGAAAACCAGTTATGAAGAAGAAAAAATCTGCAAATAATCTATTACCATACTCATTTCTTATCAGGTTAGCACCTTCAACTACATAAACAGCTTGTGATACTTTTTCAATTGACTCTTCTCGAGACAAAATTATTTTTTTACCACTATCATCAAGCTTTTGAGATCTTACTAATAAATTGGAGTTAGCTAAAAAACCCTGATAAACCTCATCAAGAGTGAAATTAGGTAATGATGATTCATCTCTAAACCACAAACCATTACTTCTTTGATGCTGTTGTCTTTCCTGAGGAATGAATTCAGCAAAATCTTTTAAGGCAATTCTTTTATTAGAGTTATTGCTATCTACAAACTGTATTATTTGACCCCCTTTTGTTTCAAGAGCGCCATATTCACCTCTTATGAAATTTGCCCATTCCCATGCTTGAGAACCTACAAAAACAGCCCCACCAACAATAGTTAACAACATGTAAAAAGCTACTCTATTTTTATTATTATTATGTCCAGCATCAACAGCTAATACCATTGTAACAGAGGAAAAAATAAGAATAAAAGTCATTAAAGCAACATAATACATTGGAGCATCTACACCATGTAGAAAAGGAAAGTGTGTGAAAACCTCGTCAGCAATTGGCCACGAATCAATATGTTTAAATCTTGCAAAACCGTATGATACAAGAAAGCCAGAGAAGGTTAGTGCATCAGAAACAATGAAAAACCACATCATTAATTTACCGTAGCTTGCTTTTAGCGGTTTTCCTCCTCCGTCCCAATCATTTTGAACTTCAGCAGAGGAAATTGTAGAACTCATTTAGAAAGAATTTTTGACAAAGTTAATGAATTTTTAACCAAAGAAATAGAAAAATAAGAACAAATAAAGCCAGAGTAAATCAAGGAAATGCCAAAATGTAACACCCAATGAAAATCCAAGACTTGAAGCTAAATATTTATTATAATATGTATTAAAAATCAATACTAATAAAACAATTAATCCTGCAATCAAATGTAAAATATGAACAAAAGCTAAAACATAAATAAATGATGTTGTTACATTACTTTGAGCACCTGCAAAATAATATCCTTGTTCAATAAAATCATTAAAACCATTAAACTGAAAGAAAAGAAATAATAAACCAAGAATAAACGTTACTATTAATAATCGTAAAGAATTTGATTTTCCATTAGGTTTAGATAAAAATATTTTGGATAAATGGATTGTTACGCTACTAACAAGTAAAACAATTGTACTGTATATAAATGAAACTGGTAAAGTAAAATCGGTGAGCCAATCAGGTCTACCTTTACTAACAACATAGGCACTTGTTAATCCTCCAAAAGTCATCGTTATGCTAAGTAAAGATAAAAGGAGCATCATTTTTCTTGCCCTATCTTGCTTATTTTTTAAGGTTAAATTATTCATATAAATTTATCAATTATGTATACTATTTGAATTAATGTCAGATAAAAGACGCTACCGTAAAATAATTTTCTAGCCGAATTAGTATCCATTTTGTTATAAAGGTTAATGCCTAAGACTAATATTACTATTCCCAATAGAAATACTACAATAGCCGAGCCAAAATTTAGACTTAAGTTCCCAGTTAATCCACTGACAGGGAAAATTGAAATAATCATCATCCAAATTGTGTACAATATAATCTGTAATGCAGTTTTTTTATCTTTTTTACCTGTAGGTAGCATTACAAAACCTGCCTTTTTGTAGTCATCATCTAACATCCATCCTAAAGACCAGAAATGAGGGAATTGCCAAAAAAATTGAATCATAAATAATGTACCGGGTTCGATTCCGAATTTATTTGTTCCTGCTACCCATCCTAACATAAATGGAATTGCACCTGGAATTGCTCCAACAAAAACTGAAAGTGGAGTTATGGGCTTTAATGGTGTGTAAACACATGTATATAAAAAAACCGATACTGCAGCAAAAAAAGCTGTTTTATAGTTGATCATGTATAACATGAAAAGACCTATTAAAGTTAAAATTACTGAAATCCAAAATGCATTTTGTGTTGTAATTTTTTTTGTTGGTAGTGGTCTTAATTTAGTTCTATCCATTAACTTGTCCTTATCCTTTTCAATAATTTGATTAAATGAATTAGAGGCCCCGACAATACAATAACCTCCTAAAATTAAAAATGTAAGATCTTTAACAATAATATAATCAACAGCAAGTATGTAGCCTGCTATTGATGAAAAAACAACACTTAAGGCAAGTCTAGCTTTTGTTAATGAAAAAAATATTGCGGATTTATTCAACTCAGCGTTTTAATCGAATGCAAATGTAACTTAGATAGTAAAAGTTTACAAATAAGTAAAGTGTATTTTACTGTAATTTAAATGTTATAGGTACACTAAAAGGGACTCTGACAGGTCTCCCTCTTTGTTTTCCAGGTGTCATTCTTGGTAGCTTACTAATAATTCTGTCAGCTTCTTTTTCAAGATTCTTATCGGGGCCTCTAGTTCTTATTCCAGTAATAGAACCATCTTTACCAATTGTAAATTGAACAAAAACTCTTCCTTGAATACCCATTTCTTGGGCGATCTCAGGATACCTGAAATTTCTAACGATATGCTGTTGAATCTTCTCTTGAAAACAATCTCTTCTTTGAGATTTAGGAACTCTCTCACATCCAGGAAATAATGGTACGTCTTCAATTATAGCGAATGGTACATCTAAATCTAAATCTTCTTCAACAACTTCAACTTCTTCAACTATTTCTTCTTGATCAGTTTCAGTTGATTCAATAATAGTTTCTTCTATCTCTTCTTCATCTTCAACAATTTCGATTATCTCAGGAGCAGGTGGTGGAGGAGGAGGTGGTGGTGTTTTTAATTGTTCGGTAATAGGAATTTCTTCATCATCGTCATTTTCAACATCTAAAGCGATATATCCATAGCCATCGTCATCCCAATTTTTATGTTCAATAGCCCTCCAAGAAATAAATAATACAAGAAATAATCCAATAGCAAAGTAAAACGAACTTTTATTATTTAAATCTGCTTGAGGACTTTTTTTTGGAATCATGGAAAGCTAAAGTAATTTTTTTTTATAAAAAAGCAAAATAATTATTCCAATAATAGCTCCTACAGAATTCGCAATAATATCACCAAAATCAAAATATCTTCCGAATGGAAGTAGATATTGTAAAGTTTCGATAATTAGTCCAAAAAATATAGTCAAAAAAAGAATTTTAATTAAACTAAATTTACAGCTAATAAGATTAATTCCCCAGAGTAAAATCAAAATTAAATACATAGTTAAATGAATTAATTTATCCATTTCAAAAAACCTTAAACTAGGAATCTTTCCAGGAATTGGACTTAGAGATAATACAACAATCAGAATTGTATAACTAATTGCAAGTAACTTTAAATTTATTTTACTAAGTAATTTCAGAATAGGTTTTTGAGTCTAGTAATTCATCCAGCTCAGCTGGATTTGTAATTTCAACTTTGATAATCCATCCTTCATCATATGGAGAATCATTGACTTTTTCAGGATTGTCATTTAAAGACTCATTAAATTCAATTATTTTTCCGGACATAGGTAAAAACAAGTCTGAAACAGTTTTAACAGCTTCTACTGTCCCAAATACTTCATCTTTATTTAATTCCTCATCGACTGTATCTACCTCTATGTAAACAATATCTCCTAATTCGCTCTGAGCAAAATCAGTAATTCCAACAGTTGCAACTTTACCATCAAGCATAACCCACTCATGATCTTTAGTATATTTTAAATTATCTTTAATTTTCATTTTTCTAAATTAACCTATATACATTAATTACCAAAATTATATCTCAATGTAATACCTGATCTGATATTGGTTTGTGGAAATGCAGATGAAATTTCATATTTAGAAAACATATGGTCGTAAAAAAATATG
Source organism: uncultured Bacteroidota bacterium (assembly GCA_902587325.1). Lineage (GTDB taxonomy): Bacteria > Bacteroidota > Bacteroidia > Flavobacteriales > Flavobacteriaceae > Eutrophosalina. Next base: position 67,447 of record CACIKV010000005.1, read on the forward strand.
GCTGAAAAATTTCTACTTAAAGCATAATCAGCTGTTAATTTAGCAGAAATTAAAGTTTGACCTGCAGACACTTTATTATCTTGGATATTAAGATTTCTAATTATTGTCATATTTTTTCTAATACTAAAGTCCAACTTTGTATTTAGGTCTCCAGAAAAGGAGTTTGAATTGGGAGCTAGTGAAGAATTTATTCTTACATTTCTTGCTCTATAACCTAATCCAATTATGTATTCATTTCCCCAAGACTCAGTAATAAAATTGTTTGCTAAACTCAAGGAGATAGCCCTGTCTTTTATTATATCCAAAACTAACCTTAAAGAATTTTTAAATTCAATATCTAATTCAATTAAAGGGTTAAACTGCTCAACTAAATTAACATTTGAATATAGCTTTTCACTTAGGTAATCACCTGAAATATCAAATGAATTTAAATCATAATTTAAGTTAGATCTAAAATTATTAATTGTAAAATTTGATCTGTAGGAATGACTTATTGATATTCTTGAAATAAAATTTTCAAATATTTTACTCAGTCCATCGAATTGTAATGACCAATTTAACTTTGGGTTTCGACTAACAGGATTTAAATTGATATCATTTGCGTTTTTTCCTAGGTATGCTGATAGAAAAGAAGGAATTAATACTTCTTGATTATTTTTTGAAAAACCCACTGGAAAACCATCATTATCTAATTGTACATTGTTCAAGCTTTTTTGAGAAATCAATCTTTGGGCAATAATTATCCTATTTTTTTTCATCTTATCAAAAGAGAAAGAAAAATCTTTATTTCTTTTTTTAAAAGATGTTTTTAACATATTACTTGAAATTGAAAAATTACCATAATAATTAGGGTTTGATGAAAAATAAGTTTGATTTGTAACATTAAAATTTTCAGTAAAATTATTTGAATAAGATCTATTCGCATTCAAATCAATTCGTATCGATTTCAATAGCTCTATCTCTCCAGTAAAATCAAATTTTGAATTAAATATTTTTTGAAATGGCTGATTAAAATTTTGAAAATCTGTTAACCAACCATTCTTAGCTGCCTCATATCTAATATCCGATTGACTTCCAAAAACAAAACCAATTGAAGGTCTTGTTGTGCCTAAAAAACCAATTGAAGGTATATATCCAGGTAAAACTTTTCCTGAGTTTTCTGAATAATTTAATCTTACTCTTTTTAAAATCTTAATTAATTCAGTTATTATAAAACCATCTTTATTTAACCAAGATATGTTTCTGTAAATTTTATCGAAATTTAGGCTTAATGAGAGACTTTGATTATTAGCATTTTGAATTGTATTAACTCTACCTAAAATTTGACCAGATTCGGAAATAATTTTATTTAAAATATCAGATCCTTTTTGCCAATTAAAATCTCCACTGTAATTGTAAGATCCTTCAATAAAATTTAAAAAAGGGATTAAATCAAAAGGTAATTGATAATTAAGTGTAATATTTTGATTAAAGAAGTTAGGCTCTCCAACATTAAAAAAATTATCAAAAATACCTATGTCAGTATTATAAATATTGGATTCATCTTCTCCAAAATTTTGGACTAAATTAGAATTTGAAGCATTGTAATTTATTCTAATTGAATTAGTTAAATTATGTGAGACGGACATATTCCAATCAAATAAATATTTTCTTTGTCTCAGCTCTGGAATAGGTATTTGGCTGCTAGAGCTAACTCCAGTGTAATTTATTTCTCTAAATTTTTGGACAAATAGACTTCTATAAAAATCCCCCGAAAATGATAAACTTGCTGGTAATGGGTTGAAATTAAACTGTTTTAACCAAGCTAAATATTTAGAATCTTCAGAAATTAATTTTTCAAAAGGATAGATACTTAAATCATTAAAACTAAAAGAATAATTTGCATTAGCCCTAATCCTCTTTCTGTCTGAATATTCTAGTTCATAATCTTTAAAATTACTTTCACTGTAAGAGTATGAAAAATTCAAATTCTCAATATCATAAAATCTCGATTCTTTGTTGCTATTTTTTTTCTTTGATAGACCTAAAACACTGAAACTTTTAGATCTTGATAAAATTTGCGATTGATTAATAATTGAATCTTTATTATTTGATAAATCTAAAACTTTATTAAGTTCAATATCATTATAAAAACTATCGTATTTTGGTTTTGTTAATTCCTCAGAATATGTGTAACTAAGCGGGATATTGATAGCCCAGTTTTCAGGCAGTAATTGACCAGCATTTACATTAGTAATAAAATTAAATTGTTTGTAAGAATCATTTGATCTTTCATTAGGGTTTTTATCAATTGAACCAAATCCAACAGAGCTTAATCTGCCATTTAATGAAATATTAGCAAAATCTGCCAAGTTTGCATCCAGGCTTCCAATTGCAGCCCATCCTCCGTCAGTTTTAATATTCGAAATTCTTAATTCATTAAACCATACTTCACCAGACAATTTATCACCAATTTTTTGAGATGGATTTTTTAAACCTAAAAGAACTGTCCTAATTCTTCCCAAAGATGGATTACCCTTTATAGAAAATTTATATTTTTTTTGACCTGGAAGTTTACTTATTTGACTGAATTCATCAATTAAATTCATGTCCTCATCAAAATAAATTGCTTCATTACTTTGAATCTTTTTGCTGATAATCTCCATTTTTATTTGTAAAAATTTTTCTAAATCAAATTCAATAGAATTATTTTCCGGGTTCCAAACCGACTCAGCAGAAAATCTGAAGCTATTACTTGTATTAAATGATGTTGGTTTGAGAGGAACTTCAATTTGATAATAATTTTCATTAATATCAGAACCTAACCTCAAAAAAGCAACCAGTCGCTCATCAAAATCATTGTCGACACCATCACCTGGTAACTTTGGTTCATTGATTAAAGATTCTGCATGAACATACATTTTTATTTTCTTATACTGACGTAAATCCAATTCAATATTTTTATAAACTGCCTTTGAGTCTTTGGGAAGTAAATTTTTAACCTTAAGTGATAAAGATTGCTCATTTTGTCTAATAATTGAGTTATTATTAAATACTTCCTCTCTTTCAAGACCGGGTGGTAAAATATAATTTACAGGCTTTCTATTTTCATTCTCTTGAATATTTACAGATCCAATCTCAAAATTGGTTTCAGAACTTAAAGTGTTATTTTGATTAAGTGGCAATGTAAATCTTTTCCAATCCGTTTTGACCAAATCAAGAGTTGCAAATCTTAGTGTAACAGGTTTTTGAAAATTACTCAAGGCTATTCTAAAAAAACTTATTGATTTCAGATCATTAATTCCATTTATAGATTGAAAATATTGACTAATACTTTTTCCTTCATAATATTCTTTAAAAATTGGCACTTTAAAAAGTAGCCATCTAGAATTAATGCTATTACCGTTCGGAAGTTTTACATTGTTTTCTCTCACATCAATGATAAAAGGATGATTTTCCCTTGACATATTCTTAAATAATGGTATACTATATTCAAAATAACTATCAATTCTATTCATAGTATTGTCATTATTAACATCTTCAACATCTGGAATATTTGTAGAGCCTCTTTTATTTGAGCTGGTTTGAATCGGCGAATTTCCTTGGACATTATTATAGTTCTTATATCTATTAACAATATCTCCGCTCAAATCTAAATAATATTTATAATTGTCATTAGCAGGATCTTGAGAATTACCATTATTGTAAATTAATAATTCTTCTGTATCGTCTAAACCATCATAACCTAAATCTTGAGATTTTCTATCCTCTACATTTGAGCCAAAGGAGTAAGTTAATGATTGACTTGTTGGGGTTTTTCCCCAATTTGATAATTGAAAATTATTTTCGTTTTGAGTTGGAAGTCCATTTTCAAACTGTTTTTTCCCATCAGCAAGAATATCCTCTGAAATATTTCCCAGATGAAATAAAATTTTACCTAACTCTGATTCATTAGTATTAAAATCTGAAAAATCATCTAAAAGCCAAAATTGAATATACTCAACATTGGTTTTTTGAAAGTTTGTACTATTAATTTTTCTAGTAATTCCTGCCCAATTTTGTTTAGTATCACTTATAAAATTTAGCTCGTTATTATTATTATATGGTCCCCTTTCATTTGGGTAAAAAGACAAATCAAAAGTTGATTGTATCCTTGATTCTCCCTGATATAAATCCAATTCAGGGAAAATTTCATCAATAAATATTCTTCTAGTTGAGTTTTTTGATATTTCTTCTAGAGTAATATCAGATGGTCTTCTTGACGAATAAAATATAGGATCAATTGTGTACCATGACAACTTAGCTCTATTATATCCTGTTCTTAGGTCATTATTGCCAAATTCAAAACCTGAAAACCCAACAGGTATTGATGAAAGCTTCCAAGAAAGTGGATCTTTTAAATCTAGTTTATTTTGACTTGCTTCAAAATCATCTATGTATACACTTGCTGATTTATCATAGCCTGATTTTCTTGGTTCTGAAGACCTTAAAACAGCAAATTCTGTTTTAAATGAAATACTAGATTCAACATCTGATTTTATATTTGTTAATTTATTAACCATTCTAGTTAAAAAGGGTACTTGTGAATAAAAGCCAGCATTAACACCAAAAGAGGTATTATTAACTGGTTGTGAACCATAATTAGATTTTCGAGAAATAGACCTTTCACTTAAATTTATAAGTGTTGCGCCTATTTTAAAATTATCACTAAACTTATGATCAACATTAAACCCAGAAAATCTTCTTTTTTGTTGGTTAAAAAACGAATTACTTTCTGTGGATATTTCAATTGGAATATTAGAATTTTTTAATGACTCATCTAAAATTTGAACATTTCCGTTCTGATAGTTAACTAAATAGTCAATTCCTTCCTGCAGTACTCTTCCACCTGCAGATACAACAATGGATCCCTGTGGGATATTAAATTCACCTGTATTTATTCCCTCACTAGATGAATCACTCTTATATTTACCTTTAATATTAAATTTATTTTTTTCAATATATTTTTCTGCAGATGTTTTTCCTAAACTATAGAGTTCATTATAAACATATTTCAACTGATTTTTATTGTATGATAAAGGATCTTCATAAGTTTCATTTTGATCACTTCTAAGCTTTTCGAATAAAAATCTTCCAAAAGGTTCTTCATTTGGAAAAATTAAAAGTCCTTTATTTTTAATAATTGTAATTCCATCAATTGCATCAAAAAAACCATCTCCACCATTTTGTAAATTACCATTTGAATCTAGTTTGTCAAGGTCAAAAAGATTTAATAATCTAATTTTGTCAAGATTTTCAGGCCATGTGTTGTTATCTACAGGTCTTATGTAATTTAATGAAGAAGGGTTATTATAGAAAATATTTAATCTGAAATCATTCTCTGAGACTTGAAAAGATCCTAAACTATAAATATTTTTCATAGTAAGTTTCCACACTGGAAGTCTTACATTATTAATGCTACTCTTTAAAAGTTTAACAATTAGACCTTTTCTAACAACTTGATCATTGAAATTATCTACTGAAACAATTCCATCATCTGAAAACTCGCCTACTTGATAAACTTTTCCATTTAAGGTGTATTGAAATGAAACACCTAATATTTCATCATTATTTAGGGGTTGTTGAAGAGATATATATCCAAGTTGATCATTTAGTGAGTATTCACTTTCATCCAACTTTCTTGCATTTTCAAGTATTGAATAATCAGAGCCTTCAGTAAATAAATTTGAATCAGCCTCAAATCCCAAATTTACATTGGTGATGTCTCGAATATTCTCATTTAATAAATTTTGACCAATTTTTGAAGGATCAAAATTATTAACCGAATTATCAGGATTTGAGCTTGAATTATTTTGGATAAAAAAATTTGAAGTTTTGTCATCAGCAATTGTAAAATCCGGATCACTTTCAGCTAGATCATGTAAAGCAATTATATTTCTTATATTTTTAGTTTCATTTGATTTATTTGTAACCCAAACTTCAACTCTAGTAATTCTAACAGCTGAATTTATATAAGGATAAGATTCTAATGATTTGTCAAAATTTTTTCTAAAGAAATGAGCAAGATAAAAATGTCTGTTACTTTCATAATCTAATGCAGTAAATGAAAATTCATTCATAGATCCATCACTACTCGTTGAAACAGTTTTAGATTGTGATCTCTGCTCTGATAATACTGCATCAATAGTTGTATTACCAAATTTTAGTTGAGTTTTAAAACCAAAAAGACTTTGTGCTCCATTTATCAAAGATCCACTTATTGGCATACTTACATTTCCTAGCTCAATTTTTTTAATAATATCATCCTCATTAGGCGTATAATCTAGCTTTAATAAATTTTGAAAATCAAATGTTGATTGAGAATCGTAATTTGAATTAATTGATAATTTTTCACCTATTTTTCCTGCTAAACTCAAAGATATAAGCTGGTTAAAATCTAAACTCAAATTACTACGATTTCTAACTGGTATTGTTGGATTATCCCTTTTATTATATCTAGCTCCTAAATCTATAGCTATGGATCCCTGTGGAACTAATTCTATTTCATTACCTCCAAATATTGATTCAAAGAAGTTAGAATTTATATATAAATTAGGTAATAAGTTTCTCTTACTTGCTTCATCATCACTTTCCATTAATTGGGTTTGATCATTAAAATATTTTTTTATAATATCTTTTTTAAAAAAATTTCTGTATTCTTCAGGTGTTAATTTTAATGGCAGCCCAACATCAATATCTCCAATTTTTGACTGGTAGATATAAAGATTTAAATCTGGATCATACTTGTACTTTAAAATAATATTTGACGGAGATTTTAAATTAAATTCTCCCATGTAAATTGTATTATTAATTGTATCTAAAGTGATTTTTTCTTGTGAAAAAGAATAAAAACCAAAGCAAAACATTAATAAAATTAAATGAACTCTTTTAATAAAGCTGATATTTGAAAACCAAATAACCACAACAAGTTATAATTTATTTAAAGCTTTTTTGATTAAGCTTTCAACAGAAATACTTGGATTTTCAGCCTTTATTTTATTTATAATTTTAATTGTATGCTTTCTTGAATAGCCAAGAACTTCCAATGCAGTAATTGCTTCATCGGCATCTTTAGTAATTAAATGAATTTTACTATCATCAATTTCTTGAGAATGAATTTTATCTTTTAGTTCTAAAATTATTCTTTGTGCAGTTTTAGAACCAATTCCTTTTATGGATTGGACAGAATTAACATCTTCCGAATTTATAGAGGAAATAATTTCACCGGTTGTCATTGAAGAAAGCATTGTTCTAGCAGTGCTTGCCCCGACTCCAGAAACTGAAATTAATAATTTAAATAAACTACGCTCTGACTTACTAAGAAAACCAAATAAAGTATGAGAATCTTCTTTTACAATTAAATGTGTGTAGAGTTTTATATTTTCATCATTACCTATCTTAGAAAAAGTATTAAGTGTAATATTAATACTATAGCCTATTCCATTACAATCAACAACTAATTCAGTTGGAGATTTTTCAATTAGTCTTCCCTTAATCTGTGTTATCATTTTACTAAATTACTATTTTCTGTTTTGAGCATCAACTACTGCAATTGCTGTTATATTTACTATCTCTTCTACACTTGGTTTTAATTGTAAAATATGAACTGGCTTATCCATTCCCATTATTATTGGTCCAATTGACATTGCATTATCAAGTTCTTTTATCACTTTATAAGTAATATTAGCAGAATCAAGATTAGGGAATACCATCACATTTACTTTTTGACCAGATAGTTTAGAAAAGTCAAATTTATTTGCAAACATTGGTCTATTTAATGCGAAATCAGATTGAACAGGCCCGTCAACAACAAGTTCTGGAGCACAACGTTTTAAAAATTTTACTGCTTTTTCAACTTTTTTAGCCATAGGATGATTGGATGAACCAAAATTTGAATAAGACAACATAGCAATTACAGGATCAAAACCAAACATCTTAGCTGTTTCGGAAGCTAAAATAGCTATATAGCCGATTTCATTATAGGTTGGATTAATATTTATTGATGTATCAGCTAAAAATAAAGGCCCATTACTTGTAATCATTAGGTTTGTAGCGGCTACTTTTCTGACTCCTTTACTTTTTCCAATAACTTTCAATATTGGCTTGATTACATCCGGATAGCTTCTAGAAAATCCAGAAATTAAAGCATCGGCTTCTCCAAGTTTTACCATCATAGATCCAAAATAATCTCTTCTTCTCATTAGAGTTTCTGCTTGACTTAATGTCATACCCTTGTCTTTTCTCTGCTTAAAGAACTTCTTAGCATATCTTTTAATAGTTGAGACAGATTTTTTTTGACTTAAATCTATAACTTTTAAATCATGATCAAAATCAATTTCAAGCATCAATTTTTTTATTCTTTTTTTTCTACCAATTAACGTTGGAATAGCAATTCCTTCATCGTAAACAATTTGAGCAGCTTTTAATACCTCTAGCCTATCAGCTTCAACAAAAACAACTTTTTTTGGATCACTCTTTGCCTTGGCTAAAAGAAGTCTAATTATTTTATTTTCATTACCCAGTCTTGATTCTAATTCTCTCTCGTATCTTTCCCAATTATCAATTTCTAGTCGGGCAACACCACTATCAATTGCTGCCTTAGCAACTTTGAGTGGTATTTTCGAAATTAATCTTGGATCAAAAGGTTTGGGAATAATATAATCTCTTCCGAATGTCAGTTTAGTTTCACCATATACAACGTTTACATTTTCCGGGACTGGTTCCTTTGCAAGCTCAGCTAATGCATAAACAGCCGCCATTTTCATTTTTTCATTGATTTTTGATGCTCTAACATCAAGTGCACCACGAAAAATAAACGGGAATCCTAGTACGTTATTGACTTGATTGGGATGATCACTTCTTCCTGTTGCTAAAATAATGTCTTCCCTAGTCCTTTTTGCAAGTTTATAATTTATCTCTGGTTCAGGATTGGCCATTGCAAACACTATTGGATTTTCTGACATTGATTTCAACATTTCGATACTTAACATGTCAGCCTTAGATAAACCTATAAATACATCAGAATTTTTTAATGCATCATCTAAACTTTTAATATTTACTTTTTTTGAAATGAATAGTTTTTTTTCATCAGATAAATCTTCTCTTTTTGAATTTATTGGTCCCTTGCTATCGAACATTATGATGTTCTTTTTTTTTACACCTAGAGCAACATACATTTTTGCACAGGATATTGCTGCAGCACCTGCACCGCATATGACCATTTTAATTTTTTCAATATCTTTTCTAGCAAGGTCCAATGCGTTAATAAGTGCTGCTCCAGAGATAATTGCTGTACCATGCTGATCATCGTGCATAACTGGAATATTTAAGTCCTCTACTAATCTTCTTTCAATCTCAAAAGCCTCAGGTGCTTTAATATCTTCTAAATTTATCCCGCCAAATGTTGGGGCAATATTTTTAACTGTACTGATAAATTCATCTATATTTTTTGTGTCAATCTCAATATCAAATACATCGATGTCAGCAAAAATTTTAAATAATAAACCTTTACCTTCCATAACAGGCTTTGAAGCAAGTGGTCCTATATCTCCTAAACCAAGAACAGCGGTTCCATTTGAAATGACTGCAACAAGATTTGATTTTGATGTGTATTTATAAACATCTTCAGGATTCTTATTTATCTCCAAACAAGGGTATGCGACTCCGGGTGAGTAAGCAAGTGATAAATCTCTTTGGGTTTGATAATTTTTTGTTGGTTCAACCTTTATTTTTCCAGGGTTCGGTTTTGAATGATATACTAATGCTTTTCTCCTTTCCCTTTCCTGCTTCATTCTACTTGTTAATTAAGTTTGAAATTATTTCCCCCAGTAAAAAACCTGATCCTAATGCAAGTGGGTACAAAACAAACAACCACAAATAATCAATAACTGAAAAATTATTTGGTTCATTTTTTGCAATATTATTTAAGAAATCATACCACGTTGCAATTCCTAATTTTGAAATAATAAAATTGCATAGAATTGCAACTATTAAAATTGAAACACCAATGATGTATAAGCGAAGCATATATAAATCAAAAATAGTTAATTAATGACATCCCAAAAACTTTATACATTTTAATTTATATTTACGTTGCATCGTGAAATTTACATTTAAAATATTATTGATTTTTTTTCTGTTTTTTGGAACAAAATTAAATAGTCAGTTAAGTAAAGTTCACTACATACCACCAATGACTGCTTCTGCCAGTGGAGCTAATTCTCCACATGATCAATGGATTTATATTTCAACTGCATCTGTTAATCCAGTTAATTTTACTGTAAAAAAACCCGATGGGACTACATTTTTTTCCGGACAAGTCTCTAATACTGACTCGCAAGAATTTAGTGCAGGTCCAAATGGATTTAATGGTAATTTATTTGTTAGAGATTTTGAAACTGAACAAATATTAACTAATGCTGGTTTTATAATTGAAGCTGAAGAAGAAATCTATGTATCAATTAGGGTTAGTAGTACTCCAGTAAATTTTTGTGGAAATCAAGGTTGTCATGGTGGAGCCTTGGTTTCAAAAGGTGAATCGGCTCTTGGAACTAAATTTAGACTTGGTGCTTTACAAATCAGACAAAATAATCAACAAAATTTTGGTTCTGTAATGGCAACAGAAAATCAAACAATAATCAATATCCAACTTCCTAGTGGTCAAACAATGAGAAGCGGTAATAATTCAGCAACGGTAACTTTAAATGCTGGTGAATCATATGTATTTTCGTCTGAGGATTCATCCTCACCAGGATATGGGATAATAGGAACATTAATTGAATCCAATAAACCTATTGTAGTAAGTTGTGGTTCAGCTACTGGATCTTTTGCTGTTGGAAGTAGCTCTGGAGGACAGGATTATGGAATTGATCAAATTGTTGGAGCAGACAAAGTGGGTTCAGAATATATTTTTGTTAAAGGCGAAGGTGGAGACTCTTGGGAAAATATATTGTTAATTTCAGATCAAAATAATACAACGATCAACGTCAACGGTAATCCACTCACTATTAATGGAAATGCTGTAGTTCTTCAAGAAGGTCAATTTATAATCATTGAAGGAAATAACTTTTCAGATAGTCAAACAATGTTTGTAAATACTAACAACTCCTCTGATAAATTATTTGCATACCAGGGAATTGGTGATACCTATACCGGAGGAAGTGGCAATAGCCCTGCTGCAAGACAAGGGATGTTTTTTGTCCCTCCTTTAAGTTGTGCGGCTAAAGGAAGTGTTGATAATATAGCTGAGATAAACAGAGTTGGAAAAGATTTTGAAAATGGTGTTGTTACAATTGTTACAAAAGAAAATGCTGTTGTTCAGGTTAATGGACTAGCCTTAAATAACCAGCCTAATACTGTTACTGTGTCAGGTCCTCTTGAAGTTAGTGGAAAAGATTATGAAGTTTATATAGTGAAAGGCTTAACAGGTGATGTTAAAGTCACTGGAAACGATGAATTATATGTAGCATATTTTAATTTTAATTCAGCAGCAACTACAGGAAGTTTTTACTCAGGTTTTGTTACTCCCCCCAGTTTTGATAGTGATCTTAGTTTTGATACACTAGGGTCTTGTATAAAAAAGAATGGAGAATCCAATATTATATTAAAAGCAAAAGATGTTTCTAATTTCACCTCCTTTGAATGGGAAATTTTAGATAATGGAAATTTTATTTCAACTGGAATTTCAACTGTTGAATACACTCCAACACAATCTGGTACATATCGGCTTAAAGGAATTCTTGATTGTTCAGAAAGCACTTTTGTATCACCAGAAATAACTGTTTTTATATGTGCCGATGATTTTGATAATGATGGTATAATTGACAATATCGATCTTGATTCTGACAATGACGGGATTTCTAATGGCTATGAATCTTTGGGTGATGGCTATTTCGATTTTTCAAACTTATCTAACCCAGATCTTATTTTAAATAATGATCCCTCAAATACTATCAGCAGCGTTGCAAGCGTAAATATTCCTGAAAATTCTCATACTCAAACTGGAGGTAATAATTATATCTCGTCATCCATCAATCCAGGTCGTGATCAAGAAGTAAATATCAATATTAATTTTAATGAAAAACTTAACATCAAGATTTCTGAAAGCTCCGCATTTGAAATAAACCCTAACGATAATGAAGAATTTGAAGTAAAAGTGTTACCAACTGAATCAAGTATTACTCTTTTAGACCCTGACAAAAATTTACTTATATACATTAATGGAGTTTGGCAAGAAATTGATAGCCCTCTAACAAATAATACTATCAGATTTAAATATAAATCAAGAGTGAATAATACATTTGAGTTGCATGCTTCAAAAGTTGATGGAGTCTCATTTAAACACTTATACAATAATATTACATCTACCGACGAAAGCGTATTTGCTCCAAAGATTGAAGTAACATCTTATTACTTAAATACTGATGGAACTGATTCAGAAGATATTTTCGATATGGACAGCGATAATGATGGTTGTAATGATGTAATTGAGGCAGGTTACTCAGATCAAGATGACGATGGTATTTTTGGTTTAGGTCTACCAACAATTGAAAATGGAGGCGTTAACAGCAGAGGACAAATTATCTCTGATAACTATGATCCAACTTCAGCTCCCAGAAATTATTTGAATAATTCAAATATCCCTGTATATTATTTTCAAGAGTTTGCAACAGCTCCGACAATTTCACTCCAACCCGAATCTACAATTGCTTGTCAAGTTGGTAACTCAGCACAATTTAGTGTTGACGTAACATCAAACGATTCACCTATTTATTTTTCTTGGTATGTTTCAACTGCGGATCAACCAAATTCATGGACTGAAATTGTTGATAATATTACATATTCAGGATCTAAAACTAATACATTAAGTATTGATGATGTACAGCTAAATATGGATGGAAATAAATATCGTGTTCAAATAAATACAGACAATTATGCTTGCATCCAAGAAACAGATGATAATGTTACATTAGATGTAGAAGAAGCTCTTCCCGTTGTCAATACTGTTGATAACCTTATTTTGTGTGATGATAATTCCTTTGGAACAGACACTGATGGTATAAACTCAGGAATTAATTTAAGATCAAATGTAGCTTCAATTCTTGGTAATAATCAAAATGTGGATGATTATACTGTAAGCTTTCACCTAAGCGAAGCATCTGCCAGTGATATTTCTGATTTAGGTATTTCAAATTCAGAAAACTATACTAATACTAATCGACAAGAGCCTATATACGTTAGAGTTCAAAATAATACAAGCCTTTGTTATAATTATGTAAAATCTTTTGATCTAATAATTGCTGAATTACCGGTAATAATAAATCCTATATTAACTATTGAACAATGTGATAGTGATGAAGATAATAATGGTAAAACCAAATTCAATTTAAGTGAATATGAAAACCTCATTTCAACAGAATATGAAAATGAAACTTTTGAATATTACACAGATCCTAATTACACTGAAAAAATTTCAGACCCGACCGATTTTGAAAATACTACTTTATTTAGTCAAAGTATTTATGTTAAAATCATAACTGATCAAAACTGCTTTAGGGAATCGAGAATTGACCTTAAAATTGGCGCGAGCCTGATTGATCCTAATTTTATGGAAAATTTTTCAAAATGTGAAACATCTCCTTCGAACTCACAAGACGGTATCGAATTATGGGACTCATCTTTTTTTATAGATTTAAATACAAAGCTTGTTGCTTCTGATAGTAAATTCTCAGACCAAAATATTACAATTACATATTATTCCTCAGAAGAAGATGCATTAATAAAGTCAAATAATATTGATTTTAACGATTCCTCTTTCTCTTATTCAAATTTAACTCCAAACATTCAAGAAATTTGGGCTTCTATTGAAGTAAATGATTTGGATACAGTGA
>CACIKV010000006.1 GCA_902587325.1 uncultured Bacteroidota bacterium
AAGAAAAAGATTAAAGCTCACACTCTAAATCAGATAAAATTAGTTGAATCATTTGAAATAAATGATATGGTTTTTGCTATTGGACCTGCAGGGACAGGAAAAACATACACAGGAATTGCAATAGCTGTAAAAGCCCTGAAGTCAAAAATTGTTAAAAGAATTATTCTTACAAGACCTGCTGTAGAGGCTGGTGAAAATTTAGGTTTTTTACCTGGAGATTTGAAAGATAAACTTGATCCTTTTATGCAGCCACTATACGACGCATTAAAAGAAATGATTCCAAATGAAAAATTAGAAGACTATATTAAAAGAGGAATTATTGAAATAGCCCCCTTAGCTTACATGCGTGGAAGAACTTTAGATAATGCTTTTGTTATTTTAGATGAAGGACAAAACACGACACACAATCAAATGAAAATGTTTTTAACTAGAATGGGCAAAAACGCTAAGTTTATGATCACAGGAGATCCCGGGCAGATTGATCTACCAAGATCAGCTATTTCAGGACTAAAAGAAGCTAACTTAATATTACAAAATATTGAAGGAATTGACATTGTATATCTAGACGATAAGGATGTTATAAGACATAAAGTAGTAAAAAAAATAATAGATGCATACAAAAAAACTGAACATGCAAATTAATGAGTAAAGTACTATTAAATTCTAGTTTTAATTTTAAAAATCAAATATCTAAATATGTTGGTAAGGTAAGGGATGTATATGAATTAAAAGATGATATTTTAATTATGATAGTTTCAGATAGAATATCTGCATTTGATGTTGTCATGCCAACTGGAATAACTTATAAAGGACAAGTTCTTAATCAAATAGCTAATGAAATGCTTAATAACAGTAGTGATATTATTGACAATTGGTTAATTGAAATCCCAGATCCAAACGTATCAATCGGAAAAAAATGTAATCCAATAAAAATTGAAATGGTTGTTAGAGGATATTTATCTGGACATTCTTACAGACTTTATAATAGTGGTCATAGGAATTTATGTGGTAATATTCTTCCAGAAAACATGAAAGAAAATGATAAATTTAAATCACCTATTATTACACCGGCTACTAAAGCTGAAAAAGGATTACATGATGAAGATATTACTCCAAAATCAATTATTGAACAAAATATCATTAACAAAGATGATTATGAATATCTTCATGAAAAAAGTTTAGAATTATTTAAAAGAGGTACTGATTTAGCTTCTAAAAATG
This sequence comes from uncultured Bacteroidota bacterium, assembly GCA_902587325.1. Lineage (GTDB taxonomy): Bacteria > Bacteroidota > Bacteroidia > Flavobacteriales > Flavobacteriaceae > Eutrophosalina. Next base: position 1,222 of record CACIKV010000006.1, read on the forward strand.
GTTTAATATTAGTTGATTCTAAATACGAATTTGGTTATGATTCAAATGGTGTAATTACTTTGATTGATGAAATTCATACACCAGACTCGTCAAGATATTTTTACAAAGATTCATATGATGAGCTACAAATTAAAGGAGAAAAGCAAAAGCAACTATCTAAGGAGTTTTTTAGAGAATGGTTAATGCAAAATGGTTTTCAAGGTAAAAATAAACAGGTAATTCCAAAAATGACTGAAAATGTTATTGATATGGTAAGTAGAAGATATATTGAGTTATATGAAAAATTGATTGGAAAAAAGTTTGTGATTAGTAGTAGTTGTGATATTGTTAAAAGAATTAATAAAAATTTAAAAGATTTTATTGTCTAAATTTTTTAATATTTCCTGAATCTCATAATCTACATCTATCCATTGATGTTTTTCATCCGAATTTTTTAACCAAGTAATTTGTTTTTTTGCAAATCTTCTTGTGTTTTTTTTAATTTCATTAATTGCAAAATCTTTGGAATACTTATTGCTAAAATAATTAAACAATTCTCTGTAGCCAACAGTATATAATGCATTATTATCCTTAAACTTATATAGATCTTTAGCTTCATCAATTAAGCCTGAATTAATCATCAAATCAACTCTGTTATTGATTATTTCATATAACTTATTCCTGTCTGTATTTAATGCAATAGAGTGATGGTTATATAGTCTTTCATTATTATTTGTTAAAAATGATGTGTAAGGTTTTTTAGTAAATTCAATTATCTCTAATGCTCTAATTAATCTTCTTGGATTATTTATGTCTACTTTTTTATAGTATTCAGAATCTTTTGTCCTAAGAATTGATTGTAAATATTCTATACCATTAATTTTAAACTTTTCATTTAACTTGTTTCTGAATTCATTTGGAATTTTTGGTATTTCATCTATTCCATATATGATCGATTTAAGAAACATATATGAACCTCCAACTAAAATAATATTATCGCAAACCTTAAATAATTTCTTAATTAACTTATTAGCTTCAACTGAAAAATCATAAACTGTGTATGGATCTAAAACTGATTTATGCTGAATAAAATGATGTTTCACTTCATTTAATTCAATTTCTGATGGAACTGCAGTTCCTATGGACATTTCTTTATAAAACTGCCTAGAATCAAATGAAATTATCTCTGAGTTTAGAGATTTTGCTAATTTAATTGCAAGTTTGGTTTTACCAATTGCGGTTGGACCACTAATACTAATCAATTTTTTATTACTCATTGCATAATTTAAGTAACTCAAGTGTAGCTTTTGCATCATCCATAGCCCTGTGATGCTTTACTAACTTAATATCAAAGATTTTACTTAAAGTTTTTAATTTGTAAGAGTTAAGGCCTGGATAACATTCTCTCATTAATTCAAGAGTACATAAAAATTCGTTTTCTAAAATAAAATTATTTTTTTTTAATTCATTTTTTAAAACTCTGTAATCATATTTAACATCATGTCCAACAATAGTGGAATTCTTTAAAAAATTATAAATATCAGCACTATAAGAATTAAATCCTTTTGAACTTTTTAACTCATTATTTTTTATTCCAGTTAACTTTTCAATAAAAGGATCAATTTTTACAAATGGGTTAATTAATTTTTCAAATGTTTCAATAACTTTAGATCCATCATATTTAATTAAGCCAATTTCAATAATTTTCTCTTTATTGTATATCCCGCCAGTTGTTTCTAAATCAACTATTACAAACATTAATTTCTTGAACCAAAAATTAGACTACCAATTCTTATCATATTTGAATTGTATTTAATAGCTAGCTTGTAATCATTACTCATTCCTAGAGATAAATACTTTAGATCGTGTATTTTATTTATCTTATTAAAATAATCAGAAATTTTTTTAAACTCTTTCTCATTTTTTGATTGATCAATAGATCCAATTCCCATAAAGCCAATAATTTTAACAAACTTATATTTCAAAAATATACTACCAGAAAACATATCTCCTAATTCAGAATATTCAAATCCTGTTTTTAATGGGTCATTTGATATTTTTATTTGCAATAAAACATTTATAATTCTATTATTTTTATCTCCCTCTTTATTGATTTGATTTAACAATCTTTCAGAATCAACTGAGTGAATTAAATGTATAAACGGAGCTATATATTTAACCTTATTTCTTTGTAGTTTACCAATCAAGTGCCAATTAATATCTTTCGGCAAATCTTCATATTTTTTAACAAGTTCCTGTACTTTGTTTTCACCGAAGTCTCTATGACCTAAATCATATATTTCTTTAATTTTTTCAGTCGATTTAGTTTTCGATACTGCTACAACTTTAATATTTTCTGAAATACTTTTTTTAAATAAAATATAGTCCATATCTAGTTTTCAATAATTTTTACAATCTTGATGGCTAACTCGAGAGCGTCTCTTCCCTTTTCAAATGAAACTATTGGATCTTCTTTATTAATAATGGAATGATAAAAATTCTTATGCTCTTCTTCAATTGAATTAATTTTTTCATTCTTTACATTATCAATTTGAATTTCTTTTTCTATGCCCTCAGAATCATGAATAGTCATTGCATATTTATTTTTCCCATCATAATTTTTAACCTTAATAATTTCGCTAGATCCAGTATCAAAATCAACTGAAATATAAGATTCCCTTTGAAAAACTCTCATTTTCCTCATTTTTTTAAGGGACAATCTACTTGAGGTTAAGTTAGCTACACAACCATTTTCAAATTCAATTCTTGCATTTGCAATATCAGGTGAAGTGCTAATTATTTTTGTTCCGTTAGCACTTATTTTAGTGATTTTAGAATCAACCAGTGATAAAATAATATCAATATCATGTATCATTAAATCTAATACTACTGAAACATCTGTTCCCCTTGACGGATAAGAAGATAACCTATGAGATTCAATAAACATAGGGTTTAAAGCATTCTTTATATTTATAAAGGCTGAATTGAATCTCTCTACATGTCCGACTTGGCCAATAAGTTTATTATTGTTTTTAATTTCAATAAGTTCGTTAGCCTGATCAATTGTTGAGGTAATTGGCTTTTCAATAAATACATGTTTCTTTTTATTTAAAAATCTAACCGCTGTTTCATAATGAAAAGATGTTGGCGTTGATATAACAACTGCATCAACTAAAGAACTAATCTTTGTTATTTCAATAAAATTAATTTTGTATTTATCACTTATATATTTAGCTCTTGATTTATCAGGGTCATAAAAACAAATCAGATTAAAAAGTCCAGAGCTTTTTAAAAGTTTTATATGAAATTCCCCAAGGTGACCAGCACCAACCACTGCAATGTTTAACATTAGTTCACAAATTTACAATTATATATAATTAATTGATATTTTTATTTTATGTATGATTCTCCAAAACTATTAGGTTTAAGAAAAGAATTAATTAATAATCTTATCAAAAAAGGAATTAATAATAAAAACATTCTTGAAGCATTCTTAAAAGTTCCTAGACATCTATTTATTCATAAAGATTTTGAATCATTCGCATACAAAGACGAAGCATTTCCAATAGATGAGAATCAAACAATTTCACAGCCTTTTACTGTTGCTTTTCAAACACATCTTCTAAATGTTAAAAAGGGTGATAAGATATTAGAGATTGGTACTGGGTCTGGATTTCAATCAGCAGTTTTGGTATTTTTAGGAGCAGATGTATATACAATTGAAAGAATTTATAGTTTATACAAAAAATCAAAAAAAATATTACATGATATTAAATTAATGCCAAAAAAAAATATATGGGATGATGGAAATAAAGGTATTGAAGAATTTTCCCCATTTGATAAAATTATAATAACTGCAGCCTGTGAAACACCACCCAATAATTTATTAAAACAACTGAAAGTAAATGGAAAAATGGTTATTCCAATCGGTAAATTAGTTCAAAAAATGACACTAATTACAAGGGTTTCTGTTAATAAATTTGAGAAAAGAACTTTTGGTGATTATCGCTTTGTTCCAATGTTAAAAAACAAATACTAGTTAGATTTTTTTATTCTATCAATTTTCAATTTATTTTCTCTTTTTTTAATTACTTCTCTTTTATCGTAGTTCCTTTTACCTTTTGCAGTAAATATTTCCAATTTCGCAAATCCTTTATCATTTATGAATAGTTTTACTGGCACAATTGTTATTCCAACATTATTTAATTCTTTTTTAATTTTAATTAGCTCATTTTTATTTAATAATAACTTTATTTTTTTTCTTTCTTTTTCGAATGAACTAGAATTTACATAACTCTCAATTAATATATTATTAGCATATAATTCGTTATTAAAAAAAGTACAGAAAGACCTATCGATATTTGCTTTTTTTAGTCTAATTGATTTAATCTCAGATCCGCTTAATACAAGACCTGCAATATATTTTTTTAATAAAAAATACTTGAAGCTTGCCTTTTTGTTTACTATGTTAATTTTCCCTTGCACTAAGCAAAGTTAATAAGTATCTTGCATTATCAAATCATCCTAAATGAAATCCGAAGAAATAATATTTGATTTAATCAAAAAAGAACAAAAAAGACAAATTAACGGAATTGAACTAATTGCATCAGAAAATTTTGTAAGTAATGATGTTATGAAAGCTGTTGGTTCTGTACTAACAAACAAATATGCCGAAGGCTATCCTGGAAAAAGATATTATGGTGGATGTGAAGTGATTGATGAAGTTGAATCTATAGCAATAAATCGTGCAAAAGAATTATTTGGTGCAGAATATGCTAACGTGCAGCCTCACTCAGGAAGTCAAGCAAATGCATCTGTTTTTCATGCATTCCTGAGACCGGGAGACAAAATTTTAGGATTTGATTTAGCACATGGAGGGCATTTGACACATGGATCAAGTGTTAATTTTTCTGGAAGAATATACAATGCATCATTTTATGGAGTTGAAAAAGAAACAGGATTACTAGATTATTGTGAAATCCGCAGAATTGCAAATAAAGAAAAACCACAAATGATTATAGCAGGTGCCTCTGCTTATTCTCGGGATATTGACTTTAGTGAATTTAGAAACATAGCTGATGAAGTTAATGCATTTCTTTTAGCTGACATATCACATCCTTCTGGTTTGATTGCAAAAGGTTTGCTAAATGATCCTATTCCGCATTGTCATGTTGTTACAACAACTACTCACAAAACTTTGAGAGGAGCTAGAGGAGGATTAATTTTAATGGGGAAAGATTTTGAAAACCCTTTTGGTTTAAAATATAAAAGTGGAAAATTAAAACCTATGTCAAACCAAATTGACATGGGTGTTTTCCCCGGAAATCAAGGAGGGCCTCTAGAGCATGTTATAGCTGCTAAAGCTGTCGGTTTTAGGGAAGCACTTACTGATGATTTTTTAAAGTATATGGTTAGAGTCAGAAATAATGCAAAAGCAATGGCAAATGAACTTTCAAAAAGAAACTATAATCTAATTTCAGGTGGTACTGACAATCATTTAATGTTAATTGATTTAAGAAATAAAAAAATTACTGGAAAAGAAGCTGAGGAAGCTTTAGTGAAAGCTGATATAACTGCAAATAAAAATATGGTTCCCTTTGATGATAAATCGCCCTTTGTAACTTCAGGAATTAGGTTTGGTACAGCAGCAATTACAACAAGAGGAATTGACAATTCAGAAATTATTAAAATTGTAGATCTAATTGATGAGGTAATAGAAAACTACAACGATGATTTTATTTTAAAACAAGTAAAAACAAAAGTAAACTCTTTAATGTCAGGAAAAAAATTATTTAATTTTTAATAATCTTTACTTCAAAAATCTTATCCCATCTCTTTCCAGTTACAAAAAAAGAATTTCTTTTTTTATTGAAAGCTATTCCATTCAAAACATCTAGATTGTTATGTTGTTTCACTTTGTTTCTTAAATTTCCAAAATCTATGATACCATCAACAGAACCAGTAAGTTTGTTTATAACTAAAACCACATCCTTATTGAATTGATAAGTATTTGCATAAATCTTTTCATCAACAATTTCTAACTCATTAATGTTTTTTACTTTTTTTTTATCTGTGACTATCTCTATATTATCAATTTCCTTGAGTGTAACTGGATCAATAATCCAAATTTTCTCCGTACCGTCAGATTTGTATAAATTATTTCCATCATTTGCAAGACCCCAACCCTCAGAACTTTGACCATAATTGAAAGATTTTTCCATATTCATGGTTTTTAAATCATAAATAAATCCAATTCTGTTTTTCCATGTGAGCTGGTAAATTTTATTATTTAAAATTGTTAGTCCCTCTCCAAAATATTCATCGTCCAAAAATCTAACGTCAATCAATTGATTATTATAAACATCAAATTTTCTTAATGATGAATATCCATTTAAGCCAGTGCTTTCATATAATATATTATTTTTAAATTCTAAACCTTGTGTGTACAGGGAAATATCATGTGGGTACTCTCCAATAATTTCATAAGAATATAAATTTGGTTGGTAAGTATTATAAACATCAATATTTTTTATTAAAATTTTTTTTTGATTATTGTGTGTGAATTGAGCTTTAATTGAATTAGAACCTAACTTTGCTATTGATAGATTAGTCACTTTTGAAACCTTTTTTCCGTTTATAAAAAATTTCAAATCCTCAACTTTAATTAAAAAATTATTTAATTTGATATCAAGTGAAACTTTTGATTCTTTATTAAATATTTCAGATTCTGATGAAACACTAATTTCATAAATCTGATTTTCATTAGAACAAGAAATAAAGACTATTGAAATTAAAAAAAGGTAAAAATTAATTCTCATAAATATTTATTAAAAGTAATACTTCTAATTCTTTTATTAAAACTATTATATTTGTTATGGGCAGGGCTTATGCAACCAGCTCCCATTGAATCCCCCAGGGTAGGAATACAGCAAGGGTAAATGGTTGTAGCGGTGTGATATAAGTTACTTGCCCTTTTTTTATGAAAACAGTATTAATTACAGGTGCATCTTCAGGAATTGGAAAAAACATAGGCGAATATTTATCCTCTAAGAAATTTAAAGTTTATGGTACTTGCAGAAATCCATTAAATTATCCAGACACAAAGTTTGAACTAGTTAAAGCAAATATTAATAATAAAAAAGAAATTGATGAATGTGTTAATTATATATTATCAAAAGAATATTCAATTGAAATACTTATTAATAATGCTGGTATTGGATTTACAGGTCCTATTGAAGATTCTAAAATAAATGATGTTGAAAAGCTATTTAATACAAATTTTTTCGGTCCGATTGAGATGATTAAATCTGTACTTCCTTCAATGAGAAAAAACAAAAATGGTTTAATTATTAACATGACATCAATTGCTGGGTACATAGGTCTCCCTTTTAGAGGAATATACTGTGCTTCGAAAAGTGCTTTAGAAATATTAACAGAAAGTTTGAGGTTAGAATTACTTGATTATAATATTAAGGTTACAAATATCGCTCCTGGAGATTTTAAAACCAACATTGTTTCAAGAAGAATTGATTCTTTTGATAATAAAGATTCAGTCTATTTTGAAAAGTACTACAGGTCATGGAAAGAAATGAATAAGCATGTTGATTCAAGCGGAAGTGATCCCTTAATTATATCAAAGCTTGTTTTTAAAATTATCAATTTAAAAAACCCAAAAATACATTATAAAGCAGGTACCTTTTTTCAAAAGTTTTCAATAATTTTAAAAAAAATTTTACCAGATCTATTATTCGAAAAAATATTAATTAAATACAATAAATTATAATGAAATTTTTTATAGATACAGCTAACCTTGATCAAATAAGAGAAGCTCAAGACTTGGGCATACTTGACGGAGTTACAACTAATCCGTCTTTGATGGCTAAAGAAGGAATCAGCGGACATAAAAGTATAATTAACCATTACCTAAAAATATGTGACATCGTTGATGGAGATGTGTCTGCCGAAGTAATATCTACCGATTTCAAAGGAATTGTACAAGAAGGTGAATACTTGGCTTCATTAAACAAGCAGATAGTTGTTAAGGTTCCTATGATTTCTGAAGGAGTAAAAGCAATTAAATATTTTACTGATAAAAATATCAAAACCAATTGTACACTTGTTTTTTCCTCCGGACAAGCAATTATAGCTGCTAAAGCTGGAGCAACTTATTTATCTCCTTTTATAGGAAGATTAGATGACATATCATCTAATGGATTAAATTTAATTTCAGAAATACGTGATATTTATGATAACTATGATTTTAAGACAGAAATTCTTGCAGCTTCAATTCGTCACACAATGCATATTATTGATTGTGCCAAGATAGGTGCTGATGTTGTAACCACACCTCTTTATGCAATCAAGGGGCTACTTAATCATCCTTTGACAGACTCTGGTTTAAAAAAGTTTTTAGATGATCATAAAAAATCTAATTCTTAATTTAAAATAAGATTATCGATTAAATCTATTTTTTGAATTTCGCTTTTTTCGTTTAGAAAAAATATTTTATTCAAATTATCAATGATTAATTTTTTACTCATTTCTTCAAAATTTATGCTCCTAATATTAATAAAATCCTTTGAAATAATGTTATCAAGCCATTTTGATTGTGATTCATTAATGTTGATTGAATAAAATTTATGATTGAAAAAAGTAGTTTTTAATTTAAATATCTTTTGATGAATTGCATTTAAATGAGAATTTTGGTCATAAGACCAAAAAAACAAAACTTTTTTAGTTTTATTGTCTGTTGTAATGTCTAAAATTGATCCATTCTGATTTGCAAAATAAACTTGAGGAAAAATATTTCCAGGTGTAAGTCTCTTTTGATTTTTATATAGTTCATCAACTTCATTATTGATACTTTCAAAATTTGATATTTTAAGAAATTCATTAATAAACTTAGATTTTTCATAGATATGTTTATTCTTTAAAAGAACTTCAAATGCTAAAAATCTGAAAAGTTTGGATTTAATTTCATTATCAGAAATCAAATCATTAGCAGTATTTAATCTATCAATCTGAAAATCAATTTTATCAATTTCTTTATTTTTAATTCTTGTAATGTTAAAAGTATATAGGTATATAAAATCAATATAAGGCTTGAAAAAAGCAAGACTATTATCGTTAAAGTTGATATTATAATCATACTTTATGTTATTCCACAATTTATCACTAATATTTTTTCTTAAAATGAATGATTGTATTTTTTCCATATATGGATATAATAAAGCATTATTTATCAACTTTTCAGCAAATGAAGAAATTTTAACTTTTGATTTAAATTGAATAAATTTCTTTTGTTGAACTACCAAAAATGAATCCACTTTCTTTAGATATTCTTCAAATGATTCATTAAATGATTTATTTAAAATTTCTTCATTTTTTTCAAAATTCAAAAAAATATCCATAAGAAAGTTATTTTTTGAAGCCCCATTACCCATAAAAACTAGAGATTCATCAAAATCAAGACTATTTAATCTAATATATATACTATCATTCTTTTCAAGAATAAGATATTGAAACTCAGGTTGTAAAAAGAAATTATACAAACCAGGGCTAATTGAATCTAATCTCATCTGAAAAAAACCATTTTCATCAATTGAAGATTCATTTAAGATGTCATCATCTTTATTCAATATTATTTTATCAGCTGATTTATTTAAAATTTTTCCACCAAAAAAAATTGGATGATTTTCATTTCTGCAAGAAATAAAAAGAAAAAATAAAAAAAGAAAAATAAATCTCATTAATATAAAAATAGTATAAATATGTGTGTCTTAACATCAATTTATTACTTTTGCGGAAATTATGATAAGTACATCAAATCTTTCAGTTCAGTTTGGTAAAAGAATTCTTTTTGACGAAGTTAATACTGTTTTTAAAAAAGGTAATTGTTATGGAATAATTGGAGCAAATGGCTCAGGAAAATCAACCTTTTTAAAAATTTTATCAGGAAAATTAAACCCAAATTCTGGTAGTGTATTTATCGAACCAGGTAAAAGATTGTCTGTTCTTGAACAAAATCATAACGCATTTGATGAATATAATGTTCTTCAAACAACTTTAATGGGTAATACAATTTTATATAAAATAAAAAAAGAGATGGATGATCTATATGCCAAAACCAACTTCTCAGACAGTGATGGCGTAAGAGTTGGAGAACTTCAAAATCAATTTGAAGAAATGGATGGATGGAATGCAGAAAGTGATGCTGCATCATTGTTGTCTCAGTTAGGAGTAGGAGAGAGGTTGCATTCTATGACAATGTCTGATCTTGATGGTAAGACTAAAGTAAGAGTTTTAATTGCACAATCATTATTTGGAAATCCAGATATTTTAATTATGGACGAACCAACTAACGAATTAGATTTCGAAACTATTAAATGGTTAGAAAACTTCCTTATTAATTATGAAAATACGGTAATTATAGTATCTCACGATAGGCATTTTTTAGACACTGTTTGCACCCACATATCTGATATTGATTATGGTAAAATTACTCATTACACTGGAAATTATTCATTTTGGTATGAGTCAAGTCAACTTGCATTAAAACAAAGAACACAACAAAACAAAAAAGCTGAGGAGAAAAAGAAAGAACTTGAAAATTTTATAGCTAGATTTAGTGCCAATGTTGCAAAATCTAAACAGGCTACATCAAGAAAAAAAATGATCGAAAAGCTAAATATTGAAGAAATAAAACCCTCTTCTAGAAGATATCCAGGAATTATATTTGAGATGGGAAGGGAAAGTGGAGATCAAATTTTAAATATATGTGATCTTATATTTAATGAAATAAATAAACCTTTAGATTTTACTCTCAACAAAGGAAACAAAGTTATTTTATATTCAAAAGATTCTAAAATAACTTCAAAATTTTATGAAATTATTAATGGTATTGATAATAATTTTAATGGATCATTTAATTGGGGTAGTACCATTAGTCAATCATATTTACCTTTAAACAATGATATTTATTTTAATAAAAACATTAATCTAATAGAATGGCTTAGACAATGGTCAAACAATGATGAGGAAAGGGAAGAAGTTTTTATTAGAGGTTTTTTAGGAAAAATGATTTTTAGTGGAGAGGAAGCATTGAAATCATGCAATGTACTTTCTGGTGGTGAAAAAGTAAGATGTATTTTATCTAAAATGATGATGGAGAAATCAAACTTTTTAATGTTAGATGAACCTACAAATCATCTAGATCTAGAAACTATTCAAACATTAAATAATTCATTAATAAAATTTAAAGGAAATATAATCTTAACCACACATGATTTTGAATTTGCAAACTCAGTAGGAAATAGAATAATAGAGATTGGAAAAAACGGATTTATTGACAAACTAATGTCCTTTGAAGATTACTTAGCTGACACCAATATAAAATCGCTCAGAAAAGGAATATATTAACTTCTAACAACACCATTAAATTTTTTTGATATTGTATCAATTATTTTTTTTGATATGGTATTGATTTCTAAGTCCTCAAGTGTTTTTTTATCATTTTCTAAAGTTATTGAAAGTGAATATGATTTTTCATTTTTCTTAAGTGGTTTGCCATAATAAACATCCATTAATTTAACTTCTTTGAGCAATCTACTTGTTTTATTTATTGCTTTTATCAAATCATCGTAGGTAATTGATTCATCAATAATAAATGAAAAATCCCTTCTAACTCTAGGAAATTTTGAAGATTTTTTTACTTTGAAAAACTCATTAGAATTCTGATTAAAAAGTCCCTCAAGCTCAATTGAGGCATAGTATACATTTTCTTCTTCGATTTCATACAATGAAATTAAAGATTTATCAACTGCAGAAATTATAGATTGACAATTGCCATAATCAAGAAAAATCTTATCATCAGAGTATTTTTCTTTAAATTTAATTTTAAATTTTTGAAATATATTATTTACTATATTCTTTAATATAAACAAATCAGTTTTTTGATTTTTCGAATGCCAAGATTCGTCAATGATGTTTCCTGAAATAATTAATCCAAGCATCTTTTTTTCTATATAATTATCATTTAGTTTTTCGTAAATAGATCCAAATTCATAAAATTTTAAATTTTTATTCTTCCTATTTATATTATATACTAGAGATTTTAGCATTCCAGGAAGTAATGAATTTCTCATTGATGAAATATCTAAACTAATTGAATTCAAAAGGCTTACTTTTTTTTCTTTACCAATATTTGTGTTATCACTTACTAGTGAATTATTCATGATTTCATTAAAACCTAAGGAAGACAAATAGTTTGAAATTATATTTTCAAATTTATTATTTGAATTAACTAAAGAAGATATAGATATGTTAATTTTTTTATCAATTTCAATATTATTAAAACCATGTATTCTTAAAATTTCTTCAATAACATCACATTCTCTTACAACATCATGCCTGTAAGCTGGAATTGTAATTCCAGCCGATATATCTGTTACATTATTGATTTTGAAGTCTAATAAATTTAAAATGGATTTTATTTTTAATCGATCAATTTTAAAACCAATTAAACTATCAACATTGTCAAAATTTAATACAATATTTTTTTCATCAATTTTTCCAGGGAATTCATCCATAATATCACTTACTATATCCCCCTCACAATGTTCAATAATTAAAGCGGCTGCACGTTTTAAAGCAAATTCAGTATTTTCTATGTCAACACCTCTTTCAAATCTATAAGACGAATCAGTGTTTAATGAGTGTGTTTTTGATGATTTTCTTATTGAAATAGGATTAAAAGAAGCACTCTCAAGAAATATAGTTTTTGTTTCAGACGTTACAGAATAATTTAAACCACCATAAACACCAGCCAAACACATTGGAGAATCTTCATCACAAATCATAAGGTCATCTTCATTTAGATCTATTTCTTTACCATCAAGAATAGTAAATTTATTTTTAGTATTAATTTTCTTTATTCTTATTGTATTCGATTTGATTTTAGCTCTATCATATGCATGAAGTGGTTGTCCAATTTCATGCATAACATAATTAGTTATGTCAACTATATTATTTATTGGATTTAAGCCAATGGCTTTTAATCTATTTTGTATAAATTCAGGTGAATCTTTTACTTTTATATTATCAATAATTAACCCACAAAACCTACTACAATCTTTGGGGTTTAAAATTTCAATATTAAAATTTGGCGAAATTATTGTATTATTAAAATTAGATATTGAGGGTGATATCAGCTCAAATTTTTTATCATTTCGGTAACAAAGAGCAGCACGAAGATCACGAGCAACTCCAAAATGAGAAATTGCATCACTTCTATTTGGTGTTAAACCAATTTCTAATATTTTATCGGAATAAGATTTAAATACTTTTGAGGCTTTGGTTCCTGGTTTAATTTTTTTATTTAATATTATGATTCCATCATGAGATTCACCTATACCAATTTCATCTTCTGCACACAACATTCCATGACTTTCAATATCCCTTATTTTTGCTTTTTTTATCTTAATTGAATCACCTTTTATTGTTGTTAAAGTACTTCCAACAGGCGCAACAACTACTGTTTGATCAACATCTACGTTAGGTGCGCCACAAACAATTTTAAGATCATCAGAGTCGCCTATATTAACTGTTGTTAACTTTAATCTATCTGCATTGGGGTGTTTTATACATTCTTTAATCTTTCCAATTAAAAGTTGTGAAAGATCAGTATTAATATTTGAAAAAGTATAAGACTTTTCAACCTCTAATCCAATATCAGTGAGCAATTCAGCACATTCTTCAAAATCTAGATTTTCATCTATAATTTCAGAGATCCATTTAAAAGAAATTTTCATTTCTGTAAAGATATATTATCGATAATTAATTAACCAATTATATTCCAGGATTTATTATTTGAATTATTAACCAAATATGATTTTATATTGTTATTTGATATGTTTATTAAATCAGGGTCAGACGATATTACTTTTTTAACTTCATCAAAAGCTTCATTAAATACATCAACATCATTTACTATATCACCAAGTTTAAAATCTAAATCACCACTCTGTCTTGTTCCTAAAACATCACCAGGTCCTCTTAATTTTAAATCTATTTCAGAAATTTTAAAACCATTGTTAGTCTCTGTCATGGCATTTATTCTAGTTTGTGCATCATTGCTTAAATTATCTTTAGTCATCAGAATACAATAACTTTCATAACTTCCTCTGCCAACTCTTCCCCTAAGTTGATGCATTTGAGATAGTCCAAATCTTTCAGCACTTTCAATAATCATAACAGATGCATTTGGAACATTAACACCAACTTCAATTACTGTTGTTGAAATTAAAATATTTGTTTTGCCAACAATAAATCTCTTCATTTCGTAATCTTTATCATTATTTTTCATCTTTCCATGTAAAACTCCAATTTGATATTTATCTCTTGGAAAATCTCTTAATAAACTTTCATAGCCATCTTCAAGAAACTTTAAATCCATTTTTTTAGATTCTTCAATTAGGGGATATACTATATAAACTTGTCTTCCGGACTTAATTTGATCTTTTAAAAAAGCAAACACTTTTAACCTATTACTATCCTTCCTATGAACTGTAACAATATCCTTTCTTCCAGGTGGCATCTCGTCTATTATTGATATATCAAGATCTCCATATATACTCATTGTCAATGTTCTGGGTATCGGAGTTGCAGTCATAATTAAAACGTGAGGAGGGGGATTATTTTTTTTCCACATTTTACTTCTTTGCTTAACACCAAACTTATGTTGTTCATCAATTACCACATAACCAAGATTTTTAAATCTAACGTCATCTTCAAAAAGGGCATGTGTTCCAATTAAAACATCTATTTCACCAATAATTAAATCAGATAATATTAAGTTTCTCTGTAACTTAGTTGTTGAGCCAGTTAAAATTTTAACATTAATATTAATATCGCTTAAATAGTTAATAAAAGATGAAAAATGTTGTTGTGCTAGAATTTCAGTTGGTGCAACTATGCATGATTGAAAATTATTTTCAACAGCTATTATAACTGACATAATAGCAACAATTGTCTTTCCTGAACCAACATCACCTTGAAGAAGACGATTCATTTGTTTTTTACTAGAAAAATCTTCACGAATTTCCTTTAAGACCTTTTTTTGAGAATTTGTTAAATCAAAGTTTAATTTACTATCGAAAAAGGTCTTGAATTTATTGCTGATTGAAGGAAAGTAATATCCAGGATTAATTCTTTTTCTATTTATTTTAACTAGATTAAATCTTAGTTGATTGAAAAAAAACTCTTCAAATATTATTTTCTTCTTAGCTATTTCTAAATGATTAAAATCTATAGGAAAATGTATATTAATCAATGATTTTCTTGTAGAATAAAAATTATACTTTTCATTAATTTCTTTATTTAGATTTTCATTTAATTCATCTTCAACAAATGAAAAAATATTTTTAATAATTTTTATAAAAAAATTATTTGTTATTCCATGATTAATAAGTTTTTCTGTTGAATGGTAAACTGGTTTAATCTTTACAAAACCTTTTTTTACAATTGAATTCATTCTTTCAAATTCTGGATGAACCATATTTGGTTTATTGTTAAACCAAGATAATCTACCAAACAATACATACTCTTTATTAAGTTCAATTGATTTTTCTACCCAACTTAGACCTTTAAACCAGTTAATTGTCATGTAGTTATATCCATCATAAAGTTTTCCTTCAAGCCTATACTTATTTGAAAATTTCACCAGTTTTAAATCTTTAAATACTCCTTTAATTTGAACATGAATCATTTCATTTTTAATTTCAGAAATTTTAAAAAATTTAGATCTATCTATATATCTAAACGGAAAACTATAAAGCATTTGTTGGCATGTATTTATTTTTAATTCATCTCTAATTAATTTAGATCTAATTTTACCTATTCCTTTAATAAACTCTAAAGAAGTATTTAATTTATTGGTGTTCACTTCTCAAATTTAATTTATTAACTTTAAATTTTAATAACAGTTAAAATATTAAATTGACTGAATATCTTCAAAAACTTAACAAGCAACAAAAACTTCCTGTAATTCATAAAAATGGCCCATTGATTGTTATTGCTGGCGCTGGATCAGGAAAAACAAGAGTTCTGACCTATCGTATTGTTCATTTAATTAATCAGAATATTGATCCGTTTAATATTTTAGCCTTGACATTTACTAATAAGGCAGCTGCTGAAATGAAAAAAAGAATTTCAGAAAGTGTAGGAGACTCACAAGCAAGAAATATATGGATGGGTACATTCCATTCCGTTTTTGCTAGAATTTTAAGATCTGAAGCACCTTTATTAGGCTATCCAACAAATTTTACAATATATGATACATATGATTCTGAAAGATTAGTTTCAAATATTATTAAAGAACTTAACTTAAATAAAGATCATTACAAAACAAAGCAAATAAGAAATAGAATTTCTTCATTAAAAAATAATTTTATAACAGTTGAAAACTATTTTAATAATCCTGAGATGATTGAAGTTGATAAAATGTCTAAAAGATCAGAATTTGGAAATATTTATAAAAGATATGTTGAAAGATGCTTTAGATCCTCTGTTATGGATTTTGACGATCTATTACTTAAAACAAACGAATTGCTAAATAAATTTCCTGAAGTTCTATCTAAATATCAAGACAAGTTTAGGTATATATTAGTTGATGAATATCAGGACACTAATTATTCACAGTATCTAATTATAAAAGCTCTTTCTGATCGACATCAAAATCTTTGTGTTGTTGGAGATGATTCACAGAGTATATATAGTTTTAGAGGAGCTAACATTGATAATATTTTAAATTTCAAAAAATACTATCCAGATTGTAAAATTTACAAACTTGAGCAAAACTACAGGTCATCTAATAACATAGTTCAATGTGCAAACTCATTAATCCAAAATAACCAGTTTAAGTTGGATAAAACTATATGGACTCAAAATAATGATGGAGAAAAAATAATCATAAATAAATCATTATCAGATTCCGATGAGGGCAGATACGTTGCCTCAAATATATTTGAGAGAAAGAATAATGAATTACTAAATAATTCATCATTTGCAGTTTTATACAGGACTAATGCTCAATCAAGGGCTGTAGAGGATGCCCTGAGAAAAATTAATATTGAATATCAGGTTTTTGGCGGATTATCTTTTTACCAGAGAAAAGAGATAAAAGATGTTTTAGCTTATTTAAGATTAATTGAAAATCTTAATGATGAAGAGAGTTTGAGGAGAATCATAAATTTTCCGCCGAGGGGAATTGGACAAACTACTTTAGATAAGTTAACATTAATTTCTGAAAAACAAAATATCTCACTTTTTGATTCTATATCAAATCTTAATGATCCATTAGTAAAAATCAACAAAGGAACAATAGAGAAATTAGATAATTTCATGAACCAAATTCTTTCTTTTAAAGTTTTTTCTCAAAATAACAATGCATACGAAACAGTATCACATATAATTAATAAAATACAAATTGTAAATTTTTATAAAAATGAAGGATCATTGGAGTCTTTTAATAGAATTGAAAATATAGAAGAGTTGGTTAATGGCATTAATGATTTTATAGAAGGTCAAGAAGAACTCTTTGAATCAGATAAGTCACTTTCAAAATATTTAGAGGATGTTGCGCTATATTCAGAGACTGATAAAGAAGTTTCGAATGAAAGAGTTTCTTTAATGACAGTTCATATGGCAAAAGGATTGGAATTTCCAATTGTATATGTTATCGGAATGGAAGAGAATTTATTTCCATCAGTAATGAGTATTAATTCTAGAGAAGAAGTAGAAGAGGAGAGGAGGCTATTTTATGTAGCAATGACCAGAGCTGAAAAAAGTTTAACATTGAGTTATTGTAATCAAAGATTTAAATGGGGAAATCTAAATGAATGCGAACCAAGTAGATTTCTTTCTGAAATTGACAATAAGTACACAAATAAAAATTCTTTACACAAACAACAACCTTCTCATATTGATAACACTTTATTAAGGTTAAGAAACTTTAAAAAAAGAAAGAATATATCAAAGCTTAAATCTTTTAAATCATCTTCTCAGAATATTAAAATTAACATTAAAATTAATGATGTAGTTTTTCATGAAAGATTTGGTAGAGGCCAAGTCAAGGAAATTGAAGAAGATGGCGAAAATTCAAGGGCAACAATTAATTTTAATAATTCGGGAGAAAAAAAAGTTCTTCTAAAATTTGCAAAATTAAAGGTTATTAAATAAAAAAGGGAACACAAAATGTCCCCTTTTCATATACTAATTGTTATTAATTAGTTTGACGCTGCTTTCATCCCTTGTTCAATTAAATCATAAAATTGATCAAGTTTTGGAAGAACAACAATTCTTGTTCTTCTATTCTTGGCTCTTCCATCAGATGTGTCATTATCCATGACAGGAATGTAAGAACTTCTACCAGCAGCAGTCATTCTCTCAGGCGGGACACCAAAATCATTTTGTAAAACTCTAACTACTGAAGTTGCTCTTTTAACACTTAAATCCCAGTTGTCAAGTAGAATTTCATTTTGAATAGGGACATCATCAGTATGTCCTTCAACCATAAATTCAATCTCAGGTTTATCTAAAACTACCTGAGCAACTTTCCCAAGAACCTCTTTAGCTCTGTCGGAAACATAATAACTTCCGCTGTTAAACAATAGTTTATCAGAAATTGAAATAAATACTACACCCTTTTCAACATTAACTTCAATATCATTGTCATTAATATCTATAAATGCGCCTTTAAGGCTTGTTACTAAAGCCAGAGTTACTGAGTCTCGTCGAGTTACTGCATCCTGCATTGTTCTGATAACAAGATCTTTTTCTTGAAGACTTTCAAGTGATCTTTCTAAATTCTCAGCACCTTTCTGGGACAGGGTTGTCAAATTACCCATGTTATTAATTAAGTCTTGATTATTAGCTTTTAAAAAAACTACTTGATCCTGAAGAGCTTTCATGTTTGCCTCAGCAGTTGCTTTTTCATCAAGACATGTATTTAATTTAACTGTGGCTGAATTTAGTAGATTCAAGTTGTTTTGATTTGTCGCTTCAAGTTCAGCAAATTTCTTTTGAGAAACACATGAGGATAATAAAACAACAAAGGATAGAATATATAAAACACTTTTTTTCATGATAAAATTTTAATAAGTATATGAAATTAAAAAAAATGAAATTAAAATTATACTAAATTTCGGAAAAAAATTTTTTTCTTTTGAAGAAGAAATTATAAAAAATTGATTTACAATAATAAAATTTAAAATTTGAGTTTCTACTTGATCTTAATCTAAAAATATTGATCAAATTCATTATGATAAAAAAATATGCTTTAATTATACCTTTAACTACTTTAAAATTTAAAGTGATTAAAGAGACTATTAGTATAATAAAATCTATAAAAAATCTTCCTGTTAAGGAAACAAACATTAATTTTTTAGGTAAGTTTTTAATTAACATAACTAATGAATTTCTAAAATTCAAATAGTTTTTATTGACAGTATTATAATTAAGTGTCGCTCCTCCCAAATGATAAACATTTGCATTTCCAATAACAACAATTTTATTACTGTTATTATTATTTTTCAATCTCCAACATAAATCTATTTCCTCCATATGAGCAAAAAAGGAGGAATCAAAACCATTGACAGAGTTAAAGGAGGATTTTCTTATAACTAAACAACACCCACTGGCCCAAAAAATTTCTCTTGTAGTACTATATTTTGTAACATCTTCAATCTCTGTGAAAATTCTTCCTCTACAAAACGGATAACCAAATAAGTCAATAAATCCACCTGAAGCACCTGCATAATCAAAAATTTTTCTGTTTGTATAATTAATTATTCTAGGTTGTGCAGCTACTATTTCTGGGTTTTTTTTAAAAACTTCAATTATATTATTAACTGATTTTTTATCAATAAATGTTGCATCATTATTTAAACATATGAATAATTCAGCATTTATCTTATTTAAAGATTTATTGTATCCTCCAGCGTATCCGAAATTTTTTTCATTTATAATTACTTTAATGTTTGGATATTCATTAATTATATAATTTACAGAATCGTCATCAGAACCATTATCAACAACATAAAAATCTAATCCTAAACAATTTTTAATTAGTTGTGGAATAAATATTTTTAATAAGTTTAAACCATTATAATTTAAAACAACAATTGCAACTTTCATAAATTAGTGTAATTTGGTAAAGAATTTATTTTTTCAATTTTATCATTGGATTTCTTTAAAAATAAATGATTAATTCCATTTGTCAGCATTAAAAAATTGGATTTTAAATATTGATTGTAGATAAGTATTTGATCAATTGCTTTTTCATTTAATTTAACATCAAAAGACTTGCATTCAATAAGTATTGAACACTTCCCGACTGAATTATAAACAACAATATCAAATCTTTTTTTAAGTTTATTTATAATAAATTCTTTTTCTAAGTTGATATGCGACTCCGGAACACTTAATTCATTTATTAAAAAATTAACAGTATTTTGTCTTACCCATTCTTCCTTTTTTAGCTCAATATATTTTTTTCTAATAACATCGAATACATATAGTTTGTTATCTTTATTTTTGAACTTTAAATTATAATTTTCAAAATTTAATTTTTTCATGATTACAATTTCAAATGTAGAACATTTTAAAGAAGAGATTAAATCAATAACCAATAATATAAATCATAATTTATATTTAATAAATTCTGAACAATTATATTTTATTTCTGCATTTATCAAAATTTTTAAAGAAAAATTGCCAGATGAACTAAAAACATTCAACGAATATATTTTGTATGGTGATGAGATAAACTTTAATGAATTATTATTAAAAGCAAATAATTATCCAATGATGGGGGATAGACAGCTTTTTTTAGTTCGAGATTCAAATAATTTAATCAAAGAAATTGATAAATATTTTAATAAACTAAAATCAATTCCTAAAACATCACTAATTGTTTTGTTTATAAATGATCCAAATATCTCAAAAAAAACAAAGATTGTAAACTACTTTAAAGAAAGTGGAAGATTAATTAATTTTAAAAAAATATATGATAATCAACTTCACAACTGGGTAATATACATATCAAGTAGATATAATTTTAAGTTGGACTACAAGACATCTCAGTTGATAATTGAACTTACAGGAAATAATTTAAGTAAAATTAATAATGAATTTGAAAAACTAAGTCTAAACAAAAAGGATAGTTTAGGAATCAACGAAGAATTAATTTTAAATCATTTCGGAATAAATAATGAGTACAATTTATTTGAATTGCAAAATCAATATGGAAAAAGGGACCTTATGAAAGTTTTAAAAATATCAGATCATTTTTCTAAAAATCCAAAGAAATACCCTGTTCAAGTCGTTCTCATGAATATCTATAATTATTACCTGAAAATTTTTCAAATTCAATCTCTCAAAAAATTAAATGATTCTGAAGTTTCAAAGCAGGTAGGAATAAATCCATTTTTTTTAAACGAATTTAAAAATGCCAGTATGAATATTAGTATGAAAGAAACTGTTAAAACTTTAAACACTATTAAAAACTATGATTTAAAATCTAAAGGAATAAATACATTAGTTCAAGACGAAAAAATATTGAAACAGCTTGCTCTCGAAATACTAGGATAGTTTTAAATTGTATTTAGCGGGATTATATTCTTGCATTATTTTGTATACTATTTCAAAAACATCATCTATTGAAGGCTTTGAATAATAATCACCATCGGTTCCATATGGCGGTCTATGTTCTTTCCCAGTTAATGTTATAGGTTTAGAATCTAAAAAGTTATATCCATTATTAAGATCAAGAATTTTATGTAAAATATATGAGCTGGCACCTCCTGGTAAATCTTCATCTACAATCAAAAGTTTATTAGTTAATTTTAAACTTTGAATAATATCATTATCAATATCAAATGGTGTAATTGATTGGATATCAATTAAATCTACACTAATATCATGCTTTTCAAGTATATCACATGCTTTATCAACAATTCTTAAAGTTGACCCATATGAAACTATCGTGATGTCTGTTCCTTTTCGGATAAAATCAACTTTTCCAATTTTTAAACAAAAATCACCATAATTTGTAGGTTCTTTTTCTTTTAGTCTATATGAATTTAAAGGTTCAATTACTATTGCTGGTTCAAATGACTTTAAAAGAGAGTTATACATACCAGCAGCCTGAACCATATTTCTTGGAACTAAAATCCTAATACCCCTTAATGAATTGACAAGCATACCAATTGGAGATCCAGAATGCCATATTCCTTCAAGTCTATGACCTCTAGTTCTAACTATTAAAGGAGAAATTTGTTTTCCAACTGATCTGTAAGACATCGTAGCTAAATCATCACTTAATGTTTGAAGAGCAAAAATCAAATAATCTAAGTACTGAATTTCTGCAATTGGTCTAAATCCTCTCAGAGCTAATCCGATTCCTTCACCCACAATAGATGCTTCTCTAATTCCTCTATCATCAACACGCAAACTTCCATATTTGTTTTGTAAACCTTCCAAAGCTTGGTTGACACCACCAATTTTACCTGAATCTTCTCCAAAAATTATAAGATTTTTATTTATGCTAAGAAGTTTATCAAAATTATTTTTTAAAATAATTCTACCATCTATAAGGTGTGAGTTTTTATCATATAAAGGTTTTACTTCAGAAATATTTTTTAACGAATGGTTATGTTCATTATATAAAAAAGAGCTGTATAATGGTTGTGTTGTTTTTTTATATTTTTCAATCCAATTTATAATTTCATCTCTTTTGAATAAATCATTTATTCGTAAACATTTTCTTGAATAAGATAAAATATCTTTTCGTGTAGGTTCTTTTATCCTTAGAAGCTGATTATATAAATTAATTAATGAATTATTTTTAGTTTTATCAATGGTGCTTTTAATAACATCTAAAAGTGATAATCTTTCTTTTTTAATTACATCTTGAAAAGAGGTCCAAGCTTCAATTTTTTGTTTATTTACAAATTCCAAACTTTCCTTTTCTAATAATTTTAGCTCATCTTCAGAAGCTATTCCATTCTCAATAATCCAATTCCTCATCATTAAATTACAATCATATTTTTTTTCCCAATCAAGTCTTTCTTTGTTCTTATATCTTTCATGAGAACCCGAGGTTGAATGTCCAATAGGTTGTGTTAACTCTTTAACATGTATGATCACTGGGATATGCTTACTTCTGCATATATTACTTGCATGTTCATAAGTGGAGATAAGTTTCGGATAGTCCCAGCCATTAACCTTGATAATTTCAAAACCTTTATTTTTTGAATCTGTTTCAAAACCCTTTAATACTTCTGAAATACTTGATTTTGTTGTTTGGTATGAATTGTCAACAGATATACCAAATTCATCATCCCATATATTAATAATCATTGGAACTTGATGAACTCCTGCTGCATTAACTACTTCAAAAAATAAACCTTCACTAGTACTTGCGTTTCCAATTGTTCCCCATGCAATTTCGTTTCCATTAATTGAATGTTTTTCAGAATTAAATTTTCCTGATCTGTAAAGTTTAGAGGCCATGGCTAGACCCAGCAATCTGGGCATTTGACCACTTGTACAAGATATATCTGAAGATGAATTAAATTCTTTAGTTAAATCTTTAAAAGAACCATCCTCATTTAAAAAGGGAGTACTAAAATGTGAACCCATTTGTCTGCCACCTGACATCGGCTCTTCGTTGATATCAGTATTTGCATATAATGCTGAAAATATTTGTTTAATATTTAATTTCTCGATTGCAAGCATGAAAGTTTGATCACGATAATATCCAGATCTAAAATCACCTTTTTCAAAGACTTTAGACATAGCAATTTGAGGTAACTCTTTACCATCACCAAAAATTCCAAATTTTGCTTTTCCATTTAAAACTTCTTTTCTTCCTAATAAACTAGCTTGACGACTTATGGTAATAATCCTGTAATCATTCAGGACTTCTTTTTTGAAGGTCTCGTAAGTAATGGCTCTAGTGAGAAACTTTTCACTCATTGAGGTGCGAATTTACAAATTAATTTTTCAATTTATCAAAACCATCTTCTTGTAAACAAGCTGGATAGATCTTCAGGGTCTAATGAAAGAGTAAATCTTATATTTTTTGTATAATTATTTGATTTTAAAATAAATTCATCAGAATTTAAGACTGGAAAATATAACTCAAAATAATTTTCAACAATATTAAGCTTCAAGCCCAAATCATAACCAGTAACTAATTTTTTTGATTTTTGTTTAAAAAAACCATAATCAAAATAGGATTCAAGCCATTTCCATAATGTGACACCAGATCCAATAACAAAAATAAAATCATTAACTTTTTCTTGACTGAGTTTAGATTTAAAAGCACCTTCATATTTCACATATTGTTGTGAGTAAAATCCTTCAGATTCTGATCTTCCAATTAAATTATTTGAAAAAAGATAATCATTTGATGAATGAATGTTAAAGTTGAAAAAGTCATCATTGGAAGTGTTTTTAAAAAATTTTCCTAAAAAAATTCTAAAATTAAATTGTTTAAAATCTTGGAAGTAATTCCTGTATGAAAAAGTTATTGAGTTTTTTATTATTTCATTATTAATTTGAAAATTATATAAAAATGAATAAGTTTTTTTTGCCCCAGGATTTGAATTTATATATGAGAAATTAGAGACTCCATAATTACTATTTTCAAAAGAATTAAGCTCTTTATTAATATTAACGTGTCTTACAATGAAAAACTGTCTAAAGTTAGATTTTAAGTCGCTATCTTTTATTGAATATATTATTGATGGAGAAAATCTAGAATATTTTAGATCATCTTCGTAATTAAACTTTGCATATGAAAGAAAATATTTTAATGACTTTGTTTTGCTAATTATGTCTCTATAATTGAAACTAACAGATCCTAAAATCTTTTTTGTTCTTGATGAGTATTGTGGAGAAATAAAATATAAAAAATTTTTCTTTAATGGTGATTGATTGGTGAAAGTCAAGCCAGGAAGAATTCCGTCATAAAGATTATAGTTTATTATTGGTCTGTAGAATACTTGATTAGATTTATAATTTTCAAAATCTGAAAATAATGTGAACTTTAATTTGTTTAAACCTTTTTTTGATAAAAAATTATTTTTGTAGTTATTTTCGTTTAAAATAAAGTCTGGATTAACAATTATATTATTTAGATTACCATTAAATGAGTCTTTATATTTTCTATTAAATAATATCCAGTTTTGTATTGAATAGTTATTATATTCTTTTTTAATAAGTAAAGGGATTTTATTTTTTGTAATAAATGAATTATTGATTTCAAAATTACTTTTATCAATTTTAGTTACTTTAAAGTCAAAAGCTGTATTTAAATTTAATATATCGTCAAAAAACCAGTCTAGTTCTTTTTCATTGTTAATATCAAAAATCTTTCTAATACTATTATTATTTTTCATTTCTGAATTCATAATTTTTTTAATAGTATAATTAAATGATTTATCGCCCAAATAATTTTTTAAATAACTTAAATTGAAGTATGATAAGTAAGGAGAGTTTAATACATAATTAAATCTAGTTAGTTTTTCACTTGATATTGATAACTTTTGTTCAATATTTCTTGAGGATACAAATTGATTTACTAATTTGAATTGGTCACTAAATTTATAATTACTTATGTTATGTTTTTTTATTATAAATAGACTTGAGAACTTTCCTAAAAGTTTTAAATCATTATAATATTGCGAGATGTATTCATTTAAAAAGTAAATTTCAATACCTGAAAAAAACCAAAAATTAGTTCTTTTATTAAAATTTAGGTTTTTATGTAAGTTTTTTGAAATTAAAAACTTTATAATATTTAACTCTGTTAAAATTTTTTTATCAATTGGTGAAATGAAAGATGGGATTTCAGAATATGGATAGATTGAATAATTAAGAAAATTTTCTTTATTTACTATAATTTTTTTTATTGGATTTTTAAATTTTTCATTAATAAAATTATTTATTCTTTTTAATATGTCTTGTTGACTTATTTTAATATTTTTTGAATCAGAATATAAAACAAGATCATTAATATTAATTTTTTCGAATACATTCTTTAAATCGAAAATTAATTCAAGATTTCTTGAGTTAATTAACTCGTATTCAATAAATTTTTCATTTTTTGATATGTATTCAGCATTTGTAATAATTCTGAATTTATTATTATTTAAAATTCTTAATTTAAAGTTAGAACTATAGACAAATTGATCATCAAGATCAACATTTGATTGTATAATTGGATTATTATTTAAAAATGGAACTATCCTTAGAAAAGAATTTTTAAAATAAAAAAGCTTATTATTTTTATTACCATTATTAGTTATGGAATATCTAGGAAGAAATAAATCATAATTTATAAAAATTTTTAATTCATTATTATTTAATGAAGAGTCATTTTTAATTTTAATTATATCAATATTTTTATCTAATCTTTCCCAGTCAACAACAACGCCATTGATTAAAACATTTTTAATATTAGTACGGCCTGATAGATTTGCTTGAGGCTTTAATAATGAGGAATCATACTCAGAATAGAGTTTTTTTGATAATGGGGAATTAAAACTCGAGTATGAATTATTCCAATCGTACAGGTACAAATAATCTTCTTTACTAATGTCTAATTTATTAATAATAATTAGTTGTCTGACTGAAAATTTATTTGAGATTGAATCAAATTGAATCTCAATGTCATTCAATGACTGAGACTTCAAAGAAAAAATAGACTGAAAAAAAAATAAAAAATATAAGATTTTATTCACTTCTAAAAGTTAGGAGAATATCTTTGGTCGGAATAGAAATTATCAATAATATTAATAACTTCACTAGGCTGATCAGCAATTTTAAAAAAACTCATATCTTCATTTGAAATATTTTTTTGTTGCTTTAAAACAACTTTATCTAACCAATTTATGCAATCTTTCCAAAACTCTGAACCATATAAAATAATAGGTATTTTTTGAATTTTATTAGTTTGAACTAAAGTTAATGACTCAAATAATTCATCAAAAGTTCCAAAACCACCTGGCATTACAATAAATGCTTGAGCATATTTAACAAACATTACTTTTCTAACAAAGAAATAATCGAAATCAATCGACTTATCCTTGTCGATGAAATTATTAGGTTCTTGTTCAAATGGGAGTTTGATGTTTAAACCAACAGATATGCCTCCTGCATTTTTTGCGCCTTTATTTGCAGCTTCCATTATACCGGGACCTCCACCTGTTATCACACCTAATCCTTTAGATACAATTAATTCAGATATCTTAATAGTTTCTTTATAGTAAAAATCATTTTCATTTGTTCGTGCTGATCCAAAAATTGAGACACATGGGCCAATTTCAGAAAGTTTTTCATAACCCTCGACAAGCTCACCCATGACTTTAAAAACAGACCAAGAGTCATGTGATTTTTTATTAAACCATTTTTTGTTGTGCATATTCTAAATTTAATTCCTTTTTAACAAAAAGATTCGTTATTGATTTTTTATTTTTAATAAAATCATCAAATAAACCTTGAAAAATAACATTACCTCCATTTTCTCCACCTTTTGGACCAAGTTCAATTATATAATCAACAATTTTTAAAATATCAATATTGTGCTCGATTATTAAAATCGTATTACCTTTTTCTGACAGCCTATATATTATTGAGAGAAGCTGTTTTATGTCTTCAAAATGAAGTCCAGTTGTAGGTTCATCAAAAATAAATAAAGTTTTTCCAGTATCTTTTTTTGAAAGTTCAGTAGCTAATTTTATTCTTTGAGCTTCACCACCTGATAATGTAGTTGATGATTGACCAAGAGATATATATCCCAGACCTACATCAATGAGTGTGTTTAATTTTCTTATAATTTTAGGATAATTTTCAAATATTAAAGCTGCTTCTTTAATTGTCATATTTAATATTTCTGATATACTTTTACCCTTTAATTTTACCATAAGTGTTTCACTATTAAATCTTCTACCATTACATTCATCACATTCAACATATACATCTGGTAAAAAATTCATTTCAATTTTTTTCATTCCTCCACCCATACATTCTTCACATCTTCCACCTTTAACATTAAAGCTAAATCTCCCAGGATTGTATCCTCTTATTACTGACTCAGGTAAATTTGAAAATAATTGTCTAATATCATTAAAAATTCCTGTGTAGGTTGCTGGATTACTTCTAACTGTTTTTCCAATAGGTGATTGATTAATTTGGATTACTTTATCTATGTATTCACTACCTTTAATTTTTTTAAAGGGAAGAGGAACTTTATTTCCATTATAAATTCTGTTATTAAAAATTGGATATAATGTTTCATTAATCAGAGTAGACTTTCCACTTCCTGAAACTCCACAAATCCCACTTATCAAACCAACTGGGATTTGAACATTGATATTTTTAAGATTATTTCCTGAGCAACCAGTAATTTCAATAAATTTTTTAAAATTTAAATTATGTCTACTATTTCTTTTTATATATTTTTTCCCATTTAGATATTTAGCAGTTAGAGTATTTGAGTTGGTAATTTTACTTGATAAATCACTAAAAACAACATTTCCTCCATTTTTTCCAGCACCTGGACCAATATCAATAATATAATCTGACTTGAGCATAATATCTTTATCATGTTCAACTACTATTATAGTATTTCCTAAGTCTCTTAATTTTTTTAAAGAATCAATTAGCTTATTATTATCAATTTGATGTAATCCAATTGATGGTTCATCTAGAATGTATAAAACATCTTGCAATTGAGAACCAATTTGTGTAGCTAGTCTAATTCTTTGGGATTCACCTCCTGAAAGTGATCTAGTTTCTCTATTAAGAGTAAGATAATCTAAACCTACATCCAAAATAAAATTTATTCTTTTTAAAATTTCAATTATAATTTGACTTGATATTTTATTTTTTTTTGAATCTAATTTTTTATGCAAAGAAGAGACCCATTCGACTAGATTAATAAAACTCATATTACTTACTTCAAAAATGTTTTTGTCTAATATTTTAAAATTTAGAGACTCATTTCTTAATCTTGTTCCATTGCATTCATTACAATTAGATTTTAGCATAAAATTTCTTGCCCAGGATTTTAATTTCTTACTTTCAGAGAAGGAGAACTGATTATTAATAAAACTAACAATACCCTCAAAATCTATACTATATGTCCTAGTTAAACCCAAGGATTTTGACATAATTTTAAACTTTTCCTTTCCACCATAAAGAATAATATTTAATGCTTCTTGGGGGATGTCTTTAATAGGATCTTTCAAGTCAAATTTGTATTTGTTGGAAATATTTTTCAGCTGGCTAAACATCCAATTGTTTTTATATGAACCAACAGCTGTAATCCCACCGGAATAAATTGATTTATTTTTGTCAGGAATTAGAGAATCAATATTAACTTCATTAACATATCCTAGGCCTTTACATTTATTACACATTCCATATGGGGAATTAAAAGAAAAAGAATTAGGTTCAGGCAATTTGTAAGAAACACCTGAATCTGGACAAATTAAATTTTTACTGTAATATGACAGATTATTATTTTCATCAATTATCAATACAGAACCATCGCCGTTTGAAAAAGTAATATTAAGGCTATTTTTTAATCTTTCATCTGAATTATTATCATTTCTTAATGTAAAATTGTCAATAAGAATTTCAATGGTATGAATTTTATATCTATCTAATTCAAATCCATCTACTATATCAATTATTTCATTATCAACCCTAACTTTATCAAATCCTTGTTTTTTTATACTTACAAACAGCTCCCTGTAATGTCCTTTTCTCGATTTTATAATTGGTGAAAGAATTTTAATTTTTTTATCAAAATATTTCGATTTAATTAAGTCAAAAATTTCTAAATCAGTATATGAAACCATTTTCTTTCCTGTAACGTAGCTGTGGGCGTCTGAAACCCTCGCAAAAAGTAATCTTAAATAATCGTAAATTTCTGTTATAGTACCAACAGTTGATCTCGGATTTTTAGTTGTTGTTTTTTGTTCAATAGCGATAACTGGCGATAACCCATCAATTTTATCGACGTTAGGTCTTTTTAATTCTCCAACAAATTGTCTAGCATAAACAGAAAAAGTCTCAATATATCTTCTTTGAGCTTCAGCATAAATAGTGTCAAATGCTAAAGATGATTTTCCACTTCCAGAAAGACCAGTAATAACAACTAATTTATTTCTTGGTATTTTTAAGTCTATATTTTTTAAATTATGAACTTTACATCCTTGAATTGATATGTTCTCTTCCATTCAAAATTTGATAATCTTCTAATATATGAATATAAATTGTACTATTTGCCATAACTATAATCATCTCCTCTAGGATCAGGGGCAGTAAAGATTTTATTATTTTCAATTAAAATTGCATCAACTCTTCCAATTGAAGAAAAAGTTTCAGCAAATTTATAGCCGATATCAATTAATTTATTTTTTGTTTTTTCATTGAAAGTATTTATTTCATAAAAAATTTTATCCGGAAGCCAAATATGATGAAATCGTCCTCTGTTAACTGCTTCTTTGATGTTCATATTGAATAATGATACATTTAAAATAGTTTGTAAAATAGATGTTATTATTGTTGGACCTCCAGGGCTTCCTAATATCATATACGTTTTATTATTTTTTTCAATTATTGTGGGTGTCATAGAACTTAACATTCTTTTTTCAGAAACTACAGAATTATTCTCACCGCCGACTAAGCCATAAATATTAGGATAGCCAGGTTTTATTGAAAAATCATCCATTTCATTATTTAAAAAGAAACCCAAAGAGGGCGGTATTAATTTTGAACCAAAATTCGAGTTTAAAGTTGTTGTTACCGAAACCGCATTTCCAAATGAATCAACAATAGAGTAGTGGGTCGTTTCATCTGATTCATTTAAATTAAAATTTCCATGTTTTATCTCTAATGATTTTTTAGGGTTTTCAAAATCAATACTATTGAATCTTGATAATAAATAATTATCAGAAACAATTGAATCAATGAAACTATCATCAATAAAATCAGGGTCACCTAAATAAAAACTTCTATCTGCAAATGAAAGTTTTTCCAATTCAACCAAAGATCTTACATATTTAAGATCAGATTCAAAAAGAGATTTTTGATCTAAAAAATTTAAACTTTTTAAAATTTGATTCATGACAATACCCCCACTTGAGGGTAATCCCATTGTAATAATTTTTAAATCTTTATATTCAAACACATAAGGATCCCTCCAAATTGGTTGATATTTGACTAAATCATCTTGAGAAATAATTCCTCCTTTTGAAGACAAATATTCAATAATTTTTTCTGCATTTTTTCCAGTATAAAAAGAATTTAAACCGTTTTCTAGTAGATATAACAAAGTTTTATATAGCTGGATATTCTTAAATAGGAAACCTTCATGAAAATCATTATTAAATAATTCAATATTATTATTTAATTCTAAGATTTTGTTTTTTGATGAATTAAATAAATTAGCTTGTCTTTTAGTTAATTTAAATCCATCTTTAGCTAAATACAATGCTGGCTTAAATATTGAATCTAGTGGAATAGAACCAAACCTTTGATAAATCTCAAATAAACCTGCGGGTGTTCCTGGGACAGCAACTGAAAACGCACCCTCTCTACTAAGATTCGGTATTATATTATTTTCGTTGTCTAAGAACATTTTTTCTGAAGCTCTCAGTGGTGCCTTTTCTCTGTAATCTAATGATCCAATATTACCTTTGTTATCTCGATATATTAGAAAGCCACCTCCTCCTAAATTACCTGCATTTGGATATACGACAGCCAAAGCCAAGTCAACAGCAATCATTGCATCAAATGCATTGCCACCCATTTCTAAAATTTTAATACCAGCAAGAGTTGCTTCTTTTTTTGCAGAAACAATTGCGTACTCATTATAATAGGTCTGATTTTTACATGAAAAAATAATTAATAAAAATATATATGTAAATTGAATAATCTTATTCTTCACAATGAGTAAATATATAATAATCACTGTGTATATTTGCATATGACATTAATTAAATCAATTTCAGGTATCAGAGGAACCATTGGTGGTAGTATTGAAAATAATTTAACTCCAATAGATGCAGTTAATTTTGGTTGTGCATATGCAAAATGGTTAATTAAAAAAAAATCGATTTCAAAAAATAAAGTTATAATAGGAAGAGATGCAAGAGTCTCAGGAAAAATGATTCAAAATCTTGTTCAATCTTCTCTCATATCCATGGGCATTGATGTAGTTGATCTAGGACTATCAACTACTCCAACAGTTGAAATAATGGTTAAAAAATATAATGCAGATGGGGGAATTATTATTACAGCAAGTCACAATCCTAAAGAATGGAATGCATTAAAACTGCTAAATAAAAATGGTGAGTTTTTGAATAAACATGAAGGAAAGGAAATAGTTAATTATTATAAAAATAAAAAATTTAAATTTTCAAAAGTTGATGAATTAGGAACATCAATTAAGTTAAAAAATTCAATTAATCAACATATTAAATATATTTTAAATCTTGAACTTGTAAAGACTAAAAAAATAAAATCAAAAAAACTTAAAATAGTAGTTGATGCCGTTAATTCAACAGGGGGAATTATTATTCCAAAACTATTGAAAAAATTAAATATTGACGTTGTTGAGTTATATTGTGAACCGAATGGCGATTTTCCTCACAATCCTGAACCATTGAAAAAAAATCTTAAAGATTTATCTCAAAAAGTAATTGAATGTGGTGCTGATATGGGCATTGCTGTAGATCCCGACGTAGATCGTTTAGTTTTTATTTGCGAAAATGGAGAAATATTTGGAGAAGAAAACACACTGGTTGCTTGTGCTGATTATGTTCTGAGTAAAAATCCTGGTGCAACAGTATCTAACCTCTCATCATCAATTGCTTTAAGAGATATTACTGAAAAATATAATCAAACTCATTTTTACTCAGCAGTTGGAGAAGTAAATGTTATTGAAAAAATGAAAAAAGTAAATGCAGTTATTGGAGGTGAAGGGAATGGGGGAGTGATCTACCCTGAAAGTCATTACGGAAGAGATGCTCTAGTCGGAATAGGACTTTTTTTATCTCTTTACACTGAAAGAAATTTAAGTCTAAGTAAATTAATTGAAACATATCCAAAGTACTTTATGGTCAAACAAAGTATCAATTTATCAAATTCAATCAATATTGATGATGTTTTGGAGCAAATTGCAATAAAATACAAAAATGAAAATATAGACTGCGTGGATGGGGTTAGAATTGATTTTGAGAAAAGTTGGGTTCAAATACGAAAGTCAAACACAGAACCAATCATTAGAATTTACAGTGAGGCTACAACTAAAGAAAAAGCTAATGATTTAATTTCAGTAATAGAATTATTAATAAAAGATATTACAAATTAAGTTTTGGGAGCCTCATCCGAATGCTTAAATCTATTGTGAGTCCACAAGTATGGGTGTGGATCCTCTTTTAATTGATTTTCTACTTGCTTTAAGTATTTCTCTGTAATTTCATAGTCACTATAATCATTTGGACTTTCAGCAATAAGCTCAAATTCAACAGAATAATAACCTCTTTTTATTTTTTTCATTTTTCCATATATAACAGGAAGATTGTGTTTTTTTGCAATTCTTTCAGAGCCTGTAAAGATTGGCACATTCACTCCAAGGAATTTGCTCCAATAATTTTTGCTTTTTAATTGAGGTGACTGATCAGCAACTAAGCCGTACATGTAAGGTTTTTCAGAATCAACTTCTCTTTTATAAATTTCTTTTATTGCATCATACCTAGATATTAAATCTAAACCATGTTTAGACCGTGAATTATGCATAAAACTATTCACTGATTTATTTTTAATAGGCGTATACACAGCAATTAATTTATGTTTTATATAATAAGGAAGACTAGTACACCATTCATATCCTGCATAATGGGAAAGCATTAAAACAACACTCTTACCCTCATAGTAAAATTTATTTAGCAAATCAACATTAATAACTTCTAATCTTTTATCAAAATCTAACTTTGAAAAAGAATCCATTTTAATTGACTCCAAGTATAAATCAGTAAAGTATTTATAAAACTTATTTGTAATTAGTTGTATTTGGTAATCATCAAGTTTTAAATTGCTCCTACGAAGATTATTTTTTACAATACTTTGTCTATAATTAAAAATGTTTTTAATAATAAATGAAGTAAAATCTGATATTAAATAAATTACATTTAGAGGAAGTAATTTAATGAGTTTAAGTAAAACAGTAATAATCACCTTAGTTTAATTACTATTCAATGACGAATTTAAAAAAAACTCTAATTCTGCACCTTTTATATTTTTTTCAATAATTTTTTTATCAGGACCAATTAAAAAAGATGTTGGAACTCCCTCTGCTGCAACATTGTATAGTTTTGAAATTGGATCATTAAAATACTTTAGACTAGAAATATGGACCCAGTCTTCAATTCCATCATCCGTGATTGCTTTTCTCCATGAAGCTTCATTTATGTCTAAAGATACACCAACGATAATAAAATCTTCAGGGTCAAACTTATTCATAATCTCTGTTAAGCCAGGATTTTCAACTCTACAAGGGGCACACCAGGAGGCCCAAAAATCAAGAAGAATAAATTTTGAATTAATCGAGTTCAAAGAAATAATTTCCCCATTCAAACCTGGACCTGAAAACTTAGGAGCAAAAGCTCCAATAGTTGGGGATTCAGAATTCGTAAGATTATAATCATCAATAATTTTTTTAATTTCAAAAGATGAGCTAGTTTTCTTTATATTTTCAGAGAAATTGTTTAGTAAACTGTCCGCTAGTCTAAAATCTATAGATCTTTCAAATATCATTCTCCTTAAAATTAAAGAAGATATGTAAGAATCGTTGTTTTGATTTATGAATTCAAACTCATAATCCGTCAATTTTTTCCTCATATTAATAAATTGAGACTCTAAATCTGCAACAATCAATGAATCGGATCTTGAAATAGCAATATTAATCTCCTGATCGATTTTTGATAATTCATTAGTAAATTTTAAAGTTTCATTTTTATATTTTTTAAAGTCATCGTTAGACTTTGTTCCAGAAACTTCTGAGGAGGATAATGAGTCTTTAAAAATTTTAAGCTTAATCACACCTGGCTCAAGAATTATAGGAATATTTCCCATTATGTCCTTAAAAAATAAATAATGCATTTCTGGATAAGTTATTGTATCAGTAAAGGAAAATTTTCCATTTTTAATTAATGTTGAATCTTTTAAAATTGGTCTATTTTCTAAATATTGAACTAAGAAAACTTTTTCATTGTCATTAAAGTTTGAATCAGCAACTATTTTTACATCACTCTTACTACACGATATGAAAAGAAATATAAATAAAACAGCTTTTTTCACTCTTAGCAAATTTAGGATTACTTCGGCAAAAGTAATAACTTTAATTTAAAATTATGAAGGAAAAAGATAAAGTAATTTATAATTTAAAAAAAATAGTTGGAAAGATTAATGTTATAACTTCTGACTGGGGAAAGGAACCATTTTCCAAAGGATGGAGGTATGGGGATGGAAAAGCACTAGCTGTAGTTAAACCAGGAAGATTGATAGAAATATGGAAAGTTCTTCAATTTTGTGTTAATAATAATTTAATTATTATAATGCAAGGCGCAAATACTGGACTCACAGGTGGTTCAACTCCTTTTGGTAATGATTACGACAGAGACATTATTGTAATAAATACAATTAGAATAAACGATATTCAAATTATTAACGATGGTAAACAAATCATTGGATTAGCTGGAAGCACTCTTTATGATTTAGAAAAAAAACTAGATAAATACAACAGAGAACCTCATTCTGTCATAGGCTCAACATCTATTGGAGCTTCAATTGTGGGTGGAATTTGTAATAACTCTGGTGGATCTTTAGTACACCGAGGTCCTGCGTATACTCAACTAGCTCTTTATGCGAAAATTAACAAATTGGGTGATCTTGAGTTAATAAATGAATTAGATATTAATCTTGGATCTTGCCCAGATGAAATTTTTGAAAATCTAGAATCAAAAAATTATGATAAAAATGATATAATAAATTCTAGTAAATTAGCATCCGATGATAAATACTCTGAAATTGTAAGAGAAATTAACTCTGATTCACCTTCAAGATTTAATGCAGATGAGCGATTATTATATGGTGTTTCAGGAAGTGCAGGTAAAGTAGCTGTATTTGCTGTTAGAGTTGATACATATCCAAAGCCAAAAAAAAGTCAAGTTTTTTATATCGGAACAAACGATACTGACGTCTTCTGGAAAATTAGAAGAGAAATTCTATCAAATTTCAAAACACTACCTAGATTAGGTGATTATATGCATAGGGATTGCTATAATGCAGCAAAAAAATATAGTAAAGATTCTTTTATAGTAATTGAAAAACTCGGAACAAACTTTCTCCCTACACTATTCAATATTAAAAGGATTGTTGATTTATTTTCAAAAAAAATTAAGTTTTTACCTGAAAAATTTTCTGATATAATTTTGCAATATTTAAGTTATTTATGGCCAAATCATTTACCTAAAAGAATGAATAATTTTAAAAATCAATTTGAACACCTTTGGATTATTGAAATGACTGACGAAGGTATTGATGAAGCTGAGGTTTATTTTAAAAGCTTTTTTGATAAAAATGATGGGGCATATTTTAAATGCACTAAATCTGAGGCAAAAAAAGCACAATTACATAGGTATGTATCTGCAGGTGCATTTGGCAGGTATCAAGCATTAAAAAACAAGAGCAACGAAGAATCTTTTTCAATGGATATTGCTCTTCCAAGAAATGAAAAAAATTGGTTTGAAAATCTTCCTAAAGATATAAATGAACTATTTGAAATTAAACTTTATTATGGTCATTTATTTTGTCACGTGATGCATCAAAATTATATTGTGAAAAAAGGAGTTGATACAAAAGCTTTATTAAATAAACTTCTAATGTTTTATGAAAGCAGGGGAGCTGAATATCCTGCTGAGCATAACGTTGGACATGAATATTTTGCAAAATCTTCTTTATTGAATTTTTATAAAAAACTTGATCCTACTAATTCATTCAATCCTGGAATAGGAAAGACGAGTAAATTGAAAAACTGGAAGTAAATTTACTGAGATAACCAATATCTTAATATTTAAACTTATTT
This sequence comes from uncultured Bacteroidota bacterium, assembly GCA_902587325.1. Lineage (GTDB taxonomy): Bacteria > Bacteroidota > Bacteroidia > Flavobacteriales > Flavobacteriaceae > Eutrophosalina. The sequence goes on from CACIKV010000006.1 coordinate 38,420, forward strand.
TTGTGAAAGAATGGGCAATAATTTTGGAAAAATTTTTAGATTAACAACTTTTGGAGAATCTCACGGTAAAGCTATTGGTGGTATAATTGATGGATGCCCTGCAAATAAAGAAATTGATTTATCTAAAGTTCAACTTGACCTAGACAAAAGAAGACCCGGCCAATCCAAAATTGTAACTCAAAGGAAAGAGAGTGATAAAGTTGAGTTTCTATCTGGAATTTTTGATGGAAAAACAACTGGAACTCCAATTGGATTTATAATTATTAATAAAGATCAAAAATCAAAAGATTATGATCATATAAAAGATATATTTAGACCTTCACATGCTGATTTTGTTTATCAAAAAAAATATGGTATAAGAGACTACAGGGGCGGTGGCAGAAGTTCAGCTAGAGAAACTGCTTGCAGGGTTGTTGCAGGATCGATTGCAAAACAGATTTTAAATGAAATTTCTTTCAATGCTTTTGTTTCAAAAGTTGGTAATATTAAAATTAGTTCTGATTTTTCTAAAATCAATTTTCAAAATATTGAAAAAAATCCAGTAAGATGTCCAGACCTAAAGAAAGCAGAAGAAATGGAATCACTAATAAAGGCCGTCAGGAAAGATGGTGACACCATTGGAGGGATTGTATCATGTGTGATTAAGAATGTTCCAGTAGGAATTGGAGAACCTGTTTTTGACAAACTACATGCTGAATTAGGAAAAGCTATGCTTTCAATAAATGCAGTGAAAGGTTTTGAGTTTGGAAGTGGTTTTAGAGGTGTTGAAATGAGAGGAAGTGAACACAATGATCAATATAAATCAGATGAGTCTACCAAAACTAATAATTCAGGAGGAATTCAAGGTGGAATAAGTAATGGTATGGAGATATATTTTAATGTTGCTTTTAAACCTGTTGCTACTATCATGAAAAATCAAAAAACTATTGATAAAGCTGGAAAAGAAACAAATATTTCAGGAAAAGGAAGACATGACCCCTGCGTTGTTCCTAGAGCTGTACCTATTGTAGAATCAATGGCTGCTCTTGTGATTCTTGATATGATTCTTATCAATAATTCTAAAAATTTATGAAAAAAATTTCATTACACTGGAAAATAATCATAGGTATGTTTCTAGGTGTAATAATTGGATTGATATTTAGTTCCTTCAGCGGAGGTAGTATTTACATAACAAATTTTGTTAAACCTTTTGGTACCATTTTCATTAATTCCCTAAAATTAATTGCAATCCCTTTAATTTTAGCATCACTGATTAAAGGAATTTCTGATTTGAAAGATATATCTAAACTTTCATCCATGGGATTATTGACGATTATGACATATCTCACTACTACAATTATTGCTGTATCCATTGGTTTGTTAGTTGTAAATTCTTTAGGTCCAGGTAAAAGCATAAGTGATGAAACAAGGACTGAACTAATTAATGCCTATTCTAATGATGCAAATGAAAAAAGAGATATTGCTGAAGAGAAAAAAAAATCAGGGCCGCTTCAACCGCTTGTTGACCTAGTTCCCTCAAATTTTCTAAATGCCGCCTCGAATAATAAAAATATGCTTCAGGTGATATTTTTTTCAATATTATTTGGTATTGCTATGATTTTAATCCCTGCAGAAAAATCTAAACCAGTAAAAACTTTTTTTGACTCTTTAAATGATGTTATTTTGAAAATAATTGATATAATAATGACATGTGCTCCTTTTGGAGTTTTTGCTCTTTTAGCTTCATTAATAGTTGAAGCGCCTAACATTGATCTTTTAAAAAGTTTGATTTTGTATTCCATCACATTATTAGTTGGACTATTTGTTGTAATAATTATTTATTTACTATTTATAAAAATTTTTCTAAAAAGAAATTTAAGAGAATTCATTAATGGAATTTTACCTGCACAATTAGTAGCTTTTTCCACAAGCTCAAGTGCAGCAACCCTTCCTGTTACAATGGACAGAGTTGAAAATGAATTAGGTGTAAAAAAAGAAGTTTCAAGTTTTGTCTTACCAATAGGAGCAACAATTAACATGGATGGAACTGCAGTTTACCAAGCTGTAGCAGCAGTTTTTATTGCCCAAACTTTTGGATTAGATTTAAGCTTAATTGATCAATTAGGAATAATTACTACAGCTACATTAGCATCAATCGGTGCAGCTGCTGTACCAAGTGCTGGAATTATTGTGCTTGTAATTGTTTTAGCTCAAGCTGGAATTCCTGAAGCGGGATTAGCTCTGATTTTTGCTGTAGACAGACCACTAGATATGTTTAGAACAGTAGTTAATGTTACTGGTGATGCAATGGTTTCATTAATTGTGTCTAAATTTCAAAAATCTTGAGCGTAAAAATTATAAAATGTTGGAAAAAGATTTTAGATAAAGAGTTTAAATCTGAATATTTTTATAATATAATTTCAAAAACAAAAGAAGAATATTCAAGATTCAAATGCTATCCTGCTGGTAGAAATATATTTAAGGCTTTTGATAAGTGTCCTTTTGAAAAACTAAAAGTTATAATCATAGGTCAAGACCCTTATCACGGAGAAAAACAAGCTAATGGTCTATGTTTTTCTGTTAATAAAGAAATTGAAAACCCTCCATCTTTAAATAATATTTTTAAAGAATTAAATAATAATTTTTCAAATAAATTAAGAACTGATAGTGATTTATCAGATTGGTCAAAACAAGGTGTTCTTTTAATGAACTCAATATTAACTGTAAGACGAAGATTTCCAGGATCACATCAAAATATTGGATGGGAAATTTTTACTGATAACGTTATTAAAATAATTTCTGAAAAAAAAAATAATCTTGTCTTCATGTTATGGGGAAATTATGCAAAAAACAAAGAAAAGTTTATAAAAAAATCTAACCACCTTATTTTAAAAAGTGGACACCCATCGCCTTTAAGTGCAAACAGAGGATATTGGTTTGGTAATAATCATTTTATAAAATGTAATGATTTTTTAGAAAGTAAGGGATTAAATACTATAAAATGGATATAATTATGATTAATTTTATTTTTATTAAATAAAGTCTATGAAAAAGTTTTTTGAATTTAAAGGAACGATTAATGGATCCACTTTTATTTTAAGATTTTTATTTATGATTGTTTTATCACTGCCTTTTTTTATTTTATGTATAATATGGGGTTTTAGTTTAGTTTTTAATTATTCAGATATTGATTTATCAAGTTTTAGTAGTTTGAGTTTTTCTGAGTCTAATGCAATTGGAGAAAAAGCTGGAGAAAAAATTGCTAAAGAAATTCAAGAACTTGGTACTATAAAATGGTTTTCAAAAAAACTTGGATTTGGATGGATAGCTTCTTTGTTTATGTCAGTTGTTCCGTTAATTTGGTTTGGATTAAGTACTTATTATAAGAGAATCTCAGCATTATTTTATTCGAATCGTATTAAGGCCTTTATTTTTTTTATAATTGTGGAGTCTGCATTGGACTTGATATCTATAAGTTCAAATAGTTCGTTTGTGTATTGGATTTGTACAATAATGGGCTATGTGATTTTCTTTTATTTAGTTTTAAAAAACTCACCAATTGGTGAACACGACGGATAGTAAAAATTAGGAAAAAGTACAATTAACCCCCAATTCTCTTTACATAATGACCCTCAGATTCTAAAATTGATATAATCCCCTCTCTTTTATCTCCCTGAAAAAACATCTCATTATTTTTAATGCTTCCACCAATCCCTAGCTTATTTTTAATATGTTTTGATAAACTTCTTAATTCATTTCTATTTAAACCCGTAAAACCTTTTAAAATGATCACAGGGTTACCAGCTCTTCCCTTTATGGAGTAATGAGCCTGTAAACTTTGTTTAATTTTATTACGCTTTAGAATTTGTTTATCCTCTGGATTATATTCTTTTGGAATAAGTGATTTTAAATCTTGAAGAGAGTTTAATTTTTTCATTACAAAACACCAATTTCTTTTAGTCTTTGAATTAGAAAATCATGTGCGGTAATATCATCAAATTTTTTTGGATTTTCATTATTAATACATGATTCTAAAACATCTAGTTTCATAGTACCTACAGGATGAAGAAAGAACGGAATTGAATATCTCGACTTCTTCCAAAGATGTTTTGGAGGATTAATGACCTTGTGAATAGTAGATTTTAACTTATTATTAGTATATCTAGAAAGCATATCACCGACATTAATTATAATTTCATCCTTCTCAGCTATTGCATCAATCCACTTACCTTCATTAGTTAATACTTGCAAGCCTTTTCCGTGAGCACCCATTAGGAGTGTTATTAAATTTATATCACCATGAGCGGCAGCTCTTTCAGCTCCACTAGGTTTAGTTTTAATAGGAGGGTAGTGAATCGGCCTAAGAATGCTATTTCCTTTTTCTACGAATTTATCAAAATGATCTTCCTTTAAGCCAAGAAATAAAGAAATAGCTCTTAGCACATATATAGATGTTTTTTCTAATGATTTATATACTTTTTTTCCAATTTTGTTAAACTCTGGAAGTTCATTAACAGTTAGATTTTTTGGATATCCAAACTTTAAGTATTCCGATTCATCAAGATATTGTCCAAAATGCCAGAATTCCTTTAAATCTCCATGTTTTTTTCCTTTTGCATGCTCTTTACCAAAAGATGTATACCCTCTTTGACCAGCAAAACCTTTCAATTCATATTTACATTTTATATTCTTTGGAAGGTCGAAAAATTTTTTAATGTATTTATATATATTTTTAATATCTGAATCTTTTAAAAAATGTCCTTTAAGGGCTACAAATCCTATTTCTTGGTATGCCTTTCCTAACTTATTTACAAAATCTTGTTTTAAAGACAAGTCATCTGAAATAAAATCACTTAAATTAACAGACGGAATATTTGGCATAATCTAAATTTTGATGGAGGAGTAGGGCAGATTAAAAGCGTCGGAAACAGCTTTGTAAACAATGTTGCCATTTACAATATTCAATCCTTTCCTGAGAGGTTTATTGTCAACACATGCTTTTTTCCAACCTTTATTGGCTATTTCAATTGCATAATAAACTGTTGCGTTAGTTAATGCTTCGGTTGAGGTCATAGGTACAGCACCTGGCATATTTGCTACCGAGTAATGTAAAACATCGTCTATGATATAAGTAGGAGAGTTGTGAGTTGTGGGTTTTGTTGTTTCAAAACAGCCTCCTTGATCAACTGCTACATCAACCAAAACAGTGCCTTTTGATAAGTCTTTTAGCATTTCCTTTGAGATTAGGTTAGGAGCTTTGGCTCCTGGCAAAAGTACTGCACCGATCACCAAATGAGCATTGGAGATAGCCTCCTTAATATTATATTGATTAGAAAATTTAGTTTTTACGTTTTTTGGCATAATATCATCGAGCTCCCTCAGTCTATCTAAACTAATATCTAATATGGTAACATCAGCACCTAAACCAGCTAACATTTTAGCAGATTGAGTTCCTACAGTTCCACCTCCAATAACAACAGCTTTTGCAGGATTAACACCTGGAACACCACCTAATAAAATGCCACAACCTTTTTGATGTTTTTCAAGAAATTTTGCACCTTGTTGGGCTGCCATTCTTCCAGCAACTTCAGACATTGGAGTCAAAAGTGGAAGAGATTTATCTAAGTTTTCAACTGTTTCATAAGCAATACAAACAGCTTTACTGTCGACCATTGCTTTTGTAAGCTGTAAAGATGATGCAAAATGAAAAAAAGTATATATAATTTGATCTTTTTTAATTAGGGAATACTCTCTTTCTAAAGGTTCCTTAACTTTAATTATCATTTCAGATATATTATAAATATCATCAATACTATCAACGATTTTGGCGCCAATATTTAAAAAATCTTTATCAGAATATCCGCTACCTTCTCCAGCAGATTTTTGGACATATACATCATGATTATTTTGTATTAATGTTTGAACGCCTGACGGTGTCATCCCAATCCTGTACTCACTCTCTTTAATTTCTTTTGGTACCCCTATAATCATAAGTCAAATATATGACTATTTAAAAAGATTTGAATTTATTGATGGGAAAATTTTAAGAGCATTTTGATGGTAAACTTTCTTTAATACTGAATCTGGCAAGTTAAGACCATAAAGCCTCCATAAACCATGTCTTTTTCTAAAATATTCAATGTACTCATCACTTGTTTCCAAAACTTGAAAATATAAATAGTATTCCTCCTTATTATAATTATCCTTTCCAAACAATATGCGATCTTGATGTTTTATAAAGAATTTTCTTGCAGAAACTGGCTGTCTACCTAATTCATTGATTACTGCTCCAAATTCAACATAAACGTTTGGAAGATCAATTAATTGTTGATCTAATTTGGATAAATTATTTCCATACCACCCCATATGAGCATTAATAAAAGTTGTTTTAGGATTCTTTTTAAACATATTATATTGCTCACTCATAACTATTTCAAATGAAGGATATTTATCTGACGGTCTGAAACTGCTTGGGCGTTGTTTTGCATGAAGCCACCTTTCATTATACTTGTCAATATTTTGAAAAAACGCTATCGGTTCACCTGAATGAATCAGTACTGGTAAATTAAGTTCAGCACATTTTTCCCAAATAAACTGCAATCTATCATCATCAACTTTGACCCTGTTGCCCTCGCCATCTTTTAGGTTTAAGCCCAAGTTTTTGTATATCTTTAACCCAGTTGCACCAATCTTTGATGCATTTAAAAGGTATTTTTCCGTATTAAGCTTAAAATCTTTTCTTCCAATTTTAGAAAGATCAAGGTTAACAAAAACACCAAATCTTTCAGGATAATTTTTTTTAATATTATTTATAGATTTTGATAAATTTAAATCCATTAAATCTTGTTTGCCTGAAAAAACTGCCAAGCCGGATCCACTTAAGTTAATTTGATATTTCATATTTAAACTATCCATTTCTTCAATGAGATTGTCTAAATTCATTATTGGCATATTCCAATGATGACTGTGAACATCAATGAAAGGAAACTTAGATCTGGTTTTTGGGTTTTGAGGAACAACAAGAGTAGAAATAGGAGAGTACTCTTCAATATCCATTAAATTATTCTTTTTTTGAATTCTATCAATTGTGTAATAAGAAATCCCAAAAACTAATAATAATAATAAGGATAATGAAATAAAAAAAACTAATAGCTTTATTAAAAACCTAAATGAAAAGAACTTCATTTTACTTTGAATGGCAAAGATACTTTAGTCTTATCCCATGAAAAATCAATATAATTTGAGATAGAGTCACCAGAAAAATCAATTGTAAATTGTTCAACAGGATTAAATAATTGACTTGTTAAAACTTTAAAGCGTGCAATATCAGAATCTGAGGGTGGTTGATTTATTCCAAAATAATAAATTTCACTATTTAAAAATATATCCCAAGACTTAGAGTTAGGAATAGTATAAATTGAATAAGTACCTGCAGATAGGGAATCAGTTCCAAAAATTAAAGTTTTATCTGTTTCTATAAAAGTATGTTTATTAGCACCTGTTCTCCAATAAACTCCGTGAGGAACCAAAGCACCATCAGTTTCTTCACCAAAAATTAATCTGTCATTTTTGTAAGGACGGCTATAGGTTATAGAAATATTAGTGTTTTTTAACGATACAGTTTCAAGAGGACTGACTGGGTTAGTGACCGTATATACAGCAAATAAACTTATAAATATAATTACAGCTAATAGGGAGTATAATATTTTTTTCTTCATAACAAATAAAATTTAACATAATATAAATTATAGTTCATTTATATCTTATTTATTTTTACGGCATTTAATCCTTTTTCTCCACGAACAGTGTCGAATTCAACTTTATCACCAACTCCTAAAGTGTCTTTGCATTCACTGAAATGAAAAAAATATGAATCATGAGATGTTAAGTTCTTAATAAATCCAAATCCTTTGTCTGGTTCATAAAAAGTTACTTTACCTTGTATTTTTTCATCAAAATCTTGATTCTTTGCAGCTCCTAAATTTATGGACTCTAAACTTATTTCTTCTTTTTCTGCTGGATCAGGTGGTGTATCAGTGAAATTACCTAGGTGATCAACATATACAAATTCATCTTGCTTCAATTCACCCTTTTCGCGAGCTTCTTTACGAGCCTGCATTTTTTTTCTTTTTTCCTCTCTTTTTTTAGCTTTATTCTTTTCTCTTTCTAACTTATTGAATGTTTGTTGTGATTTTGCCATTAATTATATTTGTTTTCAAATTTAATAATTATTCTTTTAAAATCATTTTCTTACAATCTTAAAGCTTTTTAATTAGTTTTATTCTGTTCTAAAGGAAAAAACTATAGAGTAACTAGTATTAGACCCGTCTGAGGTCATTATTCTCCAGTAATAAATAGTTTCAGCATCAACAGCAACTTCTAACTCAGAGTCATCTAACTCTTTGTTGTTATCATTAGGTGTCTGTTTTCCATCAACTTTATCAATGTAAACAGTGTATTTTAGACCTGTAGAGGTGTCAGGATCTGACCCTGTCCAACTAAGCTTAACTTTTCCTTCGGATGTCCTTGCAACAGTCGAACCAGATTCTGGTGTTTTTAAATCTGCTGGAAATGGAGCGTAACTAGTCTCACCTGTTCCTGACAAATAAAACTTCCACGTAGCACTTGAAGCAGTTTGAGTGGTTTCATTATTTTTAGATGTTATTTGCCATGAATAAGGATTTCCTTTATCTAATGCAACAATAGTATTTGTAGATGTTAAACCATTTTTATTAGTTACCTGATTATTATTCAAGTTTGTAATTTTCAAATCATAAGTATCAGTATTTGCTGATGCAGACCATGTAAACTCAACATTACTCTGGGTATCGGAAATACTTGTACCTGTTTCACAAACCTCATTATTAGCTGGCTTAGTTAGGTTAGTAGCACTTGGTGGGTCTGGTTCAGGTGGTGGTGGTGGAGAACCTCCCCCGTCATCACCAACCCCTCCGCTAGAGCAAGACATTATTAACAAGCTAATAAATAGATAAATTGTTTTTTTCACTCTCTAATAATTTTAAAGGTTTTTCTAACTGTTTTACTTTCCATAACTACCACATAAGTGCCTGTCTGTTGTTTTGACAAGTCAATCTGTGTTTTTCTAGTTATATCTTCTATTGTTTGTTCTTGTGTATATACTAATGCACCTGCAGTAGTAAATACACTTACTTTTACTTGTTGATCCTTCCCGCCTACATGAACTTTAACATCATTATCTGTAGGATTAGGATAATAATGGATGTCCTCCGATACAAACACCTTCTGCTCTATTGACCCTTGACATTCTAAGTCCGTATATACTTTTATAATACTTAAACCTGTATCAAGCTCTGTAGTGAAGCTACTTGAACTCACTGTAGATCTCTTACCATTAATCTCCACATTATAAACATTAGATCCACTCATCGTTATACTAACCTTCTTGTCATCCTCATCTACACTTACAAAAGCATTTAACTTCTCAGGCTCCCCAACAACTACATCAAAACACTGCTCATAACTTGACTGACCATCTACTTTAAAACATACCGTATATGTCCCCTTAGCAAGACCCGATACTGACGCTGTTTTACTGTCTCCAGTAATCGTAACATTATCCTTACCAGTTATGGTAACTGTATAATCCACTGTAGCATCCTCCACACTTAAATTAATCATACCATCACTATTACCAATACAAGTAGTTTTAGCAACTTCCACTTTAAAGTTAGAAACCGGCATAGTAAACACCTCACAACCATTTACATCAACCTTAACACCAGAAGGTGTGTTTGGACAATTATCATTTGAATTAATAACACCATCACCATCAGTGTCAATATTGGAACTAACATCATCTTCAGTAACTGTAAACTCTCCTTCATCACTAAAAACAGAGCCAATAAAAGATGCATCAATTGCTTGTACCGAGTAATAATATTTACCTGGGCTTAGAGCCAGTTTCCATTTTAAATTATGTTCAGCATTTCCTTTTGATGGAGTTTTTCTAAAACCAGTCTCAGCAGATGCATTTGCTGACATGACATCTGAATCACCGGGACTAGTTCCAACTCTGACTGAATATGTTAATCCTTCAGGTCCTGTAAAATCATCTTTAGCTTGTCCCCAAGAAAGTTCCACTAAAATCTTACCATCTAATACATCTTGATCCGTTATCTTACTCACTGACTCGATAGGTGGCGCATCAGGCGGATTGTTTTTTACAAATTTAGAAGTATTTCTAGCACCCTGTGCTGTACTTTGTTTAATAATAATTCCAGTTGAATTATTATTAACATTGTTGACAAGTTCCGCTGATTCTGATCTTACATTCAAATATGTATTTATAACATGAAATTTATCATTATCTTTTTTTGTTCCTGATAAAACAAAATCTAAATCACCATCACCATCAATATCTCCAAACTCAACATCAGCATCAATTATATTACCAATATCAAATGAACTTTGTACATAATTTTTTGCATTATTATCGAACTCCCTAAGCTCCGAAATTTTTCCTGAGCCTGATTGAACTCCAGAATATAGCAAATCAGAGTAACCGTCTCCATTAAAATCACCAAATTCCACTTTACTTAATCTTATTCCTGGAATATTGGTTTCAACTTTAGGCCATTCTTTTATAGTATCCCTAACTTTATTTTCATAAATCTCGAAAACATCACCATTAAAGCTAGTCCCTGTTATAATCACATCCAAATCGCCATCATTTTCCATATCAAAGAAATTAACGCTACCATCTCTAGATGCTCCTAATACATTATCAGTTACTTGTAATTTATAATCATTCGAGCCTGATTCTGTGATATTATCATAAATGAATGTTTGTAGACCATTAGAAGCATCAAAACCAGAAATAACAACATCTACATCTTGATCATTATCATAGTCACCTATATCAAATGATGAGTTTGTTAATGCTGTAATTTGATCTGATATATCAGTTTGTTCAAATGAATTTGAATCCTTGATATAAGTATAAATAATAATTTTAGGTTTTCCTGAGGTGGAATTATTACTTGTTAAACCAATTTGAACTATTTCTGACTTACCATCATTATTAAGGTCTGCAATTTTAATTTTACCCTCAAAAAGTCCATCACCAAGTCTTATTTGATCATAAATTAAAGTTTCCTCGTTTAAATTGCTAGATCCTCCGTCAACTGGTGCTTTACCAAAATGTAAAAATAAATCATTTAAATTAGGAGACTCACCATAAACAACCCCATCAGCAGCAAATCTATTAATTATTACATCGGGATAATTATCGTCATTTATATTACCTACTTGAATGTCTGTCACATCATGTATACTCAAATTTGATAACGAGTTTTCTGTTTTTCTCTCCCTATCAAACCTAATCAATCTCTTCTCTTCAGCATCAAACTTATGTGATGTCAAGAAATTATTATCATAAATTGTTCCCCATTCGTTTCTCCATTTAACTTCCGATCCATAAATCAAATCTAAGTCGTCGTCATTATCCAAATCTGCTAGTTTTACAACAGGTTTTTCGAGCCCAGCTATATTTCGATCAACAATACCACCTTGATTTAATTTTTTCCATTCATAAGCTAATGTAAATTGAACCTCTTGTGAAAATTTACTTGCTTTTACACCTGGATCTATAGACTGAGCAGACAAGTAATAATTTCCCGGAAAGAGATTTGTCTGAAATTCATTTGTTAAAATTGGAGGAGGAGATGAAATAAGCCTAGACCCCGTTTCGAGATTACTTAATGTATTTGAAAGTTCAGAACCGCCAGATGAAGTACCAATTCTTAAATTGTATCCTATAGCATTTGAAAAGTCATCAGTTGATTCATCCCATTTAAATTTAACATTTCCATAACCAAGATCTTCTACTGACAGATTTTTAACATCACTTGGAGGAGAATTTACTTTTGAATTTAGATTAACTTCATACAATATTGTCTCTGCACCATCATCACTCATTCCGGTGATAAATATATCTAGATCTCCATCAGTATCATAATCAACAAACTCAACAGTTGATTCTCTCAATCCAACAAATTCAAAATCAGACTCTACAATTGTATTGTTTTTTGTAAAAAAGAGTTTTGTTATTGGAGAGCCATCTGCATCCTCCCCTGTATACATGAAATCATTTGAACCATCATTATTTATATCTCCTACAGAAATGTCACCATTTTCTAATGCTAATTTTGGTGTATTTGTCTCTCGGTTTAATCCTCCAACTGATCGAATTAATGTTCTTAGTTCTCCATTGCTATCTTTACCATTAATTATATAAGATAATTCTTTAGTTTCTTGATTAAAATAAGTTGTTATTGAAGCATTTTTTAAAGCAAATGGAATATTTTCTTCTACATCCCAATACGGGACATTTCTTCCATCTAATTTTGGTTCGGATGTTATGTACGTATTTAATTTAATTTGAGATCTTAATTCTCCATTAGTTCTTTCACCAGTAAATATTAAGTCATTATCTGAATCTTGATCAAAATCTGCAATTTCAAGATCACCATGTTTGAATCCACCACCAGAAAAATAACTTAAATCTTGAACAATAAACTTGTCTTGATTGTCAACTCTTAGGTATAAATATGAAAATCCATTTTCTTGATCATCAATACCGACTAGGGCTAAATCAATATCACCATCATTATCTAAATCTCCCCAAGACATTTTTGATGCATATGCATTTGGAATCCCCCATTCAAGATTCGATTTTTCAAAAGTTTGACCTTCATTTGTGCTTAAATAAATATTAGTTTTAGCCCCGTTATTGTATCCAGCTACTACTAAGTCTAACCAACCATCCTTGTTTAAATCAACCCAAGACAAATCACCATCGTAAACTTTTGTCAATTCTTGACTTGTATCTTCAAAAGTTCCTTCATTATTTTTATAAATAGCTGTTACTGCTCCTTCGGTGTTTGACTGACCCATAATTGCAAGATCCATATCACCATCTCTATCATAATCTCCCCACGAAATAGAGCTTTTTGAAAGTTTAATAAACGGGTTGTCTTTTTTTATAAACTCTAAAGTATTGTTTTTTATTGTAATTGTCGATGCCGCAATATTATTTAGATTTGCATTCGTAACAGATGGAGTTAATATTACTGTTTCATCATCTTCTGCATTTTCAGGAAATTCTTCAATTGCTGATATTTTCATTGTACCTGATGTTTGACCTGCAGGAATTTTAATTTGAGGATGTGTTTTAAGAAATACTACTCTATCTTTTTTAACATTTTCATCTCTAAAATCGGTTCCATCCTGCTGAGTATCTCTTCCAATAGAAAAATATAGTTCATTAGAATTACTGTAAGCTATTCCTGATATACCTAAATGATAATCAAAATAAGATGAATATTGATTTTGACTAAAAAGCCAATCTAAATTGGTACCACTTGCTAAAGGTTCTCCCTCATCTAATTTAAATTCCATTATCATAGCATCTCTGCCACTTAAATTAATTGACATTACTCCACAAACTAAATTTCCTCTATTATTTAGAGTAATCGAAAGACAGCCTGATACGCCTAACCCACTTTTATTACCTGTTTGTTTTTCCCATTTACGGATATCAGTATTTTTATTTGATACATACACATTTCCACTTGAATCTAATACTAAGTCAGTTGGAAAATGAAATTCATTGTCTTCATATAATTCAGTGGTTGAATTTTCTGAGATATTTGATTTATAAACCTTTTTATCATTTCTACTAACAAAATAAATATCAGATGTATTTTCTTCAACAAACATCCCAATGCCTTCTTTAGAAACACCAGTATCCAATTTTTCTACAAAAGACCCGTCCAATTTATACTTTAAAATATGAATGTTATCAAGTGACGCACCATCGAGTTTTACATTGTTTGCCAATAAATAAATATTTTCATTGACAACATGAATACTATTGATTCTTTGACTTGTTTGATCTGGATTACTAGAGTTTTCGTGACCTAGATCAATAAATATTGATGTTTCTCCATTAGGTTTTCTTTTAATAACTCGAGCATTTCTTGAATCAGCTACATATAAATTATTATTTGAATCAAAATAAACATCTTCAGGTTGGGATAATTGGTTAGCGGCAGAACCTATACCATTACCTCCTACTGCAATATTAAAAGTATTTTTTCCATCAAAATCAACGTTATAATCATCATCAAAAGTTGCTGTTCCTGAAATAGTAAATATAACATCAACATCTTTTCCAAATGCACTACTAATTTCTGCTGTGATTACACTTTTTTCATGTTCAAAAATTTCTTCTTTGTCTACAGTAATTGAGGATAAATCTGGTACATCATCACTTACAAGATTAATCGTAAGTTTTTGTTCACCGCTTTCAGTAGCATTTGATACAGAGGATACTTCAATAATTACTGTTTCATCAACTTCAATTTCTGAGTCATCAATTGCAGCAATAGTTATTGATTTCGATGAGCTTCCAGTTGGAATTGTTATTGTTTCACCTGCACTGTAGTCTGTATCTTTAGTTGCAGTTCCTGAATACTCAAGATTAACAGTCACATCACTTGAGTTTGTATTACTCAGTGAAGCAGTTAATTCAACTGAACCTGATAGTTCAGAAAATTCTGATGAACTTGATGATATAGCAACATCAACTGTTTTTGAAACACTAAACCAACTTTCATTTCCTTCTACCTGATCATCAGTACCGTCAGCAAGGGAATCGTAAGCTGTAATAGCGTACTCGGTTGAAAAATCACCATCTGTAAATGTATATGTATTTACATTTCCAAGGTCAATTACAGTGTCATATGAATAACCTGTTGGATTTCCATAATAAAGCTTATAACCTGCAACATCAGTTTCTAGGTTGGCAGACCATGAAAGAATTATATCATCTCCAGATTTTACTTTAGATAAATTTTGTGGAGGTGTTATAGGTGCATCAATATCTAATTCATTTAAAAATGGGTCATAATCAACAGTTCCTTTATCTACGTTGTCATTTGAATCATAAATTAAATCTTGAATTTTACTTTCCGTTGTAGTTCCCCAGTAATTATTCTCTACAGTCAAATCAGAACTAGATAAATTTTCAATAGAATATAAACTCGAATTAATATTATTATATTCAATTTCTTGATTATTCTTTCCCTCAATAATTATTGCTTTTCTATTATTAAAGAAAGTGTTTTTTTTGATTTTTGTATTTCCTCCAATATTATAACCAGCTTTTCCAGAAATCTTAATTGCATCGATATCTTTTAATTTACTGTAACCATAGAATAAAGATTTATAAATACTATCAGCATTACCAATTGAAATATAATTTTCAGATGAATCAGGGGATGTAAAAACACTTTTATAAGCAATTAGTTTTGCAGATGGTAAAATAATTTTACTTTCAATAAACTTAGACTTAATTATTTTAAAAACTCCATTCACAGGATTTCCCATTCCATTCCTTATATTAGAATTATATACGATACTTTCGTTAAATGAGAAGTTAGCAGAACAACAACCCATTGTAATATTAGAATTTTTTATGGTTGAACCAATTACACTAATTCCTAAGTTATATGCATCTGAATCGATAATTGAATTATTAATAACACAGTTAGTGAATGTTATAGGTTCACTTCTTGGATAATAACCTTTTATTGTCAAATCATCAAATGTTGAATTTTCAAATTTTAACTCAGCAGAAGTTGAATAACCTTTTGTATACAAACCTGCGTTATTAAAATCAGAATAACTAACTGTTAATATTCCAGAATTTTTAACACTATCTTGACTATGTTCTGATTCATTAGCTAATTGAATTGCATTTTGAGGACCATTGAATATACAGTAAGAAATGGAACTGTTTGATAAGTTTGTACTTTTAAACAAAATCATCTGATTGTTAACTTCAGAAGAATTACCATTAAATGTAATTGATGATGAACTATTACCATCAGCAACTAAACTACCTTTTATTAAAATTTTATAATCGTCTGTAAAATTAACAACTACACCAGGTTCAATCGTTAGAGTAACACCTTCAGAAACAAGCACACTTCCTGTTATTATGTATGGACTGTTCGCAAGTGTCCATGTAACATCACTGTTAATAGCGCCTGAAACGTTTGTTTGTGATTTTAAACTTAAAAAACAAAAAAAGGTAATTAAAAAAGTTAGTTGTAAAAATCTCATTATCACTAAAATACAGTTTTTTTTATATTTTTCAGTGATAATACTATTATAAAAAAAACCCCCCAGCGGGGGGTTTTTTAATTAATTAAAATCTTTTTTAAGGTGCGTTATAAACTCTTAGTGTAGTTGATGAAAATGATTGAATTGTTGTCGAGTATTTATTTGCTGTTGTTAAAAATTTTTCACTTCCAGGGTTTGCAAATACAGCTTCTCTGCCTTTTAACCAATCACCCAAATTATTTGATCTAGCAATCATAATGTGTGATACATGATCATTTCCTCCGCTTATAATTTCGTGCAATTCTATGGTTCCATCAAAATTATTAGAATTTGCAGCAATAAATCCAGCAGCCAATTCTGCATATTTAGGAATATCTTTTACATCTACACCCCAAATATTAGAATACTTATATCCAACTTTAGAAGGGTCAAAAATTAATGGGCTACCTAAAACACTTCCTTCCCACTTAGCAACTTGTTCAAAGATTTTATTGAGCAATTTACCTTCAGCTGTAGGTGGTGGACCTCCACCCCATCCTGCAAACACGCTAGCATCTTCTCCCAAAAAACAAACCTGATGAGTAAAGTCCTCGGTACTGCTTTTAAATTCGATTTGGAGTAAAAATACAGTATATGGAATCATTTCGCCCGCAGGTGATTCAAATAATGCATCCATTGCCTCAACTAATTCCTCAGCATCAGAATTGTTCTCAACACTAAAGTTGAAACAACCCCAATAAGCCTTTTCTTGTGACTGCACAAAAAAAGACGTTAATAGTAATATTAATATATATTTTTTCATTTTTTTAAGATATAAAATTTAATCTTAATTGGAAATTATTTATTCCTTGTCTTCAACTCATTAATTACATCATCAATTTTAAAGCCTCTTTTTTGAAGAATTAATAAAAAATGAAATAAAAGATCCCCAGATTCCTCAATAAAAAGCTTGTCATCCGAATTTTTTGATGCTATTACCAACTCTGTAGCTTCCTCTCCTACTTTTTGAGCAATTTTATCAATCCCTTTTTTAAACAAGTTAGAAACATAACTCTTTGTACTAGATTTCATTATCCTACTTTGAATTATTTCTTCCAACATATATAAAAAACTCTTTTCATTTACTTCTTCCCAACAAGTATCATCACCTTTATGACAGGTTGGTCCCATGGGAGTTACTTTAACTAATAGAGCATCATTATCACAATCTGCTTTAATTGAATCTAATTTTAGAATATTACCACTGGTTTCTCCCTTCATCCAAATTCTGTTTTTTGATCTACTGAAAAAATGAACATTTCCTGATGAAACAGTTAAATCAACTGCTTTTTGATTCATATAACCAAGCATTAAAACACAATATGTTTTTTTATCTTGAATAATTGCTGGGACTAAACCATCCTTACTCTTATTAAAATCTATTTTCATAATCTAACTTTTATATTATTTTTCACTAAGTTTTCCTTAAGATTTTTGATTTCTATTTCCTTGAAATGAAAAACACTTGCAGCAAGGGCTGCATCGGCTTTTCCTATTTTAAAAACATCTGTAAAGTCTTGTATTGTTCCAGCCCCACCTGAAGCAATGACCGGAATTGTTAGCCTATCAGATAATTTTTGAAGGATATCTAGAGCAAAACCACTTTTTGTTCCATCATTATTCATTGAGGTGAATAAAATCTCGCCAGCTCCCCTATCTTGAACTTCAAGAGCCCAATCAATAAGCTTAATTTTTGTTTTTTCTCTACCACCAACCAAATAGACAAACCATGAATCATTAACAAATTTTGCATCGATAGCAACAACAACGCATTGATTGCCAAACTTCAATGATATTTCATTAACTAAATTTGGTGTTTTGACAGCTTGAGTGTTAATGGATATCTTATCTGCTCCGTTTCTAAGTAAAGATGAAACGTCATCCAGAGATTTGATTCCGCCTCCAACTGTAAATGGGATATTTATATTTTCTGAAATTTTTTTTGCCAATTTAGATAGAGTTTTTCTTTTATCCTTAGTTGCGGTGATATCTAAAAAGACTAATTCATCAGCACCTTCATCTGAGTATATTTTTGCAAGTTCAACTGGATCTCCAGCGTCAATCAGGTTTAAAAAATTAACCCCTTTGACTGTCCTGTTGTTATCAATATCAAGACATGGAATTATTCTTTTTGCTACCATACTTTTTTATTGCATTCTTTAAATTAATTTTATTTTCATAAACAGCTTTTCCAGTTATTACACCGTAACAATTAATGTCGAATAATTCTTTAATATCATTTTCGGCAGAAACGCCTCCAGAAGCTATCAATTTTATTCCTTTGAATTTATTCTGAATTTTTTTATAGTTCTCTAAACTTGTACCATTCAGAGCACCATCTTTAGATATATCTGTTATGATGAAATATTTTAAACCTAGTTGATAATAATCATTTATAAATTCAAATAAATCTAAGTCAGTTTCTTCTGTCCAGCCATTAATTTTAATTCTGTTTTTTAAAAAATCAACACCAATAATTACTTTTTCAAATCCATATTTACTTACAGAATTCATAACTAAATCTTTATTTGTAACAGAAATAGTTCCAAGAGAGATTTGATTTACGCCTAAATCAAAAGCATTTAAAATTTCATCTTCACTTTTAATACCACCACCAAAATCAACTTTTAGATTTGTTTTTATGCAAATTTCTCTGATAGATTTTTTGTTGATTATCATTTTTGATCTTGCACCATTTAAATCTACAACATGAAGATTGGTTACACCCATATCCTCAAACTTTAAAGCTACATCTACGGGATTCTTATTATAAATTTTAATTTTATCATAATCTCCATTTAAAAGACGAACACATTTTCCATCATATATGTCAATTGCCGGAATAACTTTCATAACTCTTCAATAAAGTTTTTTATTATTTTTTCACCAACTGATCCGCTTTTTTCAGGGTGAAACTGAGTACCGTAAAAATTATTTTTATTTATTGCTGATGAATAATTTATACCGTAAGTACTACTTGCAATTGTATAATTAGATTTTGGAACATAATAACTGTGAACCATATAAACAAATTCATTTTCTTTTATTCCTTTAAAAATTTTTGATTTTAGTTCCGTAATATTATTCCATCCAATTTGGGGAACTTTCAAGTTCTTATTATCAAATTTTTTAACATCAGAATCAATTACACCTAGACATTTCGTATCACCCTCTTCGCTACTTTTACACAAAAGTTGCATTCCTAAACAGATACCTAGAATAGGATGTTTTATATCAACAATAATCTTATCTAAATTTTGATTTTTCAATTTTTTCATAGCGTATGAAGCATCTCCAACACCTGGAAAAATAACTTTATTTGAAGAAAGTATTTCATATGGATCGCTTGTATAATTATGTGAAATACCCAATCTATCAAGACAATGTTCGATGCTCATTATATTTCCAACACCATAATTTACTATTGCTATTTTCATTTATATAATGCCTTTCGTTGACGGAAGAATCATTTTAGATTCATCCTTCATTATTGCAGATTTAATGGATTTAGCAAAAGCTTTAAAAATTGATTCGATTTTGTGATGTTCATTCTTACCCTCTGCTTTGATATTTATATTTGCTTTTGCAGTATCAGCAAATGATTTAAAAAAATGAAAAAACATTTCTGTTGGAACATCTCCAATTTTTTCTCTTTTAAAATTTGCACTCCATGTTATCCAACTTCTACCCCCAAAATCAATCGCACATTGTGCTAAACAATCATCCATTGGTAAAACAAAACCGTACCTATTTATACCTATTTTATTAGATAATAAAGAATTAAAAGCTTCTCCCAATAAAATTGCAGTGTCCTCAATCGTATGATGTTCATCAACATCTAAATCTCCCACAACGTTTAAATCGATATCGACTAATGAATGTTTAGATAATTGATCTAACATGTGATCAAAAAAAGACAAACCAGTACTAATATTACTTATACCAGATCCATCTAAATTCATTTGTAGTTTTATATTGGTTTCTTTAGTAATTCTAGAAAATTCAGACTTTCTTTCAATTCCTTTTAAATAATCATATATTGCTTTCCAACTAGAACATCTTTTTGAACAATTAATTTTTGATTTTCTTTCTGAAAAATGAATTGAGTTACATCCTAAATTATTGGCAAAAATTATGTCAGTATCTCTGTCACCAATTACAAAAGAAGATTTTAAGTCAACCTCACTATCATTTATATATTTATAAACCATACCTAATCCTGGTTTTCTAGTTTCCAGTTTTTGATGCTCAAAACTAGAATCAATTAAAACATCCATTAAATTTATATTTTCATTCTTTAATGTAGTAATAATGAAGTTTTGTACTGGCCAAAATTTTTCGTTGGGAAAAGAATCTGTACCCAAACCATCTTGATTCGTAACGAGCACAATACTGTAACCAAGTTCATTATTAATTTTTTCTAAATACTTTAAAACGCCAGGGATAAAGGATAATTTTTCAAAACTATCAACTTGTTTGTCAGGTTGTGGTTCAATAATAATTGTCCCATCGCGATCTAAAAAAATTATTTTCTTCATAGATTTTTTAATGTTTTTATTAATAACTGATTTTGTTCTGGGGTTCCAACAGTAATTCTAAGACAATTACTACATCCAACAACATTAGATCTATTCCGAACAACAATTTTATTTTGAATTAATTGCTGATATATTTTATTGGCATCATTAAACTCAACCAAAATAAAATTTGAATTTGATGGAAAAACTTTTTTAACAGAATTAATTTTAATTAATTTTTCTGAAAGATTAATTCTTTCAACAATCGTTTCATTTACTTGGTTTGAATTAACGTAATATTTAGATATTGAATTAATTGCTTTTTTTTCAGTTAATGAATTAATATTATATGGTGGCTTTACTTTTTTTATATAATCAATAATAGCCTTATTTGAATAACCAATACCTAATCTAATTCCAGCTAAACCTAATGCTTTTGAAAAAGTTTGACTAATAATTAAATTATCATATTTATTTATTTTTTTCAAAAAAGATTTTTTAGAATAATCTACGTATGCTTCATCAATAAAAACAATTCCTTGAAAAGATTCAATAATCTTTATTATTGACTTTTCATCAAATATGTTTCCTGTTGGATTGTTTGGATTGGTTATAAAAATAATTTTTGTATTAGAGTCAAACTTAGAAATAACTTTTGATGTATCTATTTGAAACTTACTATCTAAATTAATGGTAATATTTTCAACATCATTTATTTTGGCTGATACATCATACATTCCATATGTTGGATTTAATGTTATAATCTTATCAATTCCTGGTTTACAAAAAATCCTAATTACAAGATCAATTAATTCATCAGTTCCATTGCACAAAACGAGATTATCATTATTTACAAATTTATAAGAACAAATTAATTGAATCAACTTTAAATGTCTGTTATCAGGATATCTATTTAAATCATTTCCGTAAGAACTTTCATTTGCATCAAGATAGATAAAATTTTTATCAGACTTAAAATCGTCTCTCGCCGATGAATATGGAATCAAATCCAAAATATTTTTTCTAATTAATTTTTTAGCTCTCATTACTATTTATTCTTATGGATACAGCATTTTTGTGAGCATCTAAACCTTCATGTTCTGCCATAGTTTCAACGGCGCTTGAAATTGATTTTAATCCAAATTTTGTAATTTTTTGAAAAGTTATTGTTTTCAAAAAACTGTCTGTATTTACTCCACTATATTGTTTAGCATAACCATTTGTTGGTAGTGTGTGGTTTGTACCAGAAGCATAATCACCTGCACTTTCTGGAGTATAATTGCCTAAAAAGACAGATCCTGCATTTACAAGCTTAGAAATACAATAATCTTCATTTTTAACATTAATTATATAATGCTCAGGCGCATAGTCATTTATAAAATCTAAAGCATCATCAATTAAATTAAAAAAAACAGACTTTGAATTTTTTAATGATTCATTAATTATATTAATTCGTTCAAGTTTTTTCTTTTGAATATCAATTTCATTGTTAATATCATTAATTATTTTTTTTGAATTACTAACTAATATAACTTGGCTATCACAACCGTGTTCAGCCTGTGATAACAAATCAGATGCTACAAACTTAGGATTTGCAGATTCATCTGCTAAAACTAGTAATTCACTTGGCCCTGCTGGCATATCAATTGAAACTCCAAAATTCATTGAATATTTTTTAGCAATTGTTACATATTGATTGCCGGGTCCAAATATTTTATTAACCATTGGTATGGTCTTCGTTCCTAATGTCATTGCTGCTATAGCTTGTGATCCTCCAACTTTAAAAATATTTTTTATTTTACAAATTTTACACACATATAATATTTCAACAGGAATTTCACCGTTTTTATCTGGTGGAGTACATAATATTCTATCTGGACAATTTGCAATTAAAGAAGGTATTCCTAACATTAATACTGTTGAAAAAAGTGGAGCTGTTCCACCAGGAATATAAAATCCAACTCTCTCAATTGGTCTCTTTTCTTGCCAACAGTTTATACCCTCATTAATTTTAACTATCTCTTTTTTTTGAATTTGAGATTTATGAAATTTATAAATATTTTTGAAAGCTAAATCTATTGAATCTTTTAGCTTGTGTGAAATTATAAATTCAGAATTGGTAATAGATTTTGCCTCTACTTTTATAGTTGCTAGTTCAATATTATCAAATTTTTTTGTGTATTCTATCAACGACTTGTCACCATAATTCTTTACATTTTCAAATACTTCCTTAACAACAGTGTGAACCGATTTGTTATCAACATAAGGTCTCTCTGTTAAAGAACACCAAATAGATCTTTTCGGATTAGTTATTATATTCATTATAATACCATTTTTTCAATTGGACAAACTAAAATATCTTCAGCACCTGCATCTTTGATTATATCAATTGATTCCCAAAACTTATCATCATCGATTACAGTATGTAAAGAAGACCAGCCTTTCATTTCCAATGGAAGAATAGTTGGACTTTTTAAGACAGGTAAAAGTTTTGAAACAGTTTTTATTTTATCATTTGGAACATTCATTAAAATGTATTTTGATCGTTTTGCTCTCAATACAGAATTGAATCTAAAAATTAATTTGTCAAGTGTTTGTTTTTTTGATTGATCAAATGAATCTGAATTACATAAGACAGCTTCTGAATTAGATATTGTTAGAATCTCCCTTAAATTATTTTTATAAAGAGTATTTCCTGTTGAAACTATATCACATATTGCATCGGACAATCCTATGTTTGGAGCTATTTCCACACTACCATTAATTTTATGAATTTCACAATCAAGATTATTTTTACTTAAAAATTTATTTAGAGTATTTGGATATGAAGTTGCAATTTTCATTTTATTTAAGTCACTTATTTTTTCAAATTTCATTTTTTCGGGAACTGCTATAGATACTCTGCATTTTGAAAAATTAAGTGGCATCAATTCATTTACATTTAATTCGCTTTCATAAATTAAATTTTGTCCAATAATAGCAATATCAACTACACCATCTGACAAATATCTAGGTATATCACTATTTCTTAAAAAGTAAATATTCAAGGGGAAGTTTTCACAATTTACCTTTAATTGATCTTTGAAATTTTCAAATTTTATTCCAGATTTTTCCAGAAGAGAAATTGATTCTTTATTTAATCTTCCAGATTTTTGAATTGCTAATTTTATTTTTTTCATTTTATTAAATAAAAAAACCCGCTTGATTTCTCAAACGGGTTTGTTATAATTAAACACATAATCATTACATATCTCGCTTGAGTATTAAAAATAATGAATGATGATTATGTATAAGTTTTCTCATTTATTTACAAATATCTAATTTTTTTAATTTAAAAAAAAATTTATTATTGATTTCCTAAAATAATTGGTAATCCATCACCGCCAGAACCTATTATTACTGTTTTTGTATTTGGTGATTCAGATAACTGCATTGTAGCTTCTATCCCTTTGTCTCTAAGTATATTAGATGTTAAAGAACTATTTAAAATTCTATTAGCATTGGCTTTACCTTCAGCATCAATTCTTAATTTTTCAGCCTCTTGTCTAGCTTTTTCTAGTCTAAAAACATATTCCAAAGCTTCTTGCTCCTGAGTTAACTTTCTTTCAATAGCAGCTTTAATATTTGCAGGAAGAGTTACATCCCTAACAAGCACAGAGTTTATCTGAACATGTTGTTGTTCAACATCCTCAACTAATTGCTCAAAAATTTCGTTTTGAATAGCATCTCTTTTTGTTGAATAAAGCTGTTCGGGTGTGTATTGACCAACAACACTTCTTGCAACGGCTCTTAGAGAGGGGATAATCACAACATTTAGATAATTTGAACCTTTAGTTTGATGAAGCAAACCTAATTCAGCGATGTTTGGTTGATACAAGACGGAAATATCAAGCGATATATCAAGACCATTTGAAGATAAAACTTGCATTTTACTTTCAAAAACTTCTTGTTGTTTAACATTATATACGAAGACCTTGTTCCAAGGCATAACAATATTTAGACCTTCGCCTAAAGGCGGTTCGTCAGTTACAACCCCATTTCCAAAGGTTTTAAATAAAACACCTGCTTCACCGTATCCAATATTAACAAAGGTTTTCGCAAGAAAGATAAATAATAATAGGCCTCCAACTAAAATAGGAAGTCCAAGTTTTTGTAATTTTTCCATTGTAATTTTTTAATTAAGTTAAAAGACCGCCATCAACATTGATGACTTGTCCAGTAATATATGATGACAAATCTGATGCCAGAAACAAACATAAATTAGCAACATCATGTGTTTCACCAGGTCTTTTCAGAGGAATTGTACTATTCCAAGATTCAATTACTGATGCAGACAAGTTGTCAGTCATTTCTGTTTTGATAAAACCGGGTGCAATTACATTGCATCTAATATTTCTAGATCCTAATTCAATTGCAGTAGATTTTGAAAATCCAATAATACCTGCCTTTGATGCAGCATAGTTTGACTGACCCGCATTTCCTTTAATTCCAACAACAGAACTCATATTAATTATGCTTCCTGATCTTTTTTTAAGAAAGATTTTTTGAACAGCCTTTGTCATATTGAAAACAGACTTGAGATTTATTTCAATTACAGAATCAAAATCATTTTCACTCATCCTCATCAACAAATTATCCTTTGTTATTCCAGCATTATTTATTAAAACATCAATGTCACCAAAATCAGAAATTACATTTTTAATCAAAACTTCACATTCTTCAAAAACTGAAGCATCGCTTTTATAAGCCTTAATATTATTCTTTTCTGATGCTAAATCATTTACAATTTCTTTAGAGACGGATGATGATGATGAATATGTAAATGCAACATTAGCTCCATTTTCAACAAGTTTATAAACTATACCCTTACCAATTCCCCTGCTTCCACCAGTTATTAATATGTTTTTATTCTCGAGTAATTTCATTATAGGTTAGTTTAATATTTTTTTAACTTCTAATCCAATATTAGCAGGAGAATCAACAACATTAACACCAGACTCTATTAATATTTTCTTTTTAGCTTCAGCAGTATCATCTTTACCACCAACAATTGCTCCAGCATGTCCCATTGTTCTTCCTTTAGGGGCTGTTTCACCAGCAATAAAACCAATAACTGGCTTTTTTATTTTAGAATTCCTAATCCACTCTGCGGCATCAGCTTCTAATTGACCACCAATTTCACCAATCATTACAACACAATCGGTATCAGGATCTTCAAAAAACATTTGAATAGCTTCTTTGACGGTAGTGCCGATAATTGGATCCCCTCCTATACCAATTGCTGTAGAAATACCATATCCAGATTTAGATATTTGATCAGCAGCTTCATATGTCAAAGTTCCTGATTTAGATACTAAACCAACATTTCCTTTTTTAAAAACAAAACCTGGCATAATTCCAACTTTGGCTTCTTCAGGTGTAATAATTCCGGGGCAATTTGGTCCAACAAGTTTACAATCATATTTTTTTATGTAGTGGTAAACTTTTGTCATATCAGAAACAGGAATACCCTCTGTTATTGCAACAATTACTTTTATTCCAGCATCAGCAGCTTCAATAATTGCATCAGCAGCAAATGCAGCAGGAACAAAAATAATTGATGTATTTGCTTTAGTTGATAAAACAGCATCAACGACTGTATTAAAAATTGGTTTTCCAAGATGAAATCCACCTCCCTTTCCAGGTGTCACTCCACCAACAATATTTGAACCGTAATTAATCATTTGCTCAGAATGAAAGGTGCCTTCTGACCCAGTAAAACCTTGAACAATTATTGTTGAATTTTTATTTACTAAAATACTCATCTTAATCTTTAATTCTTTCTAAATAATTTCCTTTCTCAGTATCAACTTTGACCTTATCTCCCTCGTCGATGAATAGAGGAACATTAATCTCAACGCCTGTTTCCAAAACAGCAATTTTTGTTGCGTTAGTTGCTGTATTACCTTTTACACCAGGATCAGAAGATATAATCTCTAAAACAACACTTTGAGGAATTTCAACAGATAAAATATCAGAGTTCTCAGTGTTGATAATAATTGTTACGATAGTACCTTCTTTTAAAAATTTTCTTCCTTCAATAATTGATTCATTAACTTCAATTTGATTAAAATCTTCTGTATTCATGAAATGAAAAGTTTCACCATCGTTGTATAAATACTGATATTTTCTGTTCTCAACTCTAACATCATCAATTTTATGGCCTGCAGTAAAAGTATTATCAATAACTTTACCTGAACTTACACTTTTTAATTTTGTTCTAACAAATGCAGGGCCCTTGCCAGGTTTAACATGTAAAAATTCAATAATTTTGTAAATATCATTTGAATACTTAATACATAATCCTTTCCTTATATCAGATGTAGAAATCATAATTTAATTTTGAAAATAACCCTTCATTATTCCTCTCTGTGAATTTTGTATAAATGATAAAATTTCATCTCTTTCTTTTGTTGCTTCTAACTCAGCTTCGATTATACTAATTGCCTGAGTATTATTATGTTTCTTTTGAAAAAGTATTCTGTAAATATTTTGTATTGATTTAATTGTATTTGTATCAAAACCTCTTCTTCTAAGTCCAACAGAGTTAATACCAACAAAAGAAAGTGGCTCACGAGCAGCTTTAACATATGGTGGAATATCTTTTCTAACTAAAGAGCCTCCAGCGATAAAAGAATGCCTACCAATTTTACAAAACTGATGTACAGCAACCATTCCAGCCAAAGTTACATGGTCACCAACAGTAACATGACCTGCAAGAGTTGAATTATTTGAAAAAATACAATAATCACCCAACAAGCAATCGTGCGCAATGTGAGAATATGCCATTATTAAACAATTTTTTCCAACAACTGTTTTATTTCTATCGGCGGTTCCTCTGTTGATAGTTACGCATTCTCTTACAACAGTATTATCTCCTATTTCTACAGTTGTTATTTCTCCATCAAATTTCAAATCTTGAGGAACACCAGAAATAACTGCGCCTGGATAAACTGAACAATTTTTTCCAATTCTCGCTCCTTCAAGGATTGTAACATTGGATCCAATCCATGTTCCTTCACCTATTACAACATTTTTATCAATAGTTGTAAATGGCTCAATTACAACAGTTTTTGCAATTTTAGCATCAGGATGAACATAAGACAGTGGTTGATTCATAACTATTTTTCTACAATTTTAGCTTTCATTTCAGCTTCAGTTGTTAATTCACCATTTACGTATGCTCTAGCTATCATATGACTAATACCTCTTCTAATAGGCGATAAAAGCTCTAATTTAAAGATTAATACATCACCAGGCACTACAGTTCTTTTAAATTTTGCATTTTCTATTCTTGCAAAAAAAGTAAGATAATTTTCAGGGTCAGGAAATGTACTTAAAACTAAGACGCCACCAACCTGAGCCATTGCTTCAATTTGAAGAACACCGGGCATCACAGGCCTTCCTGGAAAATGACCTTTAAAATATGTCTCATCCGGTGAAACATATTTTAAACCTGTAATTGATGTATCACTAATCTCAAGAATTTTATCAACAAATAAAAATGGTGGTCTGTGAGGAAGGATATTCATAATGTCATCGGCATCCATAATAGCTTTTTTGTCATAAATATCTTTTTGCTTTTTTAATGAATCTTGAATCTCAATTATAGAACTTATTTTTTTTGCAAAAGTTGTGTTAGTCTTATGTCCAGGTTTTTTAGCAATAACCTTACCTCTGATTCTCTTACCAATTAAGGCTAAGTCACCCATAACATCTAAAAGCTTATGACGAGCAGCTTCATTTTGGTAATGTAAATTTAAATTATCTAAAATACCATTTGGTTTAACTGAAATTTTATCCTTTTTAAATGCTTTTTTTAGCTTATCCATAGTTTCGTCAGAAATTTTTTTATCAACATAAACAATTGCATTATTTAGGTCACCTCCTTTAATGAGATTGTTTTCTAATAGCATTTCAATCTCATGTAAAAAACTAAAAGTTCTAGCATTTGAAAAATTTTCTTTAAACTCTTTGAGATTATTTAAAGTTGCATTTTGTGTCCCTAAAATTTTAGTATCATAATCAACCATTGTTGTTATTTGATAATTATCAGATGGTATTACAGTTATTTCACTTCCAGTTTTTGTATCAACATATGAGATTACTTCCTTTACAATATATTCTGATCTGATTTTATTAAGAAACTTAATTCCTGCAGATTCAAGTGCTTCAACAAAATATTTTGATGATCCATCTAAAATTGGTGGTTCCTCACTATTAATTTCAATAATTACATTATCAATTTCCAAACCAACTAAAGCAGCAAGAACATGTTCAATAGTCTTAAGTTTTACACCATCTTTTTCAAGAGTAGTTCCTCTTTGAGTATCAATAACATATTTTGAGAGAGCTTCGATCTCAGGTTGATTCGTCATGTCTATTCTTTTAAAAACATATCCGAAATCAGCAGGAGCAGGTTTAAAGGTTAACTTAACCTCATTTCCTGTGTGAATCCCTACTCCTTCTAAAGTAGTTTGTTTTTTTATGGTTGTTTGTTTATTTGACATCTTTTTTCATTAATTTATAAATGAATTTCATAACAGATGGTAAATTTTTAAAATGCACATAGGACTTATTATAATCCATATAATTAATAGCAGGATAACCCATAATAACTGAGTCAGACTTAATATTTTTTAAAACACCAGATTTAGCCTGCATTTGAACTCGGTCTCCGATTTTTAAATGACCAGCGATTCCAGCTTGACCTCCAATTAAACAATTGTCACCAATTATAGTTGATCCTGCTACTCCAACTTGAGCAGCTAGGCAAGTATTTTTACCTATTATAACATTGTGCGCGATTTGAACCAAATTATCAAGTTTAGCACCAGATTTAATCAATGTTGAACCTAAAGTAGCTCTATCAACAGTACAGTTTGCTCCTATCTCAACATCATCTTCAATTATGACATTACCATTATGATTAACTTTTAGAGTGTTTCCTTTTGAATCAAAATTAAAACCAAAACCATCAGAACCGATTACTGAGCTAGAATGAATAATACAATTTTTACCAATTTTAGTATTTCTGTATATTTTTACACCAGGATATATTATACAATTGTCGCCAATTTCAACACTTTCACCTACATATACTTGGGGATGAATTTTGACATTTTCACCAATTTTAACATCCTTTTCAACAATTGAAAATTTACCAAGATATAAAGTTGATCCATATTTAACAGATGAATCTAGAGAAGAGCTCGAATCAATTCCATTTTTTGAAAGATTTTCACCATTAAAATGATCTAACAAAACAGAAAATGCAATTTTTGGATTATCGACTCTTATAAGAGTTGATTTGATTGGGTGTTTTAGCTTAAACCCTTTATCAACAATGATAATTGACGCCTTTGATTTGTATACATATTCATTGTATTTAGGATTTCCTAAAAAGGATAATGATTTGCTTTCACCATTTTCAATTTTTGAAAGTTTTGTGATTGTAGATTTTTTATCACCATCAACAATACCACCAACAAGATCTGCGACTTCTTGGGCTTTTAATTTCATCTTGGCAAAAATATAAAAAAAAAAATTTATTATATATGAGGAAAATCTTTCCTTTGTAATAAATATTTTTAAATTGGATATTACTTACAAGCTGGACACTATTGATTATGCAAGTAAATTCATAATTAACAATTGTAAATCTAAATTGATTTTGTTTGAGGGAGGCTTAGGATCTGGAAAAACTACATTGATTAAACAAATATGCAGAGATTTAGGATCAAATAATAATGTTTCAAGCCCTTCCTACCCTATTTTAAATATTTATGATTGTAAATATGGAGATATATTTCATGCAGATTTGTACAGGGTTAAAAATATTTCAGATTTAAATGAATTAGGTTTTTTAGAAATTTTAGATTTACCTAATTGGGTATTTGTCGAATGGTCTAATAAATTCAAAAATATATTTGATAAAAATCACACATTAATTAAAATAAAATCTGTATCAAAAAATAAAAGAAAATTATCTTTATCAAATTATGACTTTTAAAAAAAGGGTTACATACTATCTGTTTGGATTATTCATAGGTTTGTTTATTGTTTACTTTATAACATCACAAAAAAAAACTGAATTTAATTACTTGCCATCAAAAAGAGTTATTGCTGATATCAAAAAGAAATCCTGGCTTTATGATAGTACTTTTACAGATCAGATAAAAAAAAATATTCTTGAGGACGTCGATATTAACTTTTCAAAAAGTATTTTGAATGTAGACAGTTGTAATATTTACCATTTAATAAAAAGAAATAAATATCGATTTACAGTCAAAAACTGTACAAATAAGGTTTTTTTTTCAAACTTAATTTCTACGGAATAATTCTCTGTTAATCAATACAAGTTCTCTGTTGGATTGACCCTCTAACGAAGAGTTCTCTTGAGCTCTTCTAATTAAATATGGCATCAAGTTTTCAACTGGACCGAAAGGAAGAATCTTAGCTACATTAAATCCGTTTTTGGCCAAATTATATGAAATATTATCTCCCATTCCATACAGCTGACCAAACCAGATTCCGGAATCATCATTGTTTAATGAGTATTTTTTTATTTTTTCAATTACAACTAGATTAGATTCTTCATTATGACTAGCAATAAATAAGTCTACTCGAGTCTTATTTTTAAATACAAGGCTAATACAATCATTAAAATTCTTATCTGTTTCTTTTTTTGAGGCACAAATCGGAGATTTATAACCATTTAATATAGCCAATTCTCGTTCCTTCTCTAAATAAGCTCCTCTGACGAGCTTAAAACCAAATTTAAATCTAGCTTTTTTAAATTTCGTCAGTAAAGATTCTATGTAAGATATTCTATCAAACCTGTAAAGCTGAATTGTATTGTATACTACAGTAGATTTAGTATTAAAATTTTTCATCATTTCTAGAGCTAAGTCATCAATTGATTTTTGAACTTCATATTCCTCAGCGTCAATTAAAATTTTCATATTTGATTCTTTAGCATGTCTACATATTTTAGAAAATCTTTTTCTGACATTCATCCACTCGTCTTTCTCATGATTATTTAGGATAATGTTTGATGAAACTTTTTTAAACAAATCATATCTGCCAAAACTTGTTGGTTTAAATACTGAAAAGGGAATTGAATCATTGTCTTTTGTAAGATTAATTATCTCAATCTTCTTTTTTAAAGCCAAATCAAAGTCATCTTCACTTTCTAATGCTTCAACCGAAAAATCTAGTATTGAGAAAACTCCCATTTTTCTCATATTGTTAATTATTTTAGTACATTCATCTAGATTGGTACCCCCACAAAAATGATTGTATATTGTTCGCCTTAAAATCCATTTAATTGGAATATTAAATTTTAAAGAAAATAGAGTTATTTTTGTTAAAATTGAAACAATGAATTTTTTAGTAATTATAAGAAATAAAAATTTTGCATTGTATAAATTAATTTTAGATTTTAATTTATAAGCAATTTCTGTATCATTAAAAATATTCTTACTCATATTTTTCTAATATATGTTGTTTTTAAAATATCTTTGATGAAAATTTACCAATTTTGAAGGAAATAGTTTCAAGCAATTATAGTATTTTTTTTAACAATGATGGATATTTAAAACTTCTAGAATTAATTTATAAATTAAAATATTCTAATGTTTTTGTTTTGGTCGATGAGAATACCGAAGTTAAATGTTTAAATATTCTACTATCAAAACTAAATCAAAAATTTTCTGTTATTAAAATTAAATCTGGAGAGGAGAATAAAAATTTATCCACATGTAATTATGTTTGGAGTTTTTTAAACAATAATAATGCCGATAGAAAATCGCTTTTGATTAATTTAGGAGGAGGAGTAATAACTGATATGGGCGGATTCATTGCGAGTACTTATAAGAGGGGTATTGATTTTGTCAATATTCCTACAACACTTTTATCAATAATTGATGCATCAATTGGAAGTAAAACAGGGGTTAATTTTAATCAACTTAAAAATAATATTGGAACATTTACCGACCCAAAACTTGTAATAATTGATAAAAAATATTTAGAAACTCTTGATGAGAAAAATCTTAAAAGCGGATATGCTGAGATATTTAAACATAGTCTAATCTCAGGAAAATTATTTGTTAAACTACTTAGTGACCCAAAAATAATTTATAATCATGAAATCATTTATAATTCAATTAATGTTAAAAATAATATTGTTTTAAGAGATAGAGAAGAATCGAATTTAAGAAAATCATTAAACTTTGGGCATACAATAGGTCATGCTTATGAATCTCTAAAAATGAAGAAAAAAGATAAATTATTACACGGTGAAGCAATAGCAGCTGGGATGATAATTGAATTGTATTTATCTCATATTGTCCTCAATTTTCCAAAAAAAACTGTCAATGAGTGCAACAAACATCTCGGTCTTTTCTTCAAAAAAATTAAAACAACTGATTTAGAAATTGATGAATTATTTAGATTAATGGAATTTGATAAAAAAAATTATAAAAATGAGATAAACTTTGTTTTACTAAATGAAGTGGGTAGCTTTAAAACGGATGTAAACGTAAGTAGGGAAAAAATTACTGAAGCAATAAAATACTATCAAAACAATTAAGCTGAGTTTCTGCTTGCATTAATATTGCCAAATAAAGATCTAGTAATCATTCTCTCAAATATTTCAATCCTATTATTGGATTTATTTTTTTCGATTTCCTTTATATTTTGAAGCGCATATTGTTGAATAGTAATTAATGGTAAAACAATATTTTCGCGAGTTTGTATTGAAAGTTTATTAGCAGGTTCATTCTGCATAAGCTCTTTAAAATCTGAGACTTTGAGTAGCATCTTTTTTGTTAATTTATATTCTTCAAAAATCAAATCCCAAAAATCACCAAACTCTTCGTCATTGCTCATGTATGCTGTTAACTGAAAAAAAGATTTTGTTAAACTCATCATGCTATTTGATACTAAAGCTCTAAAAAAAGGAACTTCTTTATAAAGTAATTTAGCCTCACGAAATTTCTTATTACTATAAAAATAATTTAATGCAGTCCCTAATCCATAAAATCCTGGAACATTTTGCTTCAATTGACTCCAGCTACCAACGAATGGAATAGCTCTCAGGCTTTCAAAGTTAAATTCTGATGAACTATCAGTTCTTTTCGATGGTCTACTTCCAATATTTGTTTTTGCATAATATTTAATGGTACTCATTTTTTCAAGATAAGGAACAAATTTTGGATGGTCTTTAAATTTATTATAAGCATCAAAGCTCAATGAAGATAATTTATCTAAAGTTTTTCTGTTTTTTTGAGAAAATACTAATTTACTTTCAACTGTTCTGTTTTTTACGCCAGAACTAATAAGCTGTTCTAGGTTATATTGACAAGAATCGGGTGTGCCAAAATTTGAACTGATTGTTTGACCCTGAACAGTAATTTGAATAACGTCTGATTCAACTAAATTTCCTAATGCACTGTAAAATTGATGTGTATTTCCACCACCACGAGCAGGTGGTCCTCCTCTGCCATCGAAAAATATAACTTTTATACCGTATTTTCTCGATAGCTTAGTTAAAACCTCTTTAGCTTTCAAAATACTCCAATTAGCTGTTAAATAACCACCATCCTTTGTTCCGTCGCTAAAACCAAGCATTATAACTTGAGTATTATTTCTTTTCATTAAATGATTTCTATAATCTTTATTGTTGTAAACTACATCCATTACATTAGAACAAACATCTAAATCATTTATTGTTTCAAAAAGTGGAACTATATCTACCGTTGGATTTTCCCAATCACATAGCTTAAACATTGTAAAAACTTCTAATATATTAACAGCTGTTTGATTATTACTAATTATATATCTATGACAACCTTTAAAGCCATTTGATGATTGAATTATTTTCATTGCACCAATTGATTCAATAGTAGACTTTACTAAATTATCTTCAAACTTTATTTTATTAATCTTCTTATTCTTAAGTTTTGATAAAATTTTAATTTTTCCAGATCTAGATAACTTAGAATAATTATCAGGGAAATCTTTGCTAAAAGCCTTTTTAAAAATTAGTTCAAAAACTTTACTATGAATTCTAGAATCTTGTCTAATGTCTAATGTTGCAAAATGATATCCAAAAATTTTTATTTTATCAATTAACTCATCCAACTTGTCTACAAAAAGAGATTTATGTTCCTCAACAACAGTTTTTCTAATAAATTCTAACTTTTCAATAAGCTTTGAAAGACTTATTCTTGGCTTTTTGTCTGTTTCGAAAATACTTAAGTATAAGTCATTTTCAATTTTAACGATGATATCCTCAATCTTTTTAAATGTTAATCTTCTACGAAGTTTTCTTATATCTCTATAATAATTTTTAATGATATCACTTCTAAGCTTTTGAGCAGTTTTAATAGTAATTTCAGTAGTAACAAATGGATTACCATCCCTGTCACCACCAGGCCAGAAACCTAAAGACAATAAATCGTAATGTTGAAAATCATTTTCAAAAATATTAGTCTTTATGTATTTAAAAATATTTCCAATTGAGCTGTAAAAAACATTCTCTAAATACCAAGACAGGCTAACTGCTTCATCATATGGAGTTGGCTTCTTGTTTTTAAAAAATGGTGTTTTACCTAACTGAGACAATAGATTTTTAATTTCAACATGATTATTTTCTTTAACAGCTGCTGATAAATCAGTTATTATACCGAGAACAGATCCTGGATAAAACTGAGTGGGATGAGCAGTTAAAACGGGTCTTACTTTAAACCTATTTAAATATTTTTTTAATTCATTTTTTTTATTGGAAGTTTCAACAAGTTCTTTCAAATTTCTCAAGGTTCCAACACCATCCATATTATTAATTTCACTGAAAGCAGCATCTTCAATTGCATCAAACAAAACCACTTGACGTTCAACATATTGAATAAATTTAAATAATAAGCTTATTTTTTCCTTTTCAGAATAATCATTACAATATTTACTAAAAAAAGATTCTACTATATATTTTGGATCTTTTTTTTGTTTATATCCATTATTACAAACTTCATTAAATAATGGTAAAAGTTGACCTGTATCAGAGATACTTTCGTATGGTAGAGTAGAAAAAATACTATTGTAAATATTGAATTTAGAGAGAACCTTTTCTGAGAATCTCTCTTTTTTAGTAAGTTTTCTCATTTAAGCTATTTGATTTCGTTAAATATCTTATGCATCAATCTTTTTTTGTCATTTATACTTTCTTCCAAAGAAATCATAGTTTCAGTTCTGGAAACACCATCAATATCATCAATCATAAAAATAATTTCTTTAGCATGATTAGTGTTTCGAGATCTAACTTTACAAAAAATATTAAACCTACCAGTAGTAATGTGTGCAACTGTAACAAAGGGTATGCTATCGAGTTTTTCTAAAACTAAATTTGTTAAGTGAGTTTTCTCGAGAAAAATACCGATGTAAGCAATAAAAGTATAACCTAATTTCTTGTAGTCAAGAGCAAGAGATGAACCCTTAATAATTCCGGCGTCCTCCATTTTCTTAACTCTTACATGAACGGTTCCAGCAGAAATTAAAAGTTTCTTTGCTATATCAGTGAAGGGTATTCTTGAGTTGTCAATTAATAGATCTAGTATTTTATGATCAACATCATCTAATTTAAATTTCATATTACAGTATTATCAATGAATTTGCAAATATACTGAATAATCACTAGTTATTTTTATTTTACTTGCAAAATATTATTATAAATACACAAATATGCTTAATAAATTATTAATAAATAAAATTATTAGTGTTTACAATAATATACCAATTTGAATTGTTTTAAGGGTGAAAAATATACAATATTATACATTTATTTCTTAAAATATTGTTTATTAGGTATTTATAATTAATAATCTAAATAAATATTTTAAATTTTTAGTATATTATTTCTTCTATATACTACTTTTTTTGATAAATATATTTACTTATATTTACAAATGTAAACATGAATGAATTAACATCAAGAATAGTTGAAATAATGAAAAATAAGAATATTTCAGCTTCTGATTTATCAAAAAAAATTAATGTACAAAAATCTAGTATCTCGCATATATTAAGCGGAAGAAATAAACCGAGTTTAGATTTTGTTGTGAAATTAACTTCAGCATTTGATGATTTGAGTATTGATTGGTTAATACATGGTACCCCCACTAGTTCACATCAAATAAATACTATTGATAAATTAAAAAACAATAAAAGTGTTAAAAAAGTACGTAAAATTATTTTATTTTACGATGATAATTCATTTGAGACCTATGAAAACAGTCCTTAAAATTCTATTTTATTTTTTCACATCTATTTTAATAATTTACTGCAGTTTACCAGAGAAAAAATGTACTTTATATAAAAAAGGTTCATTTGAGTTTAAAACTAAAATCAATAATGAATTTGTTATTTCAAAATTTATTAGAAATGATAGCTTAGAAATCGAGTATTTTCAGAACAAGATTGATACATCTTTTGTTAGATGGGTCTCTGACTGTGAATTTATTTTAACAAAAAAAAATCCTGAATCTATGGAGGACAAAAAAGCAATAAGTATGAAAATTCTTTCAACAGATGAAAAGGGTTATAATTTTGAATTTTCAATTGTTGGGAATAAAGATACTTTCTTTAGAGGACGAGCAAATAAAATAAATTAAAAATCTATTCTTATTTGTGATTCTCCATTTTCAGTAGAATTATTATCAAGATCATCATAAGACTCATCTACAACCTCAATTTCGTTTAGTTCTTTTATTTCAGGTTCATACGGAATTGGGTCTAGTAAATTAATTTCTTTAAGTTGTTTTTTGCTAAGCTGATTACCAATAGCTTTAATTCCTTTTATACTAATAAAATCAGATACATTTATCTGGTCTCTATTTAATACTTTTCCATTTTTAATAACTAGTTCTATGACTGGTTTCCAATCAGTAGAAACTAACTCTACTTGAATATTTTTTGAAACATCAACGTATTTTTGCTCACCTTTTAATAATCCTAAAACAAATCTTTTTATAAAATAAATGTTCTTTTTTGTATTAAAATATACAACACTGATTGGTCTTGATCTATCAGCTTTCTCTAAAATAATCATGTCATCAGGAAAATGCATACTTAGATCTGGTGGAAGAATTTTTAAAATTCCTGAACTACTAACTATAAGTAAGTCATCGTCTGGTTTAAACTCGCCCAAAAGATCACCTCTATTTTCAACATTAATCCTAGAAACAGTATCATCAAACCAAATTTTTCTTGGTTTGAGTGTAGAAAGCCCTTTCTCTTTAAACAAAACCTTATTTATTGAATATTTTGTCACTATGTTACCCTTAACAGACCTACCTTTAATAGATAAATCTCCAAAATCAAGATCCCATTTTAGTTTTTTTACAGACCCTGATTGTCTTAATTGAATAGTTACAACTTCAGCTTCACCATTTGAGTTTGATGAAAAATAAAGAACTTTTGTTTTTGGACTTTTAGACGTAAGATTGTAAGGTTTATCTCTAGTAACACCTGTTACATTAAATCTTTTCATGTAAGATGTACCAGACTTACCGTCCTTATAAATCATATTGTAGACTGTTCTTGAATCTTTTTTTCTAAACACAGCTAAATGAATGATATTCTTAGCAACAAATTTTTTTCTTTCAATTTTACTAACAACCATATTACCTTCATCAGTAAAAACAATAACATCATCTATATCAGAACATTCTTCAACAAACTCCTCTTTTCTCAAAGCAGTACCAACAAAACCCTCTGATCTATTTACGTACAACTTAGAGTTACGTACAACTACTTTTTTAACATCTACGTCATCAAAAATTCTAATTTCTGTTTTCCTTTCTCTCCCTTTTGAATATTTAGATTTTAAATCTTTAAAATATTTGATAGAATAGTCATTTAGGTTTTTAATATTAAATTGAACACTTTTAATATCCTCTTCAATTTGGTTAATTTTTTTGTCTGCCTTATCTATATCGTATTTTGAAATTCTTTTAATTTTTATTTCTGTTAGTCTGATTATATCATCTTCATTAATTTCTTTTTTAAGTACATTTATGAAAGGTTCTAAACCTTTATTAATTGCATTTAAAACAGCATCCCAACTTTCTTTATCCTCAATACTTCTATATATTCTCTTTTCAATAAAAATTTTCTCCAAAGTGGAATTGTGCCACATTTGATTTAACTCATTAAGCCTAACTTGTAACTCTTTACCTAACAGCTCTTTTGTTAAATCTGTAGATCTTTTTAAAACCTCACTAACACCTATAAAAATTGGTTTATGATTGTCAATAATACAACTTAGTGGAGAAATTGAAACCTCACAATTAGTAAAAGCAAATAGTGCATCAATTGTTTTATCAGGTGATACACCTGATGGTAAATGAATCAATATTTCAACTTCAGAGGAGGTATTATCTTCAATTTTTTTAACTTTTATCTTTCCTTTATCATTGGCTTTCAAAATAGACTCGATTAACGATGATGTTGTTGTAGTGTAGGGAATTTGTGAAATAACTAATGTGTTTTTATTTAATTGATCGATTTTTGCTCTAACCTTAATTCTTCCACCTCTTTTGCCGTCGTTATATTGTGTAATATCCACTACCCCACCTGTTGGGAAGTCAGGAAAAATATCAAACCTTCTTCCTCTCAAATATTTTATTGATGAATCAATTAATTCGATAAAATTATGTGGCAAAACTTTTGTTGACAATCCAACCGCAATACCCTCGGCACCCTGCGCCAGTAATAAAGGAAATTTTAAAGGTAGATTAACTGGCTCTTTTCTTCTACCATCATATGATAATTGCCATTCAGTAATTTTTGGACTGTAAACTACATCAAGTGCAAACTGAGATAATCTAGCTTCTATATATCTAGAGGCTGCTGCTGAATCTCCAGTAAGTAAATTACCCCAGTTACCTTGAGTATCAATCAATAAATCTTTTTGACCTATTTGAACAATTGCATCTGAAATACTAGCATCTCCATGTGGATGATATTGCATGGTATGTCCAACAATATTTGCAACTTTATTAAATCTTCCATCATCAAGATCTTTCATGGAGTGAAGAATTCTTCTTTGAACAGGCTTTAAACCATCTTCAACAGATGGAACTGCTCTTTCTAGTATAACATAAGAAGCATAATCAATAAACCAATCTTTATACATTCCCGAAATAGGGATCAAACTATCATCAGTATGACTTTCTGATCCTAAATCTTCATTTAAATCTTCTTTTTCAATCATTTATTTATGCTTTATCTAGATCTATTTTTAAGTTATCAATTATAAAATTTTGTCTTTCTGATGTGTTCTTACCCATATAAAAAGAGAGTAATTTTTCGATACTGGTGTCTTTATTAATGATTATTGGATCTAAACGCATATTTTCACCTATGAAATTTTTAAATTCGTTCGGAGAAATTTCACCTAAACCCTTGAATCGAGTTATCTCAGGCTTGGGAGACAATTTTTCAATAGCATTGTGTTTCTCAAGATCTGAATAACAATATATTGTTTCTTTTTTATTTCTTACTCTGAACAAAGGAGTTTGTAAAATAAATAAATGACCTTCTTTAATTAATTCGGGAAAAAATTGAAGAAAAAAAGTGATTAATAAAAGTCTAATATGCATACCATCTACATCTGCATCAGTTGCTATTACAATCTTATTATACCTTAATTTTTCAATTCCTTCTTCTAAATTTAGAGCTGCTTGTAATAAATTAAACTCTTCATTTTCATAAACAATTTTTTTTGTCATTGAATATGAATTTAAAGGTTTTCCTCTCAAGCTAAACACAGCTTGAGTATTTACATTTCTAGATTTTGTTATAGAACCACTAGCTGAATCACCCTCAGTAATAAACAGGGTTGAATCTAATCTTAATTCATTATTCATATCTCCTAGATGAACTCTGCAATCTCTTAGTTTTTTGTTATGTAAATTTGATTTTTTTGCTCTTTCTCTTGCAAGTTTTCTGATTCCTGAAAGCTCCTTTCTCTCTCTTTCAGCTTGAACTATCTTCTTTTGAATTTCTTCAGCAACATTATGATTTCTATGGAGATAATTAT
The DNA here is from genome assembly GCA_902587325.1 of uncultured Bacteroidota bacterium. Lineage (GTDB taxonomy): Bacteria > Bacteroidota > Bacteroidia > Flavobacteriales > Flavobacteriaceae > Eutrophosalina. Next base: position 79,262 of record CACIKV010000006.1, read on the forward strand.
CTAAATTTTTTCCAATAAAATCATTTATGTAAGTTCTTACCGTTGGAAAATCACCACCCATTTCAGTTGAACCTAGTTTTGTTTTAGTTTGAGATTCAAAAACAGGCTCCATAACCTTAATACTAATCGCGCATAATATAGATTTTCTTATATCAGAAGCATCATAGGGTTTTTTGTAAAATTCTCGAACAGTCTTAACTATGGCTTCTCTCAATGCAGAAAGATGTGTTCCGCCTTGTGTTGTGTGTTGTCCATTAACAAAAGAATAATATTCTTCACTATATTGCTTTCTATTGTGAGTAAGTGCTAGTTCAATATCATTTCCTTTTAGATGAATCACTGGATAAAGAAAATCCTCAGAATTATTATTGTCTTCAATAAGATCTTTTAATCCATTTTTAGATTGTAGCTTTTCACCATTAAAAACTATAGATAAACCAGGATTTAAATACACATAATAACTGAGCATTCTTGTGACATATTCAGTTCGATATTTATAGTTTTTAAAAATTTTAGAATCAGGACTAAACGTTACTTTTGTACCCTTTCTTTTAGATGACTCAGATTCTGGCTCATCATTTATAACCTCTCCATATTCAAAAGAAACAGTCTTATTTAAACCATCTCTGTATGACTCAACTTGAAAAAAAGAGGAAAGAGCATTAACTGCTTTTGTTCCAACCCCATTTAATCCTACTGATTTTTTAAAAGCTCTCGTATCATACTTTCCCCCAGTATTCATTTTACTAACAACATCTTTAACTTT